>CAWHUK010000021.1:0-157635 GCA_963832535.1 uncultured Acidobacteriota bacterium
ACGGAATAAAGCAGGGAAGAGAGAATAGAGCGATGCCCCGATTTAGGGAGGCCAACTAAATTTATCCGTCCATGGCGGATAAGATCTTCTGGGCTTGGGTAGGGAATTTATTCATCAGCCATTTAAGGGCCTCGACTTGGTCGAGCGCGGGCGCACGTCTGATCTGGACGAGCAAGTCCAGCCATTCGGGTCGTTTTGGAGAGATGTTCTTTGATCCCTCGGCGCAAACTGAGCAGATCGCGCGGAGGTTCTCAATTTCGTCCCTACCTGGGCCTCGCTCTTGGATGAAGCGGTACACAGAAAGACGGATCCGGTCGGGTGGATCATACGGGTCGAGATCGCCAGCTGACGCACCGCACATGAAGCAGCGGAGTTCTCCATGCGACAGCACCAGGGCTCGGAGGGATAGCGGAATATCCTCAGCGAAGTCTATGTCGGCGCTCGCGGACACCGCCCTCAATGTGATCCGCCTTGATCGTCTCTCGCGCACCTTGTCCTCCTAAAATTCTTCTAATGTTCCATTATAGAACGTCATTTCCATTTGCCGAGATTAGGCTTGGCCTGTGGTCAAGAGGCTAAAGCAAAGGAACATCTGCGGGGAGCGGATAGCACAAGCGCGGCGACTTGCGAATCCACCGCTGACACAAGATGCTCTCTCCGGTAAGCTTGCGCGGCTCGGTATACAGCTCGACAGGGCAGCGATTGCAAAGATTGAGAACAATCTTCGTCGCGTTCTCGATTACGAATTGAAGGTGCTCGCTTCTGCGCTCGGCGTTCGGATCAACTGGCTTCTCGGAGTTGATAAGTGAAGGACGCGAGCTCCCAGCTACGATCTGCAACGAGGCGCGCTAAATCCGACGTGGCGAATAAGCTCGTGAGCATGTTCCTCCACGAGTTGAGTCGAAAGATTTCCCAAGACTGGCCGTTGAGGGTTGACGGCGAAGAATATGAGAGTCGTGTTAGGCAGTGTTTCAAGAATGAGTGTCCGTACTGTTCATCTAGTCTTGTTGTTGCGGAGCCAGTGATCGAGCATCTCGACGGGATGAACCGGTTTCGCGTCGGGCTGCACGTTCCGGGAAACGTCCTGGTTGCCTGCAAGCGGTGTAACAGCGAGAAGCGCCGCGACGATCAAATGACGCTTCTCGTACTTGCTGGCTCCGGCTGGGAGTCCTTCTTGTCGCACGATGGCACTCGTTGCGCCCCGAGCTGTCTTACTTGCAAATACTGGACAGAGAGGTGGAGCCCAGAACCTGAACGGGTGGCTCGGCTGAACGAGAACCTCCAAAGAATTCGATCTTTTAGGAGTGAATTCCCCGAATTCCAGTCGTTTCTCCCCGTAGTTGCGCAGAAGCTGCCAGCAATTGTGACAAAGCTTTATACAGATTGCCAGATATTTGCCGAGTCGGAAATCAAGTCTCTGCTGGACAGATCCGTTGGTGCACTGACGTTAGACTGCGGTCGCTTCCAGGCCCCCTGAGCCCAATACGCACGATTGGATTTTGGAAGTCTTCCGTCGGGACAAGTGTGCCCGTGCCAGAAGCATCCCTTGACCTGGATGATTGTCTTGTACTTGGGCAAAACAATGTCGGGGCACCCCGGCAAATCGCGGGCATGTAGCCGAAATCGGAAGCCGAGCCTGTGAAGCGCCCTCCTAACCAGCATCTCAGGCTTGGTATCCTTCGAGCGGATGCGCGACATGTTGAGGGAGCGGGCCGCTGCAATGTTGAGGTTTGGTGCCGACATCTTAGGCCTTGATTTCAAAATTAACTATTTCACCTCCCCAGCGCAAGCGATGGGTCGGCGGTAAGGTCGGCCGGGGCGAAGTCGCGGGCCATCAGGCGCGGCCATGCGGCGGCGGCGATCATGGCGGCGTTGTCCGTAGAGAGCGCGAAGGTGGGAAAAGCGATATGCACTCCTCGGCGCGCGGCCTCGGCGGTGAAACGCTCGCGGAGTTCACGGTTGGCCGCTACGCCGCCGGTAACGAGGATACGCGTGGCGCCCAGCGACTCGGCCGCCGCGAAGGTTTTCTTCATCAGGTCGCCGACGACAGCGTGCTGAAAGCTGGCGATGAGGTCGAGCGTAGGTTGCGGGCAAAGGGCGATGGCTTCTTCGCGGGTCTGTGGCGGGTGGAAATCGGCCAGCACGCGGGCGACGCGCGCTTTGGCTTCGGCGCGCAGGCCGTGCAGCTCAACGTAGCGCAGCACGGCGGTCTTGATTCCTGAAAATGAGAAAAGAAAGTGCGGGTCGAGCCGCGCGATGGGAGCGGTCGTTGCCGCCTTGGTGCGCGCGGGCCTGCCGCCGAGGTGGACTTTTGTCTTGATCTGCGCGAAGGAGAATGGGATGGCGAGCGGGTTGCCGAACTTCGAGAGCGCGTCGATCCAGGGCCCGCCGGGATAGCCGAGGCCGAGCAGCTTGGCGACCTTGTCAAAGGCTTCGCCGGCGGCGTCGTCGACGGTGCGGCCGATGAGGGTGTAGGTCCATGTGCCGTGGGCGGGGCGCGCGAGATAGAGGTGGGTGTGGCCGCCGGAGACGACGAGGGCGAGAGCCGAAGGAGAGTTGAGATTGGTGCTATCCCAGGTCTCAGAATCGAGACCTGGGGCGCCCGGCGTTTGTGGCGATGTCGGTGCGCCGGATTCGCGCTCATTGAGCAGCACCGCGTGGATGTGGCCTTCGAGGTGGTTAACGGCGATGAGAGGTAGATTGTTGGCGAAGGCGAGGGCCTTGGCGTAGGTGATGCCGACGAGGAGCGCTCCGGCGAGGCCGGGGCCGGAGGTGACGGCGATGGCGTCTAGATCGGCGAGGGTGATGCGGGCCTCGGCCAGCGCGGAGCGGACCACGGGAACGATGGCGCGGAGGTGCTCGCGGCTGGCCAACTCCGGCACGACGCCGCCGTAGCGGGCGTGGGTCGCGATCTGCGAGGCGACAACAGAGGAGAGCGTGCGTGCGCCGCGCTCGACGACGGCCGCGGCAGTCTCGTCGCAGGAGGTTTCGATGCCGAGGATGAGGCCGCGGGACATACTTCCAGTTTAGTTGGCGGCGTTGGTGATTAGAGCGAGTCGGCAAGTCAGCAGATCGGCAAGTCAGGGCGCTGCGGCGACCGAGTCAGCGGACGCGCCGTGTAACAAGTTCGCTCGCACGCGCCTCCGGAGTGAGAATAGAAACAACGATGCCCGCGACGGCTCAATTCGAAGCAGCTTTGAAAATCATCGAAGCGCTACTCGCCAAGGGGTATGAGGCGTATCTCGCTGGCGGATGCGTGCGCGATCTGCTGCTGGGCCGTGAACCGGCTGACTACGACGTGGCAACGAGCGCGACGCCGGATGTGGTGCTGGATCTGTTTCCACGGACCTTTGCCGTGGGCGCTCATTTTGGCGTGGTTCTGGTCGCGCCGGAGGCGGAGGATGCCGGCTTTATCACCGAGGTCGCGACGTACCGGTCGGATTTGGCGTATTCGGATGGGCGTCATCCCGATGCGGTGCGGTACACGCAGAGCGCCGAGGAGGATGTCGAGCGGCGGGATTTCACCATCAACGGATTATTGCTGGACGTGGCGAAACTCGCGCCCTTAAAAGCAGTCATTCTTCGGATGCGCTCAGGAAGAGCAACAACAAGAGCAACAGCAGGTCCTTCGACTTCGCGCGCCGCAGAAGACGCGGCCCGCTTCGCTCAGGATGACATTTCTGAAAGGGTGCGCGGACTCGCTTGGGATGACAATGGTTTTTCAAACGCTCAGGATGACAATCTGAAAGAAACTTTTGAAGGTGTGCGTTCGGCCGCGATCGATTACGTCGGCGGGCTTGCGGATCTGGATGCAGGCGTGGTGCGCGCCATCGGGCGGGCGGAGCTGCGCTTTCAAGAGGACCATCTGCGCATGTTGCGCGGGGTGCGGTTTGCGGCGCGGTTCGGCTTCGAGTTGGAGGCGGAGACAAAGCGCGCGATCCGGTCTCTCGCTCCGCGCATCCACGCCGTGAGCCGGGAGCGCGTGCGTGACGAGCTGACTAAAATGCTGACCGAGGGCCATGCGCGGCGCGCCTTCGAATTGCTGGACGAAACCGGGCTGCTGAACGAAGTGCTGCCGGAGGTGGCGCGGATGAAGGGCGTGGAGCAGCCGCCGCAGTTCCATCCCGAAGGCGATGTGTGGGTTCACACGCTGATGCTGCTGGAGCAATTGGAGCCGCGGATGCTCGATGACGCTGGCGTGGGGCGCGCTGTTGCACGATGTGGGCAAGCCGCCGACGTTCCGGCGCGCGCCCGACCGCATTCGATTCGACGGTCATGTGGAGATTGGCGTTGCCATGGGCGCGGAGATTTGCCGGCGGTTCCGGTTCTCCAACGACGAGACGCGGCAGGTGCTCGATCTGATCGAAAACCACATGCGGTTCATGGATGCGCAGCGGATGAAGGCCTCGACGCTGAAGCGGTTTTTCCGGCTGGAGCGGTTCGAGGAGCACCTGGCGCTGCATCGCATGGATTGCCTGGCCGCAAGCGGCAACCTGGAGCATTGGGAGTTTGTCCGCGAGCGCTGGCAGGCGACGCCGGAGGAGGCGGTGAGGCCGCGTCCACTGATTACGGGCCGGGAGCTAATTGCGGCGGGATACGCGCCGGGCGCGCGGTTCCGCGAGATGCTGCGCGCGGCCGAGGATGCGCAGTTGGAAGGAACGATTGCGACGGCGGAAGAGGCGTTGAAGCTGGTGCGAGAACGATTTCCTGCCTAATTGCCGGCGAATGCGGCACGACGCGGGCGCGCACCAGGTTATGACGGCAGAATGGCCTTGAGCTTCTCAGCGAAAGTTCCCACGTAAGGCTCGACAAGCATGTCGAAATGCCCGGTTGGCACGTCGATGATATCGACACCGCCCAAAGCCAGGCTTCCCCAGCCCAAAGTCGGATCTTCGCGCCGGCCCAGCACTTCCCATCCGCGGTCGGCTGCCCGCACCAGCGTGATCTTTCCGGGGAACGGCTTAAACCTGTACCCTGCGAAAACCCGCCAGTGCGCCTTCGAATGGTAATAATAGCGCAGCGCGCCCGGCAGCGGAATTTTGGCGGCGAGGTAGGCCCGCAGCATGACTGGATACACCGCGCCTTCCATAAAACGCATCCAGAAATAGGCGCTCTTTTCTCTCACCTTTTTGTTCAGGTAGCGAAAGCCGCCTTCGCGGATGTTCTCAAGGAACTTTCCGAGCTTGGCCCCCGTATTGAGACGCTCGCCGCTGCCTGGAACCGCCAGGTCAAGTATCAACACCAGGCCGGGCGCAATGCCCTGCTCCTCAAGCTGGCGCGCCATCTCATAGAGAAGGTATCCACCATACGAGGCCGAGCCCAGCAGGTAGGGCCCGCTGGGATAGAAGGCACGCATCTCGCGAATGTAGAGCGCCGCCATTTGCTCAAACGTGATGTCGGTACGGTCCGGCTGCGCCACCAGGGGCGACTGGAAAGCATAGAACGGCTGATCGGGACCGAGGGCGCGCGCCAGTTGCTGGTAAAACAGCACGTCGCCACTGTTGGCGTGCACGCAGAACAGTGGAATCTTCGATCCTTTGGGCTGCACCGGCACGAGGGCTGCCCACGCCTTCGGCGTCTGGGGCTCGACTACCACCTGCGGCGCCGGCTGCCGCGCGTCGCCGATCAATGTGGCGAGCTGGCGCACGGTGCGGGCTTCAAACAGCACCGCCAACTCGAGATCCGTCTGGTAGGTCCTCTTGATCTTGGCAAAAAGCCGTACGCCGACCAGTGAGTGTCCACCGAGCGAGAAGAAGTCGTCGTCCAGCCCGACCTGATCGACGCCCAGCAATTCCTGCCACCAGGCTGCGAGAGTTGCCTCGATATCTTCCTCGGCGCCTGGCGCGGGCGCGGCTGCAGGCTTATGCGGCGCGGGCGCCGGGGCGCTGATGTCGAGTTCCGGCAAAGGCAGCGCGACAGCGACGACCACGGCGGGCGTATCGGCGCTCAGAATGCGGGTGAGGGTTCGCACGCCTTCCAGAGGCGGAATGCCCGGCCGGGAAGCGATTTCGATGAGCTGTTCTCCGTTGGCGCGAACGGTATCGCGCTGCGGACTCGTGTCTTCCATCGCATTAGCCGGATCCGCGATGCGGCGCATGGCGAAGCCTTCAATTTCCGCGAGCACCTGATTCTGTTCGTCGAAAACAGTGATATCGAAGGTTTCCACTTCGCCGCGCAATGCATCCTCGCGCCTGCCGCGGACATGGCTAAAGAACCGGCCGGGAAGTGGGCGATAGAGAATCATCTTTCTGTAAGACAGGGGAAGGAGGAGGTCGCTGGAGCGTTCGTAATCTTCCGTCAGGTACAGCGATCCCGCCGTTGCCATATCGAGCAGCGCGGGATGGATAGATAGGCTGGAAAGATCCGCCAAAAACTTTCGATCCAGCTCAATCTCGGCCAATGTCTCCCGCTTGCCCACATAGAGGCGCCGCAGCGACCGCCAACGCGGTCCGAAGTCGAACTGGCGCGCCCATTCGGAAAGGTGCTGCTCATCGAACGACAATTCGCGCTCGCAGCAGCGGGCTGCAATCGCGGCGCGATCGACCTGCGCTGAAGGACGCATCGGGCAAGGCGCGACGATTCCAGTCGAGCTTTCCACCCACTTACCGCTTTTTCGATCGCCCTCTTCAGCGAAGCCAGTTTCGGCAAAAATCGAGAAGCGAAACGCTCCATTTAGGTGTCTGGCCTCCTGCTCGCGCCGGAGCTGGACGCGCACCTCTTTCGATTCATCGTGCGAAAACACGATCGGCGCAAGGAAAAACACATTCTGAAAATCGACGGCTCCCTGGGGCGCACCGCGCGCCAAAGTGTGGGCAGCCATTTCAAGGTGCGCCGTTCCTGGAATAACCGCCTTGCCATGCTTCAGCTTGTGTTCGGACAAAACCCAATCTTGCAAGGGAGAGAACTTGCCCGCGTACACGACCTCCGTGGGCGTTTCAAGCAGATGTTCTTTGAGCCAGGGATGGCCCTGAACAGTGATCCTGGAGATGGAGCGCGCGGCCATCCCGATGTCGCGCCACGCGCCCCAGTTGACGGCCGTAACCGGACCCTTGCGGCTGAGCGCGAATGCATCGAGAAAAGCGCTGGCTGCAGCGTAGTCCACCTGGCCCGCGGGAGGGAGGATGGAGCTGATGGAGGAGAAGAGAACGAAGCAGGCGAGATGCTCGCCGCGCAGCGCCTCTTCGATGGTGAGCGTTCCGCGGACCTTGGGATCGAGGACGCGAGCGGCGCTCGTTGCCGTCTTGAGCATCAAAGGGCCATCGTCGAGCACGCCCGCAGCGTGGAACACGCCGTCGATTTTGCCGAATTGCTTGCGTGCCTGAGCGACGGCAGTCTTCATCTGGCCGAGGTTCGTGACGTCGGCCTGAAGGACGAGCAATCCGCCGGCGAGGGAACGGATCTCAATGAGCTTGCGAATGCGCGCCTTTTCGGATTCGGGCCGACTGTTGTCGCGTAGCGCGGATTCCCATTGCGATGCAGGCGGCAGTGCGGAGCGGCCGGCAAGAACCAGGCGAGCCTGAAATTCACGCGCCAAATGCTCGGCGACGGTAAGGCCCAGGGCGCCGAGGCCGCCGGTGATGAGGTAAACGCCTCCGCGGACGAGGCGGTGCTCGGAGCCGTGTTCGGGCGCGGCGGGGAGATGGAACGGCTCGAGTGTTTCGACGAAGCGCTCGCCGCGGCGCCAGGCGACTGTGGCGTTTTCGTGTGCGGAGTTCATCTCAGCGATGAGCCGGGCTGCGCACTCCGCGGCATCTTCGCTATCGAGGTCGAGATCGATGGATTTCGAGGCGAATCCGGGAAGCTCTTTGTGGAGGACGCGGGCCGGGCCAAGCAGCACGGCGCGGGCCGGGTTGCGGATGGGCTCGTCGGCAACTTGTTGCAGCTGGTTGGATACGAGAGCGATGTCAATGCCCGAGAGATCCTGAGCGGCCAGCGCCTGCGCTAGATAAAGGGGACTATAGAAGCTGCGGTCGAGAGTTTCCTCTAGCGGTGATTCGCCGCTGTCCGTTGCGACAGACCAGAGGTGAAGGATCTTTCGCGGCGGCTCGCCGCTCTTGAGAAGGTCGGCGACGAGAGCGTCGTAGTCGGCGCGAACGGCCGGGCGCAGGGCGCAGCGGCCTTGATTGAGCTGCTTGTAGCTGCTTGCGGCTTCAACGAGGATGACCTGCCTTCCGGCGGCCTCGAGCTGGGTGAGGACGTTGTCGGCGACGCCAAGTGAATCGCGGAAGAGGAGCCAGGGACCGGACTCGTGTGCAACCGCCGCGGGCAGTGGGGCGGATTTCCAAACGCGGCGATAGAGCGAGACGCTTTCATCGGCGCTAGTTGACTGAGCCGGCACGGGCGCGGAAATCGTCGCAGAAATGGATGCGGCGGCTGGCGCGGGCTGCGTCTTTTCAGGTGCGATCTTGTCGGGCTCGATCCAGAACTTCTGGCGCTCGAAGGGGTAGGTGGGCAGAGGAATGCGCTGGACGGAACCGGGCGCGTGAAGCTTGGCCCAGTCGACATTCACCCCCAAGGTCCACAACCGGCCGAGAGTTTCGAGCGCGCATCGCAGCGCAGGAGACGCCTTCGTGAGGATGCGGCAGAGACGGGAATGCGTTGGCCGCGGGCCGGCCCTGCTGGCGAGCGAGCGTGGTGAGCACGTTGCCGGGTCCAGCTTCAATGAGAATGCGATCAGGCGAGCGCAGTAGTTCAGCCAGATTGTCGCTGAAGCGAACCGTCGAGCGGATGTGGCGCGCCCAATAGGCAGGATCGGTGGCTTCCTCCGGCTTGATCCATGTGCCAGTGACGTTCGAGAGATAGGGAATGCGCGGGGCGTGGAAATCGATGCTGCGCAGGCGTTCCTCGAATGCGCCCAGAATGGGGTCCATCATGGCCGAGTGGAATGCGTGCGAGGTGAAGAGGCGGCGGCAGGCGATGGATTGCTTTTTGAGCGACTCCTCGTAATCGGCGATGGCGGGCGCCGGGCCGGAGACGACGCACATCTGCGGAGTGTTGATGGCGGCGAGCGAGATTGTGCCGTTGATGTGGATGTCGGCTGCAGCAAGCGGGACGGCGAGCATAGCGCCGGAGGGAAGATCGTAGATGAGGCGGCCGCGTGCCGCGACGATGGAAAGCGCATCTTCAAGCGAGAAGACTCCGGCGAGGCAGGCAGCCACATATTCGCCGATGCTGTGGCCGGCCATTGCGGCAGGATTGATGCCGAGCGAGATCCACCACTGTGCAAGCGCGTATTCGATGGCGAAAAGCGAGGGCTGCGTGAGCCAGGTCTGATTGAGTCTTTCCGACGCGGCCTCTTTTTCGGAGTCCGGTGGGTAGATAGCTGCGATGAGATCGATGCCGAGCGGCTCGCGCAAATGGCGCGCGCAGAGATCGAGAGTGTCGCGGAAGACCGGCTCGTGCTCGTAGAGTTCGCGGCCCATGTTCACGTATTGGGAGCCTTGGCCGGAAAATAGGAAGACGGGCGCGGTGCGCGCGGCAGTGCCGGCAATCGATTTTTTCGCGTCGATGGCGGTGCGCGCGGCGATGGCTTCGGGCTTATCGTCGACTACGAAGGCGCGGCGATGAGGAAAGGCGGCGCGGCCTAGCTGGCAGGTGAAGGCGGCGTCGGCAAGGTTTTCTTTTGGATGCGTAGCTAGGTGCGATACGAGATTCGAGAAGGCTCTGATCGGCCGCGGACGCGGTTTTTGCGGAGACGGTGAGGAGTTGGTACGGCTTGGGCTGGCGTGCGAGTGCAATGGGCGGCGCTTCTTCCAGCACAACGTGCGCATTGGTGCCGCCGATGCCGAGCGCAGTGACGCCGGCGCGGCGCGGCTCGCCGGCGGAGGGCCAATCGGAGAGCTTGCTGTTTACGTAGAACGGGCTGCCGTCGAGCTCGATGTGAGGATTGAGCTTCTCGAAGTGCAGGCTGGCGGGGATTTGCGCGTGTTCGAGCGCGAGGACGGTCTTGATCAAACCGGCGACGCCGGCTGCCGCGTCGAGATGGCCGACATTCGACTTGAGCGAGCCGATGGCGGTGCGGGTACCGCTTGTGCCGGAGTTTTGGAATGCAGTTGTCAGCGCGCGGACCTCGATGGGATCGCCGACGCGGGTTCCGGTGCCGTGGGTCTCAACATAGGAGATGCCGGCCGCGGGAACGCCTGCGTAGTCGAGCGCCTCGGCTACGACCTCAGCCTGGCCCTCGACGCTGGGCGCGAGATAACCCACCTTGCGCGCCCCGTCGTTGTTGATGGCGGAGCCGAGAATGACGGCGCGGATGCGGTCGCGATCGGCCAACGCATCTTCAAGGCGGCGCAGGACGACGATACCGAGGCCGCTCGAAAAAACTGTACCGCTCGGACGAGGCATCAAAGGAGCGGCAGTGTCCGTCGCGCGAGAGAATCTCGCCTTCACGATAGATATAGCCGAGGCCGTGCGGAATTTCGATGGTGACGCCGCCGGCCAGAGCCATGTCGCACTCGAAGTTGAGCAGGCTCTGGCAGGCCAGATGCACGGCGACAAGCGAGGTGGAGCAGGCGGTCTGGACGTTGATACTTGGCCCGCGCAGATCGAGCTGATAGCTGACGCGCGTGGCCAGCACATCTTTGTCGTTGCCGGTTTGCTTGAGCTGAAAGAGGCCCGCAGAGTCGACGAGGAGGCGATTGGCGAGCAGATTGTGGATCAGATAGGTGTTCAAGCCCGATCCGGCAAAGACGCCGATGGAGCCCGCGAATTGCTGCGGCGGATGAGCGGCGTCTTCCAGCGCCTCCCACGAGCATTCCAGGAAATGCCGGTGCTGCGGGTCCATGATGGAAGCGTCCCGCGGACTGAATCCGAAGAAAGAGGCATCGAAGAGCGGCACGCCATCGAGGATTGCTGCGCGGCGAACGTAGTCGGGATTGGCGAGATCCTCGGGCGATGCGCCGGCGGCAAGCAAATCCGATTCTGAAAGGTCGCGGATGGACTCGACGCCGTTGCGCAGGTTCTGCCAGAACTCGGCGGTCGAGCGTGCGCCGGGAAAACGCCCTGCCATGCCGACAATCGCGATAGAAGAGGTCTTCATGGCCTTGTTGTTTCCCGCTGCCGCGCCATTCTGCGGCGCGCGGCGCGATCGGAGAGCCGGCCGGCCGCAGTTGCTGTCTGCACGCCGCTCAACTGCGCATCGAGATGCGCGGCGAGCGCCCTGACCGTGGTGAATTGGAAGAGATCGAGCAGCGAAAACTCGCGGCCCAGCGCCTCCTGCAATTTGGCGTGGGCTTCAGCCACCGTAAGGGAGTGCGCGCCGAGATCGAAGAAGTTGTCAGTCAATCCCACGGAGGGAATGGCCAGCGCCTGCTGCCACACGCTGGCGACAATGCGCTCCATCTCGTTCGCGGGCTCGGCCCCGTTGTGAGAAGCAGCCGAAGCGAGATTGGGGGGCGGCAGCTTGAGCAGCGCCTTGCGGTCGATTTTTCCGTTACCGGTAAGCGGCAGCGCATCGAGAAAGACGAATCCGGAAGGAACCATGTAGTCGGGCAACTTGGCGGCGAGCGCAGCGCGCAACGCAGCGCTCAGCTCTTGAGACGCCGGATTGGTTCCGTCGGCGACCAGGTAGGCAACCAGGCGCTTGTCGCCCTCGCGGTCTTCTCGAAGAATGACGACTGCCTGGCGGATGCCTGAACACGTTTCCAGCAGCGCCTCGATTTCGCCCGGTTCGATGCGATAGCCGCGCAGCTTGATCTGATCATCGGCGCGGCCCAGGAAATCGATGTTGCCGTCGGGGAGAAAGCGCGCCAGATCGCCGGTGCGATAAATCCGTCGATTGTCGCCGTGCTGACCTGCGAGCGCGGGAATTGTCAGAAAACGCTCAGCGGTGAGATCGGGGCGTTTCCAGTAGCCGCGTGCAACGCCGTCGCCGCCGATGAACAATTCGCCGATCTCGCCTGGGGGAACGGGACGGAGGTCCGCGTCGAGAATGTGAATCTGAGTGTTGGCGATGGGGCGGCCGATGGGAACCGTCGAGTCCACATCTTCAATGCGGCAAGTTGTGGACCAGATGGTGGTTTCAGTGGGGCCATACATGTTGTGAATCTCGCCCTTGAAGACCTGGCGCAGATGATGGATGAGCGCCGCGGGCACCGCTTCGCCGCCGAGCAGCATCTGCTTGAGCGAGCCGAGCGCAGAAAAAGCGCGCGGATCGAGCGTCAACATGCGCGCCAGCGACGGCGTCATCTGCAGATGCGTGACGTGGTAGCGGTTGATTTCATCGGCAATGGTCGCGGGACCTTCGTCGCCATGAAGGACGACGGTGAAGCCGCGCGTCAGCGCCCAGAGCAGCTCAAGAACGGAAATATCGAACGACACGCTGGTGACGGCCAGCCAGACGCCGGGTTCGCAGCCGCCCCCGCAACCCAACGCCCGGTCCATGCCGGTGAAAAAATTCACCACGTTGCGGTTCTCCACCATCACGCCCTTGGGCTTGCCCGTGGAGCCGGAGGTGTAGATGACGTAGGCGAGATTTGCCGGCGTAGCGGCGGAAGCGACGTGCTGCGAGCTTTCGCGGGCGATGGATGGGTCTTCAGCGTCGAGCACGGTGAGGCCGCTTGAAGCGAGAGGAAGATGCGCGCGTGAATCGGCCGTGGTAAGCAGCACCGGCATTTCGGAATCTTCAACCACCAGCGAGAGCCGGTCCTGGGGATAGGTGGGATCGAGGGGAACGTAGGCTCCGCCGGCTTTCAAAATTCCGAGAAGGCTGACGACCAGAGTTTCGGAGCGGCCCATGGCGACCCCGACCAGCATCTCGGGCTTGACCCCGAGGCCCTGGAGATGGCGAGCAAGGCGATTGGCGCTCTCATCGAGCCGGCGATAGGTGAGTGAGCGGCCGTGGGAGATGAGAGCGATGGCATCAGGCGTTTGCGCAGCCTGTGCGGAAAAAACTTCGGCAATGGTACTCGCGCGCGGGTAATCGGCTTCGGTCCGGTTCCACTCAAGCAACTGCGCGGGTAACATGAAAATTCTCCAGGAAGAGATACTCGATGCCGGCGCCGAGAAAGGTTTCGATGGCTTCATCGGGCGTGTTGACGATGGGCTGCCCTTTGACATTGAAGCTGGTATTGAGCACCATCTGGCGGCCGGTGGTTTTGCCCACGGCCATGAGCAGCGCGTGAAAGTCGGGATTGTCTTTTACGCTGACGGTTTGCAGGCGCGCCGAGCCGTTGACATGCGTGATGGCGGAAAGCTGCTCGCGCAGCTCGGGGCGGACATTGACGATGCTGATCATGTAGGGGAATTGAGAGCCTGGCGCTACCTCGAACCAGCGGTGCGCCTCTTCTACCGAGCAGGCAGGCGCAAAGGGCCGAAAAGCCTCGCGCTTTTTCACCATCGCATTGATGCGGTCGCGCATCTCTGGATGGCCCGGATCGGCCAGGATGCTGCGATTGCCGAGCGCGCGCGGACCGTACTCCATGCGGCCGCGCGACCATGCGATGACGTGGTCGTCGGCGATGAGCCTGGCCGCCGCGGCGCAGGTTTCGTCGAGCGATGCGAAGCGCTTCCACTGGATTCTGCCTTTGACGCGATGCAGCGAGGCTTCAACTTCCTGGGCGGAGTATTGCGGGCCGAAGAGCGGGGCGGGGAAGCGCTGGTTGGGAATTTTCTGCGCCAGCGAAGTGCGATAGAGCGCGGCGCCGAGAGCCACCCCGTCGTCGCCGGCCACGGGCTGCACATAGACTTCGTCGAAAAGATGCGAGCGGTTGAGCTTGCCATTGGCGGTGCAGTTGAGCGAGACGCCGCCTGCCAGCGCAATGCGGCGCAAGCCGGTCTCTTGGCCGAAGTGCTCGCAGACGTGCATCACCACGCGCTCCAGGCACTCCTGCAACGCCGCGGCCACGTCTTCATGGTTGGAGTTAACGGATTGGTCGGGAGCGCGGTGCGGGATCAATTGCTCGTCGAGATACGCGCGCGTTGCCGTGTAATTCTCCCGCTCTTCGCGGGTGCGGTTCAGCTTGAGCATGGGAATGCGGATGGAGCCGTCGGGGCAAAGCTCCACGGCATCGTGCAAAGAACCTGCGGAAGCGCGCCGGGTCGCCATAAGGTGCGAGGCCCATGATCTTGTACTCGTCGGAGTTAAAGTCGAAGCCGAGATGGAGGGTGACGAGCGAGTAAAGAATGCCCATGGAATCGTTGGCGCCCACGGTGCGGATTTTTTCCAGTTCTCCGTCATGGAAGTCGTAGACGCTCAGGCTCTCAACCTCGCCCATGGCGTCGTTGACGACGACGAGGCACTCGTCCCATCCGGAGGTATAGGCCGCGCTGGCGGCGTGCGCCAGGTGATGGCCGACCTGATGGACGTTATCGAGCGGGAAGCCGGGCAGATCGCGTCGCACCTGGGCCAGCAGGGCATCGCGGGAGAAAACCTTGTTGTAGAGGCCAGCGGAAACTTCGTCCCCGGCATAGAGTCCGCGGTAGGGAGCGTAATCGAAACCGTGTGCGATTTCGTCGATTTCAAAGATGGAGAGGCCGGCCTGAGCAAGGCAAAAGTGGATGGCGTCGATGGGAAAGTCGCCAGTGTGCTTTTTGCTGCTAAAACGCTCCTGCTCGGCGGCAGCAACCAGTTTGCCGTCGATGACCAGTGCGGCAGCGGCGTCCATCCCCTGGGCGATGCGGTATTCGCGTTCGTCCAGTCCCGGCCAATGGGCCCGCTTGAAGGGCATCGCATTTTCCAGTCCGCTGATTCCGATCACTATCATCGCTACTTCCCCTGCAATAAGAGCCCAAGCCGGAGTTTGGTTCGCGGATGCGCACATCACTGCCGCCGACTGCGAGTCTTGGCTAAACTCTTTGGCAGGTGAGGATTAAGTGAATTCATCCGCCCAAGTCTCGGGCGATGTGTTCACGTTGCCGCTCACCCCTCAGACTAGCATTCAATGGAGTTCAAGGAATCCCACCTAAGGGTGCTCCATAGCCCAGCCCAGTAACCAGCTTAGGGGGTGCCTTTTGGGTGATTGGCAGCCGGTCTCCCGGTCCCCCTAACCCATAGCGGCGAAATTTGCCCCTACGGAGTTCATTTATCAGCAACCGGAGCCGGGGAGTTTATCTGACGCCGCCGATGGCTTACGCCCCGGTGAGCGGAGGCGTGTGGCGCCATCTCAGAACCTCATGCGCAGGCCGAGCTGAATCTGGCGTTCGCGGTAGAAGTCGGCGCCGTTGATGTTGAGCGGCTGGCCGAAGGCGGGGAGGGGAAGGCCGGTCTTGGTATTAGTTTTGAGGCCGGTAAGAAAGTTCAGCGTGGGAGGCGAGCTGGAGGTGCCGGATTCGATGGTATAGCCGGTGGTTTCAATTTCGGTGACATTCTGGTGATTGAAGAGATTGAAACTCTCGGCCAACAGCTCCAATTCACGCGTTTCGCCCAAATTGAAGCGCTTGGCGAGGCGAAGGTCGGCCTTCCAGGCATCGGGATAGCGGAAAGTATTGCGGCCGATGGTATGGACGAGGTTGCTGCTGTCCACCCAGTAAATCCGATTGTCGCCGCCGGAACCGTCGATGCCCGGCCGCAGCCCTTGAATGGCCGCGCCGGTGGCGGAATCGAACTCCTCGGGCAGCGAGCCGGTGACGCGCATCGTGTAAGGCAGGCCGCTGTGAAATTGGCCGATGCCGGAGAGCATCCAGCCGTTTCCGATGTGGCCGGCGAAGTTGCGCAGCTTCCAGGGCGCCTCGTAAATCACCATCATGGCTGCCGAGTGGCGCACGTCGAGATTGCTGGTTCCGTACTCCTCGTTGAAGCGCGCTGGGTCCATGGGACTCTCGTTCGGGTTCCAGTCCATGGCGTGCGCGTAGGTGTAGTGAGCATTAAGGCTCAAGCCGCGGCGGCCGTTACGCGTCACCTTCACCATCGCCGCCTCGTAGGTCGAATTCGCCATGCTCGTAATCTGGTAGATTTCCTGGTAATTGGGGTTGAGCCAGCCGCACTGGCCACCGAGATTCAATTGCGAGCCGCTGGGACAAAGCCCAGAGGGCCACGAGGCGTAAAAGGGAACCGTGATCTGCGCGGCCTTGATGGGGCCCAGGCCCAGGTTTCCGCACTTGCCGCCGGTGTTGCTGGACTGGCCATTGCTGCCGGCGCCCGGTGGAGTGTAGGGGACCTCGTCGCACACGGCGTAAGTGATCGTTCCCGGATTGGCCGCGGGATTGAAGTTAGTGTCGATATAAATGGGCAGGCGGCGGCCGAGGCTGAGCATTGCGCTGGCAGTTAGCTTCACGCGGCCCGGCAAAGGCTGTTCGATGGCTGCAACGGCCTGGTGAACTTCGGGATTGCGGAAGTTGGGCGCGAAGCCGACCGCTCCCGGCGTGACGACGTTTGCCGGCGATCCGGTGAGAACGTCGGGAAACTGCGGCGCGCCGCTGGTGATCGTGGAGGGGTTGAGGCTGTCAGTAGGGCGGATGAAGAAACTCAGGTCGCCTTTGAGTGAGCCAGTTTGCGTGAGCGCGGTTTCGATGGTGGCGTTTTCCGTGCGGCCGTAGTACATGCCGTAACCCAGGCGCAGCACCGGCCAGCGGCTTTGGGAGCTGCCTATGGCGAGGCTCAAGCGCGGACCCCAGTTGTTGCCGAGGCCGGGCAGTTTTTGCGTGAGCGGCAAATCGGGATTGTCGAGCACGGCGATAGGCGGCGGCAACTGCTCACGTTCCCAGCGCAGTCCCGCGGAGTACACGGCGAACTTGCCTGCCTGCCACTGCGCGGTCGCGTAACCGGCCCAGTCGTTGGTGCTCAAATGCCAGTCTGTTGGGCCGATCACCTGCGAATAGGAGGAGTAGCAGGGCAGCGCGCCGAGGCCCATGAGCTGGCCATTCGACGCATACCAGGCCTTGCCGGTTTGGTCGCAGTTGTGAAAGACGACCGAGTTACCTTGTGGACCGGACGGGTTGGGACCGAAGTTCTCAAAGGCCAGCGCGTCGGAGATGAAGTTGGCCACGTGGGAGTAGTGATAGGTGCCGGTCTGGTTGCGCAGGAAGCTGGTCGCGTCCGCGTTGTGGTCGAGTTCGAATCCGGCCTTGACGAGCAGGCGATTGTGGACCCAGTCGACCATCTCCTGCCCATGATAGAGACGCTCGTCGGGGTAGCTGCCCTGGCCGAAGCGCGAAGGATTGCCGATGGTGAAGCCGTTGGCCGAATCGACGTCGATCTCCGGCAACTGGCCGAAGGCGTTGACGCTGAGAAATCCATGCTCGAACGCCGAGGGAGTGTCGGGCCTGGCGCTGAGGATGGCGCGCCCAGCGGAACCCTGCGTGACGGCCAGCAGGTTGGGCGTGAGATACGCCTCCCAGCGCGCCATTAGCCATTCCTGGCTGGCCTGGCTGGAGCCGAAGCTGTGACTCCCATAGGTTTCCTCTACCTGCGTGAGTCCTCCGCCGGGCGAGTTCCAGTTGGCCCCCGTGCCTTCGAACGTGAAGCGATGGCGCTCGGCCGCCTGCCAATCGAGCCGCCCAAAGCCGGTCCATTGCGCGGAGCTGCGCGGCGCAGGGCCGAGCAGCCCATCCAAAGCTTCCAGCATTTGGGCGTAGTCCGCCGTCGCCTCGGCAACGGGGCAGGAAGACGGCCCCACCGGCGATGGCACCGACAGCCCCTGCTGAGCGCACAACAGATCGGTCTGCGCCGTGCTTGGCGGGCAGAAGAACCCATAGCAGTCCCCGTACCCGGCAGTGCCAGCCGTCTCATCCGTACCAAACGGCTTCTTGGCAGCCGCGAGACCGGGATCGTTGCGGTGATAGCTGTCGAGTGCGGCAAACCAGAACAGCTTGTCGCGCCGGATGCGGCTGCCCGCGCCAAGACCCCAGACGATCTCGTGATCGGGCGGGGTGTAGGACGGAGAGGCATGGTTCGAGGTATAGCCCTGCAAAGGCCCACCCGAGAACCCGGTGAACTGCTCCAACTGAGTGAATGGGTTTTGCGCGCCCCACGTATTCTGGCGGTCGAATAGGAAAGCTTGGCCATGAAGGATGTCGCCGCCGCTCTCGGTGTGGATGGTGGTGCGCCCGCCCGCGGAGCGCAACCCCTCCGCCTCCACGTTGCCTGCGACGGTTGTCACCTCATGGATGGCGGCCTCGCTCACGCCCAAGCCGCGCCCTCCGGTCCAGGCATGACTCATGGAACCCTGACGGTCTGCGCCCTGGCCGGATGGATCGGACGCCCGCGAGCCGGAATCGGAGCCGGCGGCCACACCGAAGGCCAGGCGCGTGCTGGCGCCGTCGATGGTGATCTCGGCGGATTCCTGGGAGCCGCGGAACGATGCCTGGGATGAGTCAGCGGAAGTGCTGGCGGTGGGCGAGTCGAGCAGGAATTCCTGCCAGCGGCGGCCACTCACGGGCAGCGCCTGCAGTTGCGTTGCGGTTACTGTGGAGGCCACGGCGGGCGTGACCGGATCTACGCGTTCGACGGCAGCAAGAATGGGAGCGAGATGGGACAGCTTGAGCCGCATGAGCATCTGTGCGCCGTTGACAACTGCTGCGCCGGCGGAGAGAGCGGGCGCGAAGCCGGCCGGGAGCGGGAGGGTCCGTGGCAGTGCAACAGCAAGAGCAAGCTGGATGGTAGCGGATTGCGTTTCGAATTCGGCTCGCTGAGGCGGGGCGGCGCTGGCCGCTGGCGGAGCCTCGTAGGACGGCAGTGTTCTTGCTGGAGCTTCTGGTTGCGCTTGCAGGCGAGTCATGTCTTCTGAGTGCAGAGCAGCGAAAGGCAGGGGTCGCAGCGGCTCGAGGGCAAGCGGTTCGGGGGCGATGGATGCAGCGAGCGCCGGACTGGAATTGCTGAGAGCCGGACGCGGCGCAACGGACTGGGGGTTGGGCGCTGCAGGCGGCAGAGGGGTTGCCACGGTCGCGGAACCAGCAACAGATGGGCGTGGCGGCGCAGACGCGCGCGACGCTGAAGCCAGCATAAGAGGAGCGGCTGCCGGCGTGGATGCAAGGAGCGCGGAAGACCCGAGCGGCATGGGCGAGGCGCGAGCCGGCGCAGCGATTTGATCTGGTGCATCGGCCTCAAGCAAAGTGGGCGCCGAAGGTTCGAACTCCATGGCAGCCTGTACACGCGCTTCCGTGCCGCCGGTGACGAAAATCCCCTGGAGCAGGCCGTGGCCGAGCTGCGGCGCGTCTGCCTCGAGCGTGTACTCGCCCGCATCGAGTGCGGCAAAGCGGAAAGCCCCATTCTTCCCTGTGGTGGCTTGCACCGCGGCGCCCGTAGCCTGGTTGCGCAGAATCACTTGAACGCCCGCCAGCGGCGCCGAATGCAGATTGGTGAGACGGCCCGAAAGCGATCCGGTTTGAGGAGATTGGATTTGAATGGTGTGGAGCGGCCGGGGCATGGCCGGGTCCCGCTGGGAACAAGCTGCCGTGCAGACGCACAGGCACAGCGCCTCCAACACAATCCACCCGAACCAGTTCCGCCTTGCATCAGCCATGCCAACACTGCCGTGGCAGATCCTGGGAGAAACAAACCAAGGCGCCGGTTCGCTCTGGTGGCGAGTCCGGTCAGGGGCAGGGCGCGCGAAAATAGAATTCCGCTGTCCTGCAAACGCCCGAAAAGAGATTGGAAGCGATTGTATACCTTTGTTCGACCGGCTGAAAAGTAATTTGCATCACAAATGCGTGTTCATTGTGGGGCGCAGGCCAGGAGACTCTGAACTGCCCTTGCGGGTTGGTCCGGGCGGGCCTTCGCGGGCGATTGAATGGGGCGGGAGCCGGAACAGGCCGGCGGAGCGGTTCGATACACTGAAGAGACGGCCTCATGGGTTGGTGCGCGTCCGTGGGGACTCGGGTATCCGTACTCTGTTGTCTGATTTCCGATCTCTGATCGCTGTTCCTCCATGTTTATCGATGAAGCCAAAATCCGCGTGAAGGCCGGCGACGGCGGCAACGGCTGCATGGCCTTCCGGCGCGAGAAGTTTGTGCCGCGCGGGGGCCCGTCGGGCGGCGACGGCGGCCGCGGCGGCGACGTCATTATGGAGTCGAGCCAGCGGCACAACACACTGATTCATTTCCGCTACAACCCCGAGCACAAGGCGCAGCGCGGCGAGCATGGCATGGGCTCGAATTGCACCGGGCAGGACGGCCGCTCCTTGACGCTACAGGTTCCGGTGGGCACCTCGCTTTATGACCAGGAAACGGGCGAACTGGTGCACGACTTCCGCGAGCCGGACGAGCGTATCGTCGTCGCTAAAGGCGGGCGCGGCGGTCGCGGCAACCAGCACTTCGCCACCAGCACGCACCAGGCTCCGCGCGAGCATGAGCTGGGACGCGCAGGCGAAGAGCGCGCCTATCGATTGGAGTTAAAGCTGCTGGCCGACGTGGGTCTGGTCGGCTATCCCAACGCGGGCAAGTCCACGCTCATCTCGCGCATCTCCGCGGCTCGGCCCAAGATCGCCGATTATCCATTTACTACGCTCGAGCCGAACCTCGGCGTGGTGACGGTGGGCCAGGAGCCCGAACAGCAGTCGTTTGTTGTGGCCGACGTGCCGGGGCTTATCGAAGGCGCACACCTTGGGCAAGGGCTGGGCGTGCAGTTTCTCAAGCACATCGAGCGCACGCGCGTGCTGGCGCACCTGGTGGATGTGTCGGACGCATCAGGAAGGCCCGACCCCGTGGAAGATTTCAAGGTCATCAACAACGAGCTGGCCAGCTTTGGCAATCGATCTGGCGAGCAGCCCTTGGCCGAGAAGCCGATGATCGTGGTTGCAACCAAAGTGGACGCAGCGAACCCTGAAAAGCTGAAGAAGCTGGCCGCGCACGCCAAGCGCAGGAAGCTTGAGTTCCACGCCATCTCGGCGGTGACAGGCGAGGGCATCGATGAGCTGAAGTGGGCGCTGGCGAAGCGCGTGCGGCCTGCTATCGCGGCCTGCTGACGCGGACCAACCATTACTTTTTTACCGGCGCAGGCAGTTTTCAGTTCCTCAGGAGAGCAGTTTTTACACGCACGCGCTGGAGCGGCGCGCGGATTCCGTGTGCCTTCAATCGTTTCTGGTTTGGAATGCCGGATGCCTGCATACCTATGCCAGGACCGGACGGAATGAACATGAACAGAACAGGCCCTGCCAATCCCCGGAGGTACTGTTATGCAATCGCTAAAACGCGAGCTCGCTGACCTCTCCATCCTCGGCGCGCTGATAGTGGCATTGGCGCTGGCTTGGGGGAGTCCGTTTGAGGGCACGAATTCCGCCCGCGCGCAGGACCAGGCGCAGCCGCAGCAGCAAGCGGATCAGGGGCAAGCCAAAGCCATAACCTTTACCGGAATCATCGTCAAGAACGGCGACAACTATGTCCTGCGCGACTCTTCCGGCGCGCTCTACAGGCTGGACGATCCGCACCGTGCCAAGCCCTTTGAAGGCAAGCCAGTGAAGGTCACCGGCAAGCTCGGCCGGCAAGCCAACGTAATCCACGTGGAGAACATCGAAGGCTCTGAAGCCTGAGAATCAGGAGAGAGGTCTCTCCCACTCAGGCGCCCCTGGCGTCCCGCACATTGATTCTTTCCCCCAAGGAGGGTCACCGCGGGATTGCCAGGGGTTGATATGTTTTTTGGAGCTTCGGCCGGTCAGAAATGAACGGCAAGTGCGCCAAACTCAGACTGTCTCGATTTAGGGGTTCACCCCATTGCGCTCTCAGGCAGCCAGGAAATCGGCGATCAATCGGGCTACCATCTCCGGCGCGTCTCGCAGGGCCATGTGGCCCTGACCCATGAGCACTTCCACGCGCGCGTTGGGCAAAACCTGAGCCAGCGCACGCGTGGCATCCTGCAAGGGATGTTCGGGGCTCAGGCTTCCAAGCAGCATCAAGGTTGGGCAGGCAATCGCTCCATAGCGCTCCAACGATGCCGGGAAGGCGTCTACCTCCTTCCCTTCGCGGACCCAGTGTGGCGCCACCGCACGCAGGCGCGGCCACGCATTTGAGGCGCGGATGGCGGCAATGGCCGCTGGGCTCAAGCCGGAGAAGTTGCTCAGGCCGATCTCGAGCGCGGTGTCCGGGTCGCCTTCAGCGATAGCGCGGGCATAGGCCATTCGATGCTCGACGGGGACGGGGCCGGCGGCGGGCAGGGGCGGCTCATAGATCACGAGCCTGGGAACCGGATGGAGCAAGGCCGCGCCCATGGCGCAGATGGCGCCCAAGGAGTGGCCAGCCAGCATGGCGCCCGGTCCGGCGGCGCCCAAGACCGCGCAAACGTCTTCATACTCGCGTTCGATGCAGTAGGGCGAAGTTCCAGCGCCCGAGTGGGCGTGGCCGCGGCGGTCCATGGCAAAGCAGGTGTAGCGCCGGCAGAGGAGCCGAGCCACGCGCATCCACGCAGTGTGTGTGGCAATGCTGCCGTGCACCATCACAAGCGCGGGTCCGCTGCCCACGCGGCGAAAAGCGATGCGCGTGCCGTCGGCAGAGCGCGCCCAGCTCTCGGTAATGGCTGCCGGAGCATGGTCTTTATGTGCGGTGGTCATTGTCTTTATGGTAGTCGATCCTGAAAGAGCCAGAGAGCCCTAATCGATCTTGTCTTCGGCGCGGGGTGGTTCACCGCCTTTGCGGTAGGCTGGGTTGCAGGTACACGGCAGAGACGGCTTTCTCAAGTGCGATGCGGACTGTCGTGCCAGCCAAGCCCTCAGCGCCTCATCCGCGCGGACCTGCCGGCCGTTGCCGGTGGGCAGCCGGCAACCGCAGACCCTTCGACTCCCTTCCGCTTCGCTGCGCTCAGCGTCTGGTCGCTCAGGAAGACAGCGTGGTGGTGGAGTTCGTGCTATCCCACCCTAGTGACAAGAACAAGAACGTTGCGAGGTTGCGGCACCCGGCCGGCCAACATTGCTATTCTTCCTCTTCATCGACGGGCCGTTTGGCGTTGGCGAGGATTTTTCCCAATGGGCTACGGACTCGTAGCGCCGGCCTCCTGGCCGGCTGTGGCGCGGGCTTCCCAGCCCGCGCACCAAACCCAGGTCCAATTCTCCAATCTCGCCCCGGCGGGGTTTTCGAGGACATACCTAATGGCGCGGTCGAGTTCGTCTCCATTGCGGATCAGTCGGTCGTAATATTCGCGCTGCCAAAATCGACCCTCACGTCCGAGCGCCTGGTTTGCGGCTTTTGCTGAAAAATTCTTCCAGGCTTTGACAACCCGGGCAAGCTCCTGGCCTGGGAAGAGTTTCACCACAACATGAACGTGGTTGGGCATGATGCACCAAGCGAGTAGCCGGTAGTGTTTTCCCTCCCTGAAGCGCAAGGCCGCGGCCATGGCGCCGGCGATGCGAATGTCGAGGAACGGGCGCGAGCCAGCGCCACGGTCGAAGTACTCTTCGATGCCCCTGCGGCTATAGGCGGCGAGCAATGCCTTCTGCTCGGGAAGCAAATTCGCATTTTTCTGCTTGGCGGTTGAGAGGATGTGGTGGCGTTCAGCGATTTTCGCAAGCACGGACTTGGGGAGCGAATCAGCAAGATGAAATGTGATGAAATAAAGGCCTTCTTCCTTTTCCCAATGAGGAAGGTGGCCGCGATTGCGAATGTGGACTTCGCCGTAGCGTGGCTGCACGGCGCCGTGGAGTTGTGCGGAAGGGTTTTCGTGCGCCATGGCGCGATTTTACTCCGGTTACTCGAACGCGGACGGGGACGTCCGCGTTACAGCCGGCCGGGAGGCCGGCGCTACATGGTGAGTTGCGCTACATGGTGAGTTGCGCTACATCGTGAGGCCGGTGCTACACCTAGAGGTTGGCGTTAGTTTGGGATCGACCTCGGTGGCGCCCGCAATAGACCCGCCGAGGTCTCTCCCCTGCTCGATGCAATCGTTACTCTTCCTCTTCCTCGATGGGCTGCTTGGCGTTGGCGAGGATTTTTTCGGCGACCAATTGCGGGACGATGTCGTAGTGGTCTACTTCCATGCGGTAGCTGCCTTTGCCCTGCGTCATGCTGGTGAGCAGGGTGCCGTAGGTGAGCATCTCGGCCATGGGAACTTCCGACTTGATGACCGTGGTGCGGCCCTTGGATTCCATGCCCTGCACGCGTCCGCGGCGGGAGTTGAGGTCGCCCATGAGGGTTCCGGCAAATTCATCGGGAGCCTCGATTTCGACCTTCATGATGGGCTCAAGCAGACAGGGCTTGCATTGCTCCATGCCGTTGCGGAATGCCAGGCGGCCGGCGGTCTTGAACGAGAGCTCGTTCGAGTCCACGTCGTGATAGCTGCCGTCGTAGACGACGGCCTTGAAATCGACCACCGGAAAGCCGGCCAGAAAACCGCGAGCGGCGGACTCGACGATGCCTTTCTCAATGGCGGGGATGAAGTTGCGGGGAATGGCTCCGCCGAAGACTTCGTTGCCGAACTCGAAGCCGCCGCCGCGAGGCAAGGGCTCCATGCGGATTTTGCAGTCGCCGAACTGGCCGTGGCCGCCGGACTGCTTTTTGTGGCGGCCGTGCGCTTCGGCTTTGGCGCGAATGGTTTCGCGGTAGGGAACCTTCGGCGCCTTGAGCATGACTTCGGCGTGGTAGCGCTTTTTGAGGCGGCTGACGATGGCCTCGATGTGGGGCTGGCCTGCGCCGGCGATGAGGAATTCGTTGGTTTGCGGGTCGCGGAAGAAGCGGATGAGCAGGTCCTCTTCCATGAGTTTGTGGATGGCGGGAGCGAGCTTGTCCTCGTCGGCGCGGGATTTGGGCTCGATGGCGTAGGTCATGGCGGGCTCGGGCATGGCGGCGAGGGCGACTTGGATCTCAGAGCCTTTTGCGCCGAGGGTGTCGCCTGTGAGGGTGTCGCGCAGCTTGCCCACGGCGCCGATGTCGCCGGCGTGGAGTTCGGGGACCTCGACGGGCTTGCGGCCCTGCATGACGCTGAGGTGCGAAAGCCTTTCCTGGCCGCGGCGAGTGAAGTTTTCAAGCGTGGCGTCGTTCTTGATGACGCCGCTGATGACTTTGAAGAAGCTGATTCTTCCCGCAAATGGATCGGACATGGTTTTGAAGATGACGGCGGCGGCAGGCTCACTGTCGGCGACTTTGCGCGAGACGACGGGGGAATCGGGTGCTGCGCCCTCGGCGGCTTTGGCGGCGATGGGCGCGCGCTCGGTGGCCGTGGGCGCGTAGGCCTTGATGAAGTCGAGGAGATGATCGAGGGCCATGTTGGCAAGGCCGCTCGAGAACAGTACTGGGAAGATGCGGTCTTCGCGGATGGCATCGTGGAGCGCGGCGATGAGGTGCTCGGGCGCCAGCGTGCCCTTGTCGAAGAACTCTTCCATCAGCTCGTCTTTGCCTTCGGCGACGAGCTCGACGAGAGCTTCATGGCGGGCCTTGGCGTCAGCAAAGAGCGCAGCGGGGATTTCAGCGGAGACTTTGCCGCGGCCGTCGCCGCCGGGAGTGTAGGTGTAGGCCTCCATGGTGACGAGATCGACGACGCCATGAAAGCCCTGCGCGTCGGAGATGGGCAACTGGACGGCAACACAGTTGCGGCCCCAGCGGTCCTGCAGATCGTCAATGAGCGCGCTCAAGCCGCCTTCGCCGCCGGCCTTGGGGTTGTCCATCTGATTGACGAGGACGATGCGGGGAACTTTGGCCTCTTCGGCGTAGCGCCATACGCGCTCGGTGACGGGCTCAACGCCGTTCTGGGCGTTGACGACAATAAGAGCGGATTCGACGGGGAAGAGCGCGGCGCGGGCTTCGTGAGTGAACATGTGGAAGCCGGGCGTGTCGACGAGATTGATTTTTGTGCCCTGCCACTCGGCAAAGGCGACGGCATTCTGCATGGTGATGCCGCGGGCTACTTCTTCTTCGTCGTAGGCGGTGGCGGCCGAGCCGTCTTCCACGCGGCCCTGCGTGGGCGTCATTTTGGCGGCATGCAGCAGAGCGGCGATGAGGGTGGTCTTGCCGCAGTGCGCATGCCCCACTACAGCTACGTTGCGGATCTCACTTCCCTGGTACGTTTTCATGGGTTTCTCCTTCGATTTTGGACAAGTTTGCGGGGTTTCCGCTGAACTTGAGCGCTGGAAGAGGCGAGGGGCGGGGATTGTACGGCGACGCCGGCGGGGGTGCTCAAGTGGCCGGGTTGCCGGGCTTCCTGTCCGGTTCTGCCGTCTTGCTCATCCATGCGGGTGGTCACAGGGCGGATGTTCTCAGGGCGGCGGGCGCAGCGCACAGAGTGACTTCAGCCGCGCATCACCGATCAAAAACCGGATGCTATCACAGCGGGAGTGTTAACGTCCTGTGACATTAAATACAGGGAACAGGGGGCCAAGAGAACTGACGGCGACGAAAGCGAAGTAGGGACTAGGGACGGAGGGACTTGCGTGACGGGCGGCGGAGCAGGTGGTTGCGCAGGCGTAACGCATAGATGCCGAGGTTGAAGGCGCATACGGCTACGCCAAAAAGAGTGACGGCCCAGCCGGGAAGGTTGGGGTAGACGATGGCGTCGAGCGTATGGAGCAGAAAGCTGCCCTGGTAAGCGGCCAGGCCGGCGCGGGCTTCGAAGAATTGTTCGGCGAGCGTGAGCGGGCAAGGCCAGGGGCCGGCTTCCACGGCGATTCCCCAGAGCAGGGCGAGAATATGCATCGCGCTCCAAACGGGGCGGCCTCGCGTCCAGAGCGCGCCGAAGATCACCAGCACAATCCAGGCCAAGTGAACGAGCAGAATCAGAATGGCAATTGCGGTCATGACGCGCAGCCTGATTTGATCGTAGCTCGGGGATGCAGAATGGGCGCGTGAGCCGCGGCGCGATAAATAAACATTCTCAAGTTGCCTGCCGGTAAAGTAGACTCATCTTGTCCGATTCACCGCGGCTTCCCACCGGGCGAGTGACTTCCCTGTCTGTACCGCTCAACAGGTACCTTCCACCGGACGGCCAACGAAACGCGACCACAAGGAGGTCAATATGAGTTTGTCTGCAACTGCAACTGTTCCCGCTGCTACTCCTGCTGCCACACCTGCGCCTTCGCCCGAACACATTCTGCAGACCGGCATGGGATTCTGGGCCTCGAAGACGCTACTGAGCGCGGTGGAGATGGAAGTCTTTACCGAGTTGGCGAAGCACCCCAAGGATCTGGATACGCTGACGAGCCGGCTGGGACTGCATCCGCGATCGTCTCGGGATTTTCTGGATGCGCTGGTGGCCCTCGGATTTCTCGCGCGGCGCGACGGGGTCTATTCGAATACGCCTTCGACGGATCTGTTTCTCGACAAGCGCAAACCGTCTTACATCGGCGGTGTACTGGAAATGGCGAACCGGCGGCTGTTTCCGCAATGGAACAATCTGACGGCGGCGCTGAGGACGGGCCAGCCGCAGGCAGAGGCGGGACCGAAGGGCGAAGCGACGTTTGCCGCGCTGTACGCCGATCCGGAGCGGCTGAAGAGCTTTCTGGGAGCGATGACGGGGTTGAGCCGCCGGGCCAACCTGGCGATTGCCGCGAAGATTCGCTGGGCGCAGTACAGGACGGTGGCAGACGCCGGGCCGGCGCAGGGTGATCTTCTGGTGCAGGTGCTGCTCAAGAACCGGCACCTTATGGGTATCGGGTTCGATCTTGCGGAGGTGGGCCCGATCTTTGAAGAGTACGTGGCGGCTCACGGATTGGAGTCGCGGCTGCAATTCCAGGCCGGCAGCTTCTTTACCGATCCCCTGCCCAAGGCCGACGTGATCATGATGGGGCACATTCTGCACGACTGGAACTTGGACGAGAAGCGGATGCTGATCGGCAAGGCGTTCGATGCGCTTCCCAATGGCGGCGCGCTGGTCGTGTACGATGCGCTGATCGACGACGAGCGGAGCAAGAATGCATTTGGCCTGTTGGCGAGCCTGAATATGCTGATTGAGACTCCGGGCGGCTTTGATTACACGGGCGCGGACTGCACGGGCTGGATGAAGGATGCGGGGTTCAGGGGGGCGCGCGTGGAACACCTGGTGGGGCCGGACTCAATGGTGATTGGAATTAAGTGAATCCGGATTGAGGCCGCGCCGGCAGCAAACACTTCGAGGTGAATTCCGATGCCCTTTGCTGAAGGATCTTCCGCTGCGCCAATGCCGCGGCCGGCCGCAGAGGACGAGCCGCAGATCCTTCGACTCCCCTTCACTGCGTTCGGGGTCGCTCCGTCGAAAATCACCCGGCAACTTCATTGGGTTGGATGGGTTGCATGGTTACGTTGTAGCCCAGGCGGCGCAAGGCTCGGGCCAGACAGCGGGCGCGTTGTTTGACGGCTTTGGGATCGCGGTCGGGGCTCTGTTCGATGTAGCATACGCCGTCGTGGAGTATCTTCCAGACCAAGCGGCATAGGCGGTGAACGACAGCCCAGAGGGCTTGTTTGTATCCCAGCCTGGGCAACAGGCGGCGGAAGACGGTCTGGTAATGGCAGCCCTTGGCTTTGACTGCGGCCTGAGCCACCTCGGTCAGTACCCGGCGCAGATACTTGTTGCCCTTGGCCGAGCGGCCGCTCTTGTTCTGTTCGGCGCTTTCCTGTTTGCCCGGACAGGTTCCCGCCCAGGAAGTGAATTGGGCCGCTGAGTCGAAGGCGCTGGCCTCGGGTCCCACCTCGGCGATGATCTGCTGCGCCGAATCGGCTCCGAAGCCGGGCACTTCGGCCAGGCGCATCACGGCGTCCTCATGCGGCTTCATCGCCGTAGCGATCATCTGGTTCAGTTCCTCGATCTGCGCATCGATTACCTGGAGCCGCTCCAGGTAGAGAGCCAGCAGACGGCGGTGCATCGCAGAGGGCTTGGCGTTCAGCGCATCGATCAGTTGTTCCTTGCCGCATTGCAGCCGTTCGCTGCCCAGCGCGGCCAGCTTCTCCAAGTCGGTCTCGCCGTTGGCCAGTGCTTCGAGGATACGTCTTCCGCTGGCGCCAAACAGGTCGCTGATCACGCTGGATAACTTGATCCGCATCTCTTCCAGCAAGCCCTCCAGTTGGCTGTGCAACCGCACCCGATTCCGGCCAACTGCGTCTTCATCCGCGTTAGGGTGCGCCAGCCACGTTGCTCCGGCTCCGGCACGAAGCTCAGAATCAGTTCCTCCGCCAGCAGACGCTTTACCAGCCGCTCGGCGTCCTTGAAGTCCTGCTTGCGCCCGCGCCGTGCGCGATTGGAAAAAGCCTGTGCCAGGTGCAACTTCATCGACGGCTCCAGTTCCATCCACACCGGCCGCCAGTACTGCGCCGTCGACTCCATTACCGCTTCTCCCACTCCCTGTTCGCTCAGCCACAAACGCAACCGGCTCAGTTCGCTGGCGGTGGCGCCGAACCGCTTCCGCGCTCCTACCTTCGCCTCGCCTGCTCCCGGGTTCACTACCACCACCATCAGCACTTTCTTGTGGACATCGATTCCTGCTATCGTAGTTTCCATCGCTTCCCTCCGGCGTGGAAACGGCAGGAAGCGCGGCATCCAAACTTACGCACCGTCACGCGCTGCCACCGCTTCCACCGGAAGGATGGCGCCACATTCATCATTGCAAACGCGCTCCCCAGACCAAACTCAGGAACGGTCTCGATTTACCCAGAGCGAAATCGGCCTTTGCCGTTCCACACCGGGTAGCCTAAACGATTTTCATTCCCTTTGTTGGACCCAAGGGTCCATGGAAACTCAGGATGACAGTGCATCTATGATACGAACTTTAGAGGCAGGACGCTAAAGCGCTGCCGCGGCGGGCAGAATGTCTTCCACGTCAACCCATTGCGTGGGGTAGTTGCCGGTGTAGCAGGCGGTGCAGTAGCCGGTTTTGTGTTCGTCGCGGACGGAAGCCAGCAGGCCCTCCAAGAGACAGGTACGCGAGCGAGTCGGCTTCGATGAATTGGCGAATCTCTTCGACGGAGTTGTTGGCGGCGATGAGTTCGCGCTTCGAGGGGGTATCGACGCCGTAGAAGCAGGGAGAGATGGTGGGCGGGCAACTGATGCGGAGATGGACTTCTGTTGCGCCTGCGCCGCGCACCATGCGGACGATTTTGCGGCTCGTCGTCCCGCGGATGATGGAGTCGTCGATAAGAATGACGCGCTTGCCGGCGAGTAGATTGTGCACGGGGTTGAGTTTGAGGCGGACGCCAAAGTCGCGCACGCGCTGCTCAGGCTCAATGAAGGTGCGGCCCACGTAGTGATTGCGGATGAGGCCGAAGCGGAAACGGATGCCGCTCTCTTCAGCGTAGCCGAGCGCCGCGGTGACGCCGGAGTCGGGGACGGGGACGACGAGATCGGCAGGCACGGCGGACTCGCGCGCGAGCTGGCGGCCCATCTGGTCGCGCGACTCCTGCACCCAGCGGCCGAAGATGCGCGAGTCGGGGCGGGCAAAGTAGACCTGCTCGAAGATGCAGCTCGCTTGCGGCAGGCCGGTGGAGAATTGGCGGCTGGTGACGCCGTCTTCAGAGACCATGACCAGCTCGCCGGGAAGAATGTCGCGGATGAACTCGGCGCGGAGCAGGTCGAAGGCGCAGCTTTCGCTGGCAAAGACGATGGTATCGGGGCCGCTCGGGTTTTTCATGCGGCCCATGGAGAGCGGGCGGAAGCCGCGCGGATCGCGGGCGGCGAAGATGCGGTCGCGCGTCATCATGACGATGGAGAATGCGCCATCGATTTGTGCGAGCGAGTCGGCAATGGCGTCGACGAGCGTGCCGGCGCCGGAGTGCGCGATGAGCTGAACGATAATTTCGGAGTCGGAGGTGGTTTGGAAATAGGCGCCGTCGCGCTCAAGGCGCGCGCGCAGGTTGCCGAGGTTGACCAGGTTGCCGTTGTGCGCGATGGCGATGAGGCCCTTGGTGGAGTCGACGCGAATGGGCTGGGCGTTGAGCAGAGCCGAGTCGCCGGTGGTGGAGTAGCGCGTGTGGCCGATGGCCATGCGGCCCGGGAGCTTGGCGAGAACGTCGTCAGTGAAGATTTCCGATACCAGGCCCATGCCCTTGATGTTGGCGAGGCGCGAGCCGTCGGCGGTGGCGATGCCCGCCGATTCCTGGCCGCGGTGCTGCAGAGCGTAGAGGCCGAGGTAGGCTTCGTGCGCGGCGTCAGGGTGGCCGTAGATGGCGACGACGCCGCATTCTTCGCGCAATTTGTCGCTGTTGGCGACAAATTGCAGGGACTGAGGGACTAAGGGACTAGGGACTAGAGAAGCAAAAGCAGCCGCAGCTCCTTCGACTCGGCCGCTGTGGCGACCTCGCTCAGGATGACAAATCTGTTGCTGATGCTCAGGATGACAACCTTTTGAGGTTGTGCGCAGCGATTCGGAGAGGTCGGCGACGCCTTCGACGCCCTGGTAGAGCAACCGGGTCATGCCAGAACCTCGCCGTGGAGATTGGCTTCCAGGGCCGAGGCCCAGGGCTTGCGCAATTCTTCGAGCGGCGCGGAGATAAAGGACTCGCCGTCTACTAAGATTTCGAGCCGATGGCCGCCGGTGGCGCCAATGCGGGCAGAGAAAAAGTTGTACTGGCCGGCCATGGCGTCGATCTCGGAGAGGTTTTTGTGGTCGGCGGTGACGATGAGCGTGGAGGCGGGCTCGGCGAAGAGACCGAAGAGCGGATGGGCGAGAAGCGACGGGTCCTGCTCGACGGTGGCGCCGATGTTATTGGCGAAGGCGGCTTGCGCAAGGGCCACGGCAATGCCGCCGTCGGAGATGTCGCGGGCGGAACGGATGAGTTTGCGCCAGGCGAGCACAGCCAGCAGATTGTGCAGGCTGGCCTCGGCTTCGAGATCGAGCGCGGGCGGAGTGCCCCAGAGACTGCCGAGGGCGACTTTGGCGAACTCAGAGGAGCCGAAGGCGGTGAGGTTCGCTGCGGCTTCTGCCTCCGTTGCATCCGATTCCTCACGCGCTTCGGGTTGGCGCTCAAGAGCGGGGAGCGGAAATTGGCTGATGGGCGGCGGATCAAGCGGCACCTTGAGTTTGGGATCGGGTTCCTCGCCGCGGGGAATCGGCCACAGCAAAATGATTGCGTCTCTCGCGCTGAAAATGCGCCGGAACGGCTTTGGTGACGTCTTCCAAAATGCCGACAATGCCAAGGACCGGCGTGGGATAGATGCCTTCGCCGCGCGTCTCGTTGTAAAGAGACACGTTGCCGCCGGTGATGGGCGTCGAGAGCGCGGTGCAGGCTTCGGCGATGCCGTCGATGGCCGCCGAGAGCTGCGCCATGATCTCGGGCTTTTCGGGATTTCCGAAGTTGAGGCAATTGGTGGCGGCCACGGGAGTTGCGCCGGCGCAAGCCACCTTGCGTGCGGCTTCGGCGACGGCGTGCATGGCGCCCAGTTTGGGATCGAGGTAACACCAGCGGCCGTTACCGTCGAGCGCCATGGCGAGACCGCGCTCGCCTGTTCCCTGTTCCCTGTTCCTTGTTCCCTTAATCCTCATGACTCCGGCTTCGCCGCCTGGTCCGATGACGGTATTGGTTTGCACCATGCTGTCGTACTGCTCGTGAACCCAGCGCTTGGAGCAGACGTTAGGCGAGGCGAGGAGTTTTTTCAGATCGGCGGTAAAGTCGCGTTCTTTGGCGAGCTCGGCGACTGCCTGCTCGGGCGGATAGAGAGGAACCGGCGGCTTCCAGGTGCCGATGGGCCGGTGGTAGAGCGGCGCGTCGTCGGTGAGGGATTGGTTGGGGATGTCGGCAACCAGTTTGTCGTGATGGCGGATGCGCAGGCGGGGCGCGGGCTGGACGGTTCCGACGATGACGGCGTCAAGTCCCCATTTGGAAAAGACGCGCAGCACTTCGCCTTCGCGGCCTTTTTCTGCGACCAGCAGCATGCGCTCCTGACTCTCGGAGAGCATGATTTCGTAGGCGCTCATGCCGGTTTCGCGCTGCGGCACAAGGTCGAGCTCGACATCGAGACCTACGCCGCCGCGCGCGCCCATCTCGCAGGTGGAGCAGGTGAGGCCGGCAGCGCCCATGTCCTGAATGCCGACAATGGCGCCGGTCTGCATGGCTTCAAGGCAGGCTTCGAGGAGCAGCTTCTCCATGAATGGGTCGCCCACCTGTACATTGGGCCGCTTCTGTTCGGAACCTTCCTTGAACTCTTCCGAGGCCATTGTGGCGCCGTGGATGCCGTCGCGGCCAGTCTTTGCACCAACATAGATGACGGGGTTTCCTGTGCCGCTGGCCTTGGCGTAGAAGATTTCGTCTTTGCGGACGAGACCGAGAGCGAAGGCGTTCACCAAGGGGTTGCCGCTGTAGCAGGGCTCGAATTTGGTTTCGCCGCCGAGGTTAGGCACGCCAAAGCAGTTGCCGTAACCGGCAATGCCGCTGACCACGCCTTCGACGATGGAGTGATTTTTGGCGATGAGCTTGGACTGGTCCTCATCGCTTCCCACCTTCGCCCGGTCCGCCGCGCCGGACGCGCCGAAGGTGGGGCACCCATTTTTGTCGATGGGCCCGAAGCGCAGCGAGTCCATGACGGCCAGGGGACGCGCGCCCATGGTAAAGATGTCGCGCAGAATGCCGCCCACCCCCGTGGCCGCGCCCTGGTAGGGCTCGATGTAGCTGGGGTGGTTGTGCGATTCGATCTTGAAAGCGCAGGCCCAGCCGTCGCCCACGTCGATGATGCCGGCGTTTTCGCCGGGCCCCTGCACCACGCGGTCGCTTTTTGTGGGCAGGCGCTTGAGATGCACGCGGCTGGACTTGTAGGAGCAGTGTTCGCTCCACATTACGCTGTAGATGCCGAGCTCGGTGAGGGAGGGCGTGCGGCCGAGGGCCGCGAGGATGCGTTCGTATTCCTCCGCAGTGATGCCGTGCTGGGCAAGCAATTGCGGGGTTACGGTGGCTGGTTCGGGAACGACGGCAGAGGAGGTGCTGGTCATCGTTGCTTTTATTGTCGCACATCTGAAATCTCTGGCAACCTTCGCCGCGCCGGGCGATTCTAATGGCTCTATCGGAAGAGAAATCTTCCAGAAGGAGAGAGTAACCTATGGCCTTCAAGAGAATCGGAAACGAAACTTACGAATGGCAACAAGGAGACTCGAGCAAACGTCCAGACAACGGGAAAGTGAGGGAAACTCGGGCGGAGCCCGAATGGACCAGCTGACCTGTTCTGGGTGGTGCGATCTGGTTCCGGACCAGATCTCCGAAAACACGGAAAGCAAAGGGGCAGCCTCGTTTGGGGACGTGCCCCTTTCGCTTTTATGTGTGCGTTGGTGTGCGTTTGCCGCGTCGCCAATTCTGCTGTACCTGCTATTCGCGGGTCGTTTCCCGAATCGCAAACCGAAAGCATGTAAGATAGAAATCATCCGGCCGGGATGGCGGAACTGGCAGACGCAGCAGACTCAAAATCTGCCGACCCTTGTGGTCATGGGGGTTCGACCCCCCCTCCCGGCACCATTTACAACTATTATAATCAATTGTTTACAGAGTTTACGCCTAACTATTCTTGCTGCGCGCAGATAAATCAATCGAAAACTGCGGAACTAAAATCTCCTAGAAGAGCACACGAAGCGCTCCTATACTATAATCGTGCTCATATCCAGCCAATGCAGCTCTGCTTGGTTCGTTTCGGCAAGGCATAATTGGTGCAAGGGGCGGTAAGCAGCTTCCTATCCTTTCCCGTATCTCTGTCTTGATTTGTCAAGATGCCCATGCTCGGGCAGCACGTGATGAAGTAAAACGATGACCATTACGCGTAGCTGTCAGCACACTCTGTCGCGTAATGTCTGCATACTCGCGTCCTTAATTGACCCTGACCTTACTGACGGAGAGCACATGAACGCCAAAGACATTGGATATTTTTATATACATATCCCTGTGAGCCAATATCTCAGGGACAGGCTTTTGGCGCTGCTTGCGCTAGCGGTCGTTGTCTGTTCATTGGCCATGCAGTTCTGCGTGCCCGCACGTGCCCAGAACGTGCCCAACGCCGACCTGCTCCGGATGAAAGGCGTTTTTCTCCAAAATATTAAGAAAGACGAAGCGGCCATTGCTAACGCCGAATCGCTGCTGGATCGCGCTCATGCGGCCCACAATCAGGCGGTGACCAACGGCGACAACGACGGCGGGTTCGTGACGGCGGAGGCCATCGGCAACGCGCAGCAGGCGCTTGATAAGGGGAAGCAGAACCTGGCCGACGATCAGGCACGCCTCGATGCCGTCAATCACGCGATGGTTCTGTGGACCAGCATCGGAGACCGGACCGGTCCTCGCGCCCTGGCGACCATTGTGCGCGGGCAGATCATGGTGGATACGCCGCAGGGTCGGAAGCCGTTCGACCCCTATGCTCCTATCCAACCTGGTCAGCACATCCGTGTAGGCGCCGGCTCTTTCCTCGAACTGCAACTTGGCGATGGCGGCGAGATGCACATTGGTCCCAACTCTGACTTCCTGTATGAGCGCGACGTGCAGGGAGTCTATTGGCAGCTTTTCCGGGGAGAGTTGCACAAGATCACGGTCATCATGGGTGTTCGCGGCGCGAACGATGAGCCAGGGTATCGCGGCATCACATCGATTGCCGCGGTGCGCGGCACAGATTTCACCCTGGCAATCGACGGCCAGCAGGACACTTACATGGTCCTCGAAGGCGAGATCGAAGTAGACCCCGGCGCCGGCCGGCCGAAGGTGACGCTTACCGGCGGCCAGCAACTCGTCGTGCCGAAGGCCGGGGAGGTTGGGCCACCGATCGCAATTGATCGGAAAGGAATGCCGCATTGGTGGGAACGCTAGGAGCCAGATTCGGGGATAGATTCGAAGACGAAATTCATTCAGACTTTTGGAGATGCACATGCAAAGAAATGTTACGAATGATCGCGGTAATCACCTGGGAGGAAAGACAATGACATTCACGAGGCGAGCCGTTCATGTTGCGGCGGCCATTTTGTTATGCACTTTCTATTCTGTTGCTCAGCAGCCGGCGAACCTATCACCCCGCGAGCAGCTCCAGCAGTACGTCACGCAGTTGCAGGCAAGCCCGTCGGACGATGCGCTGCGGACGAAGATCATCCAACTGGCGCTGACGCTGGACCCGAAACCGGCGGTTCCGGAAGAAGCTGCCGTTGCTGACGGCAAGGCGAAGACGATCTTCAGCCATGCCACTTCACCCGACGATCTGAAGGCTGCGGCTGCGGCATTTGCGCAGGCCTCGCTGCTGGCGCCGTGGGTGCCGGACTACTACTTCAACGAGGGAGCAGCGCTCGAAAAGGCAGGTCAGTTCGATGATGCCATCCGGGCATTTAGCTTTTACCTGCTCGCCGCGCCAAATGCTTCCGATGCAGGCGAGGTGAAAGGAAAAATTGAGGGAATCAAGTTCGAAGAACAAAAGTCCGCTCAACAAAAAGCAGAGCAAGCAGCCCGGGCTCAGGAAATTGCAAGGGAAAATGCGAGAAAGTTCGCTGGAAGATGGCACTGGTTAGGCTCTGGGCGCCCGTTCTCGGATGTGGCGCTGACTATCGAAATAGAAGGATCCTCCGGATCCTATACATGTAGCGTTGACCCATCATCTCCGCCGTCGCGTGGACCATTGACTTTTAGGTTGAACATTCAGCGGTGCGACGATTCAAGCGGCCGGTTGAACATTGTAATGACAATGGAGACAATCAGTCCACAAATCCGCGTTGATGAGTTCTCCTACTACACATTGACCCTGCAAATAAGTGCAGATGGACAAAGTATGGCCGGAACTGAACAGGTGACCGGAGCCGAAGAGGCTAATTCAGTTTCCTTCCAACGAGAGTAAAGCCGCGTTTCCGATTTAATTTTGTCGGCTTTTGCTTCTCTACGGCTCTGTCGATGGGTTTTGATGAGATCGTTTTTGGCGAAGCGTAGGAGGGACAGTGACGAGATGCGGAAAATGTAATATGACTGCAAGATACATGGTCGTGGTCACCGCTGCGTTCATATGCTTTACCGCACCGCAGTGGGCTCGCGCTCAGGATCCAACAGAGGGGAAGTGCCCGGATGGAACTTGGGTACGATACGGTGACCCATGCCCAAGAACTTCCTCGGGGAATTCCGGCGGTTCTTCCACCTCTCCGGGCCATGAGGACAGCGGACACGGCGCCTCCCCTTTAGGTGGTAGTCCCGCTCCTACCCCTTCCCCTTTCCCTAGGGTTGATCCAAGAACGTATGAACCTCAGTACACGCAAGAATTCATCGACGACACTATGGCCGATGATTTGCCCGACCGCGGTCTCCACTGGTCAAAGTCTCCCAATGGCGAAATGGAGCAGTGTTGGGATGGTTCTTGTTTTTCGTTTGCAAACGCACAAGTGTTGTCCAAGAAGGTCGAAGCTTCAAAACGCGTGTATGCGGCATATCAGCGGGCGCGGTTCCTGGAAGATTGGACTGACCACCTCCTCACGGGCATCGTAATCGTTTACCTTTATGATTTTGATCGCGATCTGCTCAGGGACTTGCTTACCGAACTGAATAAGGAAGTCATTGACGAGATCCGAGCGAGACTCGAAAGTGATCTCGCCAAGATGACGGCGCAACAAGTTGCAAGAATTCCCATAAGTCAGATTAATCAGTGGCTAGATGACAACAGCAGTGGTGCTCGATCGGTGACAAGCATCTATGCGTCATTAACTCCTGATACTTCAAGCCTCTTCGACTATAAGGATGCCGGTGGATCCACAACTCGCGCTATCAGTATTACGGCATCTCCGGCTTTGAGGCAGTTGATACGGGTCAGCAAAACTGGCGACTGGGAAGATTTGAAGCCCCAATACCCCCAATATCGGAAACTAGTTCCGTAATTGCGAGCGGCCCGTGTCGCAGCGCCAGCAGCCGGTGCGTAAGCACGGTATTCTTCGAGGGTAGTAGCAATAAAAGCGGTTCGACTGAAACCGTCAGCAACGGTCCGGCTTCGCTCGTGAGGTACTGCTAATTTGAGAGAGCGTTGCATTAATCGAGAAGAAGCTAACCAGGGAATACACAACACAGCGAGGTGATGCAATGATGACACTTAGAATCACGAAATCGTCAGCAATAATACTGATCGCTGGCATCGTAGTTCTCGCGCCCTGTTTGTCGCGACGACTCGTACACGCGCAGGATACGCCAACCGTCGTGCCAACAGGCAACTGCTGTTGCGATGCGGCAGGTCACACAGTGCGTTGCAGTGCGCGCTCCAGCGGCTCATCCGGAGGTTCCACCTACTCCGGCCTATCAGATGCTGAGATTAAGGCTGAGCACGACCGGGAGCTTGAGCGCCAGCGGCTGGCCGATGAGCAACGCAAGTTGGTAGAGGAACAGCAGCGGGAGGCCGAGCAGGAGAAGCGGCAGGAAGAGGAGTGGAAGCAAAGTGTCGCGGAAGCCGCAGCCAGCCTGAAGGGCGTCTCCAACGACAATATGGTGCTCAAGGGCACAACCGACAACACCTTCGGACTGAAGGGTGTTTCTCCGGAAGAGGCAGCTGCAAGTTCCCTGTACGGCATTAAGGCGCGCGCGCCGGACAACTATTCCCGGGACGTGAGCACTGCGTGGAAGCAAGTGCATTGTGCCGCTGAGCTGACGAACTATGCTGTCGCGGACCTCGAAAAGATCGAAACAGGAGCGGCGGACGACCGCGAACTCGACGAAATCAAGTATCTGGCGGGAGAGGCAAGTAATTCGCTGCACGGTAATCCGGTCGGCGTGCAATGCAGCGCAGCGCCTCCGATGCCCTCGGTCAAGGCGGCGGACCCGGCGCAGTTGGCTCCGATCATGGACAAGCTGCTGACACGCACTGTGCAGGATGCAGAGACCATCGTGACGAGCCGCCAGAAGGCGGAAGTCCTGCAGCAGAAGATCGCCGACCTGAATGCGCAGCGGAGTGCCCTTAAGGCACAACCGCCAGCTGCGGCGAAGAAGGAACCTGCGGCCCAGCGGGCAAAGCCGGCACCGGGTTCATCTCTCAGCGCCGACCAGCAACACATCAACGACGTCTACCAACAGCAGAAGGAAAACGAAAAGAAGAAGACGGACTATCTGGCGCTTCTGCTGGAGACGCAACGAGCGCTCAACGACGTAAATTCGCAAAAGATCACCTCGGCGGCCGACGCTGAGAGGGTGCAGAAGGAGACGCAGGCGATTATGGCTGGCCAGTTGCCGAGCGGCCCGAGCGGCTCGCAGAGTCAGACACAAAAGAAGAAAGTGCCGGGAGGTGACAAATGAGGGGCTTAACTGACGATCCTGCGCGGCGCGGGAAACCATTCGTCAAGAAATCAGTGTACTTGTAGCGTACTCAAGAACCGCGTTTCCTGCGTTTTGATCGTTTTGAGCGTCTTGTTATTTCAATAACTTATTTAGAATCAATACGAACCGGCAATCCGCCCCCCCCTCCCGGCACCACTTAAGCTATTTAATATAAATGATTTACAATATTTTCCACGATATTTACTAGCCGCGTGCGATAGATCAAGCCGTACAGTGACGGCTCCGAACACCAATGTGGCCATCGCCGTATCTGCTCACGGCTCTCTCAGTAGATGCTGATCGTCGTCAAGAGGTGAGTCTGCCCGGACTTGAGCAAGTACGGGCCAATGCTGACTGCCAGTGCATTTTCGTTGTTCTGCACGTCCTCCGCGCTTTGGGCAACGATCTGATAGTTCAACGCTGACGGAGTGCTATCCGCGACAAACCTTTCCAGAAGATCATTCGAAGTGGGGCCGGAGTCATATTGCGGGAAGCTCATTCGGCGCCCCGCAGGGAAATCCAGTAGTACCGCCTCCAACAAAATTTGCAGCGAACGGGACGGAGAAAAAATAAGCCAAGAAGGCCATCGTAAGAGCACAACTCGGCTGGTTTGAATTGAACGGATTTGCAGCGTGGGCACTTTCGCCGTAACCAAAGCACTCTCGGCAGCCAAACCGGCCAGGTCATCGTTGCAACACTCATCCGGAACTTCCTTTCAGCGGAACGGCGGCAGGCATCACTGCTCGGTTCCGTCTCCTACGCTGGAATTCGCGTCGAGCCATGAGAGCAGGCGACGGCTTGGCCCTCACGCGCTGTGATACTCGGCTTATCTTGCCGGAACGGGCAAGGGATTCTGCCCAGCAGCAATTTTCAGAGAGGCGTGTTGCTGAATCTGGAGGGTTTGTACCGTGACATTCGCGATCTGAAATCCCGGATACTGCGTGAGCTGAACAGCATCTAGCTCCGCTGCGTTGAATCGCTTCGATACTCCTTTGAGCGCACGGGACAAGGCTCGGCGGATCGCCGCCTCTTCCGTTAACCCAAAGCCCCTTCGGGAACAGGCCTCATGCGGCCACATGAAATGCCAGCCGGCTTGGCGAATCATGGTGTCGAAAACGAGCGCAGGGATCTCATCAACGACGGACCACTCTTCGCCGATGGGCTGCCTGCAGGGGTCTAACCGATCCGGCAGAATGCACTCCCTGCGTAGGAAAACAGAATGCAACTTCACGATCGCACGCTTTTGGATTCTGCGGGCGCCTGCGGGCGGATGGAACCAGTAACAGGATCGGTCGGCGCGACGGCTAGGCCAGATGACGAATTTTCCGCAACGAAATCCTCAGCAAGATTCAATGGATTTGGCTTGGTCGTGTCCGGTTCGGCAACAGAGTAGCCGGTTGCATCGGGCTGGCTTACAGGCGGGACCAGATGGATCTGTGTGCGAAAGCTGGGAGACAGGTGGTTTTTTACATCGGTTTGCTTGAGAAGGCTCATGGCGGCTCCAGTCGTTCGGTTGCGTACCTGAATGATGCTCGTCTGGAGCGGAGCCTGGAATGCTGGAGGCGAGAGGGGACAAACGAGTTGCTGTTTCAAGCATACACTTATCAGAGGTTGCCTGCCGGCGACTTTACTTTCATCATGATGGAGCCAGCACAGGGAATTCGGTCGCACGGATACGCCATTCACTTTACACCATTACGAGAGATGCTCTAAATCAGCCTGTCGCCAGCCGATCCCATGTCGTAGCCGGTGAACGCTTCCACTTCTCTGCGAAAGCTGGCGCGGCTCAGCGTCTCAATCAGGGTTTGGATGGGCGAGAGATTGAGGTGTGCGCGGCGGAACACCAGTTGATAGGGCTTTTCTGCGAGGGGGATGAAGTCCAGAGACATCGCCCGGGCCACCACTCTCGTGCTCACGCAGCAATCCACTTCTCCTTCGCGAACGAGACGCGCAGAGGCGAGGTGCCCTGCAGTGATCCGATCATAACCATCGATCTGTTGGGCCAAAATACGCTTCTTGTGAAGCAGGTCATCCCACAATCTGCGGCATCCCGCTCCTTGCTCGCGATTGGTAAACCGTATTCCCTTACGCGTAAGGTCCTCCACACCGGCAATGCGCTTTGGGTTTCCCTGTGCTATGACCAGGCCTTCTTCCCAAATGGCATAGGAGAAGACAGCCACCGTATTTCGTACGAACAAACTGGTGATCGGCAAGAAGTCGGTTTTTCCTGTCGTTTTGTCCATCAGATGGGATCCGGCAACATGGATCAAGCCGCCGCGAAGCAGTTCGAGAGAGCGCGAACTGTTCTCGTAGCCGACGATTAGTTCGCAACCTTGCGCCTGCAAAGATTGGGCGAGGATGGAAACGCTCGGGTCGCATCCGGCAAGAAGGATGCGTGCAGCTCCCTTCCATTTATTGCCAAGAACCTGCACTTTGGCGGTGGCAGCGTGCTTTCCCTTTCGCACGGGCTCGAGTAGTACTGCATCCGCAGGCGGAATTCCCCAAGCGCCGATCTCGGGAGCAACCGCCACTGTTTTTCCGTCCACGTTACAGAGATTGAGCGGTTGGCCCGGCTTGATGGATTCGGTATTGCCGAGAATGGTGACGCTTACCGCTTGTTTGGCTGCCCGTTCCTCGGTGTCAAGATGGAAGAGTTCTTCGACTGTTGCATCGAGAGCGCGAGCCAGCTTGAGGCTGACGGCGGTGTTGGGAACGTAGTTGCCGGCTTCAATGGCATAAACGGTCTGTCGGCTGACTCCGACTCTCCGAGCCAGTTGTGCGGCTCCCAGGCCTCTCTTGGCTCGCAATTCAGTCAGATTGGTCTTAACGCACATGATGGCGCCATGCCTCCTCGAGGGCATCGGTTGTATTCTATGCAAAACGCCTGCTTCGAATAAATGTCTCGATGCTGCAACCGGATCCAAATCGCCGCCCCGTGCTTCCCGCTCTGACTGCGATCGGGATCATTTACACTCCGTTCGTTCAAAGCACGGGGACCCCGATTCAAAGCTCCGCTGCCGGCGACGTGGAGGGCGTGGTGGAGGTGTTTCCTGAGTTTGCCGCCGGACTCAAGGATATTGCTGGATTCGATTGGATTTGGTTGATCTATTTTTCTGGATCGTGTCGCGAGCGCGCAACTGATTGTCCGCCCCTACCTCGACAATCAGGATCGTGGCGTGTTTGCGACGCGGGCTCCGGCGCGGCCTAATCGCCTGGGGCTGTCCGCGGTTCGCTTGCTGCGCGTGGAAGAAAACAGGCTTATCGTTGCGAATGTTGACATGCTGGACGGCACACCGCTGGTGGATATCAAGCCTTACGTGCCGGAGTTCGATCACTTTGCCGCCGCGCGTACGGGCTGGTATGCGGGCAAATCCGCCGCGGGCGTGGCAGCGGACGGACGCTTCGAATTGCGGAATACGGCAGGGCACGATGGTTAGCGCTCCTTCGCAAGCTGCTCGATAACGGCGAGCGCGGTTTCGATTTCTCTCAAGCGGTTGAATGCGCCCGGGCTGAGGCGCACTGTACCAGATTGCTCAGTGCCCAGCGTGTGGTGTGCCAGCCCTGCACAGTGCCAGCCGGGACGGCAGGCAATGTCTGCGCGCGCCTCGAGCTTCTGGGCAACGTTAACGGGGTCGAGACTACGGAGATTGAAAGAGATTACGGGCGCACGCGCGGTTTGCGGCGGAGGTCCGTAGAGCGTGACGCCTTCGATTACAGCGAGGCCCTCCAAAAGGCGGCGCGTAAGGAGCGCTTCGCGGCCAGCGACAGCCGGGACGGTGTTCTGCAAGAGATAGCGCGCCGCGCAACCAAGGCCCGCGATGCCGGGCAAGTTAAGCGTTCCGCTTTCGAGTCGGTCAGGATAATCGCCGGGCTGATCGGCTTCAAGGGAATTGCTGCCTGTTCCGCCTTCTTTCAAAGGGCGCAGTGCGATATCTTCGCTCACATAAAGACCGCCCGTCCCCTGGGGACCGAGGAGACCTTTGTGGCCGGGAAAGGCTAGCAAATCAATGTTCATGGCCTCGACATCGATGGGGATGGAACCGGCACTTTGCGAGGCATCGACCAGAAACGGGATGCGGTGTTCGCGGGCGAGTTTGCCCACAGCGGCCACCGGCTGAATGGCTCCGTTGACGTTGGAGGCATGAATCAAAATGAGGAGCCGGGTGTTGCGTTTGATCGAGCGTGCGAAGGATTCCGCCTTGATGATTCCTTCCCCGTCCGCTAGTGCAATGGAGAGTTCGATGCCGTGTTTTTGAAGCCCGGCCAGCGGGCGCCAGACGGAGTTGTGCTCCATGCTGGAGCAAATGACGTGGTCGCCGGCAGTCAACAGGCCTTTGATAGCGATATTGAGCGCCTCCGTGGCATTGGAGGTGAAACAGATGCGCAACGGGTTGCGAACGCTGAAGAGCGCGGCCAGGTTCTCGCGGCACTCCTGGATCAAGCCGGCCGCATCCATGGCGGAGCGGTGATTGGTGCGTCCCGGATTGCCCGCGGCCTGGGTGAGCGCGGCCGAGACAGCGCGCACGACGCCTGGAGGCTTGGGCCATGAGGTCGCGGCGTTGTCGAGGTAAATCATGATGGATCAGTGAAGAGTGCGCAGGGCCGATACTCGATGCGCCCAGCGTTCAAATGTTCTTCGAACGCGCCACCGGGAGCAATCGCCAAGCTACGGCATTGCTCCTCGATGGCGGCGAGCTCAGACGGACTGCAGCGCAGCGCAAAACTGCAGCCGGTTAAGGAAAGACAATGGGGCGTGCGCAGCATTTCAGCAACGATGCCAACGCGGTAGAGGGCGCGCTTGAGCAGCGCCACCTGGTTGAGCGATGCGAAGACGACGAGGCAGTCCGGCACGGCTAGTCTCCAACTGTTGAAGCAGGAACAGCAATGTCGAACAGGTGCTCGTCTGCAAGAGAAAGGACTTCTTCGGCCCCGGTATAGAGCCGGTCCTTGACGCGAATCTCCACACTGTTTCCGTCCTTTTCTAGGATCACGAACCAGTCGGCGAGCGATTTGGGGTTCTCTTCGAACTGCATGTCGCCATGCACCACGCTGCATCCGGTGACCGCCTCCACACCCTGCCCAAAGAAGGCGCCGCCCTGGACTTGGGCTTGCGCGCCGCCGGAACGGGTAGTTCCCAGCGCGTGCATGGCCTTGCTGCCGGCGCGCATTCCCAGCGCCAGAGACACATTCATCGTGTCCCAGTGCAGCAGGCGCGAGGTTGTGAGCATTTCGGTTTTCTGGCACCAATGCAGCGGCGCATCGGCCCAGGGAAAGCAGTCGTACTTCGGAATGTAGATCTTGATATCGAGGATGGGAGTTCCATCGACGGCATCGAGGCCGCGCACGTGCAGCTTGTTGCGGTCCCGGCGCAGCAATTCGACAACACAGGAGCCCATGCCGGAAGGACGCGACGGCGCGCGGCTGGTGAAGACACCCTTGCAGGCGGGTTCTCCGACCAGGGGCACAATTAGCTGGTCCTGGCCTTCGGGGATGTTGGCGCGCCGCTTCCACTCCTCGCGGCGATGCTGGCGATAGACCACGTGCAGATGGGAGAAGTGCTCGAGGCCGAGCAGTCCGTCGGTGAGGTCTTCGCGAATCGCGATGCAGCTTTCTTCATTGTAGGTTGGAATCTGGTTGAAATCCTTCAGGTCCGAGATGACGACGCCGATCGGCCGGATCGTTACGGGCTGGTCCCATTCGTTGTTCATAGCCGTTCCTTTGCCTGGTTGGTTGCGGTTGAGCGCCGATGACGGCGCGCCGCGTGATTCGATTGCCGCGCGGCTACTTTGTCGCGGCCGCAGTCCTGGGCAGCGCCGCGATGAGTACCTGGTTGAGCTGCGCGTCGCTGAGTTTTATGTGATAGAAAGTGTCGTAAAAGCGGCGCGTTTCTTCTCGGATGTTGTAGTGGAAGATTTCGGGGTAGAGAAGATTGGCGACCCATTCGATGCCGATGATGCGATTGACGGAGGGCGGCCGGTCGATCCAATTGAAGGGATATTGCGGAGCCTCGACGACCATTCCATGGCGCACCGCCGAAACGCGCATCCACGCTGGGTTGGTCCAGAGCATCTGGTAAAACTCGCCGGGACTCGAAGTGTGGTCATAGCCGGAGATGATGACATCGGGATTCCACTGGAGCACCTGCTCCATGGAGACTGGCGTGTGTCCATATCCCTGCTGGCTGGGCACAGCGGCCACGTTTACGGCGCCGGCAAAGATCAGGGCTTCGGAATGCATCGAATTGCCGGGCTCGGTCTCGAGCCCAGTCGGCCCTTCGGAGTAGTACACGCGGCGTCGTTTCTCAGGCGGAATCCTGGCCACCTTGCTGGAAATCTCTTCCAGGGTGCGGCGGCACTCGGCAGCCAGTTCGGCGGCCCGCGCCGGATTGCCGAGCAGCTCTCCTGCTTTGAGATAGGCGTCGGGGAGCTTTTCCAGACTGCCGTCGAGATAATACACCGGAATATGAGTCTGCTGCTGCACGCGATCAGCCATTGCAATGCCCATGGGATCGCCCATGGTGATGAGGACGTCAGGATGCGCCTGGATGATCACCTCCAGGTTGGCGGAATTATTTTTTCCATACCAGCCGCCGAGCACAGGCAGATGCCGATACGGCTCCTGATAGAAGGCCAGCTCTCCCGGATCGGGCTGATAATTCCAGCCGGCCAACAGGTCAGGCGAGAGCGTATACAGCAAGACCGTGCCCACCGGGCTCATGCCCATCACTTTGTGAATCGTTCCGGGAACGATCACGGTGCGGCCCGCCATATCCACCAGTACGCGCTGGCCGGCGTCGGCAGCGGCGACCTGTTTATGCGAACTGAAGGCCAGCGCGGCGATCAGAGCCAGACATACGAGCGATTTCTTCAGCATGGTTTCCTCAATTCATTCGCGGAACCACGACGCGCATACCCGCTCCTGCATCGGCGATGCGCAGCGGCGTTCCGTAGGCTTCTTCCAATAGGGATTGCGTTAATGTTTCGTCGGGGCGTCCCATGGCCAGTATGCGACCCTGCTTCAGGAGCGCAACACGAGTGGCGCAAAGAAAGGCGTAGTCGGGAAAATGCGTGGTGATCAACAGCGCAAATCCGCTTTGCGCAAGCAGCTGAATGTGGCGCAGGACGCGCATCTGATTGCCGAAGTCGAGGTTGGAGGTGGGCTCATCCAAGACGAGAATGGGGGCCTGCTGCGCCAGGGCGCGCGCAATGAGCACCAGTTGCCGTTCGCCGCCGCTCAGCTCGGTGTAGCGCTCGCCGGCAAGCCGGGTGAGACTCATGCGCTCCAGAGCCTCGTCGGCTATGGCCATATCGCGTCTGCCCGGCGAGGCAAACGCGCCATGATGCACGGAACGCGCCATGAGCACTACATCGCGAACACGGAAGGCGAATGGAGGCGTGTGCGCCTGGGGCACGTAGCCGAGGGATTTGGCGAGGCGCTGGCGCGGCCAATGCGCAATGTCTTCGCCGTCGACGCGCACGCAACCCGAAACCGGGCGCAAAAGGCCGAGAATCGTCTTGAAGAGTGTGGTCTTGCCGGAGCCGTTGGCGCCCAGCAGACACATGGCCTCGCCGGGAGCCAGGGTAAAGGAGATATCGGAGACTACGACTTTTCCGTCGTAGCCGGCCGTGACGCGCTCCACCGAGAGGCTCATGAGCGTCCCATCCTGGTGCGGAAGACGAGGTAGAGAAAGAAAGGAACGCCGATGATGGAGGTGAGAATGCCCAGCGGCACTTCAAGCGCGAAGAGCCCGCGGGCACAATCGTCCACGAGCAACAGATAACAGCTTCCGAGCAGGAACGAGGCGGGCATGAGCGCCTTATGATTGGCGCCCACCAGCATGCGGGCCAGATGGGGAATGACCAGGCCGACCCACATAATCATGCCCGCAACGGAAACCACTGCGGCGCAGATGAGCGCCGAGCAAACAATGATGATTGCGCGGAGGCGCCAGGGATTGACGCCAAGGGCCTTTGCTTCCTCCTCGCCAAAGCTGAGGACATTGAGGCGCCAGCGCAGAAGCAGCAGTGGAATCGCTCCCACCAGGATGGGACCGGCTGCAAACTTGAGGTCGTGTGGATTGATAGCAGCTAATCCGCCCACAAGCCAGAAAGTGATGGCCGCGAGCTTGCCGTGGGGATCGGCGACGTACTCCACCAGCCGGATAAGCGCCATGCCCGCTTCGCGCACGATAATGCCGACCAGGATGAGGATGAGTGTGGGATCTCCGCCGGCGCGCGTGGCCACGGCAGCCAGCGACCACACCAGCACCATTGCGGCCATGCCGCCTACGATGCCCAGCAGTTGAATCCCCACAATGCTGAAGCCGAAGAGAATGCCTATGGATGCGCCAAAGCCCGCGCCGGCGTAGGCGCCGAGAATATCGGGCGAGGCCATGGGATTGCGGAAGAGCCCCTGAAAAGCGGCTCCGGAGACTGCGAGGCCGCCACCGATGATCAGTCCTGCCAGCACGCGCGGCAAGCGGACCTGGAGGAGCACGATATTCGCGAGACTGTTTGGATCGGGTGCGACGAGAAGCTGCCACCAGGACCGTAACGAGATCGGATAGCGGCCATACAGAAGCGAGAGAACGATCAACAAGGCAAGCGCTGCCCAGAGAGCGGCAAACACCCACCGCGTGCGCGTGTCGTGCGCCCGAAAGGAGGAACTCGCATCGAGAACCACTACCCCGGATTCGGCTGTAATGCTCATGCTCGAACGGCTGTCGCAGAACTGCATACCTTGACCATGCGCGCGCCACTGGTGAAGAGGGCTTCGCGCCCGCCTTCAGCGACAGCCCGCCACACGGAGGGTTGATCGAGGACTATGAGGCCGCCCAGAATCTCGACTCCGTACTGGAATAGCAGCGGATGAAGGGGCGTGGTGGGACCAGCAACCACGATGCGCGCACCGCGGCTGAGCTCGAGCAGGCGCGGCATGGTTTTGTTGATCAGCGTGGTGGCGGTCATGATGACGACGTCCTGATCGCGCAGGATGTATTCGCAGGCCGGATCGGGCAAATCGCCGGATTGCGGCTTGCGTTCCAGGATGCTGAGATCGCAGACCGGCACGAGGCGCTCCATGTTGTGGAAGTGCCCGACCACGGCGACGCGCTTGCCGCGCAACTCTTCGAGCATGTGGGTGAAGACATCCGGGGTTGTCTCTTCGTCGAGCTGCGCGCCGCAATTCGCCTGGGCGGATGAAGGAGCGTTCAGGACTGAGTTGATGGCGGCCAGCCCCATGGCGGCATCGTAGTTATCCCAGGATTTTATGCGAGCAGCGAGATCTTTCACCTTCATGCCGGCGATGCTGCCGGCGCCGCGCACCGGTTCATCCATTTCCCGCGGGCGCATGGCCACACCGGTTCCCAAAGAACGGACCAGGAACCAGCTCAGGCCAGCCAGGCATTCCTCAACCACCACATCTGCAGGAACGGCGGCAATGAGATCGTCGTAGAGCTTCCACGGATTGTTCATAGCACCATCTTCTCAAAGGGAGTATGCATTTGTCGCCTAAACACGACACATTAATTCACGTGTCTCTTGTACAAAGCAGTAAGTCTAGTTAAAATCATGAAAATCCCAATTGTCAAGGAGACACGACAGATGTCATATAAATCATGCAGCACCTTATTTGTTCTATTGTGCATGGCCACCGCCTTTCTTGCCGTCACTGCCGTGGCGCAAACGCAAGGGGAAGCGCCTTCCACATGGAATCAGGATCAAAACTATCTGGCCACCGTGAGCCACGCGGATTTGGCCGCGCAGCAGGACGCGATTACCGGTGTTCGCGCCCAAATCGAGCACTGGATCGCCGGCCATCCTAACTCGGCGCTCCGCCTTCCGGCTGCGCCTCCCAGGCCCTGGGCCGCGCAGCAGACAGCCGCCCAGATGCGCCTGGTGCGGGATGCCATTGGGACGATTCTGAGTGAGGATCCCGACCATCCCTTCCATCTTGGCGCCGTCAACGTCAATGTGAACGCCACGGTTTCTGCGCTTTCGCCCATGGCCGACAGCATCGACCAGACGGAGTTTAGCCAAGGACAACGATATCAATGCGGCTCAGGCGATGGTGAACATGCCTGGTGTTTCGCTCTCGCAGCAGTACGGCGGCAGGAACCAGGTAATGGTGTCCATTCACGGCTTCAACTACCTGCAGGTTCCGCTGTACGTTGACGGCATCCTGATGAACGACCCCTACGACTCAACGCTGGACTACCGCGAGATTCCCACCACCGACATCGCGGAGGTTCAGGTGGCCAAGGGATTCTCATCGGCCCTGATTGGGCCCAATGCGGTGGGCGGCGCAATCAACATCGTCACCAAGGAACCGCAAAAGAAGTACGAAGGGGAGATGCTGACTGGAGGTTCTTCAGGAGATGGATTCATCTCCTCGATCCGTCTGGGCTCGCGGATGCCGAAATTCTTCGTGGAGGGATCGCTCGACTGGACGCAGGCCAATTACATTCCTCTCTCAGGGAACTTCGTCCCCAATGTGTTGCAACCCAACGATGAGATGAATCTCTCCTACTCGCAGAATGCCAAGTACAGCGGACGCATTGGCTGGACGCCGAACAACAGGAACGAGTACGTATTCAGCTACATGAACGAGAAGGCCGACGATGGTGTACCGCTCAATACCGGCAACGATCCGCTGAACGGCAACGATTGCAGCGCGTCTACGCTCACCGCTTCAACCCTCTACACTTGCATTAGTAATACCGGCGGCAAGTTTGCGTACCGTAGCTGGAGTTTCTGGGATAAGACCAGCTATTACTTCCATTCCAATACCGGTTTGGGAGACAAGAGCTCGATTAAGCTGCGCGTGTTCTACGATGAGTATCCCAATTTGATGTACTTTTACAACCCCCCTGGCAGCCCTCCTCCTGCTAACCCGCTCTCCCTCTACACACCGTCAAATCTGGATTGGGGATCGGTTACGCTCTACGACGATCATTCCGACGGCTTTTCGACCGAGTTTAATACCCGGGAAATTCGTCTGAACTCGATCAGCGGATCGTTCTACTTCAAAGACGATTTGCACAGAGAGGTTCCGGCTCCGCAGGGCCTTGAGTCCGGGGAGCTGCCCTTCGGCGACGATCGCCAGCAGATTGCCTCCATCGGCCTGCAGGATGTTGTCACCGTCACGGAGCGCCTCTCCGCCACCGCGGGTATAAGCCTCGAACATCTTGACGGCCTGCACGCAAGCAATAGCAACAACGATTACTACGCTTTTATCGCGCCGCAGTGCCCCAGCAATGTCGTCAGCGCCACCAACCCCGAGCCCGACACCAACTTCTCGGCGTGTACGCCGCATCAGTGGGCCTACAATCCCCAGGTTTCGGCTACGTACACATTCAAGGATTCGAGCCGCCTTTTTGCCGGATTTACAGAGAAAAGCCGCTTCCCGGGATTGAAAGAGATGTACTCCTTCAAGCTGGGCAAGGGCATTCCCAACCCCAATCTGCAGACCGAGCACTCGCAGAACTACGAGATCGGCTACACGCGGCTCTTCGGCGGCAGCACAGTCGCGCAGCTGGAGTTCTTCCGCAGCGAACTGCGAGACGCCATTGAGTCGATTCAGGCTACGCAGGCTTTGATAAACGACTATACCGTTACCATTAACGGTGTAGTCGAGACCCCATGCGTCCTCGGGAACTGCACCGTCAACGAAAACGCCAGCCATGAGACCCACCAGGGAGCCGAGTTCACGCTGCGCTCAACCCCTATAAGCCGGGCGACCTTCGACGCCAGCTACACGTATGTCAACAAAGAGATCGCCGGCTTCAATTTTGCAGGCCAGCCGATCACGGGCTATCCCTGCGGCAGCGGAGATTATCTGGCCGTTGGCGCCGGAACTCCAACGACAACGACAATCCCCGACAACACCTGCCTTACCCCGACCGATCTTCCCAAGAACAAGGCGGTGGCTGCGGCGACTCTGCACCTGCCCTACAATGCGATGCTGGCCTCCAGCATTCGCTACGAGGGCGGCAACAAGGCGGTCGAGAGCTACAAAAGCGGCAGCGCTTTCTACATCGAGGCTCTTCCGATGTCGCACTTCGCAACCTGGGATCTGGCCGGTACCGTGCCGGTCTTTAAGGGAGCGACGATGCAGGCAGGCGTGAAGAACCTTCTCGACCGCAACTATTACTATGTTCTGCAATATCCCGAGGAGGGCCGTAACTGGTTCATCAACATGCGCTACCGGTTCTGAGGTTTCGCGCGTAGCGCGCACCTCCGGCGTTGCGCGCGGTACAGGATCGAAGGCGGAGCAATCGGCTGTAGTTCAATCGGAGCACGTGGAGAAGGTTCTTCGCGAGCCTCTCGCATCGGGGAAGACAGCAGCGGTGGACATGACCAGCTCAGGGACGTAGCGAGTTGGCCTGCTGTCTGCCGCTCTCTGCAACTTTCCTGATCCTTTTGCATCTCTTGTGATGTAAGCAGTGAAAGTGCGCCTATTCCCCTGGACATCAAACCCGAAGATTTTCCCGCAGCTGTACGCTTTTCGACCTTCAGCAAAGACGGAGGGATGGAAGTTACCTGTGCGCTCCTCGACCAGCAGCGGAACCCTCCCTATATCGTCGAAGGGGGTACTCCATATTTCGAAAGCCGCGACACATTTAAGGCGAAAGCCTTGTACGCCGGCCTGACCCCGGCCGTTGCCGAAGATCAGGGCCGCTCCTTCAACGCTACGGCTCGTCAACTTCGTGGGCTTGGCTTCCTTGTGAAGATCATTGAAAAAGAGGGAACGGAACAGAAAATCGCATTCGTGGAAAACGAAGAGAAAGCCGCATAGTTGTCTGTCCCGCCGGGAAAGAGCTCCGCCCGCTCTGGATCTCGCCTCTGGGCGAGATTCGCGTTAAAACGAGCTAAGACACTCAAGCGGCAAAGCGCATCTTAACCCAAATGAGCGTGGAGAAAACTGTCGCTCCTCACTTCCTCAATATCGAAGCAGGCGCTCCCGATCCAACTCCCGCCACGGTCGACTTCGTCATGGATGGCCGTACTTATCAGGGAAACGAAGGCGAGCTCCTCGTGGACGCCATCAATCGTGAAACCGGCAAGGAACTGGCTCAGGTTTGCTATCATCCGCAACTCGGACCGATCCAGACCTGCGACACCTGCATGGTTGAGGTGAACGGCAAACTTGTGCGCGCCTGCGGTACCCGCGTCGAGCGCAATATGACTGTGGAAACCGAAAGCGCGCGTGCCCAGGCAGCACAGCGCGAAGCCATGGACCGCATCCTCGGCAACCATCTGCTCTACTGCACTGTTTGCGATAACAACAATCGGAACTGCACGGTCCACAACACGACGGCTCTCCTCAAAGTCGAGCATCAGTCCATTCCTTACCGGCAAAAGCCCTATCAAAAAGATGAGACCAATCCCTTTTACAGGTACGATCCCGATCAATGCATTCTTTGCGGCCGTTGTGTGGAAGCCTGCCAGAACGTGCAGGTAAATGAAACTCTGTCCATTCGATGGGAAGACGAGCATCCCCGTGTTCTTTGGGACGGCGGCTCGACAATTGGCGAATCCAGTTGCGTTTCCTGCGGCCATTGCGTGACGGTGTGCCCCTGCAACGCGCTCATGGAAAAATCCATGGTCGGCGAGGCCGGCTACTTCACGGGGCTCCCAGCGCAGGCATTGGAGGGAATGATCGACGTGGTCAAAGGCATCGAGCCCGAGGTTGGCTACGGCCCGATCCTTCAACTCTCGCACATGGAAGCCGATATGCGCATGGCACGCATCCAGAAGACCAAGACGGTCTGCACCTATTGCGGTGTCGGCTGCACGTTTGACGTCTGGCATCGCGATCGGCAAGTGCTGAAAATCGAGCCCAAGGACGGCCCCGTCAACAGCATCTCCACTTGCATCAAAGGCAAATTCGGCTTCGACTACATCAACTCCGCCGATCGTCTCACCTCGCCTCTTATTCGCGACGGCGATAAGTTCCGCCGCTGTTCATGGGACGAGGCTTTGGATTTCATCTCCGAAAGGATGAAGCAGATCAAGGCCAGCTATGGCCCCGACGCCCTGGAGTTCATTGCCTCCTCGAAATGCACCAACGAGGAGAGCTATCTGATGCAGAAACTAGCCCGCGCTGTGATCGGCACCAACAATGTGGATAACTGCTCAAGATATTGCCAGTCGCCGGCGACCATGGGACTTATCCGAACCGTCGGCTATGGAGGGGACTCGGGCTCAATTTCCGACATAGAGCGAGCCGGGGTTGTCCTCATCGTCGGAGCAAATCCTGCCGAAAATCACCCCGTGCTTGCCACTCGCATCAAGCGCGCCCATAAGCTGCGCGGCCAGCGTCTCATCGTAGCCGATCTCCGCAAAAATGAAATGGCCCAACGCTCCGACATCTGGATGCGGCCCAAACCCGGCACCGACATGATCTGGGTCAACACCATCGCCAAATACATCGTGGATCAAGGCTGGCACGACCGGGAATTCATCCACGCCCGGGTCAACAATTTTGAGAAGTACCGTGAAAGCCTCGAACCCTTCACCCTCGAATTCGCAGAGAAACGCACCGGGATCGCCGCCGCCACTCTGAAGATGGTCGCCGAAGAAATCGTCCGCGCCAAAGGCTTGTGCATTCTGTGGGCAATGGGCGTGACCCAGCACCATCACGGCTCCGATACCTCGACCGCGCTCTCCAACCTGCTTCTTCTGACCGGCAATTACGGCAAACCAGGCACAGGCGGCTACCCGCTCCGCGGCCACAATAATGTGCAGGGTTGCAGCGATTTCGGCGCCATGCCCGACAAGTTCCCGGGCTATATGAACGTCAGCGATCCCGAGGTCCGCGCCCGATGGGAACAGGCCTGGGGTGTTTCGCTCTCCACCAGCGAGGGCATGGACAACCACCTGATGGTTGATGGCATGCACGAAGGCAAGGTCAAATCCCTTTACGTGATCGGCGAGGACATGATCAGTTCCGAATCCAACAAACATTACCTTGCCGCCGGCTTTGAGCGCCTTGAACTCTTGGTCGTCCAGGAAATTTTCTTCACCACCACATGCCAGTACGCCGACGTCATTCTGCCCGGTACGCCGAGCTTCGAGAAAGAAGGCACCTACGTTAACACCGAGCGCCGGATCCAGCGCCTGTACGAAGCAATGAAGCCGCTGCCCGGCACGCGCGCCGATTGGAAGATCATCCAGGACATTGCCAACAGGCTTGGTGCTAACTGGAGTTATGAGTCGCCGTCCGAAGTTATGGATGAGTGCGCCGCTGTCGCGCCGATCTTCGCCGGGGTAACCTATGAGCGCCTCGCCGGGTATCGGTCTCTCCAATGGCCGGTGCACGAAGATGGGACTGACTCTCCGCTTCTCTATGTGGACAAGTTCCCGTTCCCCGACGGCAAAGCGAAGTTTCATCCCACCGAGTGGTACGAGCCCAGCCAAGTGGAAGATTCAGAGTACGACCTGCACCTGAACAATGGCCGAATGCTCGAGCACTTTGAGGCAGGCAACCAGACCTACCGCGTTCCCGGTATCGCTATGAAGGCCCCCGACACCTTCCTCGAAGTGTCGCCGGAACTGGCGAAAGAGCGCGGTCTGGAAAGCGGGCGCTGGGTCAAAGTGAAATCCCGCGATGGCGAGATCCCGATTCGCGTACTGGTAACCGATCGAGTGTCAGGCAATCAGCTCTACGTGCCGCTGAACTCGCGGCGCCAGCCCATTAACACGCTCACCAGCAGCAACGTCGATACTGCAACGCACACTCCCGCTTACAAGGAGACGCCGGTTCAGATTGAGTTGCTTCCGGCCAAAGGCCGCCCGCCTCTGCCACACACCAACCATCGGTTCCACAATCCAACCCCGCAAAGCGGTGTCGAGGTCGAACGCAAATGGGCGCGCGCCGATTACCGCATGCCCGGACACGATCTTGTGCAGATCGAACCGGCTGCCCGCCGAGGGCCGGCTATCCAGAAAGAAAGGTAGAACGCGATATGGCCAAAGCGATTCAGCTCGATTTTCCCGCCCGCGATGCTACGGCCGAGTGGCAGCAGCGGCTGGCTGCCGCTCCCGTCGAGCATGCCGCAGCGATCATCGAGTTTCTCGAACTTCTTGAAGTATTGCGCAAGCACAACGTCCTCTCCACCATTCGCGGGGCGGTTGGAGCCGGCGGCGATCTGATCGGCCATCTCGCCAAAGCAGCGGCGCAGCCGGATACCATCCGCGCCCTCCGCAACATGATTGCGGTGGCAAAGATCTTCAGCCAGATCGATCCTGAGCTCATCGAAGCCGCCGGTAAATCGATCCCGCCAGAGTTGAAGGACCGCAACGCCAGACTTCAGACACCGCCCCCCGGCATTTGGAGGACGATCAGGGTTCTCGGGTCCGCGCCTGCAAGCCGAGTTCTTTTCGCAACGGGCGTCATGCTGGCCGGCATCGGGTACCACATGAACAAGGAGAACCCTGTTAAATGAAATGACTCCGCGAGGCAACAGAGTCCCGGCTTGGGTTTGACTTCGATTGCAGCCAATCGGAATAATCGAAGTGAATGAATAATCTCTGCGGCCTCATCCTCGCAGCCGGCGAGTCCTCGCGCATGGGGAGGGACAAGGCCCTGCTTGCCTGGCCGCCACTCGCGCCCGGCGCAACTGCACCGTCTGGCCAAACGCTCCTCTCGGCCGCCATCCTCGCGTTCCTGCCGCTCACCCGCGCGGTGGTCGTCGTGGCCGGAAAGAATTCGGATTGCATCGCTCCTGTCATTGACGCGTGCGGCGCGTTTTTAGTCCGCAATCCCGCCCCCGAACGCGGTCAATTCAGCTCTCTACAAATAGGGCTGCGCGAAGTTCTCGCCCGCGGTTGCGATGCCGCGATGATCACACCCGTCGATTGCCCGCCCTTGAGCGCCGAATCGCTCGCCCTTCTTTCGGCGTCGTTCGAGCGCGCGCTCGCACGTGGCCTGTGGGCTGCCGTTCCTGAAAACAATGGAAAGCACGGCCATCCGTTGCTGGTAAATTGCGAGGTGATCGATGCTTTCCTCGCCGCGCCCGTCACCAGCAACGCGCGCGAGGTTCTAAACGCGGATGCACAGCGCATCGAGTACGTCCCCGTTCGCGACACGCTCGCGCGCGCCGGCCTGAACACGCCCGAGGATTACGCCGCTCTCGCCGCGAAACGCGCCACGTAGCGCCGGTTTCCAGAGGTTGCGGAAGAACGCGGAGATTTGGTATTTGCGGTAGAAAAGTGGGACCGCAGGGGCTAAAGCCCTATTGATGTTATTGGCTTTATCGGCACGACTGAAGTCGTGCCCTGATACAAAGCGCGCTCCGAGAGAGTTTTTCCGCAGCCTCTCCAGACCGGCGGTCGTGCGGACCTCTTGGCCCGCACACAATACAATCTACGCGCGACCGAAAGTAGCTCCGCGCCCACGCGTCCGCATCGGGAACCGCTCCCGTGTTGCGCGGATGCTCAAAATGATCGAGAACCTGCGGTGAGCACATGCGCCCAGTTTGCGCTTCTCAGCCCTTCCTCTTGTATTGTCCGCGCCATGACGGCAGGATCTGCACGTCGTCGAGGGCGTCACCGCCATCGCGGCGCGCGGGCTTTAGAGGATTCGGAGGCAGGAACTCGGGCTTTGCTGTAACCCGGCGCGTGGGGTCTTTGCGCGAGCCGTTTCCTGAGTCAGCGGCGAAAGCGAGCTCTGGCTGGGGCAGTGGCTCAACCATCCGAGCCGGAACCTTGGGTTCCGTCAGGGTTCGACCCGGAACCGTAGGTTCCGCTAAAGTCTGAGCCGGAATTGTTTGTTCCGGCGGCGCGGAAACAGGAGCAAGGTCCTGCACGGGAACCGCGCGCTCCGGCTGCGGCGCAGGCGCGGTTTTGGTTTCGCTGGCGTCCAGGGCGGAGTGCTTTTCCTCTTTCAATCCCGGCGCGAAAAACAATCCCCTCAGGCCGTTCAGGCGCGATGGTGTTGCGCGCGCCGTCTCTTCGGCTGCTGCAGCTTCCTTTCCGCCTTCGCCGGCGAACTCTGTCTCCCAGCTCCCGACCGGTCTGCGCGGTGCGCGCGCCTGTCCAAGTTGCTCAGGTGCCGTCTCGTACGCTGGCGACTCCGTGAGCCACTGCGGAATATTCGAAGCCGGCACAGCAACAGGCTCCGGCTCCGGCCGCGCCTTGGGAAAAACGGGCGCTGCGGCCGCAGGTTGAGGCTGCAGTCGCGCAGGCGGCAAAACGGGCGCTGCGGGAACGATAGGGTCAAATTGCCACGCTGGCTTGAATGCCGGTGGCGGGGCGATGGGCTCAACTGCTTGCAATGCTTGTGGCAAGACGGGCGCGGGCGGCGCAGCAACAGGCTCGGGCTGCGCGATCGGTGCTTTTTGAGGTTCGGCCGTAACCAGGCGGCCGCTGGGCGCCAGCCGCGGCTCATACCGATTCTGCGTGCGCAGATGCCTCTCTATTGCCTCGACGGAATGGCGAAACGCCGGATCGGCCTTTGCCAGCCCGACGCGGTTCAGGACAAATCCTACCGCTGGTACGTTCAGGCGATGCAATCGGCTGGCCGTGTCGCGCACCTGGGCGCGGGTCGTCACGCCGGATTCGACGACGACAATCGTGCAATCGGCGAAACGCGCCATGTACTCCGTCTCCGCTGAAACCGCGAGCGGCGCTGCGTCGGTCAAAGCCAGGCTCTCGTCTCCGATTTCCGCTTCCTCTGCCGCTTGCTGCAGCAGCGCGGTCGAGCGCGCCGGCGGTTGAGCCTGATCGTGGCCGAGCCCGCCACGCGTCGTTAGGAGACGTGGATGGCGCCGCGGCCCCTGAGGCATTCACCAGTACCGTCGGCCGGCCCATGCTCTCCAGCATCTCTCTCACTCGCGTGGCCACGGTCGTTACCCCGGCTTCCGGCCCCGCTCCGGTGAAGATGCAGCTCCTCATACCGCCTTCTTTTGAGGCATACTCGATCCCGGCTGCCAGCCGCAATATATGTTCGTCCGCGACTTCGCCGGGAACCTCCAGAAAGTCCGGCAACTGCGCCATGGGCGCAAAGCCCAGCAGTTGTTCAATGTCAGAGGCGATGTAGACCTTCGGGTCCATCTTTTGCGCAATCACCGCCGCCGCCAGCCCCAAAAAGACAAAGCCGAGAAACAAGACAAGCGCATTGCGAATTACGCCAGAAACGGCTGGATGCTGCGGCGGCACCGCGGCCACGGCCAGGTGCGCTGTGCCGGGAGCGCTATCTTCGAGAATCCGGTTCTGCAACTGCTCGTCCACGGTGGCGAAACGAGTCTGCAGGCGCGTAATATCGTTGGCCAGATCGCTGGCTCGTTGCAGCTTGGGCGTGGCGCCGGCTGCGGCTCGGGTCATCTGCGCAAGTTCCCCGTTCAGACGCGCTTCCAGGCCGGAGGTGCGATCCAGGTCGGTGTGCAGTTCCTGTTCAATGCGCGCCGCGGCCTTGGCGCGGATGTCCTGGGTTGCCGAGTCGAGCGAGGCGTCGATCTTTTCGAGCTCCGCCTGATCCAGCTTGTACAGGGGATTGCTCGGGGTCAGGTTCGCCATCTGCGAAACCAGCGCCGCGCGCCGTTGCAAAAGCGCCGTCTTCAGGCTCGACAAACCGGGATCGGTGTCAAGCAGCTTGTCGGCCCCGGCGTCAAGCGCCGTTGAGGTGAGCCCGTTACCGGCATTCATCGCGGTCAGCCGCGCCGCTGCCTCGTCGTGGTCCGTGCGCGCCTTCACCAAGTCGTCGTGAATTTTGGCGATATCGTCGTCGTAGTGCTCGGGAGCCACGGGCCCGATGGCCGCTACTCCCAGTTGCGCGTTCAGCGCTGCCTGCTCGGCGCGGTCGTCGTCCAGCTCGTTCTTCACGCGGTCGCGCTCTTCCCTCAGCATAGCCAGCCGGTCGGCGTCGCCGGCCTTTTGCTCGTGCGATGTGTCCTCGATGTAGCTGGCAGCCACCGCGTTGGCAATGGCCGCGGCCGTATCCGCACTGGTGGCGTGCGCTGTGATGGAAACCTGATAGCTCGTCCCCACGCGCGCCACTTCGATGGCCCTCTTCAGGCGATCGGCGGCGCTCTCAGCGCTTTCGCCGCTTTGCTGCCACACGCCGGGATCCAGCTTGTGCACGGCGCCTACGAGCACGTCGGCGCGCGTCATGCTCAGCATCTGTTGCTGGATATACGAGTCATAGGTCGCGGGATCGTAGTTGTACGGCCAGTGGGTCGGCGCAGCCCCCTCCAGCACTGCCGATGGCGTGGGCTGGATGTAGACGAGGCTTTGCGCGGAATAGAAAGACCAATACCTGAACAGATAAGCCGCCGCGAGAATCAGTCCGGCCACGGCGAATCCAATCGCCAGGCGGCGATGCATCTCGAGGCTGCGGCGGAGGTCGAAGCGGAAGAGCGCTTGCTCGGCGCTGTTGCCGGGGAGGGCATGCGGAACGGGGGCGGGTGAATCGGAAGCGCCGGCGGACGGGCGAAACGAATTCGTGCGCGCGAATTGTCCGAGATCCCGCTTCATAGAACCGCTCCCAGGTAAGCCAGCGTACTGAGTTGAAACAGTGGGTTCAACCGTTGCAGAACGTATGTGGCGCGGGCAAAGCCGGTCTTGGGCACAAACACAATCTCCCCCGGCTTCAGAGTGACTTCCTGCGATTTGGCCGGATTTAGAACGTCCTTGAATGTGAGCACGCGCGAGTTTCCGGTCACCGGGTCCACGATCTGAATGTGCGCGTTGTTCCCGGCCTGGTCGGTGAGCCCTCCCGCACCGGCCAATACGCTGGCCAGCGTCGAATTGCCGGTGATCGGGACGGCGCCCGGATGCTGCACCTCGCCCAGCACCGAAACAAAACGCTCGGAAAGGCTGGGCACATAGATCACGTCGCCGCGGCGCAGGCGCAGGTCGGCCAGGGGGTTGCCCGACTCGACAAGTTCTCTCAACTGCACCCACACGACCTGGTTGCTGCCGCGATAGATGGCGCAGCGCTCGGGAATTTCGGCGGGCTTGTTTGGCCCCGTCGAAAGTCCGCTGCGCGTCAGCGCTTCAAGCAGCGTCGGCGTACCCTGGAAGGCCACTTCGCCGGGAGCTGTGACCGCGCCCAGCACCAGCACGCGGTTGGCCGTGTATTTGGTTACGGTCACCTGCACGGCGAGGTTGTCGTAGTAGATTTCGAGCGCCGCCGCAATGGCTTTGCTCGCCTCGCTGCGCGTAAGGCCGTCAAGCAGGATGTCGCCTGCCAGCGGCAAGGTGATGCGCCCGTCAGGTCCCACCACCAGCTTGGCCTGCAAGTCGGGGCGGCCGGTAAAATCCACCGTGATCTCGTCGCCTTGGCCCAGGCGGTACTCTTCGTTGACGGGGGGTTCAAGGTTGCGCAGAGCCTCGAGGGGATTGGGCTGCAATTGCGGCTCCTGTGGCTGCGCGTCCTGGGCTTGCGGGTTTTGGGGCTGCGGGTTTTGGGTTTGCTGCAGGGAATCCTGCGGCGGTGGTTCGGCCGGCGGCGGCGACTGCGCCCGCGCTCCAACACACAATCCCGCGAAAAGCACTACCTGAAGACTTGGCGTTCGCGCCCAACGATTCATGCGGCTACCTCCCAGCCCCGAAGCATTCCCAGGCCCCGGCGGCACCATCCGAGTTCCTTTTGTTTCTCCGCGTCCGTGAGCACCCAGCGGTTCAACACGGCTATCGCAACCGCCATGTAGAGAATGCCGGCTGCCAGCAAGACTCCCGCTCCCTGCCAGCGGTTCATCATCGCCACCAGTTGCGCAACAGGCAACGCCAGCAATCCGGCAATCGCGTAGGGCGCCAATCCAGGCACAATCACCACGCGCAGGAAGCGCGTCAAGGGCAAATGCAGCACGAACAGCACCCTGCCCATCAGCACGCAGGCCGAGCCGGCGGTTGCCACTGCAACTGCCACGCCGATCCCGAGCGGCGTCCAGCGGCCTTCGATCCAGCGCGCCGCCGGTAACGTAACTCCCAGAAGGACCAGGTTGGGAATCGAGTAAGTGAATTCTTCGTACACGCGTCCCATGCCGCGAAACATCGAAGTCCCCGGTCCTGTAAGCATATGGAATTGCATGGCAAGACTGAATACCACAAACAAGGCGATGAGCCCCTGGCGCGCTGGTAACTGCGGTCCCAGCCAAACGTGCAGGATAGGCGCGGCCCAAAGCGCGATGGCTGCCACACAAGCCGACGTGCACAGGTTGGCGTAGCGCGAGCTGCTCAAGTAAAGCGTGCGCAGGTTCGTGAAGCGGTCGGAATCGCCCGATGCGGCGTCGACGTGTGCGGCGCCGGCAGGAGCGCGGCAAAGAACGCCATGGGAACAAGCGAAAACGCAGTTGGTATTTTCTTGGCGACGTCCAGCAGTCCGGCGGCAGCGGCGCCGATCAGCCCCAGCGCCGCCACACGCTCCACCGAGGCGAGAAAGATCGACAACATGCTTTGGAACTGCACCAATCCGCCGAAATGCAGCACATAGCGGATGGAATCGCGGCGCACCATGCGTGGCGAAAGGTGCAGCCACTTGAGCTTTCTCCAGGCCCACCAGATGGATAGTCCGTCGTTGAACAAAACGCGCACCAGATACGCCTCTGCCAGGCCGCGAATGCCGCGCCCGGCGCCCACCAGCCACAGGATCACGGCTAGCTCCGCCACGATGCCCATCATCAGAAACCACTGCGTGGCGGCGATCTGTTGCGTCGCGGTCAGGATGTCGCCAAAGCCGTTCAACGCAATGGCCGACAGAAAGACGCCCAGCACGATCAGCACGGCTTCCTTGCCATCGGCGGCGTGAGCAGGCGGCAGATGCAGCCAGGGCGAGTACCAGCTCCATCCCAGCCAGAACCCCAGAAAGATGGCGGCGCAGAGGGGAATGGTGATCGCCAGGCCGGTGGAGAGCAGCGCGTTTGCCTTGTCGTACTCGCGGCTGGCGTGAAACTCGGCCACGTACTTGATGTAAACGTTGGAAATGCCCAGCGTGCTGACGCCCACATAGGAGACCAGAATGAAAATCGTGGTCCAGATGCCGTAGGCTTCGAGTCCGAGGTGCCTGAGCAGAAACGGCACCAGCACCACGCCCCTGGCCATGTTTACCACGCGGGCAAGGATAGTGGTCAGCACGTTGCGGCTAAACTGGCGATGCACCTCGTGCAAAGCCGGGGACGCCGCGCCGGCGCTGGCCAGTTCCCGCGCCGCATCGGGGTCCAACTCCCAGTCGACTTCCTTGTCTGACGTATCGGGAATCAGGCGAAGGTCGGTCATGGCAGTTGGGCCTCCCTCCGGGTACGGGACCATTCGGCGCGTCTGCGCGACTGGCGCAGGACCAATGGCGTAATGGCCAGCTTCCAAAGCATGTGCAGCGGCGCGCCGGCAAGGGCGGCCAGATCGCGCCAGGGCTCGACGCCCAGGAACACGGCCTCAAGCACATAGGCAAGCACAACTGCAGCGCACGCAATGGCAAAGATGTGCAGCCAATGCACGGGCAGATATGCGGTCAAGAGCAGGGCGAAGATGCCGCGCGACAGGGGCAGGCTCCAGGCTTCGGCCAGCATTTCCAGAGCGCGCCAATTGCCGCCGAGAACCGCCGCAAAAAGCCTCCCCGTGGCGCGGGTCGCCACGTGAAAACGCCCGCCCTCCCAGCGAGCTTCCTGCGCGGCTCGCGCGGAGCGCGCGCGGATCAGTGGCGCAAAAACCGATGCGTTTTCAACCCAGTCGACGCGCAGCCCGGCACACACCAGCCGGATGTGGTATTCCAGATCTTCGCAGATGCTGTTCACCGAGAATGGCACGCGTTCCAGAGTGCCGGCGGTGAGGGCGAAGCCGTTTCCAAACACGCCGGCAGAGAAACCCAGGGCGGCGCGCCCTCTGGCACGTAAAACGTTGATTCCCCTGAAAGCGAGCACGCGCAGCCTGTCCAGGATGCGGATGGGGCCGGTTGGGGGCAATTCGAGTTCGTAGCGGCACTGCGTGGCGGCAGCGCCAGCCTGAAGCGCCGCGCAGGTGGCCGAAATCAGGTTGGGGCTCGCAACGGAGTCGGCATCGATCGCGAGAAACGCATTGGCGCCCGCCCTGCGCGCCGCCTCAAAGCCGCAGCGCAGCGCAGCGCCCTTGCCGCGCTGCATGGGATCGTTGAGCTCGACCACTCGCGCGCCCGCGCCGGCGGCTGCCGCTGCAGTTCGATCCGAACAGTTGTGGGCCACAACAAAAACAGAAACCTTCCAGGCTGCCGCGGCAGTTTCATCCGCAGCGCTTGCGACGTAACAGCCTGCGGAATGAATCGAAGTCGTGTCAGGGCACGACTTTAGTCGTGCCGTAACGTCAACCAAATCGTCGCGGGCTTTAGCCCCTGAGGAACTCTCTTCGAAAAACTCGCCTGCTGTTTCTAATCTTTCCGTTTCCCGGTAATTCGAGCAACCGGCCACGAGCAAAGATTGCACCGTCCGCGCGATCAACGGCTCTTCGTCATGGGCCGGCACCACCACCGCCAGACGCACGGCCCGCGCGCGCGCTGTGCGTGGCGCGTGGGTGCGGCGCAAATTGCCGGCAATACACACCATAAGATCGGCAATCAGCGGCGCGGTCACGAGCGCCATCGCCACCGCCAACGTCTGCTCCGCAAATAGGCTTTCCAGTATCAATGCGTCAATGCTTTCCGTTCATTCGTTCGGCTGACTTTCAATGCCGTGTGGTGTAACTCAATTCTCCTCTGCCGCAGGGGCAGATGCAAAAAACAGATGTACGTCAAACCAGCACGCGCCGGAAACCCGGCTGCGGTACGTGCCCGTTCGCAACCTGGGCGTGCGCAAGCGCCGGCCTCATAGCCTGCACCCAGCCGACAAAAAGAAAGAACAGCATTACCGCCTGCTCGCCCAGGAACACCGTGCTCAACGTCGTCACGAGCCCGATCAGCACAGCCAGGTGGGCGTAAGCAAGCATCCGGTCCTCGTGCCCAATGGGTTGAGAGAGCATCCGCAGGAGCCTTGCCGCGCTGCCTATCACGATCGCCAGGAACAGCCCGAGCCCTGCAAATCCCTCTTCTACCGCAAGCATCAAATACTGGTTGTCGATCGACGTTTGTCCGTTCACCGCGGGAAATGTGGTGATGCCCCAGCCGAAGGCCGGGTGCTCGATCACGAGGGGCGCGTAGTTGGCGAGCAGTTGGCGGCGATAGATGGCGTTTCGCTGCTCGACCGAAGTCGCTTGGCTTATCGCTATCCCTGTGTATCGGTTCGCGTAATGATAGCCAACGGCAGCAAAAGCCGCGATGCAGATCAGGAAAACCGCTACCGCCTTGCCCACCGGCAGGTAGCGCGTCAAAAACGCAAACACGAGCGCCATCCCCACGCCTATCCATGGGCCGCGCGACTGGGTCATGAGCAATCCCGCTACAATCGCGGTCAGGATGAGCCCGCGAACCGTGATGGGCAAACCGCTGAACAGGCGGCGAGCGCCCCAACTGCGGTCGGCGTCGCGCAGCCAGAGGCAGTAAATCAGTCCCATCAAAAAGATCATCCCCGCCAGAATGGCGTGGCCGTAGGGTCCGGCAATGCGTCCGAACCCCCAACGCACCTGCGGCGGCCAAGACTCAAATTGACTTGTGAAGAAATGGTTTGCTACCTTCTGCCAGCCGCTGGTTCCGGTCAGGAAGTCGTAGACGCTCAAACCCGCGACGATGGCCAGCAGCGCGGACATCTGACCCACCAGTTTCCTGCGCATCACGTGCCGCTCGCCATCCTCCTGCTCGATGAGCAGCCTGCCCATGATGTATGGCAGAACGATGGTAAAAACACTGTTCGTGAACATCAACCCGCCCATCGCCAGGTTGGTGCTGAACCTTTGCGACAGGGCGAAATCGGGAGAGAATAGCCGGATCCAATCGCCATTGGCAAGCTCGGTGCTTAACGCCTCCGAGAGGCCGGCGCAGACGGCAAAGAGCAGCACCCACAAGTCCATCCAGGCCAGCGCGCCAGCGCCGCATTCCGGTGAAGGCGAGCGCAATGCCCAGGGGCAGAACGGCGGCGTCGGCAAAGGTGAGGGGCGGAAGATGGGGAACTCGAACAACGTAGTACTGGGGCAGCAGAAGGAGCGTGGGCAGGTAGACGTAGAGCAAGGCCTTGCGGGCCGAGCCCCACGCCAACACCGCCCAGCAGGCCACCGCCGGAATCAGAATGATCGCCGCCATGCCGTCTCCACCCCTGGTTGCCGCTACGGCAGCTCTCTGAAAAAATCCTTGAGGGCCATCCCTCTTGCTCTCCGCCGCGGCGGATTGCCGCTGGCTACATGCCAACGGCGAAGATCTGCGTTTCTATCCGCGTGTGCGCGTCTGCGCCGGAAGCGCGTCCCGTTCGCTTCCTATATCCGTGCGGGCTGGCAGTTCGGCTTCGCGGGTCAAAGGACGGCTACGCGAAATCGCCGGCTGCCACTCGTCGAAGAGCCGTTGCAGCCGCCAGGCATACAACACAAAACGCGTTCTCAGATTCAGGCCGCCTAGCGAGAGCGAAAATCCCGCTTCCAGCAACTGGCGCCGCGCGTCCAGCAGAACTCCGAAACCTGCCGCCGTCACCTGCCGAACCTTGTCGAGATGCACCACCATCACCAGGCCATTCACAATGCTCGCAGTCGTGGCGGCCTGCACCTCAGAGGCGCATTCCGGTCCTAACCTGCCGTGAACGTTCACATGCATCACCTGCTGCGTAGTGGCCATGGTTACTCGGGATTGGCCCAAATAAGGCCTCTGGCACCATGCCGCAAACAGGGCCAGCGGCAAGCGACGTGCAAGGCCGAGAAAATCGCGCAGATAGCGCGGGCCCAGACGCACCGGCTCCTGCGCAAAGCGCATCGCCCACTCCAGACCACACCGCTGAATCCAGCGCGGGGCGCGCCGCATGTCGCCCGCCAAAATATCGAAGCTGCCGCCAACGCCCATCGACAGTGGAACGCCCAGCCGCTTGCGATGCATCCAAATCCACTTTTCCTGTTTGGGGTTTCCGAAGGCTACAAGAAGAATGTCGGGGTTGACGGCAAGAATCCGATTGAGGATCTCGTTATGATCCATCCGGATCAGGTTTTCCTCGGCGGGAGCATAGGCGCCTACGATGCGCACGCCGGGATACATGCGTTCCAGCAGCTTGCCGGCGCGTTCCGCCACGCCCGGCTTGGCGCCGAGCAGGAAGATTCCATAGCCTTTGCGCGAGGAGAGTTCGGCCAGCCTGGGCACCAGGTCCACCCCGGTGACGCGCTCGGCGAGCGGGCAGCCAAGAAGTCGCGCGGCCCACACCAGCGGCATTCCATCAGGCAGCACAAGGCTCGAACCGGCCATGATCCGATGCAGATGCGGGTCGGCCAGCGCATTCAGCCATGTGTCCACGTTAACCGGGCAAATCTGGTGCGTTCCGCCCGATAAGATCAGTTGTTCCAGCGTTTCTAGAGCCTCGTCCACCGTCAGACTATTGATTGGCAACCCCATGACCGCAATAGGAGGCTGCAGACCGTCATTCATCTCGACTTTCATTCCCTGCTGACTCCCGCGGCAGCATTAACACCGGCTGCAATTGCCGCATCGTTTACGACGGTCACGATCTTTCGCGCACCCGGCCTGCTCTTGTCTCGGCATACAAAAAAATCTCTGGAGGTTCGCGAGATCGGCGTTGCCTTCCCTGCCGGTGCTGCGGCCTCCAGAGTTCACCGAGTGAGGATACACAGAATGAGTGCCTTACAATCAGTCCATGCGGGCTGATAAGTTAGAAGCTACCCGCATTGAACCTTGAACAACAATAGCGCAAAGGTGGAAACGGGAAGGTGAGGAGCTGCCGCCTTAGATACATAGTAATTCAGAGAATAGGTAACCACTTGCGATTACTTCGGGCATTAGTCAGCAGCTTCCGAACGATCTTTGACCTACAACGAAGCAATACGCGGCGCCCTCGCTCTGGCCGCCGTCATTCCTGCCACTCCAGAACGGCCATCGAGCACGGCGCCAGCGTGAGTTCCGTTCCCGAAAAATGTTCCTCTTCGATCTTCACCTTTACGGTCTCCTCATTCGTATCGCCCGGCGAGGAACTGACGAGCCTCCACAGGTGCACGTTTGCATTGCGCGCGAGGCCGGGAGCGTCGATATCAATCCGTCTCGCGCTGTGCAGCCCGTAGTTGAAGACGATGAGACCGTGCCATTTCCTATCCTGAAAGCCATACGCGTCTAATTCGTGCGCGTCGCGCAGGTTCACGCCGTCATTGCCTGGCGGTTGGTCGTGCGTGGGATTCTCGCCCGTGATCTCCACCTTCACCATGTCACCGCGCAGGACGCGGTTGGCGAGGCTCTCGGCCAGGAATTGCGGCCGTTTGCGCCCGTTCGCGCCCATCTCTACCACGCTTCCCCACAACCGCGCCGTCTTTCCGTCCGATCGCCCGAACTGGTACTGCGGCAGGCTGAAGAGCATCTCATCGCGGACTCCGTGGTCGCGCATCATGCGCAGCATGTGACCGGCAACGGCCAGCCCCGCGGCAGCCGAAGGAGTGAAGCGATCGAGGACCGCTTGCGGAGCGTCACCGCCCGTGGTGTGCAGGTTCACTTCGTAGACAGCCAGTTGCCGGCTGCCCACCGAATTGGCTGCGGCGGCAACAATTCCTGCGCGCGACATCTCTTCGGGCTGCGCCAGCAAAGCTCCATAGAGCTGGTCGTCATTCGCCCACTCCGTCACGTTGCGCATCAGGTACGGGGCAATGGCCAGCGTTGTGGCCAGCGGCGCGGCGGCGAGCAGCGCGCTGTTTCGTTCCGGATCGTAGGCGTGCGTGCCCACCACGAGATCGAATTTGCCGGCGGCCGGTCCCGCTGCGGCGCGAAACGCCGCAAACACCGCATTGGCCCTGCGTCCATACGCCAAGGGGTCTTCAATCGACTCGCCGCGGAAATCCCCGTTCCAGGCCTCGTTGCCCAGTTCGATGTGAATGGTGCCGAAGGCCTCCGTCCATGGCTCGCGCCTTCCGCCGGCCGCGCGCAATGCCCCGCCCGGTGTCGCTGCCGAACCGGCCAGATATTCGGCCAGCTTGCGCGTCTCGTCCAGACTCATCGCCGTGGGCGTCACGATCCACGGTTCTGCGTCGACCTCCCGGCAAAGTTCCAGGAACTCCGGAATCCCCATGGGAATGTCGCCGGCAGCCTTGAACCATGTGCGATAGCCGGCCCGTTGGCGCGCCATCGGCGGCGCAAGCAGGTTATCCACTGTGCTGCCCAGCCCCGCATCGCTCTCCATCAGCCGCAGCACGCCGGGCCGCAGCTCCTTGAGCGTCTCCACCACCTCGTCGCGGAAGGCTGTCCGGTTCGCGGGATCGCCGCCGGTCTGCTCAAGCTCCACATCGTCCAGCAGCACCGTGCCGCCACCAACGCTGAAGCCAGTTTCCACCGCCGCAGGAGGCAGCGAAATCTCATTGGCATCGAACTCCAGGCTGAATCCCGCCCACGCTCGCGGCAATTCAACGTCCGTGTCGAGGTAACGCCGCACTCCCGGCGCCAGCCTTCCCACATGCACATGCAACACTGTTGACCCGGTCACGGACTTGGCCAGAAAGCGAAGCCGGTAGTGGCCCTGCAGGCGCACAAACGTCATCCCTGCTGTGGAATCGAAGTAGGAATTCACGTCCGCGGATTGGCCTGCACCCGAAGCCTCGATGCGCAGTGCCTGATGGACCGGCGTCCCAGGCGGCAAATCGCTTCGCTCCGCCTCCAGCCGCGCGCCACCGCTCACCGTCGGCCACCAACCCGCTCGCGGGATCGCCGGGAAACTCTTTTTCGACCGCCAGCCAGTCTCCGGCGCCAATCGCGTTAACGGCGGAGTCGAGAGTCAAAACATATCCGCCGGCGCCCGTCCCGCTTGCCGTAACTGTCCCGCGCTGTCCCGTCGCAGCGCCTTCCAGCACCTCGTAGCGCGCGCCATTCCAGAAATCCGCGGGGAATTGGATTCCCCGCCGCGTATCCACGCAGCTCGCCTGCCCGCCTGTTTGACAGTGGAAGATCGTCCGGTAGGTCATCGGCGCGAAGTCGGGATTCCGCGCCAGCAGATTCTTGAGCATCTGCCCGGAGTCGTAGAAGTTCTGCTCGCCCAGATTCATGCCCAGCCGCGTCACTCCGCTGAGGATCACCTGGCCGGTAACGCGCAGGCACGTGCCACCGCCCGCGGTCTGCCCGCAGCAGGCCACGGCGGCGCCGGCGACCGCTGCCAGTCCCAACGCAGCGCGCAACAGCGGTAGTAGCGCCGGTCTCCAGACCGGGGTCCCCAACGACAGGTCTTCGTCGTTGGGGTGGGAGACCGGCTGTACTGGCGGCGTCCACGCCGCCAGATGGGTATCCTGCGTCGAGAGACATCTCATAATGTTCAAAGCAAAGAGCCGGCAATCACAACACGCGCCACCGCGCCCTCTCAAGCATAGCCCGTCACCGCCGCCGCTTCCCTCTATACTTGAGGCACCGTGAACGATCCCCGCGGAAGCAGCGCACTTGAGCCGGCGAGCGCGCTCGGCCTTCTCCGTCCGAGCTATGACTATGCTGCCTCCGTTATCGTTGTCTCGTTCAACACGCGCGATCTGCTGCGCGAGTGTCTCACGTCTCTCCGCGAAGAGTGCGCACGCTTGCCAGAAGGTTCATCAGCAGAGATTCTGGTCGTCGACAACGCCTCCCACGACGGCTCCGCCGATATGGTGGCCGCGGAGTTCTCCGGTCCGGGAGTTCCAGTTCGCCTCATCCGGAGCGAAGTGAATCTCGGCTTTGGCGAGGCCAACAATCGCGCTATTGGAATCGCCCGGGGTCGTTCTCTCGTGTTGCTTAACTCCGACGCCTTCATCCATCCCGGCGCGCTCGTACGCGCCCTCGCGCACATGGACGCGGACACCTCCGCGGGTATCGGCGGCGCGCGCCTGGTGTTTCTCGATGGCGCCTGGCAACCTTCGGCGCGCAGCTTCCCCGCCATTTGGAGAGATGCTTTCCTCCTCACCGGCCTCGCCTCGCGCTTTCCCCGCTCCCGCATCTTTGCAGCCGCCGAACGCACCTGGGCCGATCCCACCCAACCCGCGGAAGTCGACTGGGTAACCGGCGCCTTCATGATTCTTCGCCGCGAGGCGCTCAAGAAGACCGGCTTGTTCGATCCCGCATTTTTTCTCTATTGCGAGGAAGTCGACCTGTGCCGGCGCGTCAAAGCCGCCGGTTTCCGCATTCTGTATTGGCCCGATATTGTCGTCACCCACCTGCACGGCGAATCCTCGCGGCAGGTCGGCGAGCACGTCTTCTCGGAGAACGAAACGCAAGTTGTCCTCTGGCGTATGCGGTCTACTTTTCTCTACTACCGCAGGCACCACGGCCAAAAGGCTTGGCTGGCGCGCTGGCTTGAGGAGAGCCTTTACACGCTGCGGTTCCTGCGCAATCGCTTCAGCCCCACACCGGCCCGCCGCGAACGCGCACGAGAAGCCACGCTGCTCCTCAGTTTGCTGCGCCATGCATGGAGAGAAACGCAAGGCGGCCGCATAAGCCCGCCTACCCCGTGGTAGTAAGCCAGAGCGCGAACAAAGTGATATACTTCTTGTATATCAAAGGAGGGCTCCATGCGCGCGCTAGTCGACATTCCCGATGAAGATTTGAAGCTCCTCAAGGGCGTCACGAAAAAACTTGCCATCTCTCGTGCCGAATTTGTCCGCCGCGCCATCGCGAAGTCTCTGGAACCGCATCGCCAGGCCCGCAAAACAGAGGCCTTCGGGCTTTGGTCAAATCGACGCGTGGATGGCCTCAAGTACCAGGAGAGGTTGCGCGGGGAATGGTAGGCAAGAAGGTTCTGTTCGATACCAACATCCTCATCGACTACCTGAGCGGTGTTCCCAAGGCCCGCATCGAGTTGGAACGCTACCGCGACCGCGCCATCAGTGTCATTACCTGGATGGAAGTGATGGCAGGGACGACCTCCGCTGACGAGGCCCAGGTGCGGGCCTTCCTCATGACATTCCACACCGTTCCCATCACTTCCGATGTGGCTGAGAGATCTTTCTTGCTGCGCAGGAAAAAGAACCTCAAGCTCCCTGACGCCATCATTCGGGCTGCCGCTGAAGTGGAGAACCGGCTTCTTGTCACGCGGAACTCCCGTGACTTTGACGCCAACGATCCCGGTATCCGGATTCCCTACAGGATTTGAACCTGGGATCGCTTTCCACTGCACTTTATTTCATGATCTCTCTGAGCGGCTCTTCGATTCCCCGCCGCACCATCTCGCCGCGCTCGCTCACGGGACTCCATCCCAGCACAGTCTTCGCGGCCGTGCAATCGAACCGCGCCCGCTGCGTTCGGCTCTCCCAGTCGCGATAGCTAGGCAACTGCCGCTCCGTATGGCGCACCGCGACCTTGACCACCCACTTCATCATGTCCTTGAGGTAGAAGCGCCAGATTGGCGTGGCGTAGCACTGCAAGCGCATTCCGCCCGCACGGTCCAGTTCATCCAAATACTCCTGCGCGCTCAAACACGGGTCTGCAATCAAGTTGAACGATTGGCCCTCGATGCCCGGCTTCTCCATCGCGGCGATCAACGCGCGCGCAACGTCTTCCACCAGCACCAGCGGCAGCTTGTTCGTGCCCTCGCCCCAGATCTGGCACACGGCGTCGTGCCACCACATACCCACACCCCAATGGAAAGGGCTGCCTCCGCGGCCGATCACGATTCCCGGCCGCACAATTACCAGCGGCAATCCCTGCTCACGATGCATGCGCAGCAAGATCTTTTCTGAGGCCGCTTTGGCGCGGGCATAAGGATTCCTGCGCTCGATGCGCCGGTCAAGCAGCGTGGCTTCGGTAATCGTGCCCGCGCGCCGGCCTGCATAATACGAATCGATCGTGCCCGCGTAAATAAACCGCTTCACGCCTGCTTCGAGCGCGCACTCGGCCACCTGCCGCGTGGCTTCGATTTCCAGCCTCTGGTAGTCGGCCCAAGTTTTGACGTTGGCCCGCGCCAGGTGCACAATGCACTCGATACCTTCCATGGCGCGCAGCAAACTCTCCCGGTTTAGCAGATCGCCCGTCTTGACAGTCCACCTGCGCGCGCAACTCCTCGGGCAAGCTCGCCGCGCTGCGCACCAGCAGGCGCACGCCGCGGCCCGCGGCAACCAACTGCCTCACCAGCTCCTTGCCGATAAAACCTGAGCCGCCCAGCACCAGGATGCGCGGGACTGACTGCGCATCCGCAGCGGATTTTGTCCGGGCTTGCGCCGGCCCAGTGGCACTCGCCTGTGCCGGGAGCTTCGCCAGCGCTCCTATCTGCTCGCACACGCGGATCACGCGCGTCGCAAAAAATCCAGCTATGCGCTCATCGAGATTTACAGAATCACCCCACGCCGCCCCGTAAAACGCATCCATTGCTCGTGCAATGCCCTCGCCGTAAGGCGTGCCGCGTTTCTTGAGACGCAGCTTCGACAGCACATACTTGGCCAGCGTCCGGCGCGCCTGCACCTTCAGGCTCTTCGCCCGGCTCACGACCATCGCGTAGTTCTCAAAGTCCGGATCGGCAGGCCGATAGCAGTCGAGGGTGTAGGTGTTGCGCTCCATGTCGGCCGTGGCCGCAGCCAGCGAGCCACGCACGTGGATGTTGTACTCGGCAAAACCGGGCACGAAGGAGAACCTCAGGTCGATTGCCGTCGCGTCTTTCACCGCCTCCACCTGCCAGCGGCGGTAGAAGCTCTTGCCCGTCGGCAATTCGATCGCGCTCGCCGCGCGCACTTCCATCTCTTCCGGCTCGCCTGCGAGGTCCAGCATTTGCGCAACCAGGTGCGGTCCGGTTTCGAGCAGGATGTTGCGCGGGTCGCGCAGCATCCAAATGTCGAAGGGGCCTGAAACGGACTGGGGCAAAAAACGGTTCCATGTGATGGTGATTTGATCGATGCGCCCCAGAATGCCGCTGCGCACGTCGCGCCGCAGTTGCTCGTAAGGCTCGGCAAAGAGAAAATTGTGCCCCACGCCCAGGCGCACACCGCCCGCTGCGGCCAGCCGCGCTAGTTCCTCGCAGGCATCCGCGCTGTCGCACATCGGCTTTTCAAGGAAGACGCTCACGCCGGCTTCGATGGCGGCCTTTGCCGCACCAAAATGCTGGTCGGGAGGCAGCAGAATGTGCACCGCGTCGAGCTTTCCTCGCGCAGCATCGCTTCCGCTTCCAGCATTTCCTGAATCGCCCCGTAAGTTTTGGGGATTCCAAACTTGGCGGCCAGCGCCTGCGCCCTGCTCAGAGCCCGATCGCAGACCGCAACCAGCTCTACATCCGCCACTGACGCCAGACACTTGGCGTGCCAGTCGGCAATGTAGCCGGCGCCCGCCAGCGCCACGCGGCGCTTGTGGCCTACACCGGGCTTCATGGGGCCTGCCTCGCCGGAGCGCCGCTCGATTGCTGCTCTGGCGTCTGCTGCGTTGCGTCGTTCATCTGCTCCCCTTACTTGTACTCGATCGTCGTCAAGGGCCGCCCACGCAGCCGCCGCCAATAATACTCCAGCAACCCTTGCAACGCCGGAAACCGCGAGATGACGGTAAAGAATGCGTAGGTCCACGCGTCTCTCTTCGCCCATCCGCGCTTCCGGCAGCCGTGGGCAATGTGGACGAGCTGCAGTCCGTATGCGCCGAGCAGGACTACCAGCGAAATCCCGCGCGTGAACGGCGCGGCTGCGAGCGCCGCAACCGGCAACGCGAGCCCCCAGACCAAAATGCGCCGCCGGTCGCGCACGAAATACCGTTCTTCGCCGCTACCGTGCAGCGCTGCAACCTGCGCGTAGGCGTGGCCCGCCCGGCGCGTTCGGCGCCACCACTGTCCAATGCTCGTGATGGCTACGTCGTGGCGCGCCATCGGCGCATCGATCATCAGGATTTTCCAGCCCTTTCGCCGCGCGCGGATACAGAACTCATCATCCTCGGCTGCGATCACATCCGGCCGAAATCCGCCCGCCTCTCTGAAGGCGCGAGCCCGCGCCATAAACCGGCCGCCTGCAGTCGGAATCTCTCCCGGAGCCTGACGCCACTCCAGGTCGCACAGCCTGTTAAAGACGCTCGCCTCGGGATGAATCTCGCGCACATGACCGCACACCAAGCCCGCATCGTCTCGCACGGCAAGCGCTGCAACAGCCGCCTGCAACCAGCCCTGCTCCAGCTCGCAGTCGCCGTCCACAAACTGCACAAACTCCGCGTCGGGCGCGAGCTCCATCGCGCAGGCAAAGCCCTCATTCCGCGCCCGCGCCGCCGTAAACGGCCGCGATGCGTCCAACTCCACCACGTGGCAGCCAACCGAGCGCGCATACTCCGCGCTACCGTCCGTTGAGCCCGAATCGACATAGACCGCAGTTCGTGCGCCGCCGGCAGAGGGAACGCCCGCCGCGCGCAGGCACACCTTCAGCCGCTCGCCCTCATTGCGTCCGATGGCCACAATCGCCACACCATTGATCGAGCCGGGGATCATCCCTCCCAATTCTATGGTGGGAAAAAGGGAATAGATAGGACGTAAAGCTTGCGGAACCAGCGGTTGTTCTTATTGATCCCGCGTTTGCTTGACCGCGCGCGGCGATTGCTTGATTCCGCGTGGACCGTAGGAATCCTGAGCGCCCAGGCGCAGGGTGGCGGGTGACGACTTGGAAGTGCTGTAGTTGTGCAGGTCGCGGAGTATCTCCTGCTTTTCGCGGGCATACTGGCCGGCCAGCCGCGTCAGCGCATACGTGATGATGTCGCTGTGATGCAGATCCGCCGCCAAAGGATCGCGCCGCATGTTCAACCACAGCCGGTGGACCAGTTCCACATCTTCGGGCCCTAACGCAGGTGCGTGAGGCCCGATGTAAAACACCTTGGTCTCGCCTGAGGGGCCGATCACGTAAAAGTTGAATTGCCGCTTGGGCTCGGGCAGCGCCTCCCAAGCCTGTCCAAGGCGGAATGCCTGGTCCTCGGCGGTGATGGAACTCGATAATCCCGAAACCACCGACTCCACCTCGAGCGAATTTGCGGTCTGCGCCAGCGCGGCAAAGACGTCCCCGGCCGGAACCACCAGTAGAGAAACTGTCTTGCCGAAGCTCTCGGCTACCGAAACCGCCTTGGTGAAAACCATCTGCTCGTGTTCGCTGAAGCTCTGCTGCTCGGCGCTCAGATACTCAGGGCCGCCCACGCCCATCATGCGAATGCTTAGCACAACAACATCCCGTTCAACCGTGCTGGTGCGCCCCAGAGTCCACTTCAGAGCCAAGGGATTGGCGGCGTCGTGCATGGTCACGATAACGCCGCCGGGGCGGATCGCCACCGATTCCCGGCTCACCGTCTCCTGGTGCTCCAGTTGGAAGTGGTCCTTCATCTCCTTTGCGGTCCGGGCATGTTTCCTCAGGTTCTCCCGCTCCGAGATGGTAAAGACGATGAAGAACGCCGCTGAAAATACAATGCCGCTCACGGTGGCGACTGACTTGGTGAACAGATTCACCGTAGCTGTCGCCAACAGGACCATAAAGACCGACAGAAGTCCGATGGGAATCTCGGTTTTGCCAATGCGCAGATTGGGAGGAACCTTCCAGCCGCGCTCGCCTTTGTACTTCCAGCGCAAAACCAGCATGGCAAGGTTGTTGAAGGTGAACGACCAGATGACGCCGAAGGCGTAAGCCTCGCCCAGCATGATCACGTTGCCGCGGCTGGCGACGATGGTCACCATCTGCAGGATGAAGACCAGATTGACGATGCGGGAGCTGGTGCCGAATTTGGGATGCGGCTTACGGAACCAGTCGGTGAGCACGCCATCTTCGGCCACGCGCATCAGCACGCCGGTCGAGCCGATGATGGAGGTGTTGATGGCGCCGGAGAGGATCAGGAAGCCGACCACAACCACGAAGATGCGAAACGCAATTCGCCACACCAGCGGCCCCGCCATATACATTGCCAAACCCGCGATCAGGTTGTCCTGGTAGACGTGGATTCGCGGTCCGGTGGGAATGAGCATCGAAGCCAGCAGCGTGCCGCCGCCGGTGAAGATCAGGCTGTAGATCGCAATCACGATCGCCGCCCGCTTCAGGTTCTTGAGCTTCGGATGCGCGATCTCGCGATTCACCTGTGCCAGGCTCTCCTCGCCGCTCATGGCCAGGATGGAATGGCCGAAAGCCATGAGAATGCCGAAGTAGCCAAAGATCGGCAATCCCCTTCCTCGCAGGAACCCGACCGCATCGCTGCTGAACCTGAGGTGCGACGGGATCGGCGACGGAGGCAGTTGAGCGCCGCGCAACCATACCGTATAAGTGCCCCAAACGAACAGGATGATCACCATGATCGTGGTCACCTGCATCACGCGTAGGGCCTTGTCGCTCGATTCCTCGATGCCCTTGATGTTCTGCCACCAGTAATAGATCGTCACCAGCGCGCCAAACAGCGCCGAGGTGTAATCCATATTGAACTGGACGGGTTGGCCGTGCGCGTTCATCAGGGCCGGAGGCAGCCAGTGGCTTTGGTTGGCGACCGTCAACAGCTCGTTCAGCAGCCCGGTGATGTATTGACCGGCCGAAACGCCTGAGATCGGCCCCGTGAGGACGTAATCGAACATCAGCGCCGAAACGCTAAGCTTGGCGAAACCGCCGCCCAAAGCCTCTTTCACAACGCGGTACACGCCGCCGCGCGTAAACATCGAGCAGCTCTCGACATACACCGCGCGCACGGCGAAGCTGAACAGCATGATGCCGAGGATGAACCACGGCGCAGCCGCTCCCACCGCCTGCTCGGCGATGCCGCCGGCGTAGAAGGCCGAAGAGCCTAAATCGTTGAGGACGATGGCCGCCGCGCGCCAGAAGGAGATGAATGTGAGCATCACCGAGGAGGCTACGATAAGCCTTACGCGGTCGTTCGGCGGTGCTACTGTCGTTCGGGTCGTGGCCATCGCGAGGGTTCCGGCGAGGCAGCCGGTGGCCCAGGGTCCGCTAACACACACCCTGGAAATCTGTAAGAGCGAAACCAGCGCTCTGCGATGAGTCTAGTTTTCAATGAATCCCCTGTCAATAAAATAAAGATGACGGTCTCTGGCGCAAGACGAAGCACACGCTCGCGCAACGCACCAAACGCGATAAAGATCGCTTTTTCCTGCGGAACGGCGGGACTGCTGCACGGGGAGGCGCCAAGGAGCGTGTCTGCGGGGCAAGAAACTAGTCTTTGCCAAAAAGCTCTTTTCCGTCCTCGATAAAGCTGATCAGCACTACCACCGCCGATCCCGCGAGGCCGAGAAAAAACATCACTTCCAAAATTCGCATTGCCACAATGGCCAGCAACATGTTGCGATTGTAACCCATCCGGATGTTTTACACTCGGCCCTGTATGCACTCGTTCTGGAAGCCGTGGGCCGCCGCTGTTCTGTCGGCGGCTTTGCTCGAACTGCCGTTCCCGCTTGCCGGGCCGATGCCTCCGTGGCGCTCTGTCTTCGCCTGGTTCGCGCTCGTTCCGCTCCTTTGGGCCATCCTCACGATTCCAAGCTCCAGCCGCCGTCACCGTCGCACCGCCTTTTTTATTGCCTATCTCTGCGGCTTCTTGTGGTACATGGCCAATTGCTACTGGGTTCGCGACACAATGATGCGCTACGGCGACATGCCGCTGCTTGCCCCGACGCTGCTGCTCGTCGGGTACAGCATGGTGCTGGGGCTCTACTTCGGTCTCTTCGGCCTCGGCGTCGCGCTGGTGCGCCGCGCCACCGGCTCGACGCGCCTCGCCCTTGCCTTCGCGCCCGTCCTGTGGACCGGTCTGGAGCTGGCCGCCGCCCATATCACCAGCGTGCCCTGGGACCAGCTCGGTTACTCACAAGTCGACAACGCAATGGTGAACCAGCTCGCGCCGTGGACAGGGGTCTATGGCATCAGCTTTGTTCTGGTCGCTGTCAACGCGCTCCTGGCCGGCGGTTTGCCGCTGGGCCGTGAGTCAAAGCGACGACTGGCAGGCCGCTGGGCTTGGGCCGGCTGCGGAGCACTGCTGCTGATCTCCGGTTTCTGCGGCATTTTTGTCTCGCCGCCCAGCCCCGATGCGACAGCGACAGCGGTGCTGATTCAGCCGAATCTCGACGTCGGCTCCGCCAACAACTGGCAAGGGCCGGCTTGGGACAGCCATATCGCGGAATTCATTCGCCTGGCCGAAGAGCAATGCAAGAGCTATATCGCCGGAATTCCGCAGACCGGCGCGTCTACAGGCGAAGTCATCTGCCCGCCGTACCCTACTCATCCCGATCTCGTCGTCTGGCCGGAGTCGCCCGCGCCCTTCGACCAGACAGACCCGCGGTTCGAAAAGGCGCTCGTGACCATTGCCGGCGCTGTGCACGGGCCGCTGGTGGTGGGCGGCATCGGCTGGGACCAGGACGACCGCACGCATGAGTGGCGCTATTACAACTCGGCGATCGTTGCGAACGCAGACGGGCAAATCATCGGCCGCTACGACAAAATCCACCTCGTCCCCTTCGGCGAGTACATTCCTTTCCAGAATTTGCTCACTTTCGCCCACAAGCTCACAGGCAGGGTTTCGACCTTTTCGCGCGGCACAGAGCGCAAGGCATTTCTGCTCGACACCCAAAACGGCGGAAGCCATCGCTACGGCGTCTTTATCTGCTACGAGGCCGTCTTCGCCGACGAGGTGCGCCAGTTCGCGCGTCTGGGCGCCGAGGTGCTGGTCAACATCAGCGACGACGGATGGTACGGCGACACAAGCGCGCCATGGCAGCACCTGAATATGGCGCGCATGAGGGCCATCGAGAACCGCCGCTGGCTACTGAGGGACACCAACACGGGCGTCACCGCGGTCATCGATCCTTATGGCTGCGTGCGCCAGAGCATTCCCCGGCACCAGACCGACGCTCTGCCCGCCGAGTTCGCCTTCCGCGACGACATCACCTTCTACACCGCCCACGGCGACGTGTTTGCGTGGGTGTGCGTCTGGCTGAGTTTGGTGGTTGTGGTCTGGACCGGAGGAAGGCCTTTACGCCAGCGTGCTGGACACGGAGGGAGCAGGGGCCTTCAGGCCCCTGAACGCGGCCTGGAAAGGCGTGGCTTTAGCCACGGGCCTTTCGTTTATATTGCCGCGATGCGATTGGCGCCCCAGGAAACTCGTACATATCATGGTCACCGCGGTGACGGCGCAGCGCCGCAGGCTCTTCCAGGTCACGGCCACGGCGGAGTTGCTGGAGCAAACCATCCTCGACTATCGCAGCCAGGGAAAATTTCTCTTGCACGCATTCGTCATCATGCCTGACCACTTCCACGCCCTGATCACGCCCGCCCCGGATGTGTCGCTCGAAAAAGCTATGCAATTCATCAAGGGCGGTTTCTCCTTCCGCCTGAAGAAGCAAGCTCGATGTGTGGATGCGCAGCTTCAACGAGAGCCAGATCATGAGTGAAGAGAAGTTCGTCAGTTGCGTGCGGTATATCGAGGAGAACCCGGTGCGGCGCGGGCTTGTGAGCGGCGCCGAATGAGTATCCCTTCAGTTCCGCAGCTGTGGCCCGTTGGACCCTATGCCTCTCCATTTGCGCTGAGAGGACAAGGCCCGGGCCTGAAGGCCGCGCATTGATGCGCTCTGTTCAGGGGCCTGAAGGCCCCTGCTCCCTCCGGAGGCGTCAATAAGGCGGCCGCCAAACGCCATAATAGGTCGAATCCGGCGTAGTGATATTCTTGAGTAGCAGAGAAGGCAACTCTCTCATTTCGAAGCAAAGTCAGGTCAAACGAGCAAAAAATGTCGCTGAACGATCTCGAATTCGCCTACGCTCCGGTCCGCAATCAAGTGCGCGACCTGCGGGAGTATCTTTGACCCTGCGCGCATCCGCAGGGAACTCGCACAAATAGAAACCAGGCTCGCCGACCCGGCGTTGTGGTCCGATCCCGCCGCGTCGCAGCCCTCTGATGCGCGACCGCAAGCGCCTCGAAACACTGATCCGCGACGACGAGGAACTGGTCCGCCGCACCGGCGACGTTGAGGCCTACTTCGAACTGGCGCGCGAAGGCGAAGACGTGCTCTCCGATCTGGAGCGCGAGATCAAAGCTCTCGGCGCGTTTGCCGAAGAACTCGAAGCCCGGACCATGTTGAGCGGCGAGGCCGACGCGCTCAATGCGATTGTGACCGTGCATCCCGGCGCGGGCGGCACCGAAAGCCAGGACTGGGCCGAGATGCTGATGCGCATGTACCTGCGCTGGGCCGAGCAGCAGGGCTTCAAAACCGAGATGAACGACTACCAGGACGGCGAAGGGGCCGGCATCAAGTCCGCCACCTTTACCATCATCGGCGAGTACGCCTTTGGCATGCTGGCTGGCGAGAGCGGCGTGCACCGGCTGGTGCGCATCTCGCCCTTCGACAACGCCAAGCGGCGGCACACGTCGTTTGCTTCGGTCTACGTTTCTCCAGAGATCGACGAAACCATTCATGTGGACCTGAAGCTGGAAGACCTGCGCATCGATACGTATCGCTCCGGCGGCAAGGGCGGGCAGCACGTGAATACCACTGACTCCGCCGTGCGCATGACGCATCTCCCCACGGGAATTGTGGTGCAATGCCAGAACGAGCGCAGTCAGCATAGCAACCGCGAAAAGGCCATGAAGATGTTGCGCTCGCGGCTCTACGAGTACGAACTCGAAAAGAAGCGCGCGGAGAGTAAGAAGCTCGAAGACTCCAAGCTCGACATCAACTTCGGCTCGCAGATCCGGTCGTATGTGTTGCAGCCCTACCGCATGGCCAAGGACCACCGTACGAAGGTCGAGGTCGGCGACGTGGATAAAGTGCTGGACGGGTATCTGGAGCCGTTTTTGAGGGGCTACCTTCTGGCTAAGCGGAGGGGGACGGCGGTGGCTGCGGCAGAAGCGGACGATTTAGACGTGTAAGGAGTTTCTTCGCCGCCGAAGCGCCATCCCGCGCCGGCAACACGAGGCCCGGCCATCGACTTCCTAGAACTGGCCGCTTCCCGCGCGTGAATTCAGTGCCGTCCCTTCGCGCTCCGCCTTTCGCGCAACGGCGCGAACGCGATTACGCATTGCCATTGCGTAGCCGGGCGCCAGCCGCAAAGCCTCATCGAAATCCCGAATGGCGCGGTCGAACTGGCCTTCGTTGATATACACGCCGCCGCGGTTATTGAACGCCTCAGGGTAATTGGGCCGCAAGCGAACGGCCTGATTAAAGTCCTCGATGGCTCGGCCGCGTTCTCCACTGCCGTCGTTGGCGACACCGCGGTTATTGAAGGCCTCGGCGTAGTCCGGTTTCAAGCGAATAGCCTCGCTGTAGTCCTCAATGGCGCGCACGTGTTCGCCTTTCGCGTTCAAGGCGTTGCCGCGGTTGTTGAAGGCGTCGGCGAAATCGGGCTTGACCCGGATGACTTCATCGAATTCTGCAATCGCCCGATCGAAGTCACCCAGGCGCAGATAGACGATGCCGCGGTCGAGCCGCGCCTCTGCGTACTTTGGGTTGAGGCGGATCGCCTCATCGTAGTCCTGAATCGCGCGGGCCATGTCGCCCTTGCTCGTATATGCATTGCCGCGATTGTTGTAAGCTGCGGCATAATCGGATCTGAGGCCGAGCGCCTGACTGTAGTCCTCGATGGCGTGGTCGAACTCGTTCTTGGCGTCGTATGCGATGCCGCGGTTATTGAATGCCACCGCGTTTTGCGGATTGAGGTGAATAGCCTGATTGAAGTCCCGAATCGAGCGGTCGAACTGGAGCTTGGCGTAATAAGCGATGCCACGGTTATCAAATGCCTCAGCGTTGTCCGGTTTGAGGTAGATGGCCTCATTGAAGTCCTGAATCGCGCGGTCGATCTCACCCTTGTCCTGGTAAACGAGACCACGGTTGACATAGAGTGCGGCATACTCCGGCTTGAGATCGATCGCCCGGTCGAATTCCCGAATGGCGCAGTCCAATTCGCCCTTCGCCTTGTACGCAAGGCCGCGCTTGTTCAGCGAAGCGACGAGGCCGTCGGGTGTTGGATTGGCAATTTCAACCTGCCTGCTGCATCGGCTTGGGTTGGGCGCGGCTGCCGTCGTGCTGCCGGCCGCCGGATTCTCCGCCTGGCAGGGGGCCTTCGCCGGGCCGGCGGCGAGGATCGATAAAACGCAAAGCGCGCCAGCGGCCGCACAGAAACATTGCGCAGTTTTTCTCTGAATACAAAGCAGATAAGTCGCGTCCCAGGTCACGGCCATACAGCAGGTCCCTTTGGGACAGAAATAGAGGGGAAGGAAACCCGAAGGTACGAACGGATCGTTGGGCTTCACCGTCGAAACACACCCGCGGTTGGAAGCAGCCCACCCAGCTCTCGCCGGGCCCCCCTAGTCTGTCGGATTAAGCTAATGGAAGATTCGCCTAATTTATAAAAAAATGCAAGGGCGCACGCTCTCATCGCGGCAACGTTTTAGAATGGGAATCTGCGGAAAACCGGATCGGGCCGCTTCCCATCCGTCACTGTGCGTTGCGTACCGCGTAATGTGGACTGCGAACTACGAACTGCGAACCTATGAACGACCCCGCAATCATCGACGAAATCCTGCGCAGCGCGCGCAACATCGCCGTGGTGGGCATGAGCGATAAGCCCCACCGAGACAGTCACAAGATCGGCCGCTACCTGGCTGAGCAGGGATATCGCGTCTTCGCGGTCAATCCCGCGGTCAAAGAGGTGCTGGGAGGGCCGTGCTACTTGGACCTCGACGCCGCCCACGCTGCCGCGCGCGAGCTGACCGGCTCCGGAATCGATCTGGTGGACGTTTTTCGCGCCCCAGAGCACGTGCCGGCGATTGTCGATGACGTGATTCGACTTCACATCCCGTATCTCTGGCTGCAGGACGGAGTGATTCACGATGAAGCTGTGGCCCGCGCCCGCGCGGCGGGCGTGAAGTGCGTGCAGAACGACTGCATCTATAGAGAACACGCCAGGCAGCAGCACGCCGCGCGCATCGTGGACTGACCGCGAAGCGCGCCCCCGCTCCATTACACTGAGTCCAGTCAGATGAAGATTATCTCTCCACTCTTCTTGCGCCGTTTGCGCCCCATATTGGCGCTGTTATTCACGTTCGGGGTGAGCCTGTCGGCACTCGCCGCTTCAAATTCCGCTGAGGCTGCCCATCTGCACGTGCAGCTCGTAGTCCCCGCTGGATCGCTCAACCCCGGCGAAAGCTCTGAAGCTGGGCTCTATTTCAAGCTTGAGCCCGGCTGGCACATTTATTGGCAGAACCCAGGAGATTCCGGCGAGCCACCGGACATCCATTGGACTCTGCCTGCCGGAATTACCGCCGGGCCAATGCAATTTCCCGCGCCCAAGCGGCTGCCTCTGGGCCCGCTGATGGATTTCGGCTACGAGAACGAGGTGCTTTTTCCGCTGACTCTCAATGTGGCCAAGACGGCAAAGCCAGGGCCGGTTGTTTTGCATGCCAAAGTCGATTGGCTGGTTTGCCGTGATGTGTGCATTCCGGGCAAGGCAGAACTCGAGGTTGACCGGGCTGTTCCCAGCACACCAGGGGAAGTGGTGCAAGTGGCGTCGGACAGAGACATCTTTAACCGTCTGATTGGTCGCCTTCCTACTCCGCTGCCCGCCGCCGATAAGGCCACGTTCCAGCCGACAGCGACAGGCTTCCGGGTCGCCGTGGAAACCGGCCAGCACGAGACTCAGGCCGCGTTTTTCCCCGAAGACCAGGACATTCTCGACAATCCCGCGCCGCAATCGCTCACGCCCACGGCGAAGGGCCTGATTCTGGAACTCAAGAAAGACGCGAATCTGACCGCCGCACCTGCGCAGTTGAAGGGCCTCATCGAGCTCTCCGGCGGCAGGAACTACGAAATTGACGCGTGGCGGTCAGCCATTGTGGCTCCGGCTCCAATTTCCTCCTCCTTCGGGGTCGCGCGCATCGAGGGAATGCCCACCCGCGGCGCTGCTCCGCCTCCGCTGGCCGCCTTCTCATTGTTAGGGTTGGCGCGCATCGCCGGGCTCGCCTTTCTCGGCGGGCTGTTGCTGAATCTGATGCCCTGCGTATTTCCCGTGCTGTTTTTGAAAGGGCTGGCGCTGGTGCAGTCGGGCAATGAGGAGCGGCACAAGCTGCGGGCGCACGGGTTTGTCTACACTGCCGGAATCCTGGTTTCTTTTTGGGCGTTGGTGGCCGCGCTGCTCGGCCTGCGCGCTGCGGGAGCGGTGCTCGGCTGGGGTTTCCAGTTCCAGTCGCCAGTTTTCTTGTCGCTCATGGCTGGGCTGCTGTTCTTTCTCGGCCTTTCGCTCGCCGGGCAGTTTGAGATCGGGCTCACGCTGACCAGCGCGGGTGGTACGCTGGCCGCAAAGCAGGGTTACGCAGGCAGCTTCTTTACGGGCGTGCTGGCTGTTGTTGTTGCCACGCCGTGCACTGCGCCGTTTATGGGCGCGGCCATCGGCTACGCGCTCGCCCAACCTGCTGCCGTCACCTTTGCCGTATTCACCGCGCTGGCTCTTGGTCTGGCCGCGCCCTATGTCGCGCTCACCCTGCAGCCGGCGTGGACTCGCCTGCTGCCCAAGCCCGGCGCGTGGATGGACGTGCTGAAGCAGGCCATCTCGGTTCCGATCTTCATCACGGTGATCTGGCTGGCTTGGGTGCTGGCGCAGGCCTACGGCGCGGCACTGCTGGCTGTGCTACTCGCCGGCTTCCTGTTGCTTGCCATTGCCGGCTGGTTCCTGGGCCGCTGGCCGGCCCGCCGCTGGGCTGCGGTGGTTGCGGCGCTGATTGTGCTTACGGTCGTTGTGGTGAGCGTAACCGCGCCAAGGGAGTTGGCTGAAACGCCGGGGCCTCGCGCACAGGGTCAGGCTGGGGACCAGGCTGCGGCTCCCGGCGCCTGGCAGCCTTGGTCGGCCCTGGCTGTACAGCGTTCGCTCGCCGCCGGACAGCCCGTCTTTGTGGACTTTACTGCAAAGTGGTGCCTGAGCTGCCAGGTGAACGAGCGCGTGGCAATCGACCGGCCCGAAGTCACGCAGGCATTTCAGGCCAAAAACGTGGTTCTGATGAAGGCCGACTGGACACGGCAGGACCCGGCCATTACTGAGGCGCTTACAACGCTCGGACGCAGTGGCGTGCCGGTTTACGCGCTGTATTCTCCAGGGGAAAACAACCCGCGGTTGTTGCCGCAGGTTCTTACCCCCGGCATCGTGATCGGCGCGCTGAACACTTTGTCGAGCTCTGCAACTCCGGCCGGCACTGATTCGTCCAAGCTACCGTAAACTGAAATTCCGGTAATGTCGATCGTCTGCATCCCCTCAGGAGGTTGGCTCTCATGAAAATATGGCATTCTCTGGCTGGCGTTGCAGGTTTCTCAGCGCGGTTCGTCTTCTCGGCATCTTAGTCCGAGGAGAAGACGAATGAACCCCCGAAGAAAACCAACCCATGAAATGCCCGGCGGCGAGGTCGAAGAGACTGAAGACAATGGTGTGGTCAATGACTCGCTGGGCACCGTCGATTCTGCCGATTCAACGGGAACCGACGAAGAGAAAGAAACCGGCGACGCGAAAAAGAACAACCAGCCGACAAGGGAAGACTGAGCGAAGCAGGGAAGCCGCCCGCCGGGGATCAGAACCCGCTGGGCGAGGTGATTTCTATTCCCTTCCGCGTCGTGCTATCATGATAGCAGTGGAGGCGCCTATGGCTCAGATTCTGGTTCGCAATCTCGAAACTCCTCTTAAAGCCCGCCTCCAGCGACGCGCCAAGCGCCACGGCCGCAGCATGGAAGCGGAGGTCCGCGAGATTCTGCGTAACGCGCTGTGCGAAAAGGAAGTTCCAGAGGTCGGTTTTGGCACGGCATCCGTGGCGCTCTTCAGCGGGCAAGGAATCTACCTCGACGAGCCGATCCAGGAAATTCGTGGAATGCGGATGGAAATACCGGACTTTGGGTCATGATCCTGCTCGACTCGAACGTGATCTCGGAGTTCATGCTTGCGAAGCCGAATATGAAAGTCATCTCTTGGCTCGATCGGCAACCGAGCTCGTCTATCTGGGCCACCTCGATCTCGATCTACGAAATTCGCTACGGCTTGCAGTCGATGCCCGCCGGAAGGAAACAGTCGTCGCTCATGGCTTCGTTCGAGCGATGGCTCGCCGGGGTCGTCCAGCAGCGCATCGCCAGCTTCGATGAAGCGGCCGCTCGGCAGGCCGCCGACCTCGCAGCAGAGCACAGGAGGAAAGGCCGCCCCAGCGACCCGCGCGACACCATGATTGCCGGTATCGTGCTGGCCTCGCACGCCACCCTCGCCACGCGCAACGTAAAGCACTTTGACGACATTGCGAAGTCGGTGGTGAATCCGTGGGAGTAAGGCAGGGGCCGAGGAACGAGGAAACAAGAATGCTGGTCGGTTGAGGCCATAAGACATTAGCATTGAAATGCAACCTTGGAGCCGCTCATGCGGGCTGCGCTCGAAGCACTCAATCGTCTGGTTGCCGATCGCGTCATTGAGAACTACGCGATCGGCGGAGCCATTGGGGCGTCATTTTATCTTCCCGCCATGCAGACAGAAGACCTCGACGTCTTCGTCTTCCTTCCGCCCTCGTCCGGATCGCTCGTCACGTTGACTCCCATCTATAACGCGCTCAAAGCGCAGGGCGGACAGGTCGAAGGCGAGTACATCCGCTTCGGCAAATGGCCGGTTCAGATTCTCACTGACGCCAATGCTCTCATCGCCGAGGCGATCCGCGAGGCCGCCGGCACGAACTACGACGGAGTCCCCACGCGAGTGTTTACCGCGGAACATTTGTGCGCAATCGCCCTCCAGACCGGGAGGGGCAAGGACGTTGCCCGCGTTATGCTGTTCCTTGGCGAGAATGAAGTGGACGTGGAGGCGCTTTCGGCGCTCGCCGGGCGCTTCGGGCTCTCTGACCGGCTGGCCCGCGTCCTTGATAGCGTCAAAGGTGGAACGAAATGACGGAAGATGCGCTCAAGATCGACACAGAGAAGACCGCGTTCAATGCGCGGGCCAAGGCTTCGATGCGTGCCTACCTGAAGTCGCGGACCTGGCCGGAGAAGATCGAGTCCATCGAGCGCATGAACCAAGCTGCTCGGCTAGCGCGCGAGGGGATGCGAAAAGCAGGGACCAAGGGACCGAGGGAACAAGGGAACAAGAAGTCGGTTGGGTAAAGGCTGCGCTTTCCTCAGATCTCAACTGCGAGGGAGTTGGGGTCCAACGTAGGTCGATTCTTCCTTTGTGACAAACCTCACCATTGAGCACTCCCACGGGGGAGTGGCGTGCATCAAGCGTCACTCCCAGGGCCGGGGACCTGGAACAGCCCTCAACTTGCTGCCCGTATCTCTTCGCGCACGATGCGGCGTAGCGTCTCTTCGAGTTTTGGCGCTTTGCCCTCGACATGCCTGCGCAAGGCCTCGTTGATCAGCGTTTGATAGCCTGTTGCTCCGCCCGATGCATCGGCTTCGCGGAGAAAGTGATCGACAAGGTCTTCGTCGAGCCGAATGGTGATGCGTGTCTTACCGCGTGGCTCCGGCTCGACAGGGGCAATTCGTCCGCGCTTTCCCTTGCTGAAATCGTACCTCTGCTTCATCTGTGCTCCTCGTAGCTTGCGCGCTCATGCGGCTCCGCCGGCCGCGCCGAAATGATGCGGATGTTGCTGCCGCGATAGCAGTAGACCACCACCAGGACCCTCTCCCTTACGCCCATTCCAATCGAAACAAACCGCTGTTCATCCGGGTCTGACTCGTCGTCCTTGATCGTAATTGCATCATCGTCCACGAAGACCGGCTCCGCCTCAGCGAAACCAACGCCGTGCTTCTTGAAATTGGCGTCTGCCTTGTCAGGGTCCCATTCGAAGCTCATTCTTACCTCTTCGTATGTACAAAGTGTACACCACTCGCAGTCTGCTGGGAAACTGTCTTACACGGGCCAGGCCGGCTTCTAATCCCCGCCCCGTTTCCCGGCCCGAATCCTTCGGATCTCCTCCAGCCTCGCCGCCAACAACTTTTCCCGGCCCTCCTGCGTGGGGTGGTAGTAAGTGCGGCCTTTGAGCGAATCGGGCAGGCAGTCCATGTCGGAGACTTTGTCTTCTTCGTCGTGGGCGTAGCGGTAGCCTTTGCCGTAGTCCAAATCCTTCATCAGGCGCGTGGGCGCGTTGCGCAGATGCAGCGGCACCGGCTCCTGGCGCGTGTGTTCGATGTCCTCCTGCACTGCGCCGTAGGCGGTGTAGACGGAGTTCGATTTGGGCGCGAGCGAGAGATAGACGACGGCTTCGGCGAGGGCCAGGTCGCCTTCAGGTGAGCCCAGAAAATCGACGGTTTCCTTCGCTGACAGGCACAAATTCAGCGCTTCGGGCGCAGCTAGGCCGATATCTTCAACGGCCATGCGCACGATGCGGCGCGCGAGATAGAGCGGGTCTTCGCCGCCTGCGAACATGCGGCCCAGCCAGTAGAGCGCGGCGTCGGGGTCGGAGTTGCGCACGCTCTTGTGCAGCGCAGAAATCAGGTTGTAATGCTCTTCGCCGCTTTTGTCGTACATCAAGACGCGCTGTTGGACCGCCTCCGCGGCGATCGCGCGGTCAATGTGGTTTGCTGTGCGGGCGGGTTGATTTGGAAGACCTCCCTCAGGGGCTAAAGCCCGCGTCGATTCCGTTGGCTCATCGGCACGACTGAAGTCGTGCCTTTTCAAGGAGTCGTGTTCTTCCCGACCCTCAGGGGCTAAAGCCCCGCTCTCGATTTGCTGCGATTGCGGCACGACTGAAGTCGTGCCCTGACGCGGGCGGGATTTGGAATCAGACGGCGCGGCAACCGGTTCCAAGGCTAACTGCGCGGCTACTTCAAGCGTGTTGTAGGCGTTGCGGCAGTCGCCGCTGGAGTAGCCGGCGATCAGCTCCAGCGCATCGTCATCGGCGGTGAGCTCGAGCGTGCCCAGGCCGCGGTCTTTATCTGCCAGCGCGCGGCGGAGCAGCGTGGCGATCTGCTCTTCCTTGAGCGGCTCCAGAACATAGACGCGGCAGCGCGAGAGCAGCGCGGAGATGATCTCGAACGATGGATTTTCTGTGGTGGCGCCGATCAGGCGAATGGCCCCCCGCTCCACATACGGCAGAAACGCGTCCTGCTGCGCCTTGTTGAAGCGGTGAATCTCATCGACGAAGAGGATGGTGCGCGAGTGGCGCTCGGCGGCCTTGGCTGCCGTGACCATCACCTGCTTGATCTCCTTGATGCCGCTGGTGACGGCGGAAAACTCGATGAAGCTGGCCCTGGTGGTCTCGGCGATGATTTTGGCAAGCGTGGTCTTGCCAACGCCGGGAGGGCCCCAAAAGATCATGGAGCCGGCGTCATCGCGCTCGATCTGCACGCGCAAGGGCTTGCCGGGACCGACAAGATGCTCCTGGCCAAGCAGTTCATCCAGGCTGCGCGGACGCATGCGCTCTGCCAGCGGCGCGCCTCCGGCCATTGCATGGAGCAGGCTTTTGGAGGAGTGTGGCGGCTGGGCGGGTTCATTATCGAACAAGTTCATCTCCGCGCTCCTCGATGGTCCGACGGATCGCCGCTGAGCGCCGACCGTTGCCGCGACGCTTCGTAGAGCAACACACTGGCGGCGACGGCCGCGTTCAAGCTTTCGACAGGGCCGGGGCAGGGAATCGTGATCGCGCCGTCGGCCTCGCGGGCGATTTGCTCCGGCACGCCGTTGCCCTCGTTGCCGATGAGCAGGGCGATAGAGCCGGTGAGATTGGTATGATCGGCAGGCTTGGCCGCACGAACGGCCGTGGCTAGAATCCTTACCCCGGCCTCGCGCAGCCGCGAAAAGCAGTCTTCCGCATCGGCCGCCAAAAGCGGTACGCGGAAGACGCTGCCGGCCGACGCGCGCACCGCCTTGGGATTCCACGCGCTTACGGTTCCGGGCAGGCTCACGATGCCGGTTGCGCCGAAGGCCTCGGCGGAGCGCAGGATGGCGCCGAGGTTGCCGGGGTCTTGCAGGCCGGCCAGCACCACGACCAGCGGCGCGGTCTTTTGCCGGCTGCCGAGCAGGTGCGCCCAAGTCCAATCCGGCGGCTCGACCAGTGCGGCAATGGGCTGCGGCGTTTCGGTGGCTAGTGCGGAATCGAGCAGTTTCCTGGGCAAACGCAGAATTTCGGTTTCGGGCGGCAGGGGCAGCGCGTCGAGCAGGCGCTCCCAATCACGATTTGGGCCTTGCGCCACAAAAACAGTCGCGACGCGCAAGCCGGCGCGCAGCGCCTCTTCCAATATCTTCGGTCCTTCAATCCCCGCCAGGCCGCGTTCGCCGCTGCCGGCCGAGACCAGCGCCCGCCGCAGCTCCTTCAGGCGCGCATTTTGCTTGCTTTCGACCACGCGGACAGGCATCGGGCCAACTCTCGGACTGCTACGAGGATTGTAAGAGCAGCCTCTAGCTACTAGCTACCAGCTTTTAGCCATTCCTGCCCATCGTGTCATCGAGGTTTGGGTACGGATTTTGTCCCCAAAAGGCCAGGTGCCGAGAGCAATCGGCTAGAAGCTAGAGGCTGGAGGCTGCATTGCAACTTGCACCGCGGCTAGTGCTGTGATAGTTTCCGAATTTGAAGCGTCTTCATTTCTCGGGAACATAGGCAGGCCTCTTTGTCCGCGGAAATCTTGCGCGTCCATCCCGATGAACCCCAACCGGAGCGGATCGACTACATTGTCGCCTGCCTGCGCAAAGGCGGTGTGATTGCCCTGCCCACCGACACTTTCTACGGCCTCGCCGTGGACCCGGTGAACCTGCACGCAGTGGAGCAGATTTACCAAATCAAGTCCCGCCAGAAGCACAAGCCGCTCTCGCTGCTGATCTCGGGTTTGGCTCAAGCCTATGAACTGGCGCGGGACTCCGATCCTATGCTGGATAAGCTGGCGGACCGCTTCTGGCCCGGTCCGCTCACCATCATCGTCCGCGCGGGGACGAAGCTGCCTCTGCGCTCCACGGCCAATACCGGAAACGTGGCCCTGCGCGTGCCGGATGCGGCTATTCCGCGCGCGGTGGTGGAGCGCCTCGGGCTGCCCATCACGGCCACTTCGGCCAACCTGCAGGGCGCGTCGGAGTGCACCAGCGCCGCGTGCGTCCGCGACCAGATCGGCGACCGCATTCCGCTCATCGTCGACGGCGGTCCGACGGGCCATGCTCTGCCCACCACGATCGTCGATCTTAGCCTCGGATCCGAACGCTGGGAGATCTTGCGCGAGGGCGCCATCCCAACGCACGAAATCGTTATGGTCCTGCAGCGGTGAAAAGACAGGGACTGAGGGACTAGGGGACTAGGCGCAGAACCTACAATGGAGCACATGGGGCGTGGGGTAAATGCGACGCTGCGCAGGACAGTTGTGCGCGGGCTATTTCTGCTCCTGTTCGTGCTCGTCGTAGGGGCTTTAGGTTGGTGTCGCTGGGTCTACAAGCAAATTGAGAGCTACGCCAGCCAGGATCAGGCTGCGCCTGCCGACGCCATCGGCGTGCTGGGAGCGGCGGAGTACGATGGGCGGCCCTCCCCGGTCTACCGCGCGCGCCTGGACCACGCTCTGGAGCTCTACCATCGCGGCACCGCCCCGCTCATCATCACGCTCGGTGGCAACGGCGGCGACCAGTTCACCGAGGGTTCGGTGGGCGAGGATTACCTGATCGGCAAGGGCGTTCCGGAGGCTGACATCATCGCCGAGACGCAGAGCCGCAATACCGAGGAGTCGGCCCGCCGCATCGCCGTCATTGCCCGCGTCAACGGCCTGCGCCGCCTGGTTGTGGTCAGTGACGACACCCACATGTTTCGCATTCACGCCATCTGCGCCGCCGATGGACTGAATGTGCTGACTTCGCCCCGACCCCGTCCAGCCGTCGAGGATAAGACTCTGGAGAGCGAGCGCATCGCCCACGAGATTCTCAGCTACACCTTCTGGCGGCTGCATTTGTATTGATGACGCAAGCCAGCGAGGGATGATTGGGAGCCTCCCGAAGAGTCGCGGAGCGGGCCACAACGTCCAGGTGGCTTTGCCCGCAAAAGAAATCTCCCTTCCTTCGCTCTCCGCGATTCCAGGTGCACCTGACAAGGCAATGAGACAAGTTCCATCGATCCACCCGCAAGCAGAGATAGGCGCAAAAACAGTGCCCCGCGGGCCAAATGAGGTTGACCGAATCGCGGAAGACCGTATACACTCACTCTGATCCATCATTCCCGAAGAAGACAGAACAACCTTCCACTCCATTCTGGAGAAGGTGCCTTATGACAGTTGAGGCACAAAAGAAATCAGTCATGTATCGGATTTGCAGCTGCCTGATCGTGCAGGTTTTCGGGCTCCTCTTTATCGTGGGAACGCTCGCCGGGCGCGCCCTTCAGAACACGGCGTCACCATTGCAACAAAGCGCGGTTGAACAAGCTTTCTTGACGGCCAAGCAAACCGACACGGCGACCGGATGGGAGAGCTTTCTCAAACGTTTTCCAACCGGGAAGCATACGCAGGAAGCGCGACAGGCCCTCGATGCCCGTCTGTATGACGAGGCTCTTCTCGTTCCCACGGATCCCGAAGCGATCGAAGCGATTTTCCGTCGGTGCAAGACGCCGGATGGGGCTGACAAGGTTTTTTTGCTCTGGGAGACGGCTTCTTATCAGAGTGCCGAAAAACTAGGCACCGCAGAAGCCTACCATCGATACCTGCGCCGGTTTCCCAGCGGTGAGCACCATGTGGCGGCGGAGTCAGCGCTCGACGACTTGGCATGGAAACCGTGTGCAAATAAGGATCTAGTGTCCTGCCGCGCGTATTTGCAACAGTATCCGCAGGGCGGGCACGCCAAGGATGTGAGAGATCTCGTTGAGGGGATCGAGTATGAAGCGGTGAAGGCCGAGGATACGATTGACGGCTATAAGAAGTACCTCGACGACCATCGGGGGTACGGCGGCGATGCTCGCCGGCAAGCCGCGGCGTCGCGACTGAGGGAACTGATGTACAACCGCGCCGTCACCACTGGTGCGCTGGACGACTGGTTGAAGTTTTATGACCAATACCGATTCGAGGGTGCTCCCGGGGGGCAGGTGGAGAGTGCGAAGAAGGAGATCGAGCGACTCATGTACGCGGAGATTGTGGCCGGGTCGACGCTGGACGTGTGCCAGGACTATCTTTCCCGCTTCGCGAATGGACCGCACGTACAACAGGTCCGGGCCGCAATGGATCCGCTCCTGTTCGCGCATGCCGAGAAACGGAATGCGGTTGAAGACTACGAAGAATATCTTACGAAATATCCGCAAGGCGATTTCGCTGCGCAGGTGCGAACGCTCCTGGAACCCGTCCTCTTCGCCCGGGCGTCGGAGGAAGACTGGCACACCTCCTATGAAGAGTATTTGCGGTATTGCCCGGCAGGTCCTAACGCCGCGAAAGCGCAGCAGAGGATCGCTTTCTTGAAGGCGAACCCGGCGGTTCCGAGCATTCATTTTCCAGCTCAAGTCGTAGCAGACTATCACTGGGAGTGGGATACGGCCTTTAAGGAGACTGGCGGCAAGACCGGGTTCAAAGTCAGGGGCTCCGGCTACATTGTTGCGAGCAATGGAGATCGGTGGGGCACGGGCGGGCACAGCATCAGCCGCAATGAGGTGACGGTGCGGGCGGGCGGCAGCGCCACGGATAACTATTGGGCAAGCAGCAACGACAACGCGTTCTGCGGAGCAGACGCGGAATTCGATTGGACGGGGGAGGACGCGGGCGGGAATCCCATCCGTCTCGAGGAAATAGTCCACTTCAAGTGCTCGTCGAGATAGCCCCCGGCCTGAAAAGTTCGGTTCCCGCGGCCGCTTCGGTGGCGAGAACTGCCCCTTGAGCTGGGTCCGGCCGGCGCCCAGCCGCGGCAGTTGAAGCTCGGGGAGGTCCGGCACTACGCTGCGAGGTAAAACGGCAAGGTTGCCATGATCACGAGCGCAAACCCCGCCGCGCTCATCGTCGAAAGAAAATTCACCAGGTCGTTGTTCAGCCAGCCCCACTCCTCCAGAGTTGCTCCCAGCAGGCTGTCGAAGAAGAGGCCGAAGACGGCGCCGCCGCAACTTACCGCGAACAGAGTCCAATCGCCGCGCAGGGCCCAGGTTCCGGCGCCTGCAACCACAGCCGCCGCAAACACGCCGGCCAGCGTGCCGGCCAGGCTCACCGCGCCGTCGCGGCCGGATCGACCGAGCGCAAGGTCGTAATCAACCGAGGACGGCCGCCAAACACCTGCCCGATCTCTGAGGAAACGGTGTCTGCCGCGGCTTCAGCCAGAGCGGCCAGCGCCAGGGCAAACAACGGCGCGTTGCGCGGACGCCGGGGCGCGGAAGCCAGCGGCAATCCAGCAGCCAGTACTGCACAGGGCCGCTCGAAACCAGCGCCGCGAAGCCCAGATTGGCCGCCACCTGCGACGCAGAACGGCCCATCCGCCTCTCTGCCGTGCCCAGCCGCTCTTTTTTCGCCCGGCCCACTTTCGTAGCGGCAAAGGCGAGCACTGAAACCGCCAGTGTGGGGGTCAGGGCCGAATGCCACGGCTGATAGGGGAACACGGTTGTGGAAAACATGAGGCTGGCCGTGATGGTTGCGCCCGTTGCCGCCGCTGCCGGCGTGGCCGCCCGCAGCCTCCAGGTCACCAGCCCCAGCAACGCGCTCAGCCCTACGGCCCAAATCGCTACGGGAGCCGATTGGGCCGTCCGCGAAAAGCAGGCAAGCAGCACATCCGCGCCCGCGAAGGGCAGCACCGCAAGCAACACCAGCTTCGATTGCCAGGCCAGTTTTTCTTGAGCCACGCTTCATCGTATCCCGTGGCGGCGCCCGGAAAAAGCGCTGTCCCCTGGCCGTCAACAGGCCGTGAAGAGCTCATATTCTCGTCTTCCACGTCGCAAGTGCGCGCCGCGGCACCCCATCCCGCCGGGCTGATTTACAATCACCAAGTAAGCAGGAAAGATATCGGCATGAGGCTTTTTCCCATGAATGCAAGCCGGGCGCGTGCGGCGTTTGCGCAGATTGGTGTGATTATTGCGGCTGTTGCGGTATCTGCCCTGATTGGCGGTTGCGGCGATAATTACAGACCGGTGGTTACACCGGTGACCACCAACGGCCCGCCAGCGCAGCCGTCGTCGTATGCGGTTGTGGTTTCGACCACGGGTCCAGCACAGATGGCGTGGTCACGATCATCGATTACTCGGGGGATTCGGTGCTGGACGAAGCCACGATCGGTCCCGGTCCGACCGCTTTTACCTTGGACGAGCTCGGCGCTACCGGCTATACCTGAACAGCGACGGCACCATATCCAATTTTGCCATCAACACCTCCTTGCAGACCAAGAACGTCTCTTTCTCCACGCTGCCGCCCACGGCGCAGCCCGTCAACCTGATGCCGCCCTCCTCAGGACTTTGGGTCACTGACCTGAACGGGGACGTGGTGGATCGTTTACGGGATCGCCCCAGGCATTCGTACGCTCCATCCCAGTGGCCACGGCGACGGGTCCCGCGACCATGCCCATGTACATCGCGGGATCGCCGAGTCTTGCCGGTGAGCGCGAGTACGCCATCAGCCAGAACGTTCCGGACACCGCGCCGATGACGTGCAACACCTCGCAAACCACGGCACAAGCAATGGCATCGCTACCCCAATCGAAATCTCCACGAATACCGCCGATCCGGGGATCGTGCTGGATTACCTCAATCCGGCCACAGGCAGTATGAATGCGCGTTGCCCCGTATACGCCGTTCAGACAGCGGACCTGAGGCGCCTGTTTGTGCTGAATCGCGGCAGTGACACCGTCACGGTGATCAACGCGCAGAACAACACGCTGGACCAATGCGTGTGCCCTCCGACGGGCTGCGTCAACCAGAACGGGCAGACCTATTTCTGCCATCCGATGCTGCCGCTTTCGCTGGGCGCTGTAAGCTCCATCAATACCGCGTGTGCCCACGCCGGCTTGAGCAGTCCTCCCTGCGGCGGCCCGCCCAACGGAACCTCCGGCATGACGGCGATCGCCGGACCGATTTATGCCGAGTACAATCAGGCGACGCAGCAACTGGTGGTAGCCAACTACGATGGCGGCACGATCAGCGTGATCGATGTGAGCCTGGATCAGTACGGCAACGACAGCTCCACCTTCGGAACCACGTATACCATTCCGGTGGGCAATACCGCGACTCCCAACCCGGCCAGCGTGACGGTTCTCTACGACGGCAGCAAGGCGTACACAGCCAATCAGAACGACGGGGCGGCGAACGGCACTGTAACGGTGGTGAACCTGTCGACGCATACGGTGGAAAAGACGCTGACGGTCGAAGGCCATCCGCGCACGGTGGTGAACACGCAAAATTCCGAATACGCCAAGATCTATGTGGCCTCGCCCGACAGCCCTTATGTCACCATCATCGAGTCGAGCCCGACCGTGACTGACCTGATCGACACCACAGTACTGGTGGAGGGCACTCCGGTGGACGTGCGCACGACCACGCAGAACGCCTCCAGCGGCAACAACAATTACAGCAGCCGCGTTCCCGGCTACGGGCAGCCATGCAACCTGCCGGGCAGCGCGTCGCTGGCCTCGCTCGCAGCCTGCCAGGCCATTCCATAGGCCGGAGCGCGCTCAAGGCAATCTCCGAAGGGCCATTCCCTCACGTGGGAACGGCCCTTCAACTTTTTGGGAGGAACCTCACGGCGGCAATGGCGAACACGGAAAAAATGCACTCCGAAAGAACGAGCCCCGAAAAGACGAAAGCCCCAAAAACACGGCTCGATCTTTTGCTCGTCGAGCGTGGCTTTGCCGTCAGCCGCGAGCGTGCCCGCGCTCTCATTCTTGCGGGGCGGGTTCTGGTGCAGGAACAGAAGATCGACAAGCCCGGAGCGGCGGTTGCGGCCGATTCCGCCATTCGGCTGCTGGGCGAAGATCAGCCCTACGTGAGCCGCGGCGGATTGAAGCTGGCGGCAGCTCTCGATCATTGGCAGATTGACGTGACAGGCCGCATCTGTCTCGATGTCGGAGCCTCGACCGGCGGATTTACCGACTGCCTGCTGCAGCATGGCGCCGCGCACGTCACCGCCGTCGATACCGGCTTCGGGCAGATCCACATGAAGCTGCGCAACGACCCGCGTGTCCGCCTGCTGGAGCGCACCAACGCGCGCCTGCTCGAGCCGGGATCGCTGGCCGCTGCGCCTGCACGTCTGCGCCCGCAACGCACGCCGGCCGCGATAACTTTGCTCGTCATGGATGTCTCGTTCATCTCGGCCACGCTCGTGCTTCCGCCCGTACTGGCCGCCGCGCCCACCCTTACCGAGGCCGTCATCCTGGTCAAACCGCAGTTCGAAGCCGGGCGCCAGCATGTGGGCAAGGGCGGCATCGTTCGCGACCCCGCCGCACACGAGCTGGCGGTCGGCAGGGTCGCGGAGTGCGTGCGTTCGCTGGGCTGGGAAGTGGTCGAGACGATTCCGTCGCCCATCACCGGCGCGGAGGGGAACCGGGAGTTTCTGCTCTACGCACGGCGGGTGTGAACCGGAGTCTCGGATTCGCAAACCGGTTATGGGTCCCGACGACCGTAGGAACGACCGCCCTCTTTGCCGACCTCAAACTTGCGCGCCACAACTGGTGCAAAACGACGAACCCGGATTCATGGTTGCGCCGCAACGATTGCATACCCCAACACCATATTGGCCTGCGAGAGGTTGCGGCTGCGCAGGATACCCCGCCGGGGCGAAGGCTGCGTTCCCGGCGTACATCCCGGCGGCCTGCTCAGCAAACTTCGGATTGGGTCCGTATTGGTTCACTCCCGGTTGGCTGTCCTGACACAGGAGAACAATCTGGATCACAGTGGCGATGAGTCCTACGAACGGGATCAAGCCAAGGACAATCAACAACAGGAGTATCCAGCCGCTCTTGCCCGTGTCGTGGAATCGGCGCGTGGCGACGGCCAGAGACGGAATAATAACGGCCAGAACGTAAAGGCCAAGGGGAATGAACAGGACGCCCCCGTAGCCCCGCGACATTGCGATGCCTGCGCCGCCGACCCCAGCCAGGACGAGTATGGCCAAAAAATTGAACAGCACAAACATCCAATACTCTGTGCGCCGCGAGCGCCCATCGAATTCGGCATACCTTCTCCATACCATCGAATACCAATTCCATCGCACACCCCTTTCCTTGTAGCTCTTTGAGCACTACGGTTCAGGCCTGTCACTGTCGAGCACTTGTCCGCCCGCACAGCCGGCGAAAAAGCGCCACTTTTTGGTGTTGAACCAATATACAGCCAAAATTTCGATCGTGTCAGCAGAATTTTGCGCCGGAATTATGCGCCGAATCGCGCTTTTGTCTCCAGCGGATGCGGTCCGTTACACTGAGACGCATGACCTCGGTCGCTATTGTTTCGAAGCCGAACCGGGAAGAGCTCGCGCGGCTTTTGCCGGAGTTGGTTGCATGGCTGCGCCAGCACGGCTACGACCCGGTGCTGGACTTGGAAGGCGGCAGCTACACCGCGGCTGCTCCGGCGATCGATCGCACGGAGTTGCCCGCGCGGTCGCCAGCGCTGGTCATTGTGCTGGGCGGCGATGGCACGCTGCTGGCGGCGGCGCGCATCTTTGCCACCGTGGGCACGCCCATCCTCAGCGTGAATCTCGGCTTTCTCGGATTCCTTACCGAAGTTCGTCTCGCCGATCTTTACGCCACGCTGGAGAACTGGTGCGCCGGCTGCCACAGCCTCGATGAGCGGGCCATGCTGCACGCCGCGCTGTGGCGCGAGGGCGCCGAGTACGCAAGCTTCGAGGCGCTCAACGAGATTGTGGTCTCAAAGGGCGACATCGCCCGCATGGGCGAGTTTGCCGTGGAACTGGACGGCAAGAGAGTGGCCAGCTTTCGCGCCGACGGCGTGATCGTGTCCACTCCCACGGGCTCGACGGCCTACACGCTGGCCGCCAACGGACCCATCCTCACCCCGAATGTGGATGCCATGGTGGTCACGCCTATCTGTCCCCACCTGCTTACGCTGCGTCCCATCGTGGTGCGGGGCGATGCGTCGCTGACCGTGCGCGTCGAAGGCATCCCGAATGTGGCGCTGCTGACCATCGACGGCCAGCAGGGCGTAGAGCTGCGCCGCGGCGACGAGGTGCGCTGCTGCCGCTCCAACCACACCGTCAAGCTGGTGCGCCTGGGCGACAGCGGCTTCTTTGACGCGCTGCGCAGCAAGTTGAGCTGGGGGGAACTGTAAAAAGCAGGGACGTAGGGACTAAGGGACTAAGGGACTGAGGACGATCTTCGGTGGATTGAGTTAGGTAAGGCGCCAAGCGATGCCTGCCCACGTCATTGCAGAGATGCTCGGTTGCGTCAAGGCCCAAGGAGCTTCCGAAGCCGAGCGTCCTGGAGACGAAAATCTGACGTCTTCGAGTTCACCGGACGATCCCGCTCGCATGGCCGTAGGAATAAGATGATATTCGCAGGCCGTCTGTTGAGCGTCCGTAGCCTTCGGCGATATGGACTTGCGACCGAAAGAGCACGCTCTCCTCATTTGACTCGATAAGACCCGAATCGCTCCAATCCGGGAAGTGGCAGAGGTCAACTTGTAATTTCAAAGGCTCTGAGTTTGGCTCAGCCGTCTGCTCGATGCAACGGAGAAATTGTGCAATGACTGTTGGCCGCCTATTGGGCTTTCATGAAGTCCCAGTCGGCGGCCTAGTCCCTCAGTCCCTCAGTCCCTGTTTTCATCATCCGCGTAAGCTCCGCCAGCAGCACCTGGGCTTTGGCAGCCAGCGTGTGCGCTCCCTCCACGTCGCCTGAGGCGAGAGCCGTTTTGGCCTGTTTCACAAACTCGCGGATATGCTCGGCGGTCTTCTGCTCGGGATCGCTCAAGGGGCGGTTGATGCCATTCAGCCCGCGCTCGATGACAGCGATCGAATCCTCTGTCTGTTGGCGAAGGTTGGCGGGGTCGCCCGAGGAGAGCTCGCCAAGGGCGCTTACGCCGGGCGCAGGGATTGGCGGCAGCTTCCGGAGCGTTTGCGTCTTCTTCAGGATTCTGATTCGCCGGCCTTCTGTGCCTGACCGGCGGCTTGATCGGCTGCGTCTGTTCCCTCATGTTGTAGATGGGTTTGCCGGGGATGACGGTGCAGATCAGGCGGCAACTCGACGGATGCGAGTTCAAGCGTCTGGGGAGGTTGGATGGGCGGCGCCAGCGGGGGTTTTTGCGCCTGCTGGGTCTTGTGGAAGGGCGATGTGGAAGCAGCCCGTGAGCAAGAACGGCAGCAGCCACGCAGCGCACCTGGCAGGCGACTTCATCCCCCCAACCCCTTCTCAGTTTCAACGTTTGCCGGTTGCAGATGCCGGCGTCCCCGCTCCGCGGAAGTGAGTGGAATGTGCAGTCGAAATTCCGTTCCGCGGCCCTCTCTTGATTGTACGTCTACGCTCCCGTGGTGCAACTGCAGGATGCGGTAGGTCATGGCCAGGCCAATGCCGCTGCCGCCGCTCTTGGTGGTGAAGTACAGATCGAAGATCTTTTCCCGGATCTCCTCGGGAATCGCCCGGTCCCTCATCGGCGATGCGCAACACGGCGGATTTCCACGCCGAGGGCGCGGATTTATCGCCGGCCAGCCCGTTGGTCCGGCGCCAGCGAAGCGGAAACCTCTCCGTTCTTCCGGTCTTCTTCGAGAATCACCTCGAGGCTGCCCGCCTTCCGGCATGGCCTGCGCGCCGTTCTGGATCACGTTGAGCACCGCCTGTTTGAACAAATCGGCATCCACATTGGCGATCACCGGCTGCGTCCGGCATGCGGCTGGCCAGCGCGACATTGCGCGTGGAAAACTCATCGGCGGCCAAAGCCAGCACGTCGCCGATGACCAGGCGAAGATCCTGCTCGCGCAATTGCAGCTCCACGGGACGCGAAAAATCCACCAGCGTCTGCACCACGCGGTCCAGGCGGCGAATCTCCGCGTCGATCACTTCGAGATGTCGAGCCGCCGGGTGCGTCGCCGCCGGTGCGCCGTCGTCGCTCAGTTTCGACTTCAGCAGCTCCAGATGCACCACGATGGCGTTGATGGGGTTTTTCACCTCGTGACCCACGCCGGAGGTAAGCCGGCCGATGGCCGCCATGCGCCGCGAAAGCTCCAGCTCCGACTCGATCTCCGCCGCCGATTCCAGATCGTGCAGCGTGACCAGCGCGCCCAGCCCGCGGCGGCTTTTGTCATCGTAGATAAAGTCCACCGAGGCCTGGATGCGCCGCCCGTTTTCGGTGCGAATCTCTTCCTTCACCATGTTCACGCCGGCGTCGATGGCCTCGCACAGCGACCGGCCCAGAAGCGTGGAGCGGTCGAAGATCTCGTCGCGCGTGGCAGCCCAGAATGCTGTCGCGATCGATTCCGAGAAATCGCCGCGCCGCTTCGGAGACAAGCACCGCGCGCCGGTCCTCGGTGAACAGCAGGATTCCGTCCTGCAGGTTGCCCAGAATCTGGTCGAGATTTTCCCGCAACGCGGAGTAGACCTCTTCCACGTTTTTCATGCGCCGGCCGATCTTTTCGATCTTGGTGGAGACGAGCGCGGCCACGTCCTGCTTTTTCGCAGGCTTTGCCCCGGCAGGTTCTCCCTGGTGCGGCGCGCCTTCGGCGGCGGTCAGGCGGTCGAGCTGGCGGCTGATCTCCGCCAGCGGCCGGAGGGCCAGATTGCTCAGCAGGAAGGCCGCCAACAGCGCGATAATCAGCGCAAGTCCCATCAGCCAGAATGGCTTTTCTGAGCAGCGGCTCGTAGACGGCGCGCAGCAGCGAGGTGTGAACCCCCACATTGACGGTCGCAAGGGCTTGCCGTTGTTTTCAAGCGGCGCCACCACGTCAAAGACTTTGGGCTGGCCAAACACCTGCTTCATCATCCCGACAGGACTGGCCTTGAGGAGCTGCGTATAGTTGGGGCGCGCGCGGTAGCGGCTTGCCCTGGTTGTCGGGATTGGTGCTTAACAGTGTGACGCCCTGGCTGTCGCCGATGTTGACGTCGTATACCGTGAGCGAATAGCGAATTGACCGATATCGAGCGCCGCTTGCAATGCTGGGTCGCTCTGGACGGTCGTGGCTACCAGCGCGCGCAGTTCGGCAGGATTGTTGGGATCGACGGTGCGGTCCTTGAGCCCGGTTTCAGCGCGTTCTGCAGGGCAAACCACACCTGGTCGGCCACCATGAGGTTGGTGTCGTAGGTCTGATGCACTGCCGCTTTCACCAGTTGATGCACGTAGACCAGCGAAATCACCCCGGCGATGAAGAATACCAGGGCCGTGATGGCCAGCACGAGTTTGGTCTTCATGCGCATGGATTACGGCGCTTCTGTTTAACAGACTGTGGGAAGAGGGTCGATTCCTAAATGAGCTCCCCAAATCATTCTTACGCTACTGGCGGAGCTACGGTCCCCAGACGTTCACCCACGGCCGAAAACCTAACCGGGGGGCAAAGGTCTTCCACTCCGAGGAAATACGCGCATTCGCGTCAGGGCACGACCGTTAGTCGTGCCTCAAGCTCGCCCTCCCACCCCGCGGAAAAACTCCGCGTCAGGGCACGACTTGAGTCGTGCCGTAAGCGAGTCATAAAAATGTGGGCTTTAGCCCCTGCGCTATGACTCACTCGCATGAATCTCTATCTCACGAATCTCATTTGCCCCTGCCCGCTTCTGCCTCTTCAAAAAAGCTGACCCAAACGTGTATTCTTCCGGCGAACCCACCAAACCAGCCTTCACTGGATTGTTCTCGATGTACGCGCGATGCCGTCTAAAGTTCTGGTCATCGGTTACCTGCTCATCGGAAAATCCTCGCTGCCAAACCTCTCCTCGAAATCCGAGCTCTTTGCCGGCGCGAAACGAGAAGCTGCCCTTAACGAATTGCACGGCTTTTTCAAGACTCAAGGCGCCTGGAATTGTCATCAGAATGTGAACATGATTTGGCATGACAACGAAGTCGTGGACCTTGAACTTTCCGGCAGTCACGTAGGAGCGCAGGACGTCGACAAAAAGATTCCCCATCCTCTCTGTCTGGAGCAGTGGTCTGCCGCCCGCAGTTCGACTCGTCACAAAGAATGTCCGCGGCCGTTCCGTGGCGCTCCTTGAATCCGCGACTCGGGAAGGTTTCGACATAACAGGGGCTGAAGCCCTCCATATCTAACTGCCGGTTGTGGCACGACTGAAGTCGTGCCCTGACGCGATTACAACGATCACCTCTGCTGCTGGGGAACCCAGCATTTGCTCAAGGACCCTCGATCAAAGACCGGGTTTCCGCCAGCGGGAAGCGCCTAGCTCGCCGTGTCCTGCCGCGCGTGGCTGTACTCCTTGAGCTTATTGTGCAAGGTCTTCAGGCTGACGCCCAGAATCTCGGCGGCGCGCGTCTTGTTCTGTCCGACGGCCTCGAGCGTGCGCAGGATCAGCAGCCGCTCGGCTTCGTCCACGGTGGCGCCCACGCGGACCGTGATCGAGTTGCCGTCCGGGGGAGGCCCTCCCAAGTCCTGCTCCTTGCCGAATCCCTGGGGCAGGTGCCCGGGATCGAGCGGCGCGCCATCCTGGCAAAGAACCACGGCGCGCTCGATGGTGTTGCGCAGCTCACGCGCGTTGCCCGGCCAATTGTGGGCCTGCAGCCTCTCCAGCATCGCCGCCGATATGCCGGAAACCCTGCGCCCGTGCTTCTCATTCATCTCGATCACCATGGCCTCCACCATGGCCGGCAGGTCCTCCATGAGCTCGCGCAAGGGCGGCATGGCGATGTTGAAGACGTTGAGCCGGTAGAAAAGGTCGGCGCGCAGGTGCCCCTCGGCGACGGCTTGGCGGGGATCGCGATTGGTGGCCGCCAGCACGCGCACGTCGGTATCCTGCTCGTTGCGTGCTCCCAGCCGCCGGAACTTGCGTTCCTCCAGCACTCGCAGCAGCTTGGCCTGGGTGCCAGAGGGCATCTCGCCCACTTCGTCCAGCAGCAAGGTGCCGCCCGAGGCCAGCTCGAAGCAGCCGGCCCGCCGCTCCACTGCGCCGGTGAAGGAGCCTTTCTCGTGACCGAAGAGCTCGCTCTCGATCAGCGTCTCAGGAATGGCGGCGCAGTTCACCGCGACAAAGGGCCGCGATTTGCGCGGGCTGAGGTCGTGCAGCGTGCGCGCCACCAGCTCCTTGCCCGTGCCGCTTTCGCCGGTGATCAGCACCGGCACGTTCGACGGCGCAATCTGCTCGATCAGCCCGAAGATTTCGCGCATCGCCGGCGAGCTGCCCACCAGCCGGCCCAGCACTCCGCTCTCGCGCAGCCGCCGCCGCGCCACTTCCAGTTCGATCGTCGTCTCGCGTTGCCGCTTGGCGTTGGCCAGGATGGTCTTCAGGCGCGTGGCGTCCACCGGCTTCTGCAGAAAGTCGTAAGCGCCCAGCTTCATGGCGTCCACGGCCAGTTCAATCGATCCCATCGCCGTGAGCACTACCACCGCCAGGTTGGAGTTCAGCCCCGGCGCCCCCTCGGCCAGCTTGGTCAACAGGCCGATGCCATCCATGCGCGGCATCTTCAGGTCCGTCACCACGATGGCCGGGTTCCACTGGAGCGCCTTCTCCCAGGCCTCGACGCCGTCGCGCGCCGTCTCGGTGCGGTAGCCCCATCCGGAGATCAACTCCGCCAGGCCGGCCAGCGCATTGGGCTCGTCTTCGGCGATCAGGACCTTCACTTCGTTTGGCATAGAGGATTCCCGTATACCATTAGCTTACCTTTTTGCCGCACAATCCCGCCAAATCGGCTTGTCATAGCGGAGTGTTGCAAACCTTGCGCTGTGGTTCTATTGTGACTACAATTCATTTTGGAGACTCTTGCTATGGCAACCGCAAATACGTACGTCCGTGCTCGGATAGACACGAACACCAAGGAGCGCGCCGCAGACGCTCTTGAGGCGATGGGACTGACCATCTCGGATGCCATTCGTCTCCTGATGCTGCGTGTGGCAGATGAGCGCCGCCTGCCTTTTGAGGTCAGGGTTCCAAACGCGGCCACCCGCAAGGCAATTGCCGAACTTGAAGCGGGTAAAGGGAAGCGCTTCGCAAGTGTGGGCGCTTTGATGGCGGATCTGCATGCGGACGATTGAACGCTCGACCGCATTCAAACGCGATTATAAGCGAGAAGCGAAGAGGCGGCACAAGACCGCTCTCGATGCGAAATTGGAGCCCGTTCTTGCCGCCCTGTCTGCCGATCAACCCCTGGAGCCGCGCCATCGCGACCATGAACTCGGAGGCGATTGGCAGGGCTATTGCGAATGTCACGTCAAGCCCGACCTGCTCCTGATCTATCGCAAGCACCACGCGAACATGCTACGGCTTGCCAGACTTGGCTCCCACAGTGAGCTTTTCGGCTGACAGGATTTCCGCGGCCAGCGTCCCGTCTCTTTTGCACGAGTAGAATGCTTGGCATGAAGAACTCGATCGGCGGAACCTTACTGCTGTTGGCCCTTATAGCCAGCTTGGCGCGCAAAACACTGCGCCCACCCCGCAAAAAGGAAATGGTGAGCCACCGACTTCTCGCCGCCGCCCCCGCCCCCTCCGGGCTATACTCGCTTTTGTCTGTTTTTAGAAGGGAGCTTTCTTATGTCTTCCCCCGCGGTTGCCTATGCACGCCAGAATTATCCCCGTTTTCTCAATGAATTGAAGGCCCTGCTGCGCATTCCTTCTGTTTCCACTTTGCCCGAGCACAACGACGATTGCCGCAAGGCCGCCGATATGCTGGCCGCCGAGCTTAAGCGCATTGGCATGGAGCATGTGCGGCTGATCGATACCGTAGTTCATCCGCTGGTTTATGCCGACTGGCTGCATGCCGCGGGCAAGCCCACGGTTCTGATTTACGGCCACTACGACGTGCAGCCCGTCGATCCCATCGACGAATGGCTGACGCCGCCCTTCGAGCCCGCGGAGCGCGACGGCAACCTTTACGCCCGGGGATCGGCGGACGACAAGGGCCAGGTGTGGGCGCAGATCAAGGCGCTGGAGTCGCTGCTCGCCGCCAACCATGCGCTCCCGCTGAATGTGCGCGTCCTGCTTCGAGGGCGATGAAGAGGTTGGCGGGGAGGGAATTGCGAGCTACGTCGCCTCAAAGCCGCCCGAGTTGAAGTGCGACTTCGCCCTGATCTCCGATACCGAACTTTTTGCGCCCGGCCTGCCCACCCTCTGCGTGGGCCTGCGCGGCATGATCTACACCGAACTTGAAGTGCGCGGCGCCAAGACCGACCTGCACTCCGGCATGTACGGCGGCGCGGCGCCGAATCCCTTTTTCGCGCTGGCGCAGATCATCGCCAAACTCAAGGACGAGAACGGCCACATCCTCATCCCCGGCTTCTACGACGGCATCATCCCTCCCAGCCCCGAGGAACTGGCCGCGTGGCGCAGCCTGCCCTTCGACGAAGAGCATTACCGCAAGACCGAGGTGGGTTCGAAGCAACTGGTGGGCGAGGCCGGCTACAGCGTGCTGGAGCGCACCTGGGCGCGGCCCACGCTGGAAGTGCACGGCATGCCCGGAGGCTTTATCGGAGCGGGCGCCAAGACGGTGATTCCCGCCAAGGCGCTGGCCAAGGTCTCCATGCGCCTGGTTCCCGGCATGACGCCGGCCAAGGCCTTTGCTCTCTACAAGAGCTACGTGGAAAAGATTGCGCCCGCCGGCGTGGATGTCGATGTGCGGCTGATTCACTCCGGCGATCCCAGCCTGATCCGCGTCGACAACCCCTACATCCAGGCCGCTACCCACGCCCTGCGCGAGGTCTGGGGCAAGGACACGGTCTTCATCCGCTCCGGCGGCTCCATCCCCATTGTCGGCGACTTCGACCGGCACCTGGGCGCGCCCAGCGTCATGATGGGCTTCGGCCTGCCCGACGACAATATCCACGCCCCCAACGAGAAGTTCAACCTGAAGAATTTCGAGTTGGGGATTGACTCGCTGATTCGCTTTCTGGAGGAGGTTGGCAAATAAGTAGGAGCCCCAGATTTCAAAAAGGGGCCTGAGTATGTCTAGACCGGCTCATCCATTGCCTCAGATGCAGACTATTCAAGCGGAAACCGCTGTGGGTTGAAACTGTACTCGGCACATTCCCACGCCCATTGACGACACTGGCGGATCAGCTTCACATTATGGATTGGGTCAGGGATGAACGCTACTTCGAGGAAACTGTCAGACTGGTGCACAATTGCCAACTGGTATTTTGCGCCCATCTGACGCGCAACCACTTCCTCATTGCTGGTAAGAGTGAATGCCTGTCCGGGATGGTCGATGGACTTGACTTCGATGAAGATTTCCTCCCCATCGGGAGTTCGCCCTTTGATATCGTAGCCGACGTTCTGCCGACTGACATCCTCAACCGCCCATCTCTGTGCAGCGAGTAGGCTCATGACCTGTTGTTCCGCGCTGCGCCATCGCTTGAGGCTCAGCCCTTGCACTTGAGCGAGATCCTGCTCGACTGGAGAGGTTACGAAAGAGCCGTCCTGCCCCTGTGCAGGATCAGCAGGCAGGAGCGCAGCGGCAGTGGCCGGGTCGCTAATCGCCACAATCAACTGGCGGAACTCGCTGGCTACGCTTGACTTCTCTATTACTAAGTCGATGAAATCCCGATCTAGGGGACTGCCTGCCGTCTTGGCCTCCTCGAATGATACCAGCTTTCCACCCACCGGCCAGAGACGCCAATCGGACTTCAGCTGCTTGGCATCTATCTGCTTGATGGCGTGTTGCTGACTTAAGTGTGTCACCAATTCGGCGGCTCCGGAACGGTCAGATCTGATTCGGGTAGCGACGGTGACAATTCATTGAACGTTGCTTCCTTTGCCCCCAAGAAGCGCAACAGACCATTCAGCCCGTCGATGCTCTCAACGTCGCGGGGAACGCTCCTGACTCCCGCCGCATGGGACATCGTTTCAAAATCCATGGCATTCAGCCATGTCGGGCGGCAGCGCAAGCTGCTGAAGCGTTCTTTCGCGCCGCGTTGGATTGCCGAGAAAAGCTCAGTTTTGAAACACCGCCGCTGAAAACTAGCCATGCGCGGATCAGAAAATGGCACGAGAGCCGCAATCATCCCAGTCGGGTCTGGCAGATTCTTACCAGACAGCCCGTCGTCCAGGAGCGTCACAATCAACGCCGCAATCTCGTCGAGCCTAGTGGCCGTCCGCTCGTCGAGCACAACCCGCGTTCTTGACGGGTCGGTGCTAATGTCGCCATGAATCTTGACAGCGAATCCGGTTGGCTCAAGCGTCGGCAGAAAGGCATGGACAACAGCTTCGCCCTCACTTAGCCTCACGACTCGTTCGGCCTCCCGGCTGAATGCCACTGCGATCTCGTTCTGCTCGACAATCAGCCAATGCGAGGTAACATTGTCGCTGGCCAGCCGAACCGCTCTGGTCCGGGCGTCGATGCTATCCCGCCGTACCGTAATCAGAGCCTCGGCGCTGGTACGTAATTCAACGTGGCGTACGTTGCGGAGGAACAGTAGCGAACTTGGGTCAAAGGCGGCGAACTCCTTCTCAATCCCGTGAGCCACGAGGTTGTCAAACACAAAGACAGTGGCTAACCCGTCGTTCATCAAACGGTCTAGCGCGGCGGTAAACCTTGCCTTGTCTTCGACATCGAGGCCATGCGGAATCCGAACTAGAGGAACCCGCGTCGCTTGGGGTACTTCATCAGCCGTCCGCTCTCGGGAAAAGGTCGCCGCCAAGTCGCCGCTAACCAGATGAATGGTTCTCGCGAAACTCACGACAGACTTGAAACCAATCCCCCGATAGCCAATGCTGGCTCCCCGACTCTTTGAGGATGCCGCGCTCCGGCAGAGGCTTTCAAAATCCGTCCGAGTGAAGCGTCGCCCATCATTTCCCACGAGAAGGAAATCACCACTTCTCTGAATCACGAACCGCGATGCACCCGCATCGTCAGCGTTTTGCAGAAGCTCAATGAAGGAGCGAGAGTCGTAGCTTTCGGCTAAATACTGCTCAAGCCCCGCCAAGTCCGAGAGAAGGGATGGTGAGCGACGTGCCTCCTCCAACAGCGGCAAACGGACTTCTTGGAGCATTAGTTTCCTCAATCGGCTTGCTTTGGGAATATGCGAATGCGTTTTAGATTGTCAACGTGAATTTGAATCATCACTTCAAAAATCTCGAAGCCGAAGAAGCCCCCGGCCTCGAAATGACGCGAGCTCGTACCGACGATCTTTGACGAAGTATCGTATGCGGCGATAACCAACTCCACGTCCCGCGGAAGCTCCGTTCCCGATTGAGGGTGCAACTCGCCGCGTACATTCAAAAAGAATCCGTTGTTCAAGAGAGTTCTCAGTTCAGCCCCTAAAGATTCCAGTCGGACACCCACCCTGTCCTCAAAAGCCTCCAATCGCTCAATAAGGTTGGTAACGTCGGCAGTTGCCATTGGTTTAAGACTCCAAGAAAAATTTTCGGCGCGTCTTCGCCCTTTAGTGTATGGATAGCGATGATTGGTGAATCAAGCGTAGTATACATCGTGTGTTTTAGGCGGAGCGTCTGGTGCCACAGCTCCGGATTTTCCGACCAGGGAAACCACTCACCATATCCAGCCTCGCATCTCAAGCCGCGCGGCGCACCGGCTGTACGCGAATCAGCTTCTCGCGCTTCCGTGTCTGGGCAATCTCGTAGGCCGACTGCATCCGCATCAGCGTATCCATCTTTACGCCGAAGGCCTTCTCGATGCGCAGCGCCATCTCCCCCGACAAGCCTGCCTTGCCGTTCAGCAAGCTGGACAAGGTAGGCCGGGATACCCCCAGCGCCGCCGCAGCAGCGGTCACCGTTAACCCCGCTGGTTCGACAATCTCGGTCCGGATAAAATCCCCTGGATGGGGAGGATTCTTCATGGGCATCGCGTTTTCTCCTAGTGATAATCTTCCAAATTCATTTCGCGGATTTCGCGCTCGACAGCATCCACGCGAAAGGTCAGCCGCAGATTGCCAGTCACGCTCAAACTCCACGTTCCTTTGCGGTCTCCGGTCAACCGGTGCGCCTTCCATGCGGGCAGCCCCCGCAACTCCTCCGCGTCGTCCTTCCCGTCCAGAAAGGCAAGCATCTTGCGCAGCTTGTCCGGCGAGTTCGCCGGAACCTGGGGCTCTACCGTCAAGCTTGGTAAACCTCGCGCCGATGGGCGATGCGCGTCACTTCCACTTTCTTCTGATCTCGTCATCAATTGTGTAAATCACGCGGTAATCGCCGGCGCGGATGCGCCACAAGTTTTTTCCGCCGACGAGCTTTTTACATCCGTTGGGTCTGGGGTTTGCACCAAGCGCCTTGATCTTTGGGAAAATGCGGTCGGATACAGAATCCGGCAGCCGAAAGAATTCCTTCTCGGCGCTGGATTTCAGCGCCACCCGGTATTCAGGCACTCAATTTGCCTCTCCGGATTCGTTTCGCCTCGACCTGCTCCAGAGGAATGCTTTCCTCATCGCGTCGCGACTCGGATACCAGAACGTCTTCGATCTCCTGCCATAGGCCGGCGTGTATCCGCAGGTCGAGTTGAACAGCAACCCTCTCGCCCTTCTGGTTGGTCACATACTGTATCCCGGTCATGGCAACTCCTCGACGCCCAGAGCATCATTCTACGCTAAACTTTGATCAGTTTGCAGTCAGGATGAAGCTGGAGGCGGCATTCGATCTTGAGTGAAGGGAAGACGGAAACCGCAACCGCCGCGGCTCGGGCCGATGCTGCCGGCTTCGTCCTTGCCGGCGGCCAGTCCAGCCGCATGGGGCAGGACAAAGCCCTGTTGCCTTTTGCCGGCCGGCCTTTGGTGGCGCACGCGCTTTCTATTCTCAGCCAGGCCGGCCTTTCGGTTGCAGTCGCAGGCGCGCGCCCGTCCGCACACGCGGCTCTTGAGGCTTTTGCGCCGGTGGTCGAGGACCCCGAACCCGGTCTCGGCCCTCTGGCCGGCATCTGCGCCGCATTGGCTGCCACTTCCGCGCGCTACGCAGTCTTTCTGCCTGTCGATTTGCCCCTCCTGCCGCCCGCGCTCATCGGTTTTCTGCTTCATCACGCCAGAATCACCGGCCAAGCCGTTACGATTCCCTCGGTCACCGGCTTTGACCAGACCTTCCCAGTGGTGCTTGACCGCGCCTTGCTGCCCGCGCTGAAAGCCGCGCTCGACGCCCGGAGCGGCGGCTGCTATTCGGCCTTCCAGGTCGCCGCGGCCATCCAGGGCCAGCCCATCAACCGGGTTGCCGTCGAGCTGCTTGCCCAATCCGGCCAGGTCACACATCCGCTTGGCCTGCCTCCCGTCCGCTGGTTCCTCAATCTGAATACCCCCAGCGATGTTGAACAGGCTGAGGCTTTCTTAGGACGCCGCATCGCGTAAGCTGGTTTCACGCGGATGTCTGACGCTTCTTCTCAGCCCGAACCTTTCAAGCCGCTGCAAGCGGAACTCGAGGCATTGGCAGACGGCGCTGAAGCCAAGCCCGAGCCGGCCGCGACGCAGGGAGCTGTCCCCTCTGAGCCCCTCATTGTCTTCAACAACGTTTCCATCTCTTTCAACGGCCGCCCGGTGCTGGAGGATGTGAGTTTTTCAGTGGGCCGCGGCGAGACCCTGTGCATCCTGGGCCGCAGCGGCGTGGGCAAGTCGGTGTCGCTGCGCCTGCTCATGGGGTTTCTCACGCCGGACTCCGGATCGATCCGCGTGGAGGGTCGGGAGATCACCCGCCTCGGCGAGGAGGGTTTGCGGGCCATTCGCAAGCACGTCACGATGGTTTTTCAGAATGGCGCGCTGTTCGATTCGCTGAGCGTGCGCGAGAATGTGGCCTTCCCCTTGCGCGAGCGTGGAGGACTGGCCGAGGATCAGCTGGAACAGATCGTCGACCGTTTGATTGGGCTGGTGGGCGCCGTGGACGTGGCCGATGCCCTGCCGTCCAGCCTCTCCACGGGGCGCAAGCGGGCCGTGGCCATCGCGCGCGCGCTGGCCGCGCAACCTGAGATCGTGCTCTACGATGAGCCGACCACCATGGTCGATCCCATCATCGCCCGGCGTCTGGGAGACCTTATTCAGCGCTTGAAGCGCCAACTCGGCTTTACCGGCATTGTGGTGACGCATGACACGCGCTTTGCCGAGCGGCTTGCCGATAGCGTGCTTTTTCTCCACCAGGGCAAGGCGCAGTTCTTCGGCCCGCTCCAGGCCTTTCTTGCGTCGACCGATCCCCACATCCGCGAGTTTCTTACTCTGGACGCCTACCTGTTGCCTAGGGAATAAAGGGGTTATTGTCTTGCGACACAATCGATTTACCAAGTAACAGCTTGCTGGTAACCGGGCCGATCCTCTCTCGTAACCCGTGCCAGCGCGATTTTTGCTTGCCAATCTCCGCCGCAATGGTCCAAGCTTAAGTTAATCAATTGCACCAAGAAACTGGGCCAAAGCCAGGGACGCCCGTAAGAGGTCCCACACGCAATCTTCTGCTTCACCTGTTCCTTGATTCTTTTTCCTTACCGATCAACCACAGCAGCCTCCCATCAAGGCGCTAGTGAAAGTTTGAGGTCTGCGTATCTCCAATGGCGAGTTCGGATTTTTGGCAAAGGCTATCGTCTTCCCTGGCTTCGTCGGCCGAATGGGAAGCAGGAGTTGCGGGGAGCACTCCTCGCGGCGCACGGGGCGCAGCTAAGCTGGGGATGGTTTTGGATGCGGTGACCGTATTCGTGGCCGCGATGGTGGCCACGCTTTACAAGCTTCATGCCACCCCGGTCCAGGGCGCGAGAGACATCCAGCAGGGCGCCCTGATTCACGGCCATCCTACGTGGACTCTGCTGGCTCTGCTGTGCGGATTTACGTTCGCGCTCATCATGACCAGCCGGCGGTTGCATCTGTATACGCCGGCGCGCCTGCCCAGCTTTCTGCATGAGCAGAGGTTAAGCGCACAGGCCTGCCTCACCTCCGGCCTGTTGCTCACCGGCGCGCTCTATCTGGTTCGCGCCGACAGTATTCCCCGCGGCATCGTGTTGGGCACGGTGGGTCTGGTGGCCGTTGCGCTGGGTTTCCGGCGCCTGGTGAATCGCATTCTGCTCTACCGGCGCTTCGATCGCGGCCTGGGTACGCGCAACGTACTGATCGTCGGCACCGGGCCTGAGGCGCACGCTCTCCGTCATCACGTGGAGAGCATCCGGCATCTCGGTTACACGTTCAAGGGCTTCATCGAGCTTCCCGGTTCCGATTCCCGCGCGGCAGTGACCTCAAGCGACGTAGTGGGCACACTGGATACGCTTTTTCAGCACACCCGCAAGCAGTTTATCGACGAGATATTCTTCACCACCCCTTGCGAGCGCGAGCATCGTCCAGAGTGTGCTGGATCAGGCGCGCGTCCACGGCGTAGATTTGCGTGTTGTTCCCGAAATGTACGACGGCGTAGCGTGGAACAGCCCCATCGAGTACATCGGCCAGTTTCCCACTATCCCGCTGCACCGCGGCGAGGTGCCGGAACTGGGGCTGTTCTTCAAGCGCGTCTTCGATACGGTGTTTTCCACTCTGGCGCTTGTGGCGCTGTCGCCGCTGCTCGTGGCCATCGCCATCGCGGTCAAGCTGGATTCGCCCGGCCCGGTTTTCTACACCTCCGAGCGCATCGGCAAAGAAGGGCGTGGTTTTTCGCTGCATCAAGTTCCGCACCATGGTCCGCGACGCCGAAACACGCCGCGCCGAAATCATGCACATGAACGAGCGCGACGGCGTGCTCTTCAAAATATCCGACGATCCGCGCGTCACCCGGCTGGGACGCTTCCTGCGCAAGTATTCGCTCGATGAGCTGCCGCAGTTTTTCAATGTTCTGCGTGGCGACATGAGCATCGTCGGTCCGCGTCCGCCGCTGGCCGGCGAGGTGCGCAAGTACGATCTGAGCCATCTTGCGCCGCCTCGACGTGACCCCGGGCATCACCGGCCTGTGGCAGGTGCAGGGGCGCCGGGACCCCTCGTTTGCCAGCTATGTTTCGCTGGATGTGACCTACATCGACAACTGGAGCGTGTGGCTGGATTTCAAAATCATCCTGCGCACTATTGCCGTGGTCTTTGCCGGCACCGGCACTTAACCAATCTCTCGCGTTGCAGAACTCTTTATAGAAGAAGCCATCCACCGCGGTGGGCAAGTTCTATGCGCTGCGATCCGGTCTCACTGCGAATTGCTTGCGGCTCTCGATGGCGAGCCAGTTTCCGTGCGGCCCTGACCGGCGGTGGGGATCCGCTTCAGCGGCTGGATTGCGCCGAACCCGCAGATTATTGATCGCATAATCGATATAGGGTGACCTGAGCTCCGGCTCAACTCCCAGGAACCGGCACGTCGCCGCCACCTGGTCCATGATGAACGTTGCGTGGAATCCGGCAAGATCCAGCCCTTTTCTTCTCTCACCATGTACACGATGAAATCGAAGACCTCATCGCTCAGGGGCATATTGCGCCGTTTGCATTCCATTTCAAAGATGCGGCGATACTGTTCCAGGCTCGGCGGCCCGACCTCGATCTTGTAAGGGATCCGGCGCAGGAAGGCGGCATCGATCAGGTCTTCCGGCTCCAGATTGGTGGCAAAGATCACCAATTCTTCAAAGGGTATGGCGAAGCTTGTGCCTGTATGCAACTTCAAATAGTCGACCCGGCTCTCCATGGGCACGATCCATCGGTTCAAAAGGTCTCTCGGTCTTACGTTGTTGCCGGCCGAAGTCATCGATGAAGAAACAGCCGCCAAGCGCCTTCATGTGCAGCGGAGCTTCATAGTAATGGCCTATCGCGTCGTAGCGCATGTCGAGCATATCCAGCGTCAGCTCGCCGCCTGCGACCACGAACGGCCTTCGGCACGGAACCCAGCGCTGGTCGTGCGTCTCGCGCCGGAAATCACGAGACCTCTTCGTTCTGCTCGCTGCCGTCCGGGGTACCGAAAGGAAGATGAATGCGCGGGTCGTAAAACCGGATGATCTGGCCCTCGACGATGATGGCGTAGGGCACATAGATCATGTCGTGGAACACGCTGGCGAAGCGCATTGCGATAGAAGTCTTGCCGTTCCCCGGCGGTCCATAAAACAGGATCGCCCGGCCTGAGTTCAAAGCCGGTCCGATCTGCTCCACGATGTTTTCGCTCGATCAAGAGCTCGCCGATGGCTTCTCGCACGCGCTCCGGCGGTGATGCGCTCATTGGTCGGTTTCTGCAGGTTCACCCGCTCCACAAAATCCGCAAGAGTCACCGGAGCCGGACCGACGTATCCCGACCGTTGCAATGCATCCACCGTCCATCGCCGGCCCTCATCGGTGAGTGCGTAGCGCGTGTCCAGCATGGTGTCGGAACTGTGCGATCCCAGCGTGTACAGCAGTTGCCGCTCGATCGCCATTTTGCGCCAGGTCCATCACGATGGACTGCGGAAGCTTGATGGCATCCGCGCATTGGCCCACCTTTTCCAGCCGGTTGGAATAAATCAATTTCATCAACAGGGCCAGCAAATCGGTTCGTCGATGCCGGTGGCTGCAATGTCCTTGGGTCCGTCCAGAATGCGGCGAGATAAACCGTTCAACACATCCTGCGTCGATGGCGCCAATCGCCACAAGATTCTCGCCAATGCGCCCGCCTTGACTCCTTCATGCCGCTCAAGCGCCGCCGTCCACGTCTTTCTCTGTGACCAGCTTTGCCCGGATTAGCAGCTCGCCCAGTCTTGCGTTGCGGTTCCATGGCGTCCTCCCATCAACGCCTTTGTATCTATGCTCTGATTGCCGAACAACCCGTCAGCGCGCCTGTTGGCTTCGGGGTCACAAGGAATGAAGTCGATTCTAACCCTCCGCCGTTTCATCAAAAATCCCCCATTTGGGGGGTAACATCACCCAACTGTCTCATTTCGCGCCATTGCGTTTTAGGGAATCCTGTACGCGCTCAGCCATTTAGACTGTAGTTGTGAAGATCGCACTGGCCCAGATCGATCCTACGGTCGGGGATTTCACCGGGAATCTCGAAAGAATCGTTGCCGTCAGCCGGAGAGCGGCGGAGCAGGGCGCGCGCCTCACCGTCTTCTCCGAGCTCGCCATCTGCGGCTATCCGCCCGCCGACTTTCTTGAGAAGCCCAGCTTCCTCGCCCGCTGCCGTTCCGCGGTCGACGAGCTGGCCCGCGCAACGCGCGAGCTGCCCACCGCCGTGCTGGCGGGCGTTGCGCTGCCCGCCGGAGGCAAAGACGGTAAACCCGCCTTCAACGCCGCTGTGCTCCTCGACCGCGGCCAATTGCTCCTCGAGCAGCACAAGCGGCTCCTGCCCTTCTACGACGTCTTCGATGAGCAGCGCTACTTCTCGCCATCCGAGCCCCAGAAGGTGATTGAGCTCGACGGCATTCGCCTGGCCATCACCATCTGCGAGGATGCCTGGAACGACAAGAACTTCTGGCCGCGCCGGCTCTACACCGTCGATCCCATGGAAGAGCTTATGCGCCAGCATCCGGCGCTGCACATCAACATTTCCTCATCGCCTTTTTGGCACTCCAAGCGCGCCATCCGGCGCGAAATGCTGGCCGCCATCGCCCGCCGCGACGCGATTCCGGTGCTGATGTCGAACCAGGTGGGCGGCAACGACAGCCTGATCTTCGACGGCTCCTCGCTGGCCCTCAATGCGCGCGGCGAGCTGATTGCGCAGGCCGCCTCGTTCGAGGAAGACCTGGTCGTCGTCGATCCCTTCAGCGCGCCTCCCGTGCCGGTTCCGGAAGACGACGACACCGAGGCCGCCTACCGCGCCCTGGTTCTGGGCACGCGCGATTACGTGCGCAAGTGCGGCTTTCGCAAGGCCCTCGTAGGTTTGAGCGGCGGCATCGACTCTTCCCTGGTGGCGGCCATCGCCACCGAAGCCCTCGGCGCGGAGAATGTGATCGGCGTGGGCATGCCCAGCCCCTATTCCTCCTCCGGCTCCATCGACGACAGCCGCCAGTTGGCCGCCAACCTCGGCATCCGCTTTGAAACCCTCTCCATCAGCGCGCTCTTCGCGGAGTTCACCCGCACGCCTGGAGCCGCTCTTCGCCGGAATGAAGCCGGACATCACCGAGGAGAACATCCAGCCGCGCATCCGCGCCACGCTCCTGATGGCGCTCTCCAACAAGTTCGGCGCCCTGGTGCTGACCACCGGCAACAAGTCTGAGATGGCCGTGGGTTATTGCACCCTCTATGGCGACATGGTCGGCGCCCTGGCGGTGATCGGCGATCTGGTCAAAACGCGTGTTTATGCCGTCTGCCGCTGGCTCAATCGGGAAAGGGAAGTGATTCCCTCAGCCATTTTGCAAAAGCCGCCCTCGGCCGAGCTGCGCCCGGGCCAGATGGACACCGATTCGCTGCCGCCCTACGACGTCCTCGATCCCATCGTCGAGGCCTACGTCGAGCGCTACGAGACTCCCGAGCGTATCGCCGCGGAGCACGGTTTTTCTCTCGATCTCGTGCAGCAGGTGGTGCGCCTGGTGGAGCGCTCCGAGTACAAGCGCCAGCAGGCTGCCCCGGTTCTGAAGGTGACCACCAAGTCGTTTGGCATGGGCCGCAGGTTTCCCATCGCCGTTAGAGTCTGCTAATGACTTTCGCGTCGGCGGCGGGAAAGTCATGCGCAGGCTCGAAGGTTCCAGAGTCCAGCCGACGGCCCGGTATAAGCTAGAGGTAGGGAATTTTCCCGCAATTGAAGGAGAACCGCTTGATCCGTTTGTCTACCCGTTTGCTCAGCGCCCTTGCGCTGATTGCATTATTCGTCCCGGTGCTCGAGGCCGTTGCCCAGCAGCATGTGCCGCCTGCGCCAGATTCGGGCGCTCAACAGGGAGCGCCCGCAATGGAACAGCCTGGACCTGAGCCAGCGGCCCCGGCGCCTTCCACTGTTCCCGTGTTTCCCAAGATTGACCCGGCCAACTTCACTGCTCCCGCGCCCACCAAAGAGGTCGTTGACTCCTTCCTCCAAGCGAATTGGGGCTACGACGACAGCCGCATGTGGCAGGTCCAGGCCATTCTCAAAACTCCGGTGGACGGCGTCAGCAAGGTGATCGTCCTGGCTGCGGAGAAAGGCCCTAAGTCACAGGTTTCGCCGCTGGTATTCTTTGCGCTCCCGGATGGCAAACACATCATTGCCGGCGATGATGTCATCAACTTCGGCGCACACCCGTTTGCCGACTTTCGCCAGCAGTTGGAGCAGCGCGCCGACGGCCCCTATCGCGGCGCGGCCGACAAGAGTCTGGAAATCGTCGAGTTTGCCGACTTTCAGTGCCCCCACTGCAAGTCTGCGCAGGCGAACATGGACAAGCTGGTGGTGGATTTCCCGAAGGCGCGCATCGTCTTCCAGAATTTCCCGATCGCGTCGATCCATCCCGAGTCTGTCACTGCGGCTGAATACGGGCTCTGCGTGAACAAGATGGGCGGCAGCACGGCCTTCTTCCAGTTCGCCGCTGCCGTCTTTGACGGCCAGGATGGGCTCGCCACTCCCGACGGCGCTACGCTTACCCTCAACAGCGCCGTAACCAAGGCCGGCCTCGATCCGGCCAAAGTTGCAACGTGCGCCGCGACGCCGGAGATCAAGGCCGCGGTGGATGCCTCCATCAAGCTGGGAAAGGATGTGGGCATTACCGAGGTGCCCATGCTGATGGTCAATGGCCGGCAGATTCCTGCCAATGCGCCCTATGACGTGCTGACGAAGATCATTAATTACGAGGCCAAGACAGACGGCGTAGCCTTGCAGTAATCAATCCGCATCCGCTCTTTCGGACGCAGCTTACCTTAAACATGGGTGCACCGGGTCTCGACTCTGAGACCCGGAAGCGCACGTGGCCGTGAGACCGCTCATCTACTGCGTCGTCCTGCTCTTCTCCACGCGCATCATCGGCGTGTGGCCGGCTGCCTGCGTTCCGCGCACCACGTGCGGCGTCATCACAATCACGATGGTTGCATAATTCTTCTCGAAATCCTTGCCGGTCAAATTGTTCATCCCCGGAATCTCGCTGAGTCCCGGGGTTCCGCTGATGGCGAGGCTCTCCGACTTGTCCACCTCGGTGGCCACCACCGCAGCCTCGCCCTCCTTCACCATCACCACTCCGGAATAAGCCTGGTTATTGAGCACGGGATTGCCATCGATGGATGCGCCCGACAGCGCATCGAGCTTCATATCGACGCTGAGCGCGACATCGCCGTTGCGCAGCACCCGGGGCGTTGCCTTCAACGTCAGGCCTAGATCCTCATACTGCACCATGGGGATGTTCGGCACCGAACTGAGTGACGAAAGCAGCGACGAGAGGCTGCTGGAGCTGCCCGCGCCCGTCAATCCCGGAATATTCGGGACGCTGGGCGACAGGCTCGAGTAGGAAGAGGTTTGGATAGGATACTTCTCGCCGAGTTTCAGCGTTCCCTCCTCGCCGTCCTGCAGGCGAAGCTGAATCTGGTCCAGCTCGCGCGAGTCCGAAGTGTTCAGGTTGAGGCTGAGAGTGGCCGTGCCCGGCGCAATCGCCGACTGCGCAAGCCCGCCGCCAAACGTAGCGAATCCACTCGAAAGCAGCGAGCTGGGAACCTGGCCGGAGGCGATTAAAATGGCCAGAATCGCCAGCGGGTTGTTGGCCGAAGCCAGTCCGCTGGAGATAATCTCCTGGACGAGACTCTGATTAGCGGCCAGGATCGACTGCTCTTCGGCGTACACGTTGAATGCCGTCATGGTTTGCGGCAACTGGGCGCCGGTGTTGCGGGTGCTGGTGTGCGCCACCTGAATCAGGCGCACGTCCAGCAGCACCTGGCTGCGGCCGTCCAGCAGGTCGCGCATGGTGGCGTTGAAGGCGTTCAGCGAGCTTGCCGGCGCGCGCAGCGTGATGGTGTGCGCGGAAGGATCGGCCTTGACCTCCGGCACATTAAATACGTTTTTCGCCAGGGCCTCCACCTGGGTCAAATCGTCATCGCTCAGCCCGCCCATATAAACCGTTTCCAGTTCCTGAGGCGTGAATCGCTGCCGTCTTTCGCGCGTGTCGGCGGCCACCACCACGCCATGCGCATCCATCGGGACATAAAAGGAATCGGTCACCAGGCCCAGAACGCGCGCGGCCTCGTCGAAGCTCGCGCCATCCAAATCCAGGCGGACCTGCGTTGGGCGCACGCTGTCGTCGAGCATCGCCGTTAGCCCGTACGCTTTGAAAACCTGCTCGATCACCTGGCGCTCGTCGGCGTGCAAATGGAAGCTGCGAGCGCCGGAGGCAGGCTCAAGCGGCACTGCGGCGCCCAGCTCGCCGGAGCTTTGCTTATAGAGCGGCTCCGGTTCAGCGCGCGCTGCATCGCCGGCCAGCTCGTCGAGATGCTGGCTGGCCTCGAAGTTCGTGGGGTCGAGCGCAAGAGCGCGAGCCAGTGCGGCGCGCGCATCGGCATCGTTGCCGAGCAACCGGTCCTTGGCCGCAGCCTGGACGAGCGCGGTGACCGCATGGCTGCGCGCCACATCGGCTGCCATCCGATAGTCGGCGTTGGCGGGGTCGAGCGCGGCGGCCTGTTTATATTCCTTCAGGGCCTCTTCAAACTGGCGATTCAGGAATAGCTTGCTTGCTGAGAGATAAAGCTCGGCCGCGCGCCGCCGGTCGCTGCTGCGGGGGGGCTTGGCCTCTTCTGCCGGAGGCGGAGCCGGTGCGGCTGCTGGTGGCGCCTGGCTGGCCGGCGCACTTTGGTTGGCTGTTGAAACCGAGCCCGCCGTTTGCGCCAACAGGCCAGTTGCAAACGCTGCCGTCAGCAATCCCGCGGCGCAAAGCTTCGCCGCGGTCCGCGGCAGCCCGCGCTCCAATACGCACGTTTGCGCGCCCGATTGCGCCGGCCGCTCGTTCATGGCGCGCCTAGGGCCGAGAGATAGGCGTCCTGCCCGTCCCAGGCGAAATCCGGCTCAATCGCGATACGGGCTTCGGTGTGCTGCTGCGATGTTTGCATTGATTTTTGGCTGCGCTTCAGCCTTAGGGTTTGCCCTAACGGTAGCCCTGGCGGAATCGCGCTGAATACAGGACGCTCGCTGCGCGGCGGACGCTTGAGCCCGGCGCGCACCTCTGCCAGGTCCAGCCCCAGCTCTGCCATGGCGCGGCTCAGCGTATTGCGGTGCATGCCCAGTTCTTCTGCCGCCTTGCACTGGTTTCCCCGGTGCGCGATCAGAACCTCGCGCAGATACTGCTTCTTGAATTCCCGAACGGCGTCCTCGTAGCGGATGCCGCTGGAGTGCATTTGGGTCACCAGGCTGTCCAATTCTCTTCTCACGCGTCCCTCTTGCTCATCTCAATCGAACTATCTTAACCGGAGATTTCCGGTCTTGCAGCATATTTCAACACAATACACCCTTCCGGGGTCCTCAGACAGTACCAAATCAACGTGGCCATCAAGGGAGCGTAAACACGCTCTACGGGTGCGTCCACCGGGGCGAATCGTGTTCCAGCATTCGCAACCCGCTGTGCACTTTGTCTGAGAGCTCGGAGGGGCTCACGTGCATGCTCATATGCAAGGCCCCGACAAAATACTGCGGCAGCCTGCGCCTCTTCCGGCCATCGAGCCCCCGGAAAGAAGGCAACGGTACACCAGAATACAGAGCGTCACCAGCAACGCTCCCTGAAAAAATCCAAAGATCGCCCCGGCAATCCTATCCAGGCAACCCAGGCCCATCCAGCTCATCGTCCTCTTCAACATCATGCCGACGAGGTTTGCCAATGCCATCACCACCAGCGCGATGATCAGGAACGCAATGGCGTTGGCGATCGCCTCCATGCGCACAATCGGCCTGAACTCCGCCCCCAATCGTGCATAGTTCCAGATCGCCAGCGCCAAACCAAACACCAGGCCGGCCACTGAGCAGGCGGAGCGAAGGAACCCTTGCGCAATCCCGCCCAATACCGATGCCGCTATCACGACCACGATAGCCAAATCCACCCACGACATAAGCCGCTCCGCTTGCGCGCTGGGACTGGTTGCATGCCGTAAAAGCCTCTATAAAATCCTGGGCTTTAGTCCCTGATGGAATATGCAACGGTTCGAGCTGCATTGATGCAACCAAAGCTAAGGTCTGCTGACAGACCCTACAATTCCATGTCCCGTCCGGTCAACCGCCGGAAGGCTTCAAGATACTTGGCCCGCGTGCGTTCCACCACTTCGTCCGGCAAACCCGGCGCCGGCGCCTGCTTGTTCCAGTGGATCTCTTCCAGGTAGTCGCGCACGAATTGCTTGTCGAAAGAAGGCTGCGCTCCGCCGGGCTTCCAGAGTTTCCCGTCCCAGAAGCGCGAAGAATCCGGCGTCAGCACCTCATCGGCAAGGATAATCCCATTCCGCCGTCCTCCCAAACTCAAATTTTGTGTCGGCCAGGATCAGGCCGCGAGCTTCGGCATGCGCGGCCGCCCGACTGTAAATTTCAAGCGTCAGCCGCCGCAACTCCGCGGCGTCGTCTGCGCCCACCAGGGCTTCGGCTTCGGCAAACGAGATGTTCTGGTCGTGCTCCCCGCCCTCGGCCTTCGTTGCGGGCGTAAACAATGGCTCCGGCAGCCGCGACCCGTCCTGAAGGCCGGCAGGGAGAGGAATGCCGCACACGGCGCCGCTGGCCTTGTAATCCTTCCAGCCCGATCCCGCCAGGTAGCCGCGCACCACGCACTCCACCGGGAACATCTGCGCCCGTTTCACCAGCATGGAGCGGCCTTCCAACTGATCGGCGTAAGGCCTGCAATGCGGCGGGATATTCCTTTACGTCGGCCGAAATCAGGTGGTTGGGAACCAAATCCTTCAACAGGTCGAACCAGAACAGCGAAATCTGCGTCAGAATCTTGCCTTTGTCCGGAATCCCCGTCGCCAGCACGTGATCGAAGGCCGAGATGCGGTCGGTGGCCACCAGCAGCAGAGCGCCGTCGACGGCGTACAGATCGCGCACTTTGCCCCGCCCCAGCAAGGGCGTGGCGCCAAGGTTCGTCGTTAATAAAGCTGGCATGGGGGGCTTTCCTCGAAGGGGACTGAATCTCCTATCATTGAGCGGCGAACCAGCTTTGTCAATCGCCTTGCGGCGGGCAAAAAATCCGTAGTAATGGGGCTGTGAGAGCAGATAACCCGCGCAATGTGCCGGGCATTTAACGAGGGCATGCAACGCCGGCATGGCAAAGGCACGATTCGGCACAAATTCATTCAGGTACGGCTTTTTCCACTACAAACAAACCCCTGTGACGGCCGTCACAGTATGCAATCTTCGCATCGGAGAAACTGCATACGTCAACATGGTTCGGAGGGTGTGTACAAAAACCTTCTTTGAGCCGGGCGACACGAGGCAGCAGTGGAAAGGGGAAGCCGCGGCTAGCTTCGTTTAGTGAAGGGATCACCAGTAGCCGCGCGCTACCGACCTCCAGTGCCGGCTACTGGTCCCCGTCTTTATCTTGTGTTATACAGATCGACAAGCGCCTCCGAAGCGACGTGTTCCTTCGGGGGCGATTTTTTTTGCGCGCAAACCGAGTCCGCGATTAAGAATGCCGCTGCTCCGACATGCTCGCCGTCACCCTCTCGCTCCACCTAAGTGGAGCCGGCCATACGTGTAGATTGAGAAATAGAAAAAGATGAGGCCTCGCAATCGTGATTCCACTGTTGCTGCTGCTCATTTTTGCCGTTTTGCCGATCGTCGGAGTGGTTTACCAAACGCTCGGGAGCTGGTTCGATGCCAGGCGGTTTCCTCCGCCGGGCCGCATGGTCGATATCGGCTCGTGCAGCCTCCATCTCAACCGGCAAGGCTCCGGGCAGCCGGTCGTGGTGCTTGAGGCGGGAATCGCGGCAACCTCGATCAGTTGGTCGCTTGTCCAGCCGTGTCTCGCCCAGTTTTGCACCGTTTGCAGCTATGATCGCGCAGGGCTGGGCTGGAGCAGCCGCCGGCTCGATCGATATAGCCGTCAACCGCCAGCGCGCCCTGATGGCTCGCCTCTTGAGCGGGCGCGCCCGGTCACCCTTGAACAATTCGTCGGGGAACTCGATGCGTTGTTGCGCGAGGCGAGGCTCGCCGCTCCATTCCTGCTCGTGGGTCATTCCTTTGGCGGTCTGTTAGTCCGTGCTTTTGCGCACGCCTATCCCGAGCGGGTGGCAGGCCTCGTGCATGGTAGAGCCTGTTTCGCTTACTTTCTGGGGCAGCGGCAGCCAGGCCAATGCCGGCGTGATTCGCGCCGGTGCGAAGCTTTCCCGCCGCGGCGCGATTCTGGCGCGCTTCGGGGTGGTGCGCGTCGCGCTAAGCGCTCTCAACGCGGGCGCACAGTGGTTTCCCAAACAGATTGCCCAGGCCGCCGCTCGGCAAGCAACCGGCGAGTTGCAGAACCTGGCAAGAGAGGTCGCCAAGCTGCCGCGCGAGTTGCACTCGACGGTGCGCGCGCACTGGAGCCGCGCCGGCAGTATCCTGAGCCTGGCCGAATATCTCGAAGCCCTGCCTCCATGCGCGGCAGCGGGGTTGGCGATGAGCCTGCCCCCGGAGATTCCGGTCACGATTCTATCCGCTGAAAATGCCACCGCCGAGGAACTGGTCGAACGGGATGCATGGGCTGCCCAAAGCGGCCACGGCCGCCATATCGAAGTCCCGGAAACCGGCCACTGGCTGCAACTGGAAAGACCCGAGCTGGTGGTTGATGCGGTGCGGGAAATGATCGCATATATCCATCCTGCTACTGCGCCGGTTCCACCACCGGCAGATCGATGAAACTGGCGTCCTCAGGCGTGTGCCAGACGCGCTCGGTCGCCTTCCGATAATCCCCCGGCTTGGCATTGAAGATATTGGGCACAAAGGTTTGCGGGTTGCGGTCGTACAACGGGAACAGGCTCGACTGAACCTGCACCATGATGCGATGGCCGGGCAGGAAGACATGATTCACCATGGGCAGGCCGAACTGGTAGAGCAGCGGCTTGTTGGGTTCGATGGCCGCAGGGTGCTCGAAGCTCGTGCGGTACCGGCCGCGGAAGATATCCATCGCGACAGGCAGCTCGTAGCCTCCCATCTCCCGCTTGTAGAGATCGGTTCCTGGGTAGACATCGATCAGCTTGACCACCCAGTCGCTGTCGCTGCCGCTGGTCGAGGCGACCAGGTGTACCTCAGGCCGGCCGCTCAATCTCAACGGTTCTGTCAGCGGACCTGTTGCGAAGGTGAGCACGTCGGGACGGCCATCGACAAAGCGCTGGTCGCGCACCAGCCAGGTGCGCCAGGCATTGGAATCGTTCATGAAATAGGGCCTCGGCGAAAAGGGCACCGGCTTGGCCGGATCAGAGACATATTCGTCATACTGCGCGGCGTCTGCGCCCGGAGCAGCAAACGACAACTTGCCGCCCGCCTGAAGATAGATCGGCCTGGACTTGTATGGGCAGCCGCTCAAGCAGCTTTGCGGCCAGCTCTTGAAGCGGTCCCAATGATTTTCACCGGTGTTATAGATCGTGACCTTGGAGATGCCGGCCTTGGGCGCGCCCTCCACCAGATACTGCCGAAAGAACGGCAGCAAAACATCTTGGCGGTACTGAAGCGTGGTGTCGCCTTTCCATTGGAGCGGCCCCAGCGTCCACCCGAGGCGGTTGACCTGGCTATGGAACCACGGCCCCATGACCAGAAAATTCATGTCGTGGTTGGTGTCTTTGGGCTCGACCGCAGCGTAGCAGTGGTTTGCCCCCCACATGTCTTCCTGGTCCCACAATCCCTGCTCCCACAGCACCGGAACTTTGAGCGGGACTTTGGCCATGATCTTGTCGAGGGCCTGATCCTGCCAAAAGGCGTCGTAGGCCGGATGCTCCTCGATCTTGCGCCAGAAGGGAAGCTGTTCCAGCCCGCCGTAGCGCGCAAAATCCCCCGCCGAGCCCAGCTCCAGAAAGTTCGTGTACTCATCGTAGTTCAGCCGCGGAATATCCTCCCCGTTGCCGCGCTTGATGGTTTGCTCGGTGAAGTAGTCGAGATTGAACTCGCGGAACGCTCCGTAGTGGAACCAGTCGTCGCCCATCCAGCCGTCGACCATGGGGCTCTCCGGAGCGGCCACCTTCAGCGCAGGGTGCGGGTCGATCAGCGCCATCACCACGGTGAACCCCTCGTACGACGAGCCGACCATGCCCACGCGCCCGTTCGATTCCGGCACATTCTTCACCAGCCAGTCGATGGTGTCCCAGCCGTCCGTAGTGTCGTTCGGCCCCGAGGGATTCAGCGGGCCGGTCGGCGGCGGCGTCATCACGTATTCGCCCTCCGAGCCATATTTGCCGCGCACATCCTGGAAGACGCGGATGAATCCGGCCTTCACCCAGATGTCGTCGCCGATCACAAGCGAGTCCAGCAGATGCGGAGATGGACCCTCGTTGCCTTCCTTCATGCGTTCCGCCGCGTCGTAGGGCGTGCGCGTAAGAATCATGGGCGCATTCTTCGCTCCGTTCGGAATCGCGATCACGGTGTAGAGCTTGACCCCATCGCGCATGGGAATCATCACCTCGCGCTTGGTGAAGTCGTAGTCCGTCCGCGGCGGCGTAAACTTCGCCGGAATATCCGGAGTCATCGGCGCCGTCTGCGCCTGCGCGATTCCAGGCAGAAACCAGGGCAGGGAACACGTCACACTCAAAGCCAGAAAACAAAAAGCGGCGCGCAAAACTCGATTCATCGGCTCGGGTTCCAATGGGAGGGATTTGGCTTGAGAAACAGGAGAAGTGAGGCGCGGAAGCCTGACGCGCAATTCCAGTCCATTTGCTCGAAAGTATATCAAGCCGCTACCACAGGCTACGGAGCGGGCAGTGGGTCAGTTTGAAACTGCTTTGAAAGGGCACGAGTTCACTCGTGCCGTAAAGGCCGCAAAGTGAACGCGGGTTTTAGCCCCTGAGGGACCGTTTCCCTGAAACTGACCCACCACTACGGAGCGGCGATAGACTTGGCGCATGGCAAAGAGCTGGTAGGCCTCTTGGGGGCGAGAGGCCTTCGTTTGGGCTCCGAGAAGACGGAACTTGACCAGTGCCCATTTGCCAGTTCAATGGCCCGTTTGTATTGCTGCCTAGCACTTCCGCGCCATTAAAGACGTAACACATTCAAGCTAAAATATTACTTGTACCCGCATTTTCTCTTGTGATACGGTTGTATTCAGTTTCCACCAGAATTGTGGGGTAGAAATGGGGCTGTCCGTTGGGACGGGGGGCTCACCCGTGGGTTCGATTCCTGCCAGCTCCACCAAACTGCACCACTACCCGCAAATCGGGATTACTGGTGATATTCACACCAATTAGTGAACTGCGCGACTTAGAACTTATCCGTAAATTAGCTCTCGAAGTAGCGCCGGCCTCCCGGCCGGCTGTACTGGCGGCGTCCACGCCGCCAGAGGCGATCTATGGGTCAGCAAACCCGTATGAAAGCCGGCACGGGAGCCCACGGCACCTATTTACGGATAAGTTCTTCATCGCTCGGCGTTTGCCCAAACAGAACAGACAAATTGAAGAGGGGCCCCGGCAGCTTCCGATTCGCAGTAGCGGCAAACGCGCTTGCGGGGCGCCCCTGTGTTTCGTGGAATTTTCCGGGCGCATGGCCCGCTAGTTTTCAGGGCAACCGGTCGTACATTCCCTTGGCCTGTGATGACACGCCTCCAGGGCGGCGGGCGCGGATGCACCGGCCGACAGTTGGAGTAAGCGACGCCTGTAAATTGTTATTACTTGCCTGCCGGGGCCGCCTCCGCCTTCTTGTGCTCCACGAAGGTGTGTGCTTGATGACAGCTCACACACGTCCTGCCTTTCATGAATGGATCGGACTTCAGTTGTGCCACCTGATCGGAGTGACAGGTGTCGCATGTGCTTAACGCCGGCGTGCCCGCGAAGTCCTGTGCTGTTGTCTCGCCATGGCACACGGTGCATTCGACACCGTTGGCGGCATGCGGGCTGGCTTTCCATTGGGCATAAATCGCCGTGTGGCAGTCCGAACAGGTTTTCCCGGCTGGAAGCAGCCGATGGAAAATATGCTTGGCTTGTTCCTGCTGAGCAATGGCGGGTTGGACGGCAGCAGCCAAAACGAGAAAAACGAGCAGGGCGGGACTGAACAAACGCGCGCTGAAACAATTCACTGGCAGTTCTCCTGTGTAGGATGTCACAGTATTAAACCGGCGATGGCCGCAGTCAGTGATGCCAATCACATCCAGCCGGTTTGCGATCTGCGCATTGGCCGCGAGGCCAACTCAGTCCGAACACCGGGCGCTTCACCTTCGGCGTCCGCCAAGAGGCGGACGGCTAAGGTGGGATCGCACGAATCAGCACGAGCACCGGGTGCCCCACCTTCGGCGTCCGCCAAGTGGCAGACGGCTAAGGTGGGATAGCACGAACCTGAACCAGGGCACGGTCATCCCCGCGCACCCGCAACCCTGCCGTAAGGATGAAGCCGTTTTGAAAGGGCGCGAGTTTACTCGTGCCGTAAGACCGCAAAATGAACGCGGGCTTTAGAACTTATCCGTAAATCAGCTCTCGAGGTAGCGCCGGCCTCCCGGCCGGCTGTACTGGCGGCGTCCACGCCGCCAGAAGCGATCTATGGGTCAGCAAACCCGTATGAAAGCCGGCACCGGAGCCCACGGCACCTATTTAGGGATAAATTCTTAGCCCCCGAGGGGACGTTTCCATCAAACTGACCCGCCACCGGGCCGGGCCGCGTGCCGTACTCCGCAACAATGACCGGGGCCTTAACCCCCGAGGACGATCGCAACGAAACTGAGCCACAATCGATGAAAGAGCGGCTCGGCCCGAATTCATCCACTGAGAAACAGAGGTTCGCGGATCCCTGAAGAATAGCCGACTTCACAGTTACTGATCTTTCATAGAGGTGAAAGCACTCCTCTGGAGCCCGAATATCCCTGACGAAATCTGGAGGAATCCCGAAGTGAACGCAAGGGGTAAAGCGCGAAGACTCAGGTGCTTCATTTCAAACCTCTTGGCAGCTGAGTCTTGTATTTAAGCGTGATGCATGAGACAATGGATTTGAACGTTACTGAGGTTACGTAACGGCATCCGCGCGGACCGTCTTGAGGAAAGCGGAAAAGCGCCAGAGCTTCGGCTTTGAGATCCGATGGCCCGATTTGGGCCCTTCGATTGCGACGCAAGCCGCAATCGCTGTGATCGGCTAGGCCTACTGAGGTTAGCCAGATCGACCGGCTGGGACGTAAGTTAGAGTGACCACAGTTGTTCAACATATCTGCCGCAGCCTACACGTTAGGTCTGCGGCATTCATCTGTCAGGCGGGTGGCCCCGGTCCCTCGCCGTTGGGGACCGGGGAGACACGAAAGCTCAGTGGAAAAGATATTACTCGCCGCAAATGGGCTCCGCTTCAGTCATTCCGCCATCGAGCAGCCGTCCTCATCGAGCAAACTGACGCCGACCTGCTCATTTTTGAGGAGCACCATTTTTCACCAGATGATTGGAACGAGGCCTGACTTCCTGATCGATCTGTCGTGGGTGACCAACGCAATCCCTTCGGCCAATGCCGTCGCCCCGATCAATCGGTCCTGAGGATCCTTTGGATAGGACTCCGGGAAGCTGACCGCACGTGCGGCGATCTCCGGCGTAATGGGAAGCACCGTCATTTTGGAAGCGCACCGGCGGACGAAGGATTCTACGCTGAGAGTGGTTTCTACTCGCCCCTTTTCGGCAAGCCAGGCCAACTCAAACAGGGTAATTCCTGCAATCGCAAGTCCACCTTGGAGCCGAGCGGCGCGGATGGCTTCTTTCGCGCGCTTCGACAGCTTGTCCGGTTGAAAAGCAAGCCAGACGACGATGTGGGTGTCGAGGAGAATCATTCTGGCAGATTCCAATCCGAGACCGGAATCGTGTTCTCGATGTCTCCAACAATGCGGCCTTTTCCGGCCAGAAAGCCGAAGATGTCGTCTTCATTCGACTCAGCCCGGATGATTTGAACAACCGGCTTCCCGTGCTTTGTGACCACCACGGACTGGCCGCTTTCGGCGACCTGATCCATCACGGCAAGGCACTGGGCTTTGAATTGGGCGGCCGGAATTTTCCGCATCGGATTTCCTCCATCAATATGACCACAATAATATGACCACTCTCAAAAAGGCAAGCCCGACGCGGGATTCGACTGCCGCTGCGGGATACGGCCGTATTGACTGGTGGGGCCGGGAGTGTGTTGGCCTTCAGTGTCTGCGTGAGATCTCGCGAGGTCGGGGTTCGGCACCGCAAAAAAGCATCCCGGAGGGATGCTGGGAAATTAGCCCAGGACGGAATGCGCCGTCCGCTCGGCGGACGGCGGATGAAATCCTGGGAAAAGGCGCAAAACAATCTCTCAAGCCCCGTAAGGGCGACGGAACCGTGTCACATTTGAATGATGCAATCCGAGTTCTCACGCAGTCACTTCAGATCCGCGGCGCCATAGCGTTGCCCTCAGTGGTGGCTTCTCAGTGCAATCCAGCACAGGGCCAGCCCTGCAATCTCCGCTGTCAACCGCGACACATCTCCTCCCACGCACTCCATTCGCCGTAAGCGGCTGCGGTGCAGCAGGTTCCTCGCCGCAATTTTCTCGCTTTACTTCTGCGGATCATTTCCCCCATCGAGCGCACAATGGTTCCATAGATGGTTTTCCATCGCATCCGAGCCGGCCGCGTCAGCACGAAAGACTGACCGCTGACCACTGTAAACTGTGAACTGTTCTTGCTAACTCCTTTGTTTTGCCGACCCTGTGAAATAAGCCATTTGTTATCAACGGGCTGGAGAAAATGATCGAGGAGCGAGTCGTTGAAAACAATCCCTTTAACTCCAAAAGGGGTATGGGGGGTGGGAGTAACTGAAATGGTACGGACCGCGGACACCCTGCTGACTCGCTGACTCGCTAACTCGCTGACCCCGGCCCCTGACTAGAAGCTGGCGGCTAGAAGCTGTTTCTCACGTTCCCGGTGACCCAGGCGCACGCTCACCATCTTTGACACGCCCGGCTCCTGCATGGTGACGCCGTAGATCATGTCGGCGGCCTGCATCATGCGCTTGGAGTGGGTGACGACCAGGAACTGCGTGTCCTTGCTCAGCGTGTGCATCAGGTCGGCGAAGCGGCCCACGTTGGTCTCGTCCAGCGCCGCGTCCACCTCGTCGAGCGCGCAGAAGGGGCTGGGCCGGAACTGGAAGATGGCCACCAGCAGCGCCAGCGCGGTGAGAGATTTTTCGCCGCCCGAGAGCAGCAGCACGTTCTGCAGTTTCTTGCCCGGTGGCGAGGCCACGATATCGAGCCCGCTCTCGGCCTGGTTCTCCTCGTCGGTAACGCGCAGGAAGGCCTGCCCGCCCTGGAAGAGGTGCGCAAAAACCTGCGCGAAGTTCTCGTTGATGCGCGCAAAGGCCTCGTCGAACTTGGTGCGCGAAATCTGATCGATTTCCTTGATGGTTTCCTGCGTGTTTTCGATCGACTCCATCAGGTCCTGCCGCTGCGTCAGCAGGAACCCGTGGCGCTCCGCCGTCTCCTTGTACTCGTCGAGCGCCATCATGTTCACCGGCCCCATCTGCTCGATGCGCTGGCGCAGCGCGCGGCAGGTTTCTTCTTCGGCGGCGAGTTCCTCGTCCGCGAGCCGTCCGATTTCGGCATCGGCGCGCAGCACCTGTGCCTCCACGTTCACCTCGGCAAGGCAGCTTGCCTCAAGATGCTCGAGGTCGGAGCGCAGCTTGGCCAACTCGCTGGAGAGAGTGGCGCGGTCTTCGCGCAACTGGTCGAGCGCGGCCCGCCCGGTCTTCAGTTGCGTCTCCATCTCGGCCAATTGCTGGCGCAGAGCCTGCGCCTGTTCCGCAATCGACTGTGCCTGAGCCAGCGCTTCAGCCCGCGCGACCGTGAGTTCCTTCTGGCGCTCGACCAGTTCGGCGCTCTCAGCAATGCGCTGCTCGCGCTCCGCCGTCGCAGCCGCGCGCTGCTGCTCGATGGTCTGACGCGCCGGTCAAGATCGGCATAGAGCCGATCGATGCGCTGGAAGGCCGCTTCCGCGCCGCGCCGCCGCTCTTCCAGTACCGGCCAGCTCCGCGGTCATCTGCGCCGCTTCCTGCTGCCAGCACTTCGCGCTTCTGGCGCAAGACCTCCAGTTGCGCCTGCTGCGCGTTCAGAGTGCTCTCTGCCTGCGCGTGCTCGGCCTCAAGGCGCGCGGCTTCCTCGCGCTTCTCGCGCGATGCCTGCCGCTTGGCCTCGCTAGCATCCTTGTTGCGCGCGGCTTGCGCTTGCCACTCCTGCAAACGCCGCTCGATCCGTTGCGTCTCGGCCTCCATCTGCTTGAGCGCCGCGCCCAGATTCGCCGCCTCGCTTTCGGCCTGCCGCCGCTCTTCGCCGCGGCTCTCCAGTTGCGCCGTCAGCTCCTCGATGGCCCGGGTCAGCGCATTCGCCTCGGTTTCCGCCTGCGCCAGATCCGCCTCCAGCCTCGCCAGGCGGCCCTCGGTCTCGCGCAGCTCGCGCTTCAGCGCCAGCGGGCCTTCGCTGGCTGGCTTGCCGCCCGTCACCGTGGAGCGATGGAAGCACTCACCTTCCGGCGTGAGGAAATAGGCGTGCGCGTAGAGCAGGGCCAGCCGCTGCGCCTCTATGGCATTCTCCGCCAGATACCCATTCCGCAGCTTGGGCAGAATCCCTTCCAGCGACCGCCCCAGTCCGTTGAGCACCTTGATAGCATCGCGCAAAGGCGCCGCGCCCGGCTCGCTGACTGCGGCGTCACCGGTCTTGAAGAGCTCGCCTTGCGCATCGGAGTTGATGAGGAAAGTCGCGCGGCCATCGCTTGTCTTCAGCAGCCGAACGCCCTCTTCCGCGACGCCCCAGCTCTCCACCACCACATAATTCAGCTCTTCGCGCAGGAACTCGTCCACTACGCCTTCGTACTCGCCGCTTACTTCAATGAAATCCGCCAGAGTGCCCACCGGCGCCACGGAGGGGCCGAGTGCTCCCGGCTTGAGCAGGCGCCGCACCGTGTCTGTGGCGTAGCCGTGATTGCGAATCAGAGCGTTGAGCGAGTCGCGCCGGCCCTCAACGGCCGCTTGTTCGCCGCGCAGTTGGTTGGCATGGGCGCGCCGCGCATGTTCGCCGGTCCGCTTCGTCTGCAAGGCCTCGCGCAGCGTCCCGATCTCGTGCTCCAGCCGCTTGACATCCGCGTCGGCCGACTGGAAGCGCGACCGCGATTGCCCGCTCTCCACGCCAAGGCGCTCCAATTCGTTGCGCGCCTGGCCGATCTCGCCACCCAGCCGCTCGGCTTCGCGCTCCAGCGCGGCCAAGCTTTCTTCGCCTTGCGCGATATAGTTGCGCGCATTGCCGGAAAGCGTAAGCAGGTGCACGGCGTGGCGGCGGCCAGCCTCCAACTCCCGCTCCGCGGTGAATACTTCTTCGGCCGCACTGCGCGCCTGGTGCTGGCGCTCCTCAACCTTTTGCCGGAACGCGTGTGCCTCGCCGGCGGCGGTTTCAAGGAAGCTGCGATGCTGCGCGCGCTCCTCTTCGATGCCGGCCATCTGCAAGCGCGTCTGTTCCAGCTCCGCGCCCGCTGCCGCAATGCGCGCTTCCAGATCGGCCACGCGTTCCGTGTTGCCGCGTTCCCGCGCCGTAGCCCGCTCCAACTCGACGGCCGCCTGGCTCGCTTTGTCTCGCGCGGACTCGCCCTCACGATCCATCTCGTATCCGCGCTCGGTGAGCGCGTGCTGGGCGGCCTCTTGCTGGGTAATCGCCTCGACTGACGAATTGACGCGCTCGGTCAGCGCCGCAATCTCCCGGTCCAACCGCGCCGATCCCAGGTCCATTGTTGCCATCCGGCTGGCCAGCACCACGCGCAAACGGCCGCGCAGTTCCTCGCGCACGGCGGCAAACCGCTCTGCCTTGGCCGCCTGCCGTTTCAGGCTGTTCATTTGCCGCGTGACCTCTTCAAAGATGTCGTCTACGCGGGCGAGATTCTGCTTCGCGCTTTCGAGGCGTAGCTCTGCCAGCCGCTTCTTGTTCTTGAAGCGCGTCACCCCGGCAGCTTCCTCGATGATGGCGCGTCGCTCATACGGCTTTGAGCTGAGCAGTTGCCCAATGCGTTCCTGCCCGATGATGGCGTAGCTTTCCGGCCCGAGGCCCGTGCCCATAAAGATGTCTTGAATGTCGCGCAGACGGCATAGCCGCCCGTTGAGCAGGTACTCGCTTTCGCCGGTCCGGAACAGCCGCCGCGTGATGACGACCTCGCCCTTTTGCGGCGCGGTGTGGAACCTGCGCCGGCGAATCTTGAGGACCACGCCCTGCGGCACGCCGGCTTTACGGCCGGCATCGCTCGTTTCCGCGTTCGCGTGGACATCTTCGGAATCTTCTTCAATCACCTGCCCAGGCTGCTCGTTGGCAATGATCTCTTCGGCCTCAGCGGCGCGCCGGCGGCGCACTTCGTTCTCGTCCCAGTCGGCGGGCCCGTCATGATCGACCACCACCTCCGGCTCAACCGGAATTGGCCCTTCGCAGGCCTCGGGATCGACCATGGTCAGCGTCACTTCGGCCATGCCCAGCGCTTTGCGGTCCCTCGTGCCGGCGAAGATCAGGTCCTGCATGTGCGAGCCGCGCAGGCTCTTTGCGCTCTGCTCGCCCAGCACCCAAGTCACGCCGTCCAGAATGTTCGATTTTCCGCACCCGTTTGGCCCCACCACCACGGCAATCCCCGTCCCCGGCACGGTCAGTTCCGTGCGGTCACAAAAGCTTTTGAATCCGAGGATGTGAATCTTCTTTAATTTCAGCATTTTCACTCCGGGTTGATGAGTCCGCGCACAGCGATCCAGTCAGCGCACGGCGGTAGCTTGGTTAAAAGCCGCACAGACGCAACAAACCTGCCACTTAATTACAGACTTTACGGAGGTGTGAACGCGGGGTCAACGGCGCAAATCCGGGTTTTTGTGGATAAGGAGGGGCGGAATCCCAGTTCGTCAAAAACTTGTGGGTTGTATGGTAATTTTTGGCATTTTTGCCGATTAGATGCCCATTTTCCACAAGTGCTGACCGGCTTCAAACGGCGTTGCGCTAATAACCAGTCTGATCCCGCTGGCGCTCTAAAAACTGGTGCCGGTGCAAGCTCCCGTTAAGCTCCCGTTACTGCGCCGGTGACCCAGAGCCCCAATATGATCGATTCTGCTACGCAATGTTTCCAATCCAATCGGCAATTCCCGGCCAACTTTCCGCCAGGGTTTTGCTCCCCATGAAGAGGCCAATGTGTCCTCCTGGGACAAGCTTCATGGCAACCCGCTCCCTATGAGTCCCGAGATATTTCCTGGCATTAAAAACCTGTTCCTTTGGCGTGATGTCATCCGCCTCACCGGCGAGCAGATAAACCGGACAGGTAATGTCCTTCAGAGACAAGCGCTTTCCCAGCCCGATGAATTCTCCTCGGGCGAGACGATTCTCCTTGAAGAGCTGCTGGACCGCCTGGAGATAAAAAGCGCCGGGCAAATTGACCGGGTTCTCGTACCAGCGTTCAAATATTTCGGTGCGCTCAATAAAGTTCTTTTCCTCTATGTGTTCATAGAGATCGAGGTACTTTTCGAATTGCTTCTCCGGATGCATGCTCTTCCAGCCGGCAAGCATGTATTGCCCAAGTAAGCGGCCGCCACCGGCTTCCACCAACTCCTCAAAGAAAGACATGGGCAGATTATGGGCGATCTCTTTGATGGCGCCCTTGCCTGCGCCGGTGTCGATAGGCGCTCCCGCAAGCACGAGGCTCCGCACTTTTTTGGGAAAACGCGCAGTGTACATGGCGCTCATCCAGCCACCCTGGCAAAGGCCAATCAGGTGTACACGGTCTCCCAACGCGGCAACAACCCTGTCAATATCGGCGAGGTATTTGTCGATGTCGAAATCCTTCATCGCAGGCGTGGCGCTCTTCCAATCCATCGCCAGCACATGCTTCAACGGGCCCGCTTGCAGAGTCCCAACCAGACTTTGACCTTTCGCGTAGTCGGCGATTGTGGAGCTATGCCCAGCATAGGGAGTGTCGACCAGAACCGGAATGTCCGAGCTGCCGCGCTCGCTCGGGAAAAGTCGCGCAGCCGCATGGTGTCAAGATCCATCAGTATGCGGTTTGGGGTGGCCCATTCGGGTGGAGGCGGGAACGTGATTTCTTCCGCTTCGGCAAGAAAGCGGAGATTGTCCCGATACATCCTCAAGCCTTCCTCTCCAAGCTCGATGGCGGCCGCAACGGGCCAGAAGCATGGAACGCTGTGCTCCTGGCGATTTTTGGTAGCGGGTTGTGCAATTGTAGTCATGCTCATGGCTTCTTTCTCCTTCCTATCTTGCAGGCACACGATCACTCCTTGCTTGGGCGCCGTAGCTCGGTCCGTCCTGCCCCGCCGCACTCGCGGCGATCGCAGCAAGCACGACTAACAGCCTGCGGTGAAAGTGACTCAGTAACGAAAACCATCTCTCAGGGGGCTAAACCCGGCTCGTTCCGCTAACTTTATCGGTCCGACTAAAGTCGTGCCCTTGTTACAAAGCCCCTTGGATTGAGTTTTTCCGCAAGCTGTAAAGCCGTGCCCTTTCAAAGCACGACTTTCACCACAGGCTGCTAAGATCGCGCCCTTTCGCGGTAGCTTCAAACTGACCCACTGCTCAACGCTCAGACAAGGGTCTTAGCGGGCGAGATCGAACCGATCCAGGTTCATCACCTTGCTCCACGCGGCCGCGAAGTCACTCACAAACTTCTCCTTGGAGTCGTTCGATGCATAGACTTCCGCGAGTGCCCGGAGCTGGGAGTTTGAACCAAAGACAAGATCGACACGAGTGCCGGTCCACTTGATTGCGCCCGTCTTGCGGTCATGGCCCTCATAGATGCCTTCCTGAGTAGAGGAGGGCTTCCACTCCGTAGACATGTCGAGCAGGTTGACGAAGAAATCATTGGACAGCGTACCGGGCTTGTCGGTGAAGACGCCGTGCCTGGACTGGCCGTAGTTCGCATTCAGCGCGCGCATGCCGCCGATGAGGGCGGTCATTTCGGGGGCCGAGAGCGTAAGCAACTGCGCCCGATCCAGCAGCAGCTCTTCGGCCGGAGCGCCGTTTCCATTCCCGAGGTAGTTGCGGAAGCCGTCCGCGGCCAATTCCAGCACGGCGAAGGATTGCACATCGGTCTGCTCTTGCAATGCATCCGTGCGCCCCGGCGAGAAGGGGACTTTCACGTCGAAGCCGGCCTTTTTCGCGGCTTCCTCCACGGCTGCGCAGCCGCCCAGCACGATCAGATCGGCGAGCGAGACTTTCTTGCTGCCGGGTTTATTGTTGGACCGGGAGCTGTTGAAGTCCTTTTGGATCGCCTCGAGTGCAGCGAGAACCTTGGCCAGTTCGGCCGGCTGGTTCACCTCCCAATCCTTTTGCGGCGCCAGGCGAACGCGCGCCCCGTTGGCCCCACCGCGCTTGTCGGATCCGCGGAAGGACGCCGCCGAAGCCCAGGCAGTCGTCACCAGTTGGGAGATCGACAGGCCGGATGCAAGGATTTTGGCTTTGAGAGCAGCAATGTCCCGCTCCCCGATAAGCTTATGATCCACTGCCGGAACCGGGTCCTGCCAGATGAGAGGCTCCTTGGGAACGAGCGGGCCCAGGTAGCGGGAGATTGGTCCCATGTCGCGGTGCGTGAGCTTGAACCAGGCGCGGGCGAAGGCATCCGCGAATTCGTCCGGGTGCTCCATGAAGCGCCGCGAGATCTTTTCGTAAGTCGGGTCAAGCTTCAGGGAGAGATCCGTGGTCAGCATGGCTGGCTGGTGGCTCTTTGACGGGTCGTGCGCATCCGGCACCGTTCCGGCGCCTGCGCTCCCCTTGGGCTTCCACTGATATGCGCCGGCCGGGCTCGTGGTCAGTTCCCAGTCATAATTAAACAGGTGGTCGAAGAAGTCGTTGCTCCACTTGGTTGGCTTGGTGGTCCAGGTGACCTCGAGGCCGCTGGTGATGGTGTCGTTGCCAGCGCCAGTGCCATAGCTGTTCTTCCAGCCCAGTCCCATCTCCTCGATGGGGGCGGCCTCGGGCTCGCGGCCGACATATTGGGTCGGATCGGCGGCGCCGTGTGTCTTGCCGAAGGTGTGGCCGCCGGCAATCAGCGCCACAGTTTCTTCGTCGTTCATCGCCATGCGGGCGAAGGTCTCGCGGATGAACGGAACCGCCGAAATTGGATCGTGATTGCGTTCCGGGCCTTCCGGATTGACGTAGATCAGGCCCATCTCGGTGGCGCCGAAAGGACTTTTTTGCTCCTGAAGTTGCTCGGGGGTTCTGTGAGCCAGCCAGGTTTTCTCCATACCCCAGTCAACATCCTGATCCGGTTCCCACACGTCCGTCGCGTCCGCCGCCGAAGCCAAATGTCTTAAACCCCATCGATTCGAGCGCGACGTTACCGGCGAGAATAAAGAGGTCGGCCCAGGAGATTTTGCGGCCATACTTCTGCTTGATGGGCCACAGCAGACCGGCGCGCTTTGTCCAGGCTCACATTGTCCGGCCAGCTATTGACGGGCGCAAAACGCTGCTGGCCACGGCCTGCTCCGCCGCGGCCGTCCGCGATGCGGTAGGTGCCCGCGCCGTGCCACGCCATGCGAATGAACAGCCCGCCATAGTGGCCGAAGTCGGCGGGCCACCAGTCCTGCGAATCCGTCATCAGGGCGTGGAGATCCTTGATTACGGCATCCAGGTCGAGGCTCTTAAATTCCTTTGCATAATTAAAATTTTTGTCCATAGGATTGGACAGAGAAGAATGCTGATGAAGGATATTCAGGTTGAGCTGATTCGGCCACCAGTCTGCATTCGACCAGGCCCCGGCCTTCACTTGGCTGTTAGCCCCGTGCATTACCGGGCATTTGCTTTCGTCTGACATATTTCGCTCCTTTTTACAGGGGACAGGAGCCCCTTGCTGTTGTAAGTTTTCCTCCGTTATTCATCCGGCTTCGAATTCAAACCGCAACAATTGCGAGAAAGTTATCGGATGTCCGCTGTGCTCCATCAGAAATGCCAACCCGCCTTAAGCGCTGGGGGGTGTACCGCAATCCGCCGGCCCCCACCGACCGTTGAGTTTCATCGGAGTCCACGGAGATTAGATTTAATCTAATGCGGCCCGTTGTCAAGGCTCCTGTTCCTGGCTCTTCCGGGCAGACAACGCTCGGGCATCCCTCACCGGTATCCGGTCTGCGACTCTAGACATATGAACTTTCATTTCGCTAACCAAATCGCATCGAGTGCTAAAATCGATCAGTGCCGGGTCCTACGCGACGTAATCCCGCCAAACCCGCCAGGTCCGGAAGGAAGCAACGGTAACGGGCTAGTACGGGCGCAGTAGGTCACCCGGTACTTTTTTGCGGTCGTGGGACGTTTTTACTTTTTGGCCGGCCTGGGAGGTTGATCGTGAGATCCCACCCTAGCCGCAAGAACAAAGACGCGGCGAGGGCGGGGCACCCAGTGCCCTGTTTGGCGTGTGTGCCGCAAGGAGAAGTGCATTGAGCCTTACCGTTCGCCCCGTGGTGGGCCGGCGCGCCAAGATAACGGCGCTCGGAACCTACGTTCCTCCCGATGTTCTGACCAATCAGGATCTCGAAAAGATGGTGGAGACCAGCGACCAGTGGATCATGGAGCGCTCGGGAATCCGCGAGCGGCGGGTGCTGGCCAAGGGGCTGGGCGTGAGCGATATCTGCACCGAGGCGGCCAAGAAGTGCTTGGCCGCGCGCGGCATCGGCCCAAGCGAGGTCGAGGTCATCATCGTGGGCACGGTGACGCCCGACATGATGTATCCCGCGACGGCCTGCCTGGTGCAGCACAAGATCGGCGCCACGGGTGTGTGGGGCTTCGACGTGTCGGGCGGCTGTTCAGGGTTCGTGTATGCGCTGCAAGCGGGCGTGAAGATGGTGGAGAGCGGCGCGCACAAGAAGGTGCTGGTGTGCGGCGCGGACGCCAATACGAGGATGACCGACTACACGGACCGGACGACTTGCGTTTTATTCGGCGACGGTGGCGGCGCGGTGCTGCTGGAGCCGGCTGAAGAAGGGGAGATCGGTTTCATCGATTACATCAATGAGATCGACGGAGCGGGCGGGGTAAGCCTGTGCCTGCCCGGGGGCGGCAGCTTGAACCCGGCCAGCCACGAGACCGTGGATAAGAAGATGCACTACATCCATCAGGACGGGCCAGCGGTGTATAAATTTGCCGTCCGCAAGATGGCCGAGGCCTCGGCGAAACTCCTGGAGCGGAACGGCATCACCGGCGCCGACCTGGGCTGTTTTATTCCCCACCAGGCCAACAAGCGCATTATTACGGCTACCGCGGAGCGGCTGGGTCTGGCCCAGGACCGCGTGATTATCAACATTGAAAAGTACGGCAACACATCGGCCGGAACCATCCCGCTGGCCATGGAGACGGCCATCGAAGAGGGCAAGCTGAACAAAGGAGATCTGGTGCTGTTGGCCGCGGTGGGTGCGGGCTTCTCGGTGGGAACCGTGCTGCTGCGCTGGGAGATCTGACGAGCAGCGGAGTTAGCGGCGCTGGCGCTCAGAGCCAGTAGCCGGAGGCTAGAAGCTAGAAGCTAATTCGTCATATACTGTGCTCCACAATCGCCGGTTTTTGAGATCCGGCAGGACGAAACAAAGCGGAGGGCGACCATGGATGTGGCATTAACCGCAAGAAAAGGGAAGATCTCCAAGGGGTTGCGCACGCAGGCCGAGGAGGGGATGGAACGCATAGGCCGCATACTGGGCCGGACCGCGCGCGCCAGTGTCACCTTCAGCGCGCAAAGGCATGTCCACATTGTCGAATTGACTGTGCAAGCCCGCATGCAGAAAATTGCCGCCACGGGCAAGGCCGACACGCCGGATGCGGCGCTACGCGAGGCCATGGAGCACGCCGAACACCAGACCCAGCGGTACCGGGACAGGCGCCTGGTAAGCAAACGCCTGCCGAAAGTCGAAAAGGTGCTCACGGCCCCGCCGGTGACGCGGCCCAAGGCGCGCGCCGAGCCGGTTAGCGATGCCGACGGGGCGAAACCGGCTCGTCCCGCAGGCAAAGCGCGAGCGTCCATCGCGGTCCACTCCTTTCCCGCCCGCGCTACCGTGGTCGAGCCGCACATCGTCAGGAACAGCGAGGCCATCGCGCTGAAGCCGATGACCATTGAGGAGGCGGTTAAGGACACCGAGTTCCGCGACCGCGATTTGCTCATCTTCCGCACGGCGTCGGGAGACATGTTTGTGCTCCATCGCCGCCGCGACGGCGAAATGGAGTTGGTGGAGATCCCCTAGCAGGCTGCGGGAAAAGGCAAAATTTGAGGTCGAATGGGTGAAAAACATCCCGCAGAGCCCTAAAGGCCCCGCCGGTTTGGTTCCGCTTACGGCATGACTGAAGAGGCTGCGTATAAACACGGAATTTCGGGTGAAATTAACGAAAAGACACCATCCGGGACTAAAGCCCGCGCAGATTCATTTGGCGTTATGGGGGGTTGAAACCCCCGCCTCCTTCCACGTCGAGTTTTTCCGCAAGCTGTGAAGTAGTGCCCTGACGCGAAACCTCGCCCGAGCGAGTTTTTCCGCGCGCTGCCAGGGTTGTTGACTACCCGCTGCTGTTCCATCGTCCGCGCACCAGCCTCTCGCATTTTTTCTGGCGAAAGGGTGGAATAGCACGCGCCCGCTGCGCCGCCGCCGTGCGGCCTCATCGATGCAATGCTGCGGAGCGCAATGTTCGCACGGAATTCGCTCTGGGGCAGACTTTGGTTACGCGCGGTGACCGATTTAGGGGATGGATGCCGGGGGCTGCGCCGAATACGATCTGGTATATGGCAGCACCGGTAGTCAGGGCCCGGATCAAGCCGGAACGGAAGCGCACGCAAACGACAATTGGGGCGCCTCCCTGGGAGGCCATTGGATTGAATCTTCAGGAAAACGCGAACCCCGATGCACAGTTGGGGGTTCTCGACGGTCTGCCGGTTCTGATATTTCTTGAGCGGGCAGGGAAGATTGTCTTTGCCAACGCGGAAGCGCGCGAGATGCTTGGCTTGACCGGCGCAGAGTGGGTTCAGCGGCCGGTCGAGGACGTTCTGTGGGGGCTGTTTCCCGGCACGGCGGAACCGCAGACGCTGTTGACGGGTACGCGGCGCGGCAGCCCTTTTCACGCTACGCTACCGGCGAAGAATGGCCAATTGATGCCGGTGGAAGGCACCTATAGCATTTTGAATGCGGAGAGGCGCGATGCGGTGATCGTGGCCCATCCCAGCGGAGGACGCGAGCGCGCACCCAAATCGCGGTTGATGGAAGACGTACTGGCCAGCCTTCCCGAGGCCGTCGCCATCGAGCACGAAAACCATATTTTGTATACCAATCCGGCATTTACCCGCATGTTTGGCTACACCGCCGAGGAAGCTGGCGGCGGCAGCCTGCGGGAACTGATTGTTCCGGAGACGCGCTTCAATGAGAATGCGGCGCTGCTAAAGACCGTGGACGAGCGCGGCGGCGCCACGGTGGAAACGGTGCGCATGAACAAGGCAGGCGAACTGGTGGATGTGAGCCTGCAGATCGCACCGCTGCTTGTGAACGGCGCCAAGGTGGGCTATGTGTTCAGCCACCGCGACATCGGCGATTACAAGCAGACCGAAGCCAAACTGCAGCACGACGCTATGCACGACGCGGTGACGGGCTTGCCAAACCGGGCGCTGTTTCTTGACCGGCTCAACCTGACGTTCAGCCGGCGCGTGCGCAATCCCGTTCATGGTTGCGGCGTGCTATATATTGACCTTGACCGCTTTAAGGAAATCAACGACGTGCTGGGACACGCCGCCGGCGATGTTCTTCTGATGGCGATTGCCGGGCGGCTTCGCTCCTGCCTGCGTCCCCAGGACTCGGCTGCGCGGCTGGGTGGGGACGAGTTTGCGGTTTTGGTGGAGAACATTGTTAGTGCAAACGACCTCAAGATTGTGGCCGACCGCATATTGCAGGAGATCAAGCGTCCCTTTGACATCTTTGGGCACGCGATCGAGGCCGGCGCCAGCATCGGCGCGGCCATGGCCGGCCCGGACCATACGGCATCCGAAATGCTGATCCGCGACGCGGACTTTGCCATGTACCGCGCCAAACAGGCGGGCGGCAGCCGCTGCGAAGTCTTCGATAAACACCTGGAGGTGTGCGTCACCAGCCAGCAGGAACGCGAGCGCGAGCTGCGCACCGCATTGGACAAGCGGTCATTCGCTTTCCGGTATCAGCCAATTTACCGGCTCGCCAGCGGGAAGCTGGAAGGATTTGAGTCGTTGCTGTGCCTGCGCCGGGCGGACGGCACGGTGGAGAATTTCGGCGACCTGCTCGACATCGCCGAGGAAACCGGCCTTTCCATCCTCCTGGGGCAGGAAACGTTCGACGCCGTATGCGGGCAGTTGCGCAGTTGGATGGATCGATTGCCGCAGCAGTGCCCGATCATGACCATCAACCTGACGCGCCGCCAACTCTACCATCACGATCTGATCGCGCAATTGAAAAAAGCACTTGCGGCCAGCGGCGCCGATCCATCGCGGCTCATACTTGAGGCGCCGGAGAGCGCATTTAACGAGAATCCGGATGCAGCGGTAGCCATTTTGCAACGCCTGGCAGACTGCCAGGTGCGGGTTGCTGTGGACGAGTTCGGAAGCAGTCTCGCGCCACTGAATTACCTGGTGAACCTGCCTGTCAGCATGGTGAAACTGGCCCCCAGGCTGACTGCGGCCGCACTTTCGCCCGGCCGGAAGCAAGCAGTTATCGAGTCGCTGATCCGCCTCGGTTACGCATTGGGCGTGGAGGTTGTCGCCCAGGGAATCGAGACCCCGGAACAGCTAGCGAGGCTCGTGCGCATGGGTTGCGCCTTAGGCCAGGGCCCGCTGCTTTCTCCTGCGCTGGACCCGGCGCAGGCGCTCGAGCACGCTAAAGCGGGTTACTGGATGATCGCGCCAGAAGGTTGAAGCGGCCGCATGCGGCGTACTGCCTTGCCTGCCGGTGTAGCATGAACCCATGACGCCCAGGAAGTCCGCGCGCAAAGCGGCCCCATCGCGAGCGGCGATGCGCAAGCGGAAAGCAGCAGCTACGCCAACCAAGGAGTTGGTGATCGTCACCGGAATCTCCGGCGCGGGCAAAGCTTCAGCGCTCAAAGCGTTTGAAGATCTCGGATTTCACTGCGTCGACAATCTGCCGCTGGAGTTGCTGCCCCATTTCGCCGCATTGGTCAGCAAGTCTGCCGAAGTGGAGCTGGCCGCCATCGTGGTGGACGTTCGCGAAGGCTCGATCCTCGATCGCCTGCCCGAGATACTGAAGAGCGTAAGAAAACTGCTGCGCACGCGAGTGATTTATCTTGACGCCCAGGATGCGGTGCTGGTCCAGCGCTACTCCGAGACACGGCGTCCGCACCCGCTTGGCCGGTCGGAGACGGTGTGGCGCTCCATTGTGGAGGAGCGGCAACTGCTTGACCCCATCCGCAACGTAGCCGACACGCTCATCGACACTTCGAATTTCAACGTCCACGAACTGCGTGCCGACATCCTGGCACGCTTCGGCCACGAGGACGAAACCAAGCGCCTGTTGGTTTCCTGCCTGAGTTTCGGTTTCAAAAATGGCGTCCCGCTCGACGCGGACATGGTTTTCGATGTGCGTTTTCTGCCCAATCCTCACTTCGTGGCGGAGTTCCGCAAAAAGACCGGGCTCGATCCGAAGGTGGCTGCTTACGTCCGCGGCTTTCCGCAGACGCGGGAGTTTCTCGATCGCGTGTCGAAGCTGATGCTTTACCTTCTGCCGCACTACGTGGAGGAAGGCAAGAGCTACCTGACCGTGGCCTTCGGCTGCACCGGCGGCCAGCACCGCAGCGTGATGATGGCCGAAGAGATTGCCAAGCGGCTTGAGAAGGCCGGGTACCAGGTGAAGGCGCTGCATCGGGATATGCCCCGGTAAGAGCAAGTCAGCAAGTCAGCGAGTCGGCAGTCAGCGCTTGGGCAGATCGTCTAACCATCGCGACAGCGCATCGGGAAATTGCCTGTCGGCGCCTGTTGAAGAATTCAACCAGACTAGCATTTTGTGCGCCGCGACCTTTCGGTAGGCATCTGGTTCGTGGGTCGAGCCGGTTTTCCCAGGCTGCGGCGGTCCATTCGAACCACAGAGATGGGATGCGCAGCGCCCCGGCCGGGGCACTCAAGTCGTAGCGGTCGCGTGCCAGCAGGTGAGCAGGAACAAGCCGCGCGCGAGCGTCGCTGAAGATCGCGGCCATTGGAGTTTCGATCGGTGAATCCACGATGACGCCGGCCAGCTCCGGGTGCGCTGCTGCCTCTTCCAATGCAAGGTTTGCGCCCAGCCCGCTGCCGTCAAGTACGATTGCGTCCATTTGAATGTGCCGTGTTGCAGTCAAGTAGGCGAGTGCCCAATCCGCATCTTGCCGCCAGTGCGCTTCGCTGGGCTTCTCAAACTCGCTCTCGCCATAACCGCGAAAGTCGAAGGCAAGCACGTTCGCGCCCACCCAGTGCAGGCGGGCGAGCGCGTCGACAGAATTAGAAAGATTGCCGTTCTGGCCGTGCAGATAAAGCACGGTGAGGCGGCCGAACGCGGCGCTGGGCGCGGCAGGAATCCACCACCCACTGAGCCTTGGCACGCCTGCGTCGGTGGCGGCAAATCCTACGGAATCGAAGGCCAGCCCGGCACTGGCCGGCGTGCGCGTAATTGCGGACGCCGGATGATAGAGCAACTGCCAGCTTCCTTGCCAGAAAAGCAGGCACAAGGCGCACCAGCCGCACAGCGCCGCGGCTGCGACCGCCAAGGCCACTGCGCCGAGCAGCCAGCGCCCCGAAACCCGAGGCGGCGCGGTCGCCGAGCCAAAATCGTTCATGACTGAATCTGCTCCGCCGCCATCTCTCTGGCAGCCGGAATGATGCCCATCTCCTGATAGATGGGGCGGACCACGCGGCGCAGCGAGGGAAGGCGCGTGAAGAACCAGGCTGCGCCGAGCACGACCACCGCTCCATTGCCAATCACCGTCCATGGTGCGCCTACGACACGCGCCATGGAACCCGCCAGCAGGCTGCCGAACGGCGCCGTGCCCATAAACGCCATTGTGTAATAGCTCATCACGCGGCCGCGCTTGTCTTCGGTCACCAGCGTCTGGATGATGGTGTTGCTCGCCGCCATGCCCTGCATCATGCCCATGCCCGCGAAAAACACCATCAGCATGGAGAGCCAGAAAACGCGCGACAGCCCAAAGCCGATCAATCCCAGTCCGAAGACGGCAGCGGCAATGGGAATCATGCGAATCAAGCCGCGCACGTCTTTGCGCACGGCCAGCGAGAACGCGGAGATCAGGGCGCCCACGCCGCTCGCGCCCATCAGGAATCCCAGCGTATGCGGCCCCCCGTGCAGCACGCCGGCCGCAAAAATCGGCATCAGCACCACATACGGCATTCCCATCAGGCCGACCAGGGCAAACAGCGTGAGGATGGTGCGGATGGGCAGGAATCCGGAAACATAGCTCCAGCCCTCTTTCAACTCCGTCAGAGTCGATGCCCCGCGCTTTCTTTATCGCGGAAACACTCAGGCGCATCATCAGCAGCGAGGCGATCACCGCAATGTAGCTGATGCCATCGATCAGGAAGCACCACCCCTCGTTGCTGGCCGCGATCACCAGTCCGGCCAGCGACGGACCAACCAGCCGCGCCATGTTCACCATGGACGAATTGATGGCGATGGCGTTGCTCAGGTCGGCGCGGTCGCCCACCATCTGCACCATGAAAGACTGGCGCCCGGGCATGTCGAAGGCGTTGATGAGGCCCTGCATGATGCTCAGAGCCAGAATCCAGTGGATAGTGATCCGCCCGGAAAACGTTAATGCGGCCAGCGCCAGCGACTGCACCATGGCCAGCGTCTGCGTCCAAATCAGCACTTGCCTGCGATTGAGCCGGTCAACCCAGACGCCGGCGAAGGGCGCGAGAAGAAACGTGGGAATCTGGCCCGCAAAGCTCACCGTGCCCAGCAGCAGCGCCGAATGCGTAAGCCTGTACACCAGCCACGCCGTGGCAATGCGCGTCATCCATGTGCCGATGAGCGAGATGGTTTGCCCGCCAAAGAAGAGGCGGAAGTTGCGATGCCGCAGCGCGCGCCACGCATGGGACACGCCACCCGCCGCGCGCGGCTTGGCTGCGCCGGTTTTGATTGTTGGCTTTTGGTCGCTCACAAGTTCAGTTTCCTGGCACAGCCCATCCGATCCAGGGCAAAGAGCATCGCTTCTTCTACTCTAATTTGTGCGCCGATGCTCGAAGCAAAAAGGGATCGATTGGCGGCAAAATCACGGCTGATATTTGAAAGACTTGTCATCTGCGCTCCTGTAAAGTTGGAAAGGAACGCGAGATTTTTTACGGTTTGCTCGCGAGGCGCTTATTTATTGACGAACTCCTCAAACAATGCTGAAATGCTGGCCGGGCCATTGCAGTCTGTGTTCGGCTTTGCGCGGTTCCGCGCCAATCAAGAGGAGGTGTGCCGCGCCGCGATCGCGGGGCGCGACCTGTTGCTGGTGATGCCCACCGGGGCGGGGAAGTCGCTCTGCTACCAGTTGCCGGCCATCGTGCGCGGCGGAACGGCGCTGGTCATCTCGCCATTGATTTCACTCATGGAGGACCAGGCGTCGAAACTGGCTGCGCTTGGGCTGCAGGTAGCGCGAATTCACTCCGGCCTGGAGCGCGGCGTGGCCCGTCAGGCGTGTGTGGAGTATTTGCGGGGCAGCCTGCAGTTTTTATTCATTGCGCCGGAACGCCTGCGCGTGCCGGGATTTCCCGAGATGCTCGCCAAAGGCAAACTGGCGCTGATCGCCATTGATGAAGCGCATTGCATCTCGCAATGGGGTCACGACTTCAGGCCGGACTACAGGATGCTGGGCCGGTATTTGCCGGGATTGCGCGGCGCTTCAGAACCCGCGCCGGTGATTGCGTTGACGGCGACGGCCACGCCCACGGTGCAGGCGGACATCCTGGCGCAACTGGGCATGATCAAGCCCATTCAATTCATTCACGGCTTCCGGCGCGAGAATCTCTGCGTCGAAGTGGTCGAGGTTCCGGTGCCGGCGCGGGCGGGAACGATTCGCCGCCTGCTGGCCAATCCTGCGCGACGGCCTGCCATCGTCTACGCCACTTCGAGAAGACAGTCCGAGAGCCTGGCCGAGGAACTTTCGCTCGCGATTCCGGCGGCAGCCTACCATGCCGGACTCGACGCGGAAACACGCGACCGAGTGCAGACGGCATTTCAGAACGGCGAACTGGAGGCCGTGGTGGCCACCATCGCCTTCGGCATGGGAATCGACAAGGCCAATATTCGCACCGTCATTCACGCCGGCCTTCCGGCTACGCTGGAGGGCTACTACCAGGAGATCGGCCGCGCCGGCCGCGATGGCGCATTGAGCCGGACCTATCTGATGCACTCCTATGCCGACCAGCGAACACACGGCTTTTTCCTCAATCGCGACTATCCGCCGGTCGAGCACCTGAATAAGGTTTTTGCGGCATTGGGCGATGAGCCGAGGCCGGTCGAGGAACTGCGTGCCGCGTCCGACCTAAGCGAAGAGGAATTCGACAAGGCGCTGGAAAAGCTGGAAATTCACGGCGGCGTGCGCGTCGACTTCGGAGGAACGGTCACGAAAGGCGCGGCGGGGTGGAAGAAGACTTATGTAATTCAGGCGCAGGTTCGCGCCGAGCAATTCGAGAAGGTGTTGCGTTATACGGAATCGAGCACATGCCGGATGTCTGCGCTCGTGCGGCATTTTGGCGACGTGAAGGACGCGAACCGCCCCTGCGGAATCTGCGATGTTTGCGATCCGGCAGGCGCGGTGCTGCGCCAGTTCCGGCGAGCCACGGCAACCGAGCGCCAAATCGTCCGGGCCGTCGTGGATGAGCTCGCGGCCGGTGGATTATCTGGCAGCGGGGACGCTGCAACGGAGTCTCGAACTGGTCGGCAGAGTCAGCCGCAGCGAATTCGACGGGCTGCTCGATGCCATGGCGCGTGCGGGAATTGTTGCCATCGAGAATGCGGAGTTCGAAAAGAATGGCGAGGTCCTGCGCTTTCGCAAAGTGCGGCTGACCGAGGCAGGGCTGGAAGTGAGACCCGCAACTGAGCTGTCGCTGCTGATTGGCGACGGAATCGTTGCGGAATTCGACACCGGCAGCGCAGCGCCGCCGCGGAAGAGAAGCAGCAAAGCCGGAGCACAGCCCGTTGCGCGAAAGCCCGCCGCTCTGGAAGCAGACCGCGCGCCCGCGCAATGGGATTCCGCAGCCGAGGCTTTGGCCGGGCGGCTTAGGGAGTGGAGGACCGCCGAAGCCAGGCGCCTGGGTGTCCCTGCCTATGTAGTTCTGCATGACCGCACCTTGCAGGCAGTCGCGCTCCAGCGGCCGGCGAATGTGGCACAATTGCTGGGCATCGATGGCGTCGGCCCCGCGAAAGCCGAGCGGTTTGGCGAGGCCATCCTGAAGCTGTGCGCGGCGTCTTCTAGCTGACGCGCTCGATGACCACCGATTCCAGCACCACGGGCTTGTGCGGCTTGTCCTGCGCGTTGCGCGGGACGAGGGAGATTTTGGTCACGATCTCCTGGCCCTCGACCACTTCGCCGAAGATGGTGTGCTTGCCGGTGAGCCACGTTGTGGGCGCTACGGTGATGAAGAACTGGCTGCCGTTGGTGTTCGGGCCGGAGTTGGCCATGGCCAGCTTGCCGGGCTTGTCGAACTTGTGCGGCGAGCCCTTGGTCTCATCCTCAAAGCGGTAGCCGGGCCCGCCCATGCCGGTGCCGGCCGGATCGCCGCCCTGAATCATGAAGTCGGGAATGACGCGATGGAAGATGGTGCCGTCGTATAGCTTGTCCTTTGACTTGGCGCGGGTGGTGGGATGCGTCCACTCCTTTGCGCCTTCGGCCAGCTCGATGAAGTTCTTGACGGTGATGGGCGCGTCGGCCTCAAAGAGGCGGACAGTGATCTTGCCTTCGGTGGTCGTGAAGACGGCGTAGGTTCCTGCTGCAAGTGCCATGTGTTCTCCTGAAGATTTTCTGATCTCTGTTCGTTGATCTCTGATCTCTGATTCTCTGACCCCTGATCACTGACCCCTGTTCTACGGTAGCGGCGGCATCGGCTGGCCTTCGCGCACAATGGTCACCTTCTTGAGCACGACGGGCGTGAGCGGCTTGTCGTTGGAGTCGCGCTGCACGCGGGCGATGGTCTTCACCACGGCCACGCTGGCGTCGTCGCACTGGCCAAAGAGCGTGTAGTGCTGGTTGAGCGAGTCGTATGCCTGCTCGGTGATGAAGAACTGGCTGCCGTTGGTGTTGGGCCCGCTGTTTGCCATCGCCAGCCGTCCCGGCCGGTCGAAGTTCAGGTTGGGATCGAACTCATCGTCGAATTTGTAGCCGGGATCGCCCATCCCCGTGCCCGTCGGGTCGCCGCCCTGAATCATGAAATTCGGAATCACGCGATGGAAGGTGGTGCCGTCGTAATAGCGCTTGTGATGCTGGACTTTTTTTGTCGTTGGGTCGGTCCAGTCCTTTGTGCCTTCGGCCAGGCCGATGAAGTTGGCGACAGCATTCGGCGCCTGCTTCTCGTAGAACTGGCAGGTAATGCGGCCCATCGAGGTGTCCATCACCACAAATGGCCCATTGGGAACGGTTGTGGCCGCGGCGGTAGCCTGTGGCGCGTCGGGAAGGGGCGGCGCCGGTTTGCGCGGACTGGTGGGCAAAGACGATGAGCGCTGCGCCGGCAGCGCAGGCCGCAACGGCAGAGATGAGGAGCGGATGCTTGAGTTTCATGCCGAGTTTGAGGGTAAATCATGCGGTGGGCAGACTGCCAGTTGTGTTGCCCCACTTTTTCGTCCGCCGCGGCGGAAGACTTCGGAAAAGAATGGGCACGCAGCTTCTCAAACCAGGTGCAAAAAGCCGCCGGGACTGAGCCGGGTTCAGCACCGCTTCAGCAGATTTTTTTGCAGCGCGCCATGATGACGGCGTGGAGGCGCTCGCTGACATCTGTGGGCAGTTCGTAGATCTCGTGGGAGCGATAGATTTCGATGGTCTTGCGGGTGGTGTCGAGGACCACTTCGCAATGCCCGCACTTACGCAGGTGAGTTTCGATCTCGGCGCGCGTCTCCGCGGCAATCGACTCGTCGATCACGTCGTCGAGAATCTTGAGGAACTCAGTGCACTTCATTCCTTAACCCCGCTTCCCTGCGACGACGCGCTCGCCGGCGAAGCTGCCGGAGTTTTCTTGCGGAAGTAACGTGTCAGACGCTCGCGCAGTTGCAACCGTGCGCGCAGCAGGCGCGATTTGACGGCGGGAATGCTCAAGCCGAGTGTCTCCGCCGTCTCTTCCGTCGAAAGTCCTTCCACATCGCGCAAGGCAAAGACCACGCGAAAGCCGTGCGGCAGTCCCTGGATGGTCTTGCGCAGAATCTCGGCCAGCTCGGAATGGCTGTAGTTTTGTTCCGGATCGGGCGCCCAGTCGGCAAAGTCGCGGGGCATGCTGCCTTCTTCGGTCTGCAGATCCTCGTCGATCGAAACCGTCTTGCCGGTGCGCCGCTTGCGCAGCCGCATCAGGCTCTCGTTGACCGCAATTCGCACCAACCATGTGTAAAATTTCGAATTCCCCTGAAATTGGTCGAGCTTCTCATACGCCTTCAGGAACGCGTCCTGCATCACGTCTTCGGCGTCCTCGCGGTTTTGCGTGATGTGCTGCGCAATCCTGAAGACCTGCCGCTCGTACTTGCGGACCAGCGTATCGTAGGCCGAGACGTCACCCTCGCGCACCCTTTCTACCAGGGCGACGTCGGGGTGCTGCTCGTTCTCTCCCGCTACGGATTGGATGGTTGACATGAAGACCGGTTGCTAAAAATCGCTGTGAAGAATTGCGTTAAGGCCGGCCAGGGACGATCCCAAAGGCCGGAAAGATGAGTGTAACGGACGCAGGGGCAGGGAACCAAGCCGGCCCGGTGTGGATTCCCGGTTCCGCAACTGATTCCCTTGATGCTTCAGTTACGTCTAAACCAGCATAAAGTGAATATATGCCTGGTTTGCGTTCCCCATGGCCTCATTTCCACCCTGCGCCGCTCGCCCTGGCGATTCTGCTCACGTTGCCCATGGCTGCATGGGCCATTGCGGCGCAATCCACCGCCGCGCCCGAGACGAGCAGACGGTCCTCCAGTTCCACGACTTCCAAGCCGAAGACGTCGAAGGCACCGCCCAAGAGGCACAAACCCATCCACCACCCGAGCCGGGCGGCAAGGGTGGCGCATACGGCGCGAATTAAAAGGGCTTTCGTCGCCTCCACCGAGCTACGCCCTATGGCCCAGCAACTGGCCACGCTGCGTACGCCTGAAGCTTATGCGGGAGTGGCTGCCTATGCGCACAGCCACACCGGCGATGCCGCCGCTGCGGCTTACCTGGCGCTGGGCCACGCTTACCTACTGGACAAACGCTTTGCCGAGGCCGAAACGGCGCTGGCTCAGGCCAGGCACGAGGACGGGGAGTTGGCCGATTTTTCGGATTTTCTTGACGCGCAGGCAAGCCACGATGCCGGCGACGATCCCGCCGCCGAGGCCATCCTGCACGGCTTTACCGACCGCTATCCCGAGAGCATTTTCAACACCGTAGAGCCCGAGCTGGAGGCAAACGTGCTCCTGGGCATGGGCAACACTGCGGAAGCGCGCAAGGTGCTGGCCGCGGCTGAAGGAACTGAAGCCGCAGAGAGACCCGGCTTTCAACTGGCGGAGGGCCAGGTGGAGCTCGCGCTCGGCCAGCAGCAAACGGCAATCGACACTTTTAAGCATCTCTTGTTGGCCCACCCCCTGAGCGGAGAAGCGCTGACGGCGCGCGCCAGGCTGACGCAGTTGGGGGCCGAGGCAACTTTGACGGTGGCGGACCTGCGCGGCCTGGGCGATGCCTACTACAATGCGGGACGTTATTCCGAGGCGGCTGAGCAGTTTCGCGTTCTGGCGCGCGCGCCGGGACTGGACGCTGAGGCCCGCAGCAGTTTTGCGGTGGCTGAAGCCGCCTGCCAGTTGAAGATGAAGCGGCTGACGCCGGCCCAGGTCCAGGGTCTGCGCGATACCAACGACGAGAACGGCGCACGGCGTCTCGACCTACTGATGGAACTGGCCCGAGACCGCGGTGATACCGCCGATGAGCAGCGCATCGTCGCGGAGATGGAAGCCAGATTCCCGCGCAGCCTGTGGCTGGCCGACGCGCTCTTCTCCAGCGGGAACATGTACCTGCTCAAGCGCGACTACCCCTCGGCGATCCAGTATTACCGCGATCTGGCCTCACGTTTCCCCGGCGACAAGAACGCCTCGGCCGCGCACTGGCGCTCAGGCTGGTTGAGCTACCGGCTGGGGCTTTACCCCGACGCGGCGCGGATCTTCGACGAACAGATCCGGCTCTATCCCGCCGCCACGGAAACGGTCTCTGCGCTCTACTGGCGGGGGCGCCTCTATGAGACGCAGGAGCATAATTCCGCTCTGGCCGCAGCTAATTACCGTACCATCGTCCGCGTTTACCAGCACTACTTTTACGCGCAGATGGCGCGGGAACGGCTGGGGAGCGCTGGGCGCGACGCAGCCGGCGCAGGAACCGATACTGGATCGCTTTCAACCCACGCCGCTGCCGCATTTGGTGGATACTTTTCCCGAGGACAGCCCCCATTTGGCGAAGGCGCGCCTGCTTGGCCAACGCTGGATTGAACGAGTACATCGCGCAAGAGATCAAGGCCGATCCCAATTCCTCCTCGTGGAGCGTGCTGGCCGAGGCGCAAATCTACTCTTCCTATGGCGAGACCTACCGTGCCCTGCGTGCAATCAAGCGGGCTTTGCCCAACGCGGCCGCCGCGTCCATCCAGTCCATTCCGCTGGCTTACTGGCGGATTCTTTTTCCTGAGGCATGGTGGGACACGATTGAAGCCGAATCGGCCAGGAACCACCTCGATCCCTACCTGGTGGCCTCGCTGATTCGCCAGGAGTCGGAGTTCGATCCCTCTGCAATCTCCTATGCCAACGCCTACGGCCTGATGCAGTTGCTGCCTTCAGTGGGCAGGACGATGGCGCGCGAAGAGGGAATGACGCATTTCCAGACGTTCCAATTGCTCGACCCGGCCACGAACATCCGCCTGGGAACGCGCTATCTGCGCCAGATGCTGGACCGCTTCGGCGGCGTCGAGGAGTACGCTTTGGCTGCCTACAACGCGGGCGACAGTCGCGTTGCGGATTGGCAGGCGGCCGGCCCTTATTCCGGCATGGATGAGTTTGTGGAATCGATTCCATTCACGCAAACGCGCGAGTATGTCGAGGCCATCCTGCGCAACGAGGAGACTTACAGGGCGATCGACGATATTGCCCGCGCCCAAGCTGCGGCTGGTTCAACGGCGTCCCGGTAAGCTGCCTTTCCATTTCGGGCTGAAAGGGAAAGGGAATCCTACTTGCCACTCCCAGGCTGCGATTGGCATTGACTTCGGTAACTGTGCGCGGCAACACTGATCTTGACCGGAATCAAGCCGATCCTGTATTTGTTTCGCATCGGTATTTGTTTCGCAGCCTGCTGTTGAATGACAACGGAGCCCGGCGGAAACAATGGTCGCGGCTCGGTTACATCAGACCTAGGGAGGGAACGATGTCAGCCGACTTGCAGTTTCTGGAAGAGTGGATCCCCGAACGAATGGACCCAGGAACGGTTTTTGTGCTGGAAAACCAGGCCAAGCTCGGCCAGGCACAGAATCCCTATGTAGCCGTGATGTCGTGCCCGCGCTGCGGGACGTTGGGGCTGATTACCCGCCGGCAACTCTACGGCGGCGAGACCATGATCTGCGGAGGCGACGTCTGCTCGGCCGAGTACCGGCTCGACGGCGACAACATCTGCTACAGGATGGCGCAATAAACGCTACTGCTGCAGCGTGTAGTCCGCTTTGGTGGTCTTGGCGCCGGCTTGGGCAGGCGTGGGAAGCTGCGTGCGGTCCCACCCTCCGCCCAGTGCCTGCACCAACTGGACCGCCGATGTCATCTCCTCCACCTGAAGAGCATTCAGCGTTTCCTGGTTGGTGAGCAGCGTGGTCTGGGCAATCACGACATCGACATACGGATCGACTCCGGTGTTGTAGCGCACCAGTTCCAGGTTGAGATAATCCTGCGCGTCCTTCACCGCCGCCTGCTGCCGGAGAATCTGCTGCGAGTAAATTCGCGTGGCCACCAGATAATCCTCCACCTGCTGGAAGGCATTGAGCACGTCCTGGCGGTAGGTGGCAAGGTCCGCATTGTATTGGGCGACGTATTGGTGCAGTTCGGCGCGGTAGAGCCAGCCGTTGAAGAGGACCTGGGAGACGGATGGTCCCACCGACCAGGTGCGGCTTGCAATGTCAAAAAGGTGCTTGAAGGTGGCGACTTTCCAATCCACCGCTGGCTGAGAGAGTGACCTGCGGGAAAAATGCGCCATAGCCGATGCCGATGGTCGCATTCGCCTCGGCCAGCGTGCGCTCGGCGGCGGCAATGTCAGGCCGGCGCTCGATCAAGCTGCGACGGCACGCCGGTGGGAATCGGCGGAGCGCGCGTAGAGCATCGGCTTGACGGGAATGGAAAAATCGCGTGGGTATCTTGCCGAGCAGCATCGCGATGGCGTGTTCGTATTGCGCGCGCAACAGGCCCACATTCACTGCGGCCGCCTCCGCGGATTCCAGCGTAGTTTTGGCTTCGGCAACAGAGATGTAATCGCCGACGCCGGTGTCGTACTGCGCCTGGTTGTAATCCAGCGACTTTTGATCTGCGGCGACGGTCTCGTCGAGAATCTGTTGCAGCATATCCTGCCCGCGAATTTCAAAGAAATACTCGGCCAGGCTGGCTTGCTCGGTGAGCTTCTCGACCTCGAGATCGGCGGCGCTCACCTGCGCTGCATATTGCGCTGCGTGCACCTCGTTGCGAATTTTGCCCCAGAAATCCGGCGTCCACGAAACATCGAGCGGCAGATTCCACAAGCCGGTGGTGGCTCCCGTCGTGGCTGTTGAAGAGACACGCTGGTTGGCCGATGTTCAGCGAACGGCTCCAAGACGGAGTTGGCGGTAATCGTCGGCCAATACTGCGAGCGCGCCTCGGCGATCTCGGCGCGAGCCGCCATGTAGTTCTGGAAATACTCCTTGAGGTTCTGGTTGTTGATGTTCAGCTGCTCTTCCAGCGCATTCAGTTCAGGCTCGTTAAAAACCTCCCACCAGTTGCCGCGGATCATCGCGTCCTGCGGGCTGGCCACCTTCCAGCCCTCGGTGTCGTGGAAGTTGACAGTCGACTCCTTGTAGTTCGGCGCGGTGACCGCCGGCGGCGCGGGCGCATGGTAGGGCGGCCCGACGCGGCAACCGCCGAGCAGGACGAGAAACCCGAGCGCGCCGGCGGTGAATAAGTCGTGATGCGCGATTGTAGCGCCGGACTCCAGTCCAGCTGTATTGGCGGCGTCCACGCCGCCAGCCGGGATGCGCGGTCGGAGTCCCGCATGACAGCCGGTCTGGAGACCGGCGCTACGTTTTTGCTGCGTCTTACGAGCGATGGTGGTTGGCTCAAGCATGGTCATCATCCTTCATGTATCACGAGACCGTTCCCTCCGCGGCTGACGGAAGCACGTCGTGAGTCCGGCCCAGCGCGCGAAGGCGAAGGCGGTCCATCATCAGGTAGATCACGGGAGTGGTATAAAGCGTGAGCACCTGGCTCAAAAGCAGTCCGCCGACAATGGTGATGCCCAGCGGCCTGCGCAACTCCGAGCCGGTGCCGGTTCCAAAGGCCAGCGGCAGCGCTCCGCAAATGGCCGACATGGTGGTCATCATGATGGGGCGGAAGCGCAGCAGGCAGGCTTCGAAGATGGCGTCGCGCGTGCTTTTGCCTTCCAGGCGCTCGGCCTGCAGCGCGAAATCGATCATCATGATGGCGTTCTTCTTCACAATGCCGATGAGCAGGATGATGCCGATGATGGAGATCACGTTGAGATCGATGTGGAAGAGCATCAGCGCCAGCATGGCGCCGACGCTGGCCGAGGGCAGCGTGGAAATGATGGTCAGCGGATGAACCAGGCTCTCATAGAGAATGCCGAGCACGATGAAGACGGAAAGCAGCGCGGTGAGGACCAGGATCGGCTCGCTCGACAGCGATTGCTGGTAGGCCTGGGCGGTTCCGGCAAAGAATCCGCGAACCGTGGCGGGCATTCCCAGGCGCTTGCTCCATCTGCGTCACTTCCCGCGTCGCATCGCTCAGCGAGGCGCCGTTTTTCAGATTGAACGAGACGGTGACCGAAGGGAAAAGGCCGGTGTGATTGACCTGCAGCGGCGTGGTGTTGGTGCTCGGCTTCATTACGGTAAACAACGGCGAAACCGTGTTGAGCCCGGCGCTCGACGAGGACTTCCGGGACGTGAAGTAAATGTTGTTCAGCCCCGACGGATCCTGCCAGTATTGCGGCGCCACTTCCATCACCACGTAATACTGGTTGAGCTGCGTGTAGATGACCGAAACTTCAGACTGCCCAAAGGCGCTATAGAGCGAACTGTCGAGCGACTGCGCCGTCTGCCCCAGCCGCGCCGCGGTCACCCGGTCGTAGGTGAGCATCTCCTGCAGGCCGCCATTTTGCTGGTCGGTGTTCACGTCCTGCAGGTCGGGGAGTTTCTGCATGTTGTTGCAGCAGGATCGGGCCCCAGTGCGCCAGGTCATCGAATGTTGTCGGACTGGATGGTGTATTGGTACAAGCGAACTCGCTGCCGCGGCCGCCGATGCGCAGATCCTGCGCCGGCTGCAGAAACGCGGAGGCCACGGGCAGGCGATTCATCTTCGGCCGCAGGCGGTTGATCACGTCCATCGCCGACGTCTGGCGCACATCGCACGCGGCTGCGCTCATTGCAACTGGTGCCCGAGCGGCTTGAGCGCAATAAACATGAAGCCGCCGTTGCCGCTGCCGGTGTAAGCGTTGACGTGGGCCACGGCGGGATCGGCTTTGACAATATTGACCAGCGACAAAACGGAAAAGTTCATGA
>CAWHUK010000022.1:0-83865 GCA_963832535.1 uncultured Acidobacteriota bacterium
ACACACACACACACACACACACACACACACACACACACACACACACACACACACACACACACACACACACACACACACACACACACACACACACACACACACACACACACACACACACACACACACACACACACACACACACACACACACACACACACACACACACACACACACACACACACACACACACACACACACACACACACACACACACACACACACACACACACACACACACACACACACACACACACACACACACACACACACACACACACACACACACACACACACACACACACACACACACACACACACACACACACACACACACACACACACACACACACACACACACACACACACACACACACACACACACACACACACACACACACACACACACACACACACACACACACACACACACACACACACACACACACACCGCTTACTATCCTGGCTCCAGCCAGCTCGCTAGCGCGCGCCCTACAATCGGTCGCCTACTCCGGAGGTTCCGTCACCCGGCCCAAGGCTGTGTCGACGTCACCGCGAAGAGCCTCAGAATCAACCTGGGTCCCGCGCCTCTTTCACGAGAGCCCCGACAACAGCTACGTGGACGCGCCGGCGCGCCGCCTCACCCAGATATGTCATCATGCGCGTGCCCCCGCTGACCTTCGACCGTCCGGTTAAGGCCGAGGTCTCCTCCTCGCGCCCCATGGGCAGCATCTGCCTATACGCGAGCCGCGCGCGCGCGCGCGCGCGCGCGCGCGCGCGCGCGCGCGCGCGCGCGCGCGCGCGCGCGCGCGCGCGCGCGCGCGCGCGCGCGCGCGCGCGCGCGCGCGCGCGCGCGCGCGCGCGCGCGCGCGCGCGCGCGCGCGCGCGCGCGCGCGCGCGCGCGCGCGCGCGCGCGCGCGTCGTCGCGCGCGCGCGCGCGCGCGCGCGCGCGCGCGCGCGCGCGCGCGCGCGCGCCGCCGCCGCCGCCGCCGCCGCCGCCGCCGCGCGCGCGGCGCGCGCCGCGCGCCGCGCGCCGCGCGCCGCGGCACGCAGAGGAACCCACATTCTCGTTTTGTTTCTTTTGGTTCCGATAGCGCGCCGATGATCTTTCTTCTGGCCAGCAATCCGGCGCTCCCCTGACGTCACCAATCTCGCATCCGTGTCGTCTCGCCACAATTGTCCTCAAATGCTACTGGTGGATACGGCTATCCCTGGTGCGCTGAGCAATGCTGGTCGATCGACCACGCGCCCGCCAACAGCCTGCAGTCGCGGGCGGAAATCTTTCCGTCGTCAATCTGACAATGAACACGGTTTCTTCGTTCCTCGATTATTAGTGATGGAGTGCCGGCGCCCGTACGGCACCGAGGCCGACGACAACACACTTTGGATCGCCATGACCGTACGGCGCGGCCGCCACCGAACGCCTCACGACGAATGCTGCCGGCGGCCACGGCGGGCATTGGAATCAGTAGACGGTGTTGTTGGTGTCGGTGATCGCGTCCATATAGGCCACGTCGTAGGCGGTGCCGGTGACGGTGACGTACTGGTTGTCGATCGACGAGCCGTCCTTGGTGGAGTAGATGTACACCTGGCCGCCCTCGGCCGTGTAGATCTTGTGCAGACCGGTGACGGCGGCAATGCCGGTGGCGTCGCCGATGTACGGCTCCAGCAAAGCGACCTTGTTGGTGGAGGTGTTGTACATGGTCAGGCAGCCGTAGCCGCCGGCCGCATTGGTCGCGTAGCGCACGCCCGTCGGTGCAGCCGGTCATGCCGATCCACAGCGTGTTGTCGTCGGCCTCGATCATGCGGCTGATGGCGCCGGGCTGTCCATCGCTGATGGAGACCGGGCTGGAGACCGTATTCGTGCTGAGATTGACGACGGTAAGATTGCCGCCAAAGAGCGTTTGCCCCTGCACGAGCTGCGGCTGCTGGCCCACAACGTACATGGTGGAGGAATCGACCAGGGCGTTGCTGGCGCCGCCGGGGATGGGGATATTCACCATGGCGTTGCGTTGGAGTTGGGGCAGGGCGCACGGTGCGAGATTGCAGGGCAGCAGGCCGGATTGCTGGCCGAGAAGAAAGATCATCGGCGCTATCGGGACCAGAGAGACGGACGATGTGGTTCCTCCGCACTCGGGTCCGCAACTGAGGATATAGGCGGTGCTGCCATCGGACGAGAAGACGGCCTTGACCGGACGGTCGAAGATCAGCGGGGCGCCATAGTAGTATGCCGGTCGCATCCGAGCGTGATCGGGGCTCTGCATCTGAAAGAGGCACCAGACCGGTTGCATTCTGAGGCTCGCAGTCGACAGCGGCCTTGGGCCAGGTGACGGGACCTCCGGAGTAGGCGAGCGATTGCGCTGCCGTGAGCTGGAGCGGATAGTAGGCGTAATTGGAATTCTGCGACGAAGGCCAGCGCCACGGACCGCCCGGATTGACGCTGACGCGGTACACGCCGGGAAGGCCGAGGGCGTAAGATCCGCCTTTGGCCTGGTTCACGACCGTGAGAACGTGGGACGCATGGCTGGCAGCGAAGACGTAGCTCTGGTTGCGGGTAATAAAGATACTGGACGACAGGCCATTCAGGCCGCTGACAGTGCCTGTGGTCCTTTCGCTGGCGTAGCTGACCAGCGTGAATGTGCCGTCGCCGGCGCCGTAGACCGCGCCGTACTGCTCCTCGGGCATGTTTTGGATGCTGATGGGCAAAGAGCTGCCATAGCCGGAAATAGAGAAGCTGGCCGGCGAGCCGTTGTAGCCGCTGCGCTCGTCGTAGTAGGCGTCGACGATATCGAGCGCCCCCTTGGACAAGGCTCCGGGGTTCTGGACAGCGATCATGACGCGGTTGATGAGCCCGCTGGGCGGTAACATGCGGCCGTCAAAGTAGGTGGTGCTGCCACAACCAGCCAGCGCGGCGGCGGCTGCCAAAGCTGCACTGGCGCTGATCCAAAGACTTCTTTTCTTCAAAATCCCAACCCTCGATCGATAGCGCGGAGCAAGCCGCAGCGTGAACAAATTAATGGCGATTCGGTCTTGCCCGGAGGGTAAGACCTGCTGCCGGGAACCTGTTTCTGCCGAAGCTTTTGACTCCCGAAGTATAACAAAGCAACCCTGTCGTCCGGCGCCGGGCCACAAGGGCTCATACCGCGTTGCCGGCGCCGCGCTGTATGTGCCAATCAGCCTGCGGCTGACCACGCGCTTCTGGGTACAACCTCCCCGGCAATGCGGTAGCATGACAACAGAATGACCCGATTTGCCGAGATCTTCGCCGACCGCCCCATGCTTGCCGACGGCGCCATGGGCACGGTGCTTTACGCGCGCGGCGTGTTCATCAACCGCTGCTACGAAGAGCTGAACCTCTCGGACCCGAATCTGATTCTTTCGGTCCACGAGGAGTACCTGCAGGCGGGCGCGGAGATTCTTGAAACCAACACCTTCGGCGCCAACCGCTTTCGTCTGTCGCGGCACGGGCTGGGCGGAAAGGTGGGGGAGATCAACGCGGCCGGGGTGCGGCTGGCGCGCCAGGCGGTGGAGCACCTGAAGGAAAAACAGGCAGGCGAAGCCTGGGTGGCCGGCTCGGTGGGGCCACTGGGCGTGCGCCTGGAACCGCTGGGCAAAACCGGCCTGGACGAAGCCCGCGCGGCATTTGCCGAGCAGATCGCCGTGCTGGCCGGAGAGGCCAGGAACGGGCGTTGACCTGCTGATCGTGGAAACCATGCCTGCGCTGAATGAGGCGCGCGAGGCGCTGGAAGCAGCGAAGGCAGTGGCGCCGCATCTTCCCGTGCTGGTGATGGTGACAGTGGACGATGAGAGCGAGTGCCTTGACGGGTCTTCGCCGGCGCAGGCGGCGGCGCTGCTGACCGAGTGGGGCGCCGGAGCCGTCGGGGTGAACTGCTCTACCGGCCCGGCCACGGTGTTGACGGCGATCGAGGCCATGCGCGCGGCTACCACGCTGCCCCTCGCCGCCATGCCCAATGCCGGCGTGCCGCGGGCTGTGGAAGGCCGGAATATCTACCTGTGCTCGCCCGAGTACATGGCCAGCTTCGCGCGCAAGGCCATTGCTGCCGGCGCGCAGATTGTGGGCGGCTGCTGCGGCACTACGCCGAATCACATTCGCGCCATGCGCTCGGCGATACGCGCCATGGATGAGCAGGCGCACGTGGAAGTAACGGGCGCGGCGCCGGCGATCAGCACCGAGACGCCACCGGCGCCGTTGGCGCAGCGTTCGCGCCTGGGCTCGCTGATCGCAGAGGGCAAATTCATCACCATGGTGGAGATTGTGCCGCCGCGCGGCATCGATTGCTCGAATGAGATCGAGGGCGCCGGATTGATGGCGCGGCTGGGAGTGCACGCCATCGATGTTTACGATGCGGCGCAGGCCTCGGCGCGGATGAGCGGGCAGAGTCTTTCAATCCAGATTCAGCAGCACACGGGGATGGAGACGATCCTGCATTACACCTGCCGTGACCGCAATATTCTTTCTATCCAGTCGGATTTGTTGGGGGTCTCGTCGATCGGACTGCACAATATCCTGTGCGTCACAGGCGATCCGCCCAAGCAGGGAAACTATCCTGACGCGTCTGCTGTATTCGACGTGGATTCCATTGGTTTAGTGAACCTCCTGCAGCGGCTGAATCGCGGGCTCGATATCGGCGCGAACTCCATCGGGGCGAGCACGAACTTTACCATCGGCGTCGCGGCCAATCCCGGAGCGCCCAATATCGAACACGAGTTGCGGCGGTTTGCCTACAAGGTGGAGGCGGGTGCGGAGTACGCGATCACGCAGGCGGTTTTCGACCTGCGCCTGCTGGAGGAGTTTCTGGAGCGGGTCAAAGATCGGATGGGGGACCACCGCATTCCCGTGATCGCCGGCATCTGGCCGCTGACCAGCCTGCGCAACGCGGAGTATATGAAGAACGATCTGCGCATCTCCATGCCCGAGGAGATTATGCTGCGCATGGCGCAGGCGGATACACCCGAAGCCGCGCGCGCGGAGGGGATCAAGATTGCGCAGGAGATGTTGAAGGCAGTGCGGCCCTACGTGCAGGGCGTGCAGGTGAGCGCGCCCTTCGGCAACTTCGAGGCCGCGGCCGAGGTGATCGCCAGCGCACTGCCGCCGGGAAATGCTCCTGCTTAGCAGAAGCCGTCGGATGATCCACATTTCGGTCGCATTCGGCTTGCGCCCGGCGACCGGCACGCGTACACTTCTCTTTGAAAAGAGGAAGATCATGCGCGGGCTCTGCTCGGTAATCGCAGTTGTCTCTCTGCTGTCTGCCGCCGGAGCCAAAGCCGGGAGCCCACCTCCGCCTGCCGCGGCCCAAGCCGCCCCGGCGGCGATGCAGACGTTCTCCTCGGTCGATGGACGCTTCAGCGTCCTGTTTCCTGGAGTTCCTCAGTCGAAGTCTGACGATCTTGGCAATTCTATTACCCTGTTCGGCTCTTTTGTCGATCTCGATGATGGTGATGTCCGTTATGAGGTGGATTATGCGGATTATCCCGCCAGCTTGATCGCGAGCAAAGGAACTCCGGAGGCCGTGCTTGAACTCCTCCGCGACTCCGATGCCAACGGAGAGACAATCGTTAGCGATTCGGCGATCGATCTGAATGGCGTCCCCGGCCGAGCCTTCACTGTGGTTGACCAAACCGGCGATACCACGACCAAACACCTGTTCCTGGCCGGCAACCGCGTTTACCAGCTGATGGTCGATTGCCTCCATAACAAAAAAGCGCCTATGGCCGACCAGTTCATGAACTCGTTCAGGCTCCAGTGAGGTTATCCGGGTATAAACGCCCCTCACTCAAATCATCCGGTCAACCGTCCTCAATGAGCGAGGCATCACTATTATAGTCAGCGACTTGAGCATCCTAAACGGCTAATTATCTGTTACATGAGGTCCGTTGCTTTCGCACTCCCGGTTTTCTTTGTTCTCCGCCTTGTTCCTTTTCTTAACTTGCTTGGCTCGATCGGCTTCCTTGGTGTGTCGGTTGCCGTCCCAATTTGGGCGCTCCTGTGATGGCAAAAGTTCGGTAAGATCGAAACTGACGATGCGGAGTTCCTGAAAGCACGAAAGACCGTGAAGCGGGCGGGCATTATCGTGTCGTTCGTACTCGTGCTGCTCGTGATTGTTCCGCTTATCGTGGTAATAGCTCGTGGCAAAATCAATTGAAGGCCAGAGCCCAGCCGGATCTGGTAAAAAACATTCACTTCAACCTACGGGGCGCTACGTCATGCCGAGCTTTGAAGAATCGCTCAAGAAGCTGGAAACCATCGTCGACCAACTGGAAAGAGGCGATCTGGCGCTGGAGGATTCGCTCAAGCTCTTCGAAGAGGGCGTGGGGCTGTCGGCCGCCTGCAAACAGGAGCTGGACGCCGCCGAGGGCAAGGTGCAGGTGCTGGTGAAACAGCGCGACGGGTCGATGAAGCCCGAGCCCTTCCTGACGGAGAAGTCCTCTTAAGCGGCAATCCTCGTTTGGAAAAAAGCTACGCTATTCGAAGCGCCTTTCGGTGTGCCCCGAGCTGCGCGGCAAGCCCGAGCAGTGGCTCATCGCAGCTGCGCGCGGCGGCCAGTTGCATGCCGCCGTGCGAACAAGGAATCGCAACTGTAGGCGTACCCGCCAGACTGAACGGCGCAGTGTAGCGCAGCAGGCGGGGGCGCGTCTGGCTGTGGTCCGCGCCAGCCGCAAGGCGCGCCACGGGAGCGCAGGGGAGCAGAACGAGTTCGTGCGCAGCGAAGATCTCGTCCATGCGCGCGCGGAAATCGGCATGACGTTTGCGCAGAGCGGCAATCTCATCGGGCATCAGGCTCGCACCCCATTTGAGACGATCGCGAATGGCGGGTTCGAAATGGTCGAAGTTGCCGGCGTGGATCTGTGCCGCCTCCGATGCCTGAATGGGCGCAAAGATTTCCACCGATTCGATCCACCACGCGGGATCGATAGAATGCGCTGCGAGCCCCAGAGCCTGCAACTCACGGATGACGCCGCGAAAGCCCTCAGCAACCTGCGTGTCGCAATCGTGGAGAAAGTTGTCCGCGAGGAACGCAAAGCGCGCGAATCGCGGCGCGGGCGCCTGCTCGTTCGAGGCAAACGGAGCGGCCAGGAGCGGCGCATCTTCAAGATCGCGGAAGAGCCAGCCCATAGTGTCGAAAGATTCGGCCAGATGCGCGCCTCCGCACCAGTCGCCGCGGCCCAGTGTGGCGCGGTAGCCTGCCAGACCGCAGAGCGCCGCGGGCACGCGAACGGAGCCGCCCGTGTCCGTCCCGATGGCAGCTACGGCCGACCCCTCCTGCACGCTGGCCGCAGCGCCGCTGGACGAGCCGCCAGTGAGAGCGGAGGAGTCACGGGGCTGCACACAGTCGCCGAACTCCGGATTCTCGCCCGTGATTCCGTAAGCCAGCGGATGGAGGTGTGTTTTGCCGACGATCACGGCTCCGGCAGCGCGAAGTTGTTCCACCAGCCAGGAATCGCTCGTGGCCTTGCCGTTGAGATCGCGGTAGAAATGCACGCCGCAACTGGTGGGCGCGCCGGCCAGGTCGAAACAATCCTTTACCGAGATAGGCAGGCCCCACAGCGCCGGGCGGCCGTCGCCGAACGAGCCGCCATTACCGCGCGGCATGGCTTCGGCGCGGGCTGCTTCAGCGCGGGCCCAAGCCGCGCTCTGCCAAAGATAGGTGTTACGGCTGGCGTTTTGGTTGGCGTGTCCGAGAGCTGCCTCAGCCAACTGCGAAGGCCGCGCAGCTCCGGCCGCGAGCGCGGCGCGAAGCTCCCGAATCGTCCATGGGGAATCGGCCATAAGAAAGATTGTAGGCGGAAGGGTTTGTTTTTGATGATCGGTCCGCCCAGCGTGCCGCCGTACTTTTCGCGGTGCAACTGTGGCTCATTGGCCGGAAGGGTCGGATCCTGATTGAAGAAAAACGGGGCAGCGGTGATCCATGCGTCCGGCCTGGGCAGCCCAATAGAATCAACCGATTTTACACATTTTCGCCGATCATGCGCCCGGAAACAGCTCCCGGGCGGGCAGAATCTGTTTGCTGAGTGCGGCGCTCACGGTATACACGGGCTCGTTGACCACCTGGCTGAGCCGCAGGCGCATGGCCACGCTGCACAGGATGTAGGCGTGCACCTCGCTGAATCCCCAACGGCTCACCAACAGGTCGATCATGCGGCCGGTGGCGGCGCGGGCCGTTTCCACCAGGCCGGTCCCTGACTCTACCACCACCCAGGCGTCGGGCGTGGAGTCGGGCGCGGTGGTTCCATCGGCTTCCAGCAGCGGGCCCGCCAGTGGCTGCTGTTTATGGAGGTGGAAGCGCAGGGTCACATCCAGCGGGCACTCGATGCCATTGACGCACACCTCGCCGTCACCCTGCGCAGCGTGGCCGTCGCCGCAACTAAAGAGCGCTCCGCGATTCAAAACCGGCAGGTAGAGCCGGGAGCCGGCGCACAGCTCGCGCACATCGAGATTGCCGCCGAACGGCCCCGGCTGGCGGGTGCGGAATGCCCCATCCTCGGCGCGGGCTACGCCAATCACGCCCAGAAACGGCCGCACCGGAACCACGGCCGGGGCCAGCGAACTGGTGAACTCGCCCCCCAGCTCCCAATGGAAGAGGTATGGCCCGCGAAAGCGGCTTTGCAGGAAGCCCGTTCCATCGACCACGCTCGACCACCCCCATCCGCGGTGGCGCGTGGCCAGCACTTCAATCTCCAGCACATCTCCAGGCTCCGCACCCTCGATCCAGATGGGCCCGGAGAGCGCATGGACGCGGGTGCGGTCAATCTTCAGGAGCTCCTGGGCGGTCATTCCCGGCCGCACCTGTGCGCCGCTCGAGTCCTGGCACTCGATCTGCACTTCGTCGCCCGGCTCGATGCGCAGCCGCGGCTCCAGGGAGCGGTCCCACACCGAGTGGATGGGTTCGGCCGAAAGCGTGTGCTCTCTCATCTCTCTTCCCTCTCGCGCTCATTTCATTCTCCAACCCGGCGCGCACGGCGGAGATGCGCTCCTGCTCCACGACCAGCGTCGCGAGTGCCATGCCTGCAGGTGTCAGGAGTCGAGTCGAGCGAAGCGCCTTTGCCGTGTTGTGCTAACTTTCACCGCTCGGGGAGGCCGAGATCAAGGGGCGCACTCGGAAGACTTCCTTCAAACTCAATGCGTAATGTTCAGATCCCGCTTCCACGATCGCGTCGGCCATTTGAGTGTCTCGGATCTCGTCGAGCTGCGTTCGCCTATCCGCGCAGCTTGTTCAGCAGATCCTGGGGATGGACGGGCTTGGCGAGAATGTCGAACTCGTAGCCGTCTTTGCGCGCCCTTTCCAGCAGATCGGCCGTAGCGGCCTGGCCGGAAAAGAGCAGAATCTTGATCCCCGGCAGCAGGACTCGAATGCGGATAGCCGCGTCGATTCCATTCAAGTCGGCCATGATCACGTCGGAGATGAGCATGTCCGGATGAAACGCGGGGGCAAGCTCGAGAGCTTTCTCGCCCGAATACACGGCGCGCGCTTCAAATCCGCTTTGATTCAGAATCATGGCCAGCGTGTCGGCGATCACTCGCTCGTCATCCGCTACCAGAACTTTTGGTTTCGCCGTATTGGGCATACTCTTTGGGTACCTGGAGAAAGGGAGTCCCGAGGAAACGTCAAACATCCTGGCGAGCCACGGCGACTTGCAGCCTTGCCGGACTTACGCCCGCTTACAGAGACAGTACGCCTCCCTAGTGTAATTCACGTCCCTCTTCTGAACAAAGAATTATTCCGGGCAGAACAGGGAGTCGTGACGGGGGCGCCGGTCCCGAACGTAATTCATCCATAATCAAAGCATTAAACATATACTGGCAACAACCGGCGGCGGGCAGCCCGGCCCCCAACCGGAGAACTGAACATGCAGGAAACGGTGGCCCCTAACTCGATCCCGGATTTGCCGGCGGTAGCCAACGCGATCATTCGCGCCGAGAGGATCGCTTATCGATTGCGGCTGGGCTCTTTTTCCACGAGCGGCACCCAAAAACGGAAGCGCGCGCCGCTGCCGGGAACGCTGGAAGCTTCGATGCCGCCACCATGTGCGCTCAAAATGGCGCGGCTGATTGCCAGCCCCATGCCGGACCCCTTGCGCCTGGCGGCGCCCCTCTTGCCGCGGTAGAACTTCTCAAAGATCAGCGGCAGGTCCAAGGCATCGATGCCGGGGCCGTTATCCTCCACAAGAAACTCCAGCCGGTCGCCGGCGCGTTTGCTGCTGAGCGTGACGCGGCTGCCCGGCGGCGTATAACTGGCCACATTTTCGAACAGGTGGCGCAGAACTCTGCCGAGCAGATGGGGGTCGAACCATGCCGGTTTGTCGCGATCGTCGGCGTCCTGCCCCACAATCAAGATATTCACCTTTTGCGAAGTCAAAATTTTGCGCGACTCCTCCACGGCCTGGTCGAGCAGCGCACGGGGATGTTGGGGCGACATCTTGACCTGCACCACGTTGGCGTCAATCTCGGCCATCTCCACCGCTTCGCCGATGAGCAGATCGAGCCGCGCCGCCTCTTCATCGATAACCCTCACCATGTCGAGCCGTCCGGCTTCGTCAAGTCCCTCGCCTTCCAACAAAGTGCTGGCAGCGGCGCGAATTGAAGTGAGCGGGGTGCGCAATTCGTGCGTCAGGGAGTCGATCAGTGCGGTGCGCAGCCGTTCGCCCTCGCGGGCAGCTTCCAGGCGCGTTGAGGTCTCAATGGCAATCGAGCGAGCTACGGCAATCGCAACCTGGGCGCTTACGGCACTGGCAACCTCGCGCGAAAGCGTCTCCGACCGCCAGGCCAGCGCTCCCACAGCTCTCATCCCCAGCATCAGCGCCGTGGCGTGGTAGCCGGCGAGCGGCGCCAGCACTGGGTTCAGGCCCTGCGTAATGACATGCATGTGCGCCTGCACGCTGACAGGCACTTCGCCAATCGAAGAGTAGAAGCGATCATGGTCGCAGACGTAAAGAACCACTCCTTGCAGGGCAAAAATGCGGTCGATCAGCCCCGGCAAGTCACGGATCAGCCGATCGGCATCTTCGAAAAGCATCATCTCCTGGCTAAGGGCGTAAAGCCGCCCCACGTCCTCCTGCCGTTTTTCGGCCTGCAGGGTTTGGCGGCGTGCCCGCTCCGCTAGCCGGCTCACGACGGCGCAACTGAGCACGAAGCAAGCCATCGCCACCCACGCCTGGGGGCCGGCCAGCCGCAAGGTGTGCACGGGAGGCAGAAAGAAATAATCGAAAGATACCGCACACAAAACCGCGATGTAGATCGAGAGAACAGCTCCGGCCTGCGTAGCCCATGCGACCACCAGGACCAGAAAGACCATACCCGCGGCAGTCGAGTTGGCGCCCAGCCAAGCCAGCGCAGACGTGGTCAGTGCCGCTGCAACCGTGGCCGCCAGCCACCGAAGAACCTGCCCGGAGTGGGCGCGTACGTTCATCTTCTTCTCAACGGAATCATACCCCCCCAGCTGCTTTTTCTGAAATGCCGCGGTGCAATGATGTAATCTGCCGTTGAAAGAAGAAAGATATGCCAGGAAGAATTCTGGTGATGGATGACGAGCCGCAGATTACGCGCGTGTTGCGCGCCGCACTCTCTGCGCAGGGGTACGATGTACGCACAGCCAACGATCCGGAGGAGGGCCTGCGGCTCTTTCGCGACTGGCCGCCGGATATGGTTATCACGGACCTGATGATGCCCGTCATGAGCGGTGTGGAGGTTTGCCGCCACATCCGCTCGCGGGGCACGACGCCGGTGCTGGTGCTTTCAGTTCGCGAACATGAACGGTCAAAGGTGGAGGCCCTTGACGCCGGGGCCGACGACTACGTGACCAAGCCGTTCAGCATCCAGGAATTGGTGGCCCGCGTGCGGGCTCATCTGCGCCGCGCCCCGGAACGCGCCACGGCCGCTATCGAGGCCGGCGACTTTGTGGTCGACGCACAGGCCCACACCATTACTGTCATCGGCAAACCCATCCACCTGACGCCCAAGGAGTTCGATCTGCTGCTTCATCTTGCGCGCAACGCCGGCAAGGTAATGACGCATCGCGCCCTGCTGACCGCCGTTTGGGGCGCACAATCGGCCCATCAGCCAGAGTACCTGCGGGTCTTCGTGGGGCAGTTGCGCAAGAAACTCGAAACCGAAACCGGCCGCCAATACATTCAAACGGAACCATGGGTTGGCTACCGCTTTGTTCCCGAGGGCTGGACCGGCGACGAAGAGTGAACTCTGGCTGGTTCGAAGCCGTTGTGGGGTGGCCGCTAAATCGACCGATACATTCATTCCAACATGCCGTCCAAGAAGACTGTCGGCTGCGGACCCGGATCAGGCGCGCCCCGATTGAGGTTGCGTTTATTGTCTTCCTCTTTTATTCCAATCTGTTGATGGGAGAATTCACCGCGACCAATGCACACGGGAAGACTCTGGCCTTCGCCTGCCGCGATATCTTTACGCTTACGAATTTCTCGATCGCCCTGATTGCCGCGCTGATTGGCCATGGCGTGTTTCATTACCTTCGCAAATGGCTGTAAATTTGCGGGCTGCAATCGCATTCCGCAATGTGTGTGCGCAGGATCTTCCAGTTGTATTCATTAGCATTCTAAGCAATTCTCCGGCCCTTACACTTTATTTAGAAAATCTTATCGAAAATTAAACCAGATGCAATCCACAATCGTACTTGGCAATCAAGTCTGGCTTCCGGCGAGTGCGCCGCGCCGGATGAAACTGGGAGATATTGCATGCAAGATGTGTTGATGCTGCTCTACACCGTTATTTTCTTCGCCTTGGCGTTCCTCTACGTCAAGGCCTGCCAGAAGTTGAGGTAGCCCATGCACATGAATTGGATCTCGGCAACCGGCCTCGTTCTCTCCATTCTTTTGTTTGGCTATCTCACCCTCACGCTGCTTTTCCCGGAGAAATTCTGACATGTCCGTCAATGGCTGGCTGCAATTTGCCATCTACAGTGTGATTCTGCTGGCAACGGTGCGTCCGGTGGGCATCTACCTGACACGCGTCATGGAAGGGGAGCGCACCTGGCTCGACCCGGTGCTGCGCCCGTTTGAGCGGCTCATCTACAGGCTTTGCGGCGTGCACGCCGAGAAAGAGATGAACTGGCGTGAGTACACGTTTGCGCTGCTCGGGTTCTCGGCTGTCACACTGCTGTTCACCTACGCCATCGAGCGCCTGCAGCAACACCTGCCGTTCAACCCGCAGCATCTCGGCGCCGTCGCGCCCGATCTGGCCTGGAACACGGCCGCCAGTTTCACCACCAACACCAATTGGCAGTTCTACACGCCCGAATCCACGATGAGCTATTTCACCCAGATGATGGGTCTGGCGACCCACAACTTCTGGTCGGCAGCGGCAGGCATCGTGGTGGCCATCGCGCTCATCCGCGGCATCAAGCGAACGTCTTCTGCCACCATCGGCAACTTCTGGGTCGATATGACCCGCACCCTGCTCTACGTGCTCGCGCCCATCTGCATCGTTTACGCGCTGCTGCTGGTCTGGCAGGGCGTTCCGCAAAATCTGCACGCGTACACAGTCGCGCATCCGCTCGAGCAGCCATCCCAAGTCCAAACCATCGGGCAGGGGCCCGTGGCCTCGCAGGAAGCCATCAAGATGCTGGGCACCAACGGCGGCGGCTTCTTCAACGCCAACAGCTCTCATCCCTATGAGAATCCCACGCCGCTCTCCAACTATTTCCAGATCGTTTCCATCTTCCTCATTGGCGCTGGTCTCACCTACACGCTGGGGCGCATGACTGGCTCGCCCGGCCACGGCAGGGCAGTGTTTGCCGCCATGTATTTGCTCTTCGCCGCAGGCTTCGCCGTTTGCTACTGGGCAGAGTCGCAGCCGCACCCGCTCATCCACGGCGCCGAACAGGCCCGCACCGCGAACGCGACCGGCGGCAATATGGAGGGCAAAGAGGTCCGCAACGGCATCACCGAGAGCGCGCTCTTCGCCACCATCACCACCGACGCCAGTTGCGGCGCCGTGAACAGCATGCACGACAGCTACACGCCGCTCGGCGGCATGATCCCGCTCGCCAACATCATGCTCGGCGAGGTAGTCTTCGGCGGCGTGGGCGCGGGCATGTACGGCATGTTGATCTTCGTGGTCCTCGCCGTCTTTATTGCCGGGCTCATGGTAGGCCGCACGCCCGAGTACCTGGGTAAAAAAATCGAGGCCTACGACGTGAAGATGGCGATGCTTTACGCGCTCATCTTCGCCTTCATCATCCTTGTGTTTACCGCCGTCTTCATCCTCACGCCCGCGGGTCTTTCCGCCATCGCCAATCCCGGCCCGCACGGATTTTCAGAAGTCTTGTACTCCTTCACTTCCGGGGCGGGGAATAACGGCTCGGCCTTCGCGGGCCTGGGTACGAACTGGTGGTACAACATTGCGATGGGCTGGGAGATGCTGATCGGCCGCTTCATGATGATGATTCCGGCATTGGCGATCGCCGGCAACTTGGCGCAGAAGAAAAGCGCTCCACCTTCGTCCGGCACCTTCCCGGTGAATACCCCATTGTTTGCCGTGCTGCTCATCGGCGTGGTCGTGATCGTCGGCGCGCTTACATTCTTCCCGGCGTTGAGCCTGGGACCGATCCTGGAACACCTGCTGTTGCACGGCAACCCCGCGCAGCTTTTCTAACCATCAACGACACTGCATCAGGACAAGGCAAAACCTACCGTCATGGCTAAGAAAACGAGTCTTTGGAACACACAGATCATTGCTCAGGCGAGCGTGGATTCGCTTCGCAAGCTAGATCCACGCTGGATGGTGAAGAACCCCGTCATGTTCGTGGTTGAAGTGGGCAGCGTGCTCACCTCCGCCCTGCTCATCGAAAACATTCGCCATCACAGCGTAAGCTTCGGCTTCAACCTCCAGATCACGCTGTGGCTGTGGTTCACGGTGCTGTTCGCCAACTTTGCCGAAGCCATGGCCGAGGGCAGAGGCAAAGCGCAGGCCGATACGTTGCGCAAGGCCAAGGGCGAGACAATTGCGAAGCGCTACACTGCCGACGGCGGCTTTGAAGAGGTCGTCAGCGGATTACTGCGTAAAGACGACATCATTTATGTCGAAGCCGGCCACTACATCGCCGGCGACGGCGAAGTCATTGAGGGCGTGGCTTCGGTCGACGAGTCGGCCATCACTGGCGAATCGGCTCCCGTCATCCGCGAGGCCGGTGGCGACCGCTCGGCCGTTACCGGCGGCACGAAGGTTTTGTCGGACTGGATTAAGGTCAGGATCACGTCCAATCCCGGCGAAACATTTCTCGATCGCATGATTGCGCTGGTCGAGGGCGCAACCCGTCAGAAGACGCCCAACGAGATCGCCCTCAGCATCCTGCTCTCCGGCCTCACCATCATCTTCCTGCTCGCTGTGGTCACGTTGCAGCCCTTCGCCATTTACGCCAAGGCTCCGCAAACCGTATTTGTGCTGGTTTCCCTGCTGGTGTGTCTCATTCCCACAACCATCGGAGGACTGTTGTCAGCCATCGGCATCGCCGGCATGGACCGGCTGGTGCAGTACAATGTCCTGGCCATGAGCGGGCGCGCCGTCGAAGCCGCCGGAGACGTCAACACACTGCTCCTCGACAAGACCGGCACCATCACCCTGGGTAATCGCCAGGCAACCGAATTTATGCCCGCGCCCGACGTGAGCCAGGAGCGGCTGGCTAACGCCGCGCAGCTCGCATCGCTATCCGACGAGACCCCGAGGGCCGTTCGATTGTTGTGCTGGCCAAGGAGAAATACAATCTGCGCGGGCGCGACCTGGCCGGCATTCACGCCGAGTTTGTTCCATTTACCGCGCAGACCCGCATGAGCGGCGTGAATCTGCCCGGCACGCGCATCCGCAAGGGCTCGGTGGACGCGATCGCGAGTTTTCTTGAGGAGCAGGGCGCATCGCTGCCGCAAAAGGTCCGCGACTATGTCGAGCAGATCGCGCGCGACGGCGGCACGCCTTTGGTGGTGGCGGAAAACTCATCGGCGTTGGGCGTGATTTACCTCAAGGACATTGTGAAAGGCGGCTTGAAGGATCGGCTGGCGCGGCTGCGCGCCATGGGCATTCGCTCCATCATGATCACCGGCGACAATCCGCTCACCGCCGCGGTGATTGCGCGCGAGGCCGGAGTCGACGACTTTCTGGCCGAAGCCAAGCCAAAAGACAAGATGGACCTGATTAAACGCGAGCAGGGTAAGGGCAAGCTGGTAGCCATGACCGGCGACGGCACCAACGATGCGCCCGCCCTGGCACAGGCGGATGTGGGCGTGGCCATGAACTCCGGTACGCAGGCCGCGAAGGAAGCCTGCAATATGGTAGACCTGGACTCGAACCCGACCAAGCTGATTGAAATCGTCGAGATCGGGAAACAATTATTGATGACGCGGGGCGCTCTGACCACCTTTTCCATTGCCAATGACGTGGCCAAGTACTTCGCCATCATCCCGGCGATGTTCATGGCGGTTTTTCCTGTGCTCAGGGCGCTGAACATCATGCACCTGGCCACCGCCAATTCGGCGATTCTGTCGGCGGTCATTTTCAACGCGCTGATTATCGTGGCGCTGATTCCGCTGGCGTTGAAGGGCGTTAAGTACGAACCCAAGGCGGCCGACATCCTGCTGCGCAACAACTTATTTGTCTACGGCGTCGGCGGCATCATCATCCCATTTATCGGCATCAAGGCCATCGATATGTGTCTGGTGGCGCTGCACCTGGCGTAAGTCCGCCGCGCCGAAAAAAGGAGACAAGAACGTGCATTCGGCTACAATTCACGAAGAATCTGCAACTCACGTGGAGCGGCTAGCCGCACATGTGCAGGAGGCGCCGGTCGTGCACTCCATTTGGTGGACAGCGATTCGTTTTACGCTTGTGACTGCTGTCCTGTTTGGCCTGGCCTATCCGCTGCTGATGACCGGACTCGCCGGTTTGCTATTTCCTCACCAAGCCGCAGGCAGCCTGATTCTGCACAACGGTCAGGTGATCGGTTCCAAGCTCATCGCGCAGAGTTTTACTTCAGACCGGTACTTTCATCCCCGGCCTTCGGCCGCGGGCAGCGGCTATGACGCGACCTCTTCCGGCGGCTCGAATCTTGCTCAATCGAACAAGGCCCTTGTTACGCGCATCCAGGGCGACATCGACAAGCTTCAGGCGCAGAATCCGGGCAAGCCAGTGCCGATCGATATGGTGACGACCTCCGGCTCTGGCCTCGACCCCGACATCACACCGGACAATGCGTACTACCAGGCGCCACGCGTGGCTAAGGCGCGCGGGCTGTCGGAGGATGCGGTGGGCAAGCTGATCGCGGAGCACACAGCCGAACGCCAGTTGGGATTTCTGGGCGAACCGCGGGTCAATGTGCTGGAGCTGAACCTGGCTCTCGACCAGATTTCGAAATAGGCTTAGAACACGGCTTTCCGAAACTGTAAGCGGCGGAAGAGCCACAAGTGCTCTTCCGTCTTTTCCTAATGCCTAATTAAGTTTGGTTCCTAATTCAGAAAGCCCCATTAGACTGATATTTGTGAGACATCGTTTTGTTGTGGCAGCGCTCGCGCTGTTTGCGCATGCAGTGGTAAGCGCTCAATCGAGTCAACCGAGCATTGGGTTGTACTCACGCACAGCAGTATCCATATGGGGAGCCGCTAAAGCTGTGATCAAGTCGCCCGACGGCAAGAGTTCAATCCTTGTCGAACCCCCGAATGGCACGGACCCCGACGAAACCCATGCTGTGACAATCCACGCGGACAATCGAGAATACCAAACAAGAATCGGTAGTTTGGTCAATGCGGAGGCTGAATGGTCGCCCGACTCGAAGGCGTTTTTCCTGACTTACAGCGATGGTGGAAACATCGGGACGTACCACGTGAAAGTGGTCTATGTTACGGGAACCGAAATTCGTATGATTGAACCCGTTCTGGATGGTAGCAAACTGTTTGAGCCAAACTGTTACGGTCCGGAGTTCCCCAATGTTGGAGCGGTCAAATGGGTTGGAAAGGGGTCTGAACGATTGCTGATTGCCGTCGAGGTACCGCCGCATTCGAGTTGTGCAAGCATGGGGACCTTCCGAGCGTTCAAAATTGAGCTTCCGACAGGAAAGGTCGTTACGACCTACAATCAGATCGAGGCGAAGAAGCTATTTGCAAAAGACATTGGCGAGGAATTGCGAGGTGCCCACGATGAATGCATTGAAACTCCCCAAGTGTGTATTCCTCCGGGATTGGTTCCGAAGAGCCACTAAAGCGAACTCGTGGACTGATTCTAAACGTCCCGTCGACCCTCGAGCGCCCGCGCCATCGTCACCTCGTCGGCGTATTCGATGTCACTGCCGGCGGGGACGCCCGTTGCGATCCGCGTGATCCTGACCGGAAATTCGCGCAGGGTGCCGGCCAGCCAATCGGCCGTGGCTTCGCCTTCAAGGGTCGGGCTCGTCGCCAGAATTACTTCGTCCACTTCGCCCCGCTCCACGCGGCTCACCAGCGTGGATGTGCGCAACTGGTCAGGCCCCACACCATGCAGCGGCGAAAGCGTTCCGTGCAGCACGTGGTACACGCCCTGGTAGCTGCGCGTACGCTCCACCGTGTCAATGTTGGTCGGCTCCTCCACCACGCACACCAGGCGCTGGTTGCGCGTGGGGCCGGCGCAGTAGGCGCAGGGATCGATATCGGTGACGTTGTTGCAAATTGAGCACAGCCGCAGGCTGGCCTTGAGCCCGCGCACCGCCTCGGCCAGCGCGGCGGCATTCTCCTCGCTCGAACGCAGAATGTGGAAAGCGTACCGCTGCGCGCTCTTGGTACCCACGCCAGGCAGCTTCTTTAATTCTTCGATGAGCCGGGCCATCGGCTCGGCATAGCGTGACAAGGCTTGCCTCCGGTTTGATTCGCTCAGGGGCTAAAAGCCCCGCCGATCTGGTTGGCTTTGTCGGCACGACTAAAATCGTGCCCTGTTACAAAGCAAAAACAAGAACAACCGCAGATCCTTCGACCCCCTTCGTCCGCCGCAGCGGACCTCTGGTCGCTCAGGATGACAAAATCATTTAATAGTACAGAATCGGCACAACTAAAGTCGTGCCCTTTCAAAGCCCTCAACTCGGCCAACGGTGTTTAACTGTTCAACCCCGGAACCTTGAGCCCGCCCAACACGCTTTGGACGCTAGTTTTGATCGCCTCATCGGCTTTACGGCCGGCTTCATTGACCGCGGCGACTACAAGGTCCTGAAGCATCTCCACATCCGGCTGCCCCCCGCTCAAACCAAGCACCGCCGAGGGATCGATTTGCAGCTTGAGAAGTTCCTTTTTGCCGTTCATGGTTGCGGTCACGGCGCCGCCGCCGCTCGTCGCCTCCACTACCGTCTCGCCCAGCTTGCGCTGCACCTCTTCCTGCATCTGGCCGGCCTGCGAAAGCATCTCCGAAATTTTGAGCGGGTTGAATCATGCTACTTCTTCTCCTCAAACGGCTGTTACTTCTGCCGCAGATCGACTACACTGCGGACCTCGGCTTTAAAGATCTCCTGCGCGCGCTTGACCAGCGGATGCGCGAGCGCCGCCTCCTGCACGCTGCCGGCAGGCACAACGGGCGGCGCGACCACGGTGGGAACAGTTCCCGAGCCGGTAGCCACCAGAAAACGCGCGGGTGCGCCCAGCCGCTGCAATTCCTGGCGAATGATCTTTTCGGCTGCGGCATTCACTGTCAAGCTGAGCATCTTCTTGCCCATCCCCGGCACGGCAATGCGCACGCTCGCGCCGTCGAGCGTCCACTCCCCCGCGCCCAGCAATTGCGCAGCGGAGGTGTGCCCGGCGGTCGCCAGCGCGGCCACGACGGCCTGGCGCATGTGCTCAATGTCTAACCCTTCGGCGCTTAACCCAACGCCCGTGGCCTCAGCCGGTTCGGGCGCTTTGGCCAGCGCGCCCTCAGTGAGCGTTGCAGGCGACGCGTACCCGGCCGCCTGGCTTGCCACGGCAGTGAACGGCGACGCTTCGCGCGACCCGCCGCCACTCGCTATCGCAGGCGCGTGGGTCACGATTGAGGCTGCAATGCCGCCAGCCTGCCCGAACGCTGAGTCTTGCTTCGCGCCCGGTGAGGAACTCCAGCCGGCCGTCTCGCGCTCCGCAGATGCGCCGCAGCGCAGCTGTACCCGCAGGCCTTGAAACGCGCCACGCTTGCGCGCGGCGCGTTGCCCGCTGCTGCGCCACGAAGCGCGCCACTGGCCACGCCGCTCAGCAACTCCTCAATGGGCAGCAGCCGCTGCGCATGAATCAGCTTCAGCAGCCCCAGTTCCAGATGGAATCGCTGCTCCTGGCGGTAATTCAGATCGTCAAAGGTGCGCAGCACAATCTGCAGATTGCGCGTCAGCTCTTCCTCGGTGAACAAAAGCGCCGTGCGCGCAGCGCGTGCCCGCTCATCGGCGGAGATCTGCAGCAGCTCCGTCTGCTCGCCGCCCAGCTTCGCCATCAGCGCGTTGCGCAAGTAGCGAACCATCTGCCGCGCCAGCGCATGCGGGCTGTGCCCGGCATTCACCAGCACGTTCACCTGCTCCATCAGCTCAGCGCTCTGGCCCGCGGCCACGGCTTCCATCAGCCGCTCGAAGACCGCGTTCGGCACCGACCCCATCAGCTCGCGAATCTGCGCCGCCGAAAGCACGGGCCGGCCCGCTTCCACCGGCGCCGAGGCAATGGCCTGGTCCATGATGGAGAGCGCGTCGCGCATCGATCCGTCGCCGGCCTCGGCCAGCAGCGCCAGCGCGTCCTCTTCGGCCGTAACCTGCTCCTCGGCCGCGATCATCTTCAACTGCGCCAGAATGTCGTCGAACTTGACGGCATGAAAACTGAAGTGCTGGCAGCGCGAGCGGATGGTCTGCGGAATGTTCTCGGGCTCGGTCGTCGCCATCATGAAGATGACGTGCGCCGGCGGTTCTTCCAGCGTCTTCAGCAGCGCGTTGAAGGCCGCCTCGGTAATCTGGTGCGCTTCGTCGAGAATGTAGACTTTGTACCGGTCGCGCGCCGGCGAGTAGCGCGCCGCGTCGCGCAGTTCGCGAATCTCGTCGATGCCGCGGTTGGTGGCCGCGTCAATCTCGATCACGTCCACCGCGTTGCCCTGCCGGATCTCCAGTGCAGGCGTCGCAAACGCCGCAGGGCTCCGGCGTGGGCCGCTCGGCGCGAGCCAACTTCGGTGCGGCAGTTCAGCGCCATGGCCAGAATGCGCGCAATGGTCGTCTTGCCGATGCCGCGATGCCCGGAGAAGATGTAGCCGTGCGCGATGCGGTTCTGGCTCGAGGGCGTTCAGCAGCGTGCGCGTCACGTGGTCCTGGCCGGCCACGTCGGCAAAGCGCTGCGGACGATATTTCCTGGCCAGAACCTGATAACCCATGCGAACGGCACTCCCTGGAGGTCGAGGAATAGAAACAGCCTAGAGGGATTCTATCGTTCCTGGGCAGGGCGGTGCGGTGGCGCATTCGCAAGGCATGGTCTCCATGACGATCCGGCGAATCACAGAGTCCAATAATGAGCGGCTGTACGTGGCGTAAGGCCAAAGGTGTGATGAAAATTCTCTCGCAGATGTGCGATGCTTTGCTTGGGCGTGTATTTGGCCCGCATTCGATCGCGGGCCTTAGCACGGCGCGGTGTTGAGGGAGTTGGAGATGAAGCCGATGTTTGGAATAGCGCTGGTTCTAGCCTGCCTTCTGGCAGCGGCTCCGCTCCGCGCCCAGGCTACTGGCAGCGGCTCCAGCTCTGGCCAAAACAACGCCCCCCGGATTCGCAGAACGCTCCCGCCGCGCAGCAGCCTTCGCGCACGCAGAAGCAGACCAACAGAATCCGTTCCCTGAAGACGAAAGCACGGTTCCTGTAATCTCGCCAGGGAAAGCGCCCGATCTGCCGCCAGGAGAGAATGGCGAAGCTGGCAGCCGCATGCCTATGCCCTCTGAGGACATCGATCCCGTCCGCAGCCCTGAAGATGCAGGCCAGGCTGCAGAGGAGCAGGAGCACAGCTCCAGTTCCAGCCTTGCCGGAATGGGCAGCCTGCTGCCAAGCCCTGACGACGACACGCAGCCGGGAAAGCGGAACAGAAAAGGGGCGCAGATTGAGCCTGAGCACCATGAGACCGCGTCTGAAGATGAGAACGTCGGCAACTACTATCTCGACAACAAGAATTGGAAGGCCGCGCTCTCCCGGTTTGAATCCGCGCTCGTTCTCGATCCCGACAATCCCGATGTGTATTGGGGACTGGCCGAGAGCCAGCGCCACCTGGGCGACTTTGCCAGTGCCCGCGCGAACTACCTGAAGGTGACGCAGTACGACCCGGACAGCCGCCACGCCAAAGAGGCCCGCAAAGCCTTGAAGGAGCCGGAGATCGCCAACGCGAAGGCGTCTTCCTCCCCCTCGCCCCGCAGCGCTGCCGCTCCGGTCTACGCAACTAGGACCAGCTTCCTCGGCTATTTCTCTCTGTGGTGCTGTCCATTCACTAGGATGAAACACTTGCAAAAAACCGCGTGGGACTTCGACGCATCGGCAGGGAAACTGTGTCAGAACCCAGCCCAGCGCCTATAGGCATCGATGATGGGCTTGGCCCCATAAACCGCTGATGATTCCGCCCAGGCAAATAAACGTCCCGAAGGGCAGCTTTATCTGCTTCCAATTCTTTCTGCTGGCGCGCACCGACGGAAGCGCGAGCAGAAGCAACGCAAACGCCGCGCCCACAACGACGCCAAGCACCAAGGCGAGCAACCACAGTCTGATGGCGCAGAACCATCCGCCCAGCATTGCCATCAGCTTCACATCGCCAAAACCGATGCCCTCCTGATCGCGGATCATCTGATACACCCAGCGGATCACCAGAACGACTCCTGCGGCGAAGACGGCGCCGATAAACCAATCGACGGCGGCTTGGGCGGCATGTATGTTTCCACACCGCAAAGCCGCCACCATTTGCCATGAACGTTGACAGAGTTGCACGCGTCACGCCTAGCACAAGTCCCAGGCCGATGCCAGGCCAAATCAGCCGATCCGGCAACCAAAGATTCTCTTGATCGAAGACCGCCAGGGCCACGAGCAGCCACAGGAAAATCATCTGCGCGATGCCGTTCGCCAGGTCAATGGCATAGGCGGCATTAGAAAAGTCCGGGAAGGGGTGTGCACTGAAGAACTGCCACGCGGTAAGCGCCCAAAGGACTCCGACGGCCAACTCCACCAGCGGATACCGCCATCCGATCCACGCTCCGCAGCTCCGGCAGCGGCCGCCGCAGCGCCAGCCAGCTCACCAGCGGCACGTTTTCCCACCATGCCAGCGTCCGATTGCAACTGCGGCAGTGCGAACGCGGCTTGATCACGCTCTCGTCCTCAGGCCAGCGCGTCGCGCAAACATTCAAAAAGCTACCCAGAAGCAGCCCGAAAAGTCCTGCCAATAGCTGTTCCATAGATGCAAATCATGGCAGAGTGAGTATACGCCACCGTGCATTGAATCTCATCATGTGGTTTCGGCGCAGGTTTCCATGAGCCCGCGCTGAGCTGCCCGTTCTCTGCAGGGTAAACTGGAGGTGCATGGATCTTCCTCGAGCAAGCTCCAGTGCAAAAGATCCCACGCCGCAAACCACCACCGATCCGGCGCGGGCGGCAGCGTTGTTTGAGCAGTCCGTGGCCATTATGGCCCGCCTGCGCGCTCCCGGCGGCTGCCCCTGGGACCGCGAGCAGTCCTTCGATTCCATCCGCAAATACACGCTGGAAGAGGTCTACGAGGTCTTCGACGCCATCGAGCGCAGCGACTTCTCCCACTTGGCCGAGGAGCTCGGCGACTTGCTCCTGCAAGTTCTCTTCTATGCGGAGATGGCGGCCAACGAGGGCCATTTCACCATCGCCGATGTGCTCGACCACCTGAATCGCAAGCTGGTGCGCCGGCATCCCCATGTTTTTGGCGACGAGGCATCGCGCGCGAGGCCGGAAACAGCGCCGACGTGAACGCCGAAGTCGAGGGTTCGGCCGCGGCCGTTCTGCGCAACTGGGAGCAGATCAAAGCCGCCGAAAAACGGCGTCCGCCGCTACCGCCGGGGATTCTAAGGGAACTCAGGGAAGGGGATCCGCCAACCTCGCGGCTCGACAGCGTGCACCGCGCGATGCCCGCGCTGGCTGAAGCAGCCAAGCTCGGCGCCAAGGCGCAAAAATCCGGCTTCGATTGGCCGAGTTGGCGCGAGTTGTTGCCGAAATTGGCGGAGGAGACCGCAGAGCTTGAGGCTGAAGCGGCTTCAGGCGATCCCGCTCGCAAGCCGGCGGTGGAGGCAGAGCTAGGCGATCTGCTGTTTACCGTCGTCAACCTGGGGCGCCATCTTGGCGTGGATGCAGAGATGGCGTTGCGCAAATGCAATCTGCGCTTCCGCCGCCGCTTTAGTGAAATGGAGCGTACCGCTCCGCAGCCGCTCGAAGAGCTTTCTCCCGGTGAGCTGGAGGCACTTTGGACGCAGGCCAAAAAGACACTTGCATACGAGGAGGCACCCGGCCTGGACTCGCGAGCCAAACCTGCATCTGAGGCAAAGCCATGATCCAGATTCGCGCGTGCGCGGGATTTGACGAGTTGGAGGCTTGCGTCGAGCTCCAGATCGAGACCTGGGGCTATGACGAGAGCGATGCGATTCCCCGCAAAACCTTCCTGCTCGCGCAAAAAATTGGCGGCCAAGTGATTGGCGCCTTCGATAGCGAACTTGCGGAGAGTCCTAGAGCGCCGTCTGCCAATACACTCGTTGGTTTCGCCATGTCTTTGCCCGGAATCCAAGAAACTCAAAATGGGCCGCGCCCTTACCTCCACTCCCACATGCTGGCGGTCCGCTCCTCCTACCGCAATCGCGGGCTTGGCGCGCAACTCAAATGGGAACAACGACGTGATGCGCTCTCCCGTGGGATTCGGCACATGGAGTGGACCTTCGACCCTCTGGAGATCAAGAACGCTTTTTTCAATATCCACAGGTTGGGCGCAACCTCACGTGCATATCTTGTGGATTTCTATGGTGTATCCTCATCTCAATTGCAAGGCGGGCTTCCAACGGATCGTCTTTTGGCGGAGTGGCAGCTGGATTCCCCACGAGTAAAGTCCAGTTTTGAGGGCCGCACGATCGCCAGGCACGTTATTGAGGAACGGATCCTGGTTCCGGCTTCCATCGAACAGTGGAAAGCTAGCGAAACCGACCGGAAACGCGCTTTTGCCATTCAGGTAGAGAATCGACAGAAGTTTCAAAAGGCATTTTCCTGGGGATTGGCCGTACTTGGCTTCTCTCGGGATGCGGAAGACAATGGAGTCTTCGAAATGGGTTTCCCCACCCAGACGGAGTTTGAAGCTGATCCCGAGGAACGAAAAAATGAGACGAGGGAAAAATGAGAATTGAGGCGATTATTCTGCGTGAACTGCACATGCCGCTGGTGCGATCGTTTGAAACCAGCTTTGGCGTTACCCGCAACCGGAGGATTCTGCTGGCCGAAATTCGGTCCGAAGGGCTGACCGGCTGGGGCGAATGCACCGCAGGCGAGCGCCCGGTCTTCTCCGGCGAATCGACCGATAGCGCGTGGCATGTTCTCGTCCGCGAGTTAGGTCCGATGCTGGCTGCCGAATTTCCTGAACATGGTGGAGATTGCCCGCGCATCTTCCGCCAGGTGCGCGACAATCGCATGGCAAAAGCTGCTCTCGAAAATGCCATTTGGGATCTTGAGGCGCAGCGCGAAGGCATTTCCCTTTCCCGTTTGCTCGGCGGAGTTCGCGACAGCATTCCTTGCGGCGTCTCCATCGGCATCCAGTCCTCCATCCCCGAACTGCTTGCGATTATCGAGCGCGAGTTGGCTGCCGGCTACCAGCGCATCAAACTCAAGTGCAAGCCCGGCTGGGACGTGGAGGTATTTGAGCGCGTCCGCAGCCGCTGGCCCGGCATCATGCTAAGTTGCGACGCCAACTCGGCCTATCGCCTGCGCGACGAGGACCATCTGGTGTCGTTCGACGGCTTTGACCTGCTCATGATCGAGCAGCCACTGTGGCACGACGATTTCTACTTCCACTCTGTGCTGCAGAAGCGGCTCGAAACGCCTATCTGCCTCGACGAATCCATCCTGAACCGGCGCGATGCGCTGGCAGCCATCGAGATGGAGTCATGCAAGATCATCAACATCAAGCTGGGCCGCGTAGGAGGGTTTTCTGAAGCCATCGCAGTGCACAATGCGGCGCTGGAGCGCGGAATTCCCGTCTGGTGCGGCGGCATGTTGGAGTCTGGCATCGGCCGCTCGCACAACATCGCGCTCTCGACTCTCGAAGGCTTCACCCTCCCCGGCGACGTCTCCGCCTCAGCGCGCTATTTCACCGATGACATCGTCGAGCCGGGGGTCACTGTCTCTCTGGAGGGCGAAATTGCCATTCCCGATACGCCGGCCGCGGCTACGAAGTGCGAACGGATCTCGTGGAGCGGCTGACGGTGCGCAAGGAGACGATTCGCGAGATGGCGCTAGTGGCATAGACGCGAAGATTGCGCTTAGCGTCTGTTGCTACCTGGCCTTGGCTAGCAGCCTGTGGTGAAAGTAACTCAGTAACGAAAACCATCCCTCAGCGGCTAAAGCCGCGTTGATTCCGGGGCCTTTGCGGCACGACTGAAGTCGTGCCCTTTCAAAGCGCGACTTTCACCACAGGCTGCTAGGAGTTCGATCGTCTCCTTCGGAGCAGTGATCATTGCAAGATGGCTGGTCTTAAGCACATAGGTTGTGAAGAGTGGATCTTTTTTAAACTTCTCCAGGAATGCGTCAAACGAAGGGTTATCGAAATCGGTACAGCGAATATATGTGTGAGGAACGTTGGGGCGTACTTTAAGCGCCTTGACCGGCTGGAAGAACGTCTGCCAGGCCTGATCCGCCTGACGTGCTTGAACGTACTCAACCAGGGCCTGATCCTTAATGCCAAAGACAGACAGGGGATTGGGCGGCACGAACTTGTTGGCGGCCTTGGAGCTCTGCAAGCTCTGGCGAGCCGCCGGCTCCACATAGTCAAACAGGCTTTGACCATCGTCGGGTACAAACGCGTCTAAATAAATCACGGACTTGACACGCTCCGCGATCCGCGCCAGAGCGCCAGTTACAACGACGCCCCCATAGCTCCAACCCACCAGATGAATATCCTTCAGATTTTCCATCTCGATGTGGTCAACGATGTCCTGGACGTGAGTCTCAAGATCGTAGCCGGCCGCGGCGTTATCCTTGCGGTCTCCGAGCCCTGTCAAAGTTGGTGTCGTCACCGTGTGTCCCTTAGCGCGCAGCGCAGCTGCTACGCCTTTTGCATTCCAAACCCACCCGCCAGACCAGGCGCCGTGAACCAACACATAAGTCCTTGGTTTTCCTTTTCGAGCAGAGAGTCCTTGAGCAGCAATGCGGGATGCGCCAAGTACGGAGCCGTGCCCGATAGCCCCAGCGCCTACGCCAGTTCGTACCAGCATCTCCTGTCTGGTCTGTGTCGCTGATTTCAGTTGTTCCTTGTTACGTTCGGGCATCTGATACCTTCCTTCTTTCTGACTTCGCGGGAATGTTCTTGTGAAGAATTGTACAGGTGACCGATGTTTATCCCGATCGCGGGAATCCGCGGCGTTCGGGTTACCATATTCATGGTGATGCTGCCGACCACCACGATCGGCTTGCGTGTGTCATTCATAGTCACAACCTGAAGTCCGGAGGTACCGGAGTTAGCGCCACCGCGCCCAGCCCCACCAGGAATACACGAGCAGCTGAAAACAGCAACCGGGGCACAGTTTGAGGGGTGTTGGCCCACGAACCCCAGCACAGCATGGTCAGGATCATAAAAAACAGTGCGGCCAAGGACACCATCACAATCTCCGCGGGTCCGCGCCTGAAAGCCGCCTTTCTGCTGGCCATCGTCGCCGACGTGGCCCAGATTGCCGTGCTCCCCTTGTTCGTCGAGGGCTATGCATCGCCCGCCGATGACCTGCTCGATCTCTGCATCGGTGGCGTACTGACCTTCCTTCTAGGCTGGCACTGGGAGTTCCTGCCCTCATTCGCTGCCAAGCTCATACCTGGTGTCGATATGGTTCCCCTCTGGACGCTGGCGGTTGCCAACGTCTATCGCAAAACCAAGCCGCGCGCGGTTGCAACCGAGGATGGGAGGCGGCAGGGGCCTTCAGGTCTCTGACTGAATTCGTCCAGAAGATACATCCGTCATCCGCCACCGCGCCCTTATAGCGCATCCTGCCCATTATTTATTTCAAGGTTTCCGTTCGTCCGCCGATTTCTTTGCCGTGCTCGAGTTCCGGATCCTGCGCGGACGAATCGGCGATGTCTGCGGCCGCAACAGGACCGAGTAGCTCATCGACACGATAGCTGGCAGCCTCGGCCGACGCCAGTGCCGCCTTGACGGTGTTGCTCAACTCCTTCACCGCTTCGCGGCTGGGCGCGTCTTCGCCCGCAAGATTCAACAGCGCGGGCATGAGCAGCCACCAGAGCAGCTCTTCATAGAGTTCGCGGATAAGGTAGAAGTGGCCCTCGGCTTCATGAACGCCGCAAAGCCAGCGGACATCGGGATCGAGCCACAAAGCCGGCGCGAGGACCACCTTTTCCTCGCGAGGATGCGAGGGTTCCGGCGCAACGGGTTGCGGAGGCGCGGTTTCGGCCGCGGGGGCTTCGCTCTCAGGCAGAGGTGCGGCCTCTTCAAGCGCGCCGACGCCGGCCCCGGTGAGCAGCAGAACCTTGATGCGGGCCGCGACACGCCATGCTTCTTCGCCTTCGAAGCCGAGCGCGGCGAAAGAGCGGCCAAAGGGCTCGCGAAGACGCAGGCGATCGAAGAGATCGAGAGCCGTGCGCTCCGGCTCCACTGGATCGATCGACTCGGCCAGTAACTCCAGCGCGCACCAGCCGAGGACCGGCCCCCACATAGCCGTGGCCGTGAATTGAGGACTGGAGCTAGGCAACATGCGGCGGGCGGCCGCGGTCCATGGACCCGGGAAGAGCGCCTCGACTTGAGGCAAACGCATGGCGGCGCGGAGACGCCGGCTGAAGTCCCGCGCCAGCGACGCTGGTTTGGCAGGCTCGACGCCCTGCGGCTGTTTGGCTTGGCGGAGACGCTCGGCGTAGCCAGCCTGTGCCTCGCGGAGAAATGTCTCGCCGCACTCCCATGCCTGTTTCAGAAATTGGCTCCGTCGGCGTTCAGGCTTTCTGGCGCCTTCGACGGCAACGGCGCGAGGGTGCTCGGCGAGGTCGGCGAGGAGCCGCACCATGCCGGGGTCCAGAAGCTGACGAAGCGCATCGTGGACAGGCCGGAGTTCCAGATTGACGATCTCGTCGTCGAGCGAGGGAACGCCCCGCCCGTTGAGCCAGTCGCACAAACGGTCCCAGGGCTGCTCGGCCGTGGAGCGCAGTTCGCGCCAATCGAGGAAGACGTGGGATTGGTAGGCGTGGAGATTGACAGTGAGGCCACGGTCGAGCAATTCGCCAGCACGGCACAGGTATTCGAGGCTGGTGATCGAGTCGCGCCAAGCAACAACGGCGTCCCGGTCGCCGCTCAGGCCCAATCCTTCGGCCAGACGCCGCTGGCGGAGTTGGCCCGATCCCTTGTCCGCATATGCAGCTGAGAAATCGATGGCCCCGTGCGCCTCGGCGTAGCGATTGTGGAAGACGACCAACGCTCGTTCACCGCCGGTGCGGTTCGAGTAGGCGAAGACGTCCTCATTCACCGAGCCGTTGGAATTGAAGAAGTCGTAGAGCAGGAAGTTGCCGCTCTCAGCAAACAGCCAGCGGCGTTTGAGCAAGGGAGCGATCTCGCGCTCATGGCGCTCGACGAGCCAGAGGTCGGGATTCTCCTCGTAGCGGGGCCAGCGATATTCCATACCGTATTTCTCGGTGAATCCTTCGATCTGGCCGTGGCCGAACATGGGCAGGCCGGGAAGCGTGGACATCATGACTGCGACACCAAAATATTTGTCGCCCTTGCCGAACTGGTCGATGGCCGTGCGCTCGTCGGGATTGCTCATGAAATTGACGTAGCGCTTCATGATATCGGGATCGAATTCAAGCGTATTTTTGATGACCGAGCGGTATTTGGCATTGTCCTCGTCGCGGAGCATGATCATGAAGGCGCTGTTGTAGACGCGATGCATCCCCAGCGTGCGGACGAAGTAACCCTCCATGAGCCAGAATGCCTCGGCCAGCAGCAGCGTGCCGGGAACCTCGGCGGCCACGCGATCGACCACCTCGCGCCAGAATTCGTGGGGCATGGCGCGATCGAACTCGGCCTGGTTCATGCCGAACTCAGCGCGCGAGGGAATGGCGCCGCTGGAGCCGGGGCCGGGAAACCACAGGCGATGAAAGTGCCGCTTGGCCAAAGTCATGGCGGCATCGAAACGAATCACGGGAAAAAGACGCGCCACATGGAGGATGGTCTGGATCACCTGCTCGCGCACTGCGGGATTGAGGTAGTCGAGCTGCGCGGTGTCGTTCCACGGAAAACTCGTCCCGTCGTTGCCGTGGTAGATGTAGCGGGTTTCGCCGCTGGCTTTGTCGCGGCGGCGGAAGACCACGGCGGCGTCGGACTGTTCGAAGTAGTGGTCTTCGATCTTGATCTCGACGCGGCCGTCATGCGACAAATCGGGTCCATTGAAACCATATGCGGGATAGGGCGAATCCCAGCGGGACATAAACCACTCAGGATGCTCGATGACCCAGGGCGAATCGATGCCCATGTGATTGGGCACCATGTCGCTGGCCAGGCGGACGCCATGATGATAGGCGCGGTCCCTCAGCTTGATGTAGGCCGCCTCGCCGCCGAGATCGTCGGCAATGCGATAGTCAAAGAGCGAATAGGCCGAAGCCACTGCGTCGCGATTGCCGCAGAGCAGTTTGATGGTTTTTGACGCCCGGCTGCGCTCCCACACGCCAATGAGCCACAGAGAATTGATGCCGCGCGCGGCGAGCGTGGCCAAATCCTCGTCGGGAATTTCGTCGAGGCGGCCGATGTGCCGGCCGTATTTGCGGCTCAACTGCGCCAGCCAGACGTAAGTGCTTTTAGCGATGAGCACCGCGCCGGGCATCCAGGCCATGTCGGGCGAGAATCGCTCGTACTCGTGAGCGAGATTGTCGAAAGAAGGAACTTGAGGGCTGCCGGCCGGGGAGGGCCACTGCTGCGGACCGCGGCGCGTGCCGGGCGGATTGAACTGCGCCCAGATGGCCAGCTCTTCCTCGCGTAGAACCTCAGCAGCCATCAGCAGAAAGCGCTCCAGGCTTTCGCCCAGCAGCGGCTTCCAAAGTTGGCGAATAATCTCAAGTTGGTCGCTGAGGGACCGGGGCGAGCGCAGCGCCGGGGCGCGCAACAGATCGAGCAAGCTCATGGATTTAGCGCCCGGCAGCGGGACAAGCGGGCGCGTGGCGAAGTACTCGGGCATTTGCGCTGTCACCTGCCGGTATACGGTCTTCTCTGCTAGCGGACGGTCGTCGAAAAGCTCTTCAAACGGCTTGAACGCCTGATTGCGATTTGCCGACCAGAGCAGCAGCAGTTCTTCAAGGGCGGCGGCGCGGTGCGGAGTGCCCGCGGTTTCTCTGGCGAGCCATTGCGCCGGCGTCTCCTGGCCGCGCATTATGCTCTGTCCCGGGAACTGCTCGACAAAGGCAAGCAACATTTTATCAAGGTTGTCCGTCCCCACCTGCGCGCCGAACCAGTCGAGGGCGGAGGTCATGACCTGGGGATCGAACTGCTTGCGATAGCCTGCCATGAGCACATGGCTGGCCTCGTCGATGAGCCCCATGGCGAAAAGCTGACCGGCATGGACCGCTTGCTCAGGATGCTTTTCGACATCGCGCACCTGGTTCATGCGGTGCGCGAACTCGCGGCAGGCGCCGATACTGGCCAGGATCACGTTGCCGTTGTAGGAAAAAAGCGACTCCGCGAACTGGTAGCGTTCCCTCGCCTTCCGCGCAATGTGGAATTCCATCGTCAAGAGCGAACTCCCGCGTTATTTCGTCCTGCTATCCCGTCCCGCCCAACTGAGCCAAACCAGCCTTACCGTGCGCCGCGCTGTCGGGCCGTGCGGCGCATAGACGCCAAAGCTTAAGGTACATCATCAATAGATGCGAAGCCGGCTGAAACTGTGATTATCTCAATGCGCCGCCTGCGCAGCCGGTGGATAGCCTGGCTGGCTCGCCCTGACGATGAACAGGCGGGCAAGCGGGGCGTTCTCCTTGCTTGCCCACACAGAACGTCGGAGGGATAGACCCGCCAACCTGGAGCATTTCTCCTATTGCTGTAGAGCGTTGAAAGGGAGCCTGAACCAAGCCTTCGCATCTTCTGGTGAGAGCAGCGGAAGAAGTTCGGAGATGGCGTGATGATCGAGAAATACTATGCGGCGCACATCAAGACGAACCTTGACACCGCCGCGATCAACATCATGAGGCCAAAACCGAAGAAGGCGCAAAAACCCGGCGCGCGCGCCGATGCCGCGCGACCGGACCGGGAAACGCATATGTAAATTCCCGCAGCCTGATCTATCATTAGAAATCGAATGGCCACGCGGGCGTGGCGGAATCGGCAGACGCATCGGACTTAAGCGAAACTTGAGTGCTCGCCGGGAAACCGGCGATGCAGAACTGCTCAAATTCGGGGAACCCTGTGAAATGGCGATCCCGAGCCAAACCCGGCGGAGAATCTCTGCCGGGAAGGTGTAGAGACTAGACGGGCAGCACCTACGGCCTCACGGCTATGGTGAAGGGATAGTCCAGACCACAAACCCGCCTTAGCGTCCCTCGGACGCTTCCGGCGGGGCGGCGAAAGCCGCAGATGGCAAGAAAATCCGTTGGGGCGCAAGCCCCGTGAGGGTTCAAGTCCCTCCGCCCGCACCACACCAAAGTCAGCGGGTATAACTTCTGCAACGAGACTCAATCAGTTCTCCAAGAGGTTTATCCCCGACAGTTTGTCCCAGCAATTTCTCTAGCGATTATGGAGGCGTGGAACTGGATGTTAAACAATGGGCTCCTCGCTCCAGCGCCCACTGGCCAAGGCGATTGGGTTTTCCTAACCCGTGCCGCGGGAAAGGTGCAAGACTCAGCGGATTTCGAAATGTTTCGGAAAGCAACTTTATTGTCATTGTCGCCGAAGCTCTTGCACCCGCGGATTGCTGAATTGGCATGGCCAACCTTCATCCGCGGTAAACATGACACGGCAGGCTTTGAGGCATTCAAGGAGGTCGAGGTCGCCGTCCGAACTGCGTGCCGATACGATGCCAAGGCAAGTGCAGTGTCAGGGATGTGCCCGGTCTGAAATGTCAGGTATGTCCCCGGCCGTTCATCGAATGGTACACCCACCCGTCACCGCGCCGCGCTGGATGAAGCCGTGAACTGCTCGGCACGCTGCCGGAATATCGCGGCCCGATGTTCTAGCCTCCCCTCTTGATCTTCCACCAGATCACCGCCCAGTTCACCGGACGATGGTAATCCAACTTCCAGCGCTCTCCGTCTTGAATGAGATGACGGCCGAGATACCGGCGCAATCCCTCCTCTTCCGCTGAAGTCATATTTTCGATCATCCAGCGGAACGAATCTACCGCCTCTTCTTCACCTGAGAATGTGTTGGGGCTTCTCTCGATCAATGAGATGTTGGCCGCTGTTCCCATCTGATAAAGGAGGTTATAGATGTAGATGTAATCGGGATTAGCGTGTGTTTCCCGTCCAACGGCTTCGAGGAGGCGATGATCGAAAGGACCGCTCCCAACGGCAAATGCGATATACACGCGCTGTGTGGCGAACGACATGAGCTTGCTGATGAAGGTTTGCGGGTCTGGCGCATTCAGAGAGCGAGAAGCTAGGGCAACGTCATGGCGCGTTACGCCAAGCGCCTGCCAATCGTCTTCCCAGCTTGCCAGGTGCGGCACAATATTGGAGATGCCTTCTTTCTCACAGCGGGCCTTCAAAATGTCGATCATCACCGGAGAAAAATCAATGGCTGTCACTTGCCGCACGGCCTTCGCCAGCGGGCACGCCAACGTACCCGGTCCGCAGCCGACGTCCAGAACGCTCCACTCGGGCCGCGGGTCGACAATTTCCAGGAAGGGATCGACATATTCATCCCGATCGCCCTCCTTGATGTGCTGAGCAAACGATGGGGCCCGGCGGTTCCAAAATTCCCGATCTCGCCCTTCAGAGCGTTTCACTCGATCTGAGTTCCAGGCGCTATTCCAGTCAATACTGCGAAATGTCTGCAATGGTTTTGCCTCCATGAAAACGCAGCCTGTGAGATTGCCGCGAGTTCGGGCCGGACAATTCTCTAACGTTAGCCCAGACGCGCCCACGCGATGCTCGGCTGCTTCGCCGCTTCGCCGTCAGTCGATGCGCGGGGTTCCGCGGCGCAGAACAAACCCGGTGATGCCGAATACCACGATGAGGATGAGCGCGAGGAAGAAGTAGTACGCCATGGGATGCGCCCAGCCTGGCGAATACGTTAGATCCTGGCCCACCCAAAGCAGCAGGATGGTGGCAATGACTGCAAATTGGCCGGCGATGACCAGGAAGGTGTGTCCCAGGTCGCGCCGTTTGTCGAGCGCCTCTACCTGGTCGGGGGTCAGGTTGCGCTCTTCGGGGGGAAGCATGAAATTCGCCATTGAATTCTCCCTACCGGCCGTGCGGATGACCTCCGGGTCCGGTATTCCTACTCTAAATTCAATCACACGCCGCCGGGCGCGCGCCAGCCTGGCGGAATCAGCAGGAAGCCACGCTACTGCGGGGGATACCCAACCGATTGCGCCGAGTCCGAGCTTCGCGGCCACACCCTGCGGACGGCAAACCGCGCGGAAATGTGCATGGTTTCACCTCGAACGATCAGACTGGGCACGCCCGCCTCCTGAGGTGTGCGGTAAAGGGGAAGAAAACTGCGATCCTTTCGCCGAGCGGCAAGTTGGCCAGTCCGCGCCAGCCGCCGTCCGGCTCAATCCACCAGGAACGCAAGCGATTGCAGACTGGTAATTTCAAAGGGCTTGCGGCAGCGGATATTGGCGCAGCCTAGCTTGTCATCGCGTCTTACCATGTAAGACTGCGCTTTGGCGAAGCGGGCCCGGTCGCGTTCGTCGGCTCCGCGCGGCAACTGCGCCCGCTTGCGCCGCACCACCCAAGTCACTTTGTATTCGGCAGCCTGCCCACACTTGGGGCAGGTCAGGGTATGGGTCCTCTGCTCCGTCGTCTCGTTGAAGAATTCCCGCTCATCCATTGCTGTCCGGCTCCCGGTTCGGCGCCCTGGGGGATTCGATCAGATCCTCGGGCACGCATGACTCCACGCCGGCACTTTCGCGCCAGCGGAATCTATTCCATACTCAATTTTGCCATGACGAAACGCAAGCCAGCCCGATTTTCGGCCACCAAGGCGGTAAAGGCCAATGCCCGCGAGCGCGTGGGTCAGCCCAAACCATCGCGCGTTCTGGCCGCCGCGCCGCGCACCGGCCGCCAGGCCAAGCACAAGCCCAAGCTCGAAGAGATCATCCGGCAGGAGGAGTAGGCGGCCAAATCCGGGCGATTCGCCTGGATTGGAGATCCGCAACCGGGTGGAGCTGTAATACAGCACTGTAAGACGGTAAGACCTCCTGTAATACAAGACGCGCTCCAATCCACGCTGTCTTACGCGGTAAGACAGCTGGGGTCTACGCGGTGGGGAACTGTCGTTGTCTCCGGCAAAGTCGTCATTGCCTGCTCGCTCAGGCGCCTTGCGGAAAATCCGTGCCCGTTGTCACAGCCTCCCACGCGGCAATCTCCTTCTGCAACGAGGAGAGCTTGTCGCGAAAGCGCGCGAGCGCACTCTTGCCCAGAATCAGGTGCAGCGGCGGTTCCGGCGAATCGGCAACTGCGATAATCGCCTCGACCGCCTTTTGCGGGTCGCCCGGCTGCTTGCCGGACTGGGTCCGCACAAACGTGCGCATCTTGCCCGCCGTCTCTGCGTATTCGGCCAGTTCCCGTTGAGCCAGCTGGCCTGACCGGCCCAGAAAATCCGTGCGGAACGGGCCGGGCTCAATCAGAGTCACGCGCACGCCAAGCGGCTTCATCTCCGCGGCCAGCGCCTCGCTGAAACCCTCCACCGCAAACTTGGTGGTGCTGTAAAATCCCCACCCCGCCCCACCGACGAGCCCGCCGATCGAGGAAAAATTGACGATGTGCCCGCTGCGCCGCTCGCGGAAATGCGGCAGGAACGCGCGGGTAGTGCGAATGAGGCCGTAAATATTGGTTTGGAACATGGGCTCAAACTCTTCTTCCGACATTTCCTCGATGGCGCCACTCACGCCGAAGCCGGCGTTGTTCACCAGCACATCGACGTGCCCGAACTCCTTGATCGCCTGCCGCGCAACCGCCTCGATCTCCGCCGGCTTGGTGACATCGAGCGTCTGGGCCAGCGATTTCCCCGGATATTGCCGGGCCAAATCCTCTACTTTCGTCACGTCGCGCGCGGTTGCAGCCACTCGCTCGCCGCGCCTGAGCAGTTCCTCAGCCAGCCGCCGTCCAAAGCCCGCCGAGGCTCCGGTAATAAACCATACGCGAGAAGAATTTTCAGTCATTTTTACTCCCGGCGTCGGTCGGGCGCCTAGAACTTGTATGCTGCGGGGGAGGGAACGATACTATCGGAGATTCCCACTTTAGCATCCCAGTTCGGAGTCTACACCCGGCCGCGCCGCTGAGAGAGCAGTAGGAAGCCGGGTGTCAACGCCGCTTTCGCTGGGACTCAAACAACGGATGAATCCGGTCCATTAATAATTTAAATGCGCGACGAAGCAATCTGCGCCCACAAACGCATTTTGGCCGATGGTCATGGGGAGTTTGCTCCCTCCCCTAAACCACACACAGACTAAAACACAGTTCCAGCAGTGCCACCGTACATTTCGTTCGACTCTTCCCCATGGCACTGACGGCAGAATTGTGCCGTCTGGTTGGATGCGGGGTTGGGATCGGCCGGGTTGTAGGGAGCGCGCAGAAAGAACATGGTTGCGTAGTTTCCTGCCGGCAGACCTGTCGTTGCGCCCCGGGTCACTTTTACCACGTTCATCACGTGCGGATTGTGGCAGGTTGTGCACACCACCACGGCGTTACCGTTGTAGGCGCCCAACTCGACAAAGAATCCGTAGTTGGAAACGAACCTGCTCGAAGCTGGCCCTTTCATGCTGATCACACCGCCGCTGTTCGTGCAATCCCAGCCGGCGCCACCGCAAGCGACTGCTGCATTGAGTCCCATCGGATGCTCGTTGAGGTAGTTGCCAGGGCCGGTGTCATTGTTGCCGAGCAGTGTCGGAATCTTGTTGGCGGTCCCATAGGTTGCGGGCAGCTTCTCATAGACAGCGTTCTTCATCATGGAGCCCTCGGCATAGTTGCCGTCGTGGCAAGTTAGGCAGGTGAGCATGCCGCTCACGTCAGGCGTCGTAGCCGACATGCTGGCCGGCAGGACTTCTACATATTTGCCTCCATCCGTTGCGATGGTTCTGCCATACAGGCTACTCGAGTCTTCGCCCCAGAGAGCGACGTTGCCTGTCCTCGCGTCGCCGGATTTGTTGGCGCCGTTGCCTCTCGCGCCGCTGTGTGGCGCGTGGCAAGCCCCACACCCGCGACCGTAGTTAAGATGAGCGCCGAGAACGTCAGCGATCGGCGTCACCAGCTGGGCCTTCGCAAAACCCGCGGTTGCCAGAAACAATAGAGGGGCGAAGAGATACCGTTTCATGGAACAGAGCCTCCTGATGCGCATCTCATTTGTTCGACCGAAGAAATGCGCCGCAGCAGAGCCCCACCCGCGCGCTGGGAACCAGCTCTGCGATTCACTGCCTGCCTTATCGGCGGCAGGCATCATGTCAGGAGAGGCAGGACGGGCTTCGAGATTACTTAGGTTTGGGTGAGAGTGCGGCGATGCGGAGGGCCGGCTTTTTTGAGGAGGGCCTATGGTTGCGCGGCGAATTAGCCGGACCCAGCTAGGGCCGGATCAATAACTAGGTTGAAAGTTAAATACTCAGCGGGGAATGAGAATGATTGCTCCGGCTTGTGCTTATGGCTTTTCAAAATAAAGGTGGAAATGGAGGTTGAGCACGCGCATGCTTTTTCTAATTCTTCCGTTTTTCTTGTGCTTTCATTGCGGCTTGGGCGCAGCCTGCTTCTCGGCCTCGGCCATCGTCTGTTGGACTTTGTCTCTATGTTCGTAATTCGGATTCTCCTTGAGCAGCTTCTTCCAATCGGCCTCTGCGCCCGCGACGTCCATCTTCCCCTTCCACTTCACAATGCCGAGATTGAAAAGTGTATTCGGATTATTGGGTTCGTAGGTTAGCGCCTTATTGAATTCCGCTATCGCCGTATCGGCGTTTCCCATGTACCAGTAGGCGGTCGCCATATCGGTGCGTACGGCCGCGTCGGCAGGCTTGGCTTTGAGGGCGCGCCCGTAGTAATCGACGGCGGCGGGATACTGCTGCGCGTCGTAATAGATGTTGCCGATGCCGGTCAGCAAATCCGGATTATTGGGATCCGACTTGAGCTTCTCGAGCAGCGGCGCCGCCTGAGCTTCAGCCATTTGCGCCGGGGCAATGGCCTGCTCCGGCATCGCGGCCGGGGCGGCTTTTTGAGATCCGGCGGTCGGCGGGCTTTGCCATCCGCGGAACCACCAGCCGCCGGCGATTCCCATCAGCAGGCAGATAACCATCAAGGAAATCGCATTCACGGCTGTCCATTGTTTTTGGGGAGTCTGGGTTGAGTTATTCATCGCTTCGAATCCGACGCTTTTTGATTGTTCAGCATGGCTTGCGACGCCGGCAATCTGCTTTCGCACGATGGCTTTGCGGTCCGCGCTCAATTTCGGATTTGACTTTAACAATTGCTGCCAGGCCGCAAGGGCGCCCTTGCCATCCTGTTTTTCTTTCAGTTTGATCATGCCAAGGTTGAACAACGCATCGGCGTAGCCTGGGTCATGGGCCAGCGCCTGATTCAACTGCGCGATCGCTCCATCGGCGTCGCCATTGCTGTAAAGGCTGATGGCCAGCTTGTTGCGAAAGACGGCATTGCCTGGGTCCGCCTGGACAGCCCGGTTATAGTAAACGGCCCCCTCGGTGAACTGGTGCATGGAATCGTAAACAGCCCCAATCTGGCCGAGCAGAGCGGCGTTGTTTGGGTCGCCCTTCAGCTTCTCGAGCAGAGGTCCTGCCTGCTTGTCGGCTGCCTGTTTCATGTCTCCCAGCGTGGGCCTGCGACCGTCGGCCATCGGGCCCGCTGCGGCAGATGGTTGTCCGGCGCTGGCAGAGGGCTGAGGGGCGGGCGAGTTCGATCCACGCAACAGATATCCGATTGGCAGGCCCACGATCAGGCTGAGCACCGCCATCGCGTACACAAACCTCGACTCCAATGCTGTGCTCGCATTCGGCGCCGCGGTCGCTTCGTTGGTCATCGAGGCTGTTCCCCCGTCAACATTGCCAAGTACAGGAGAGCACCCGGCGTCCCGCGAGAAAGTGATCACGATCACATGAACAGGCAAGTACGGCCGGAAGTGAGAGGTGTCGCAATAGCAGACACGGACACGCACAAGGGTGATAGCTGTCACGTAAGGCCCCGGCAAGAGGGTGATCTAAGACACATAACAAAAGCTTGGGCAAATCTAATCTACAGGTGAAGATCGCCGGGGGCTTTCCCACTGGAGTCAAGGCTTGGTCCCGAATTCTGGGACTTTCCGGCGACAAAGGTAATAAGAAGACTCCAATCAAGCCCGCATCAAGATCAGATCGGGCAGAAAGAATTAGCAATAGGAGGAAATTCATCGATGAAACGTTATTTTCTAATTCCCATATTGTTTCTGGCCACCGCGGCCTTCGCGGGGGCCCAGTCGTATGGAGCAGGTGGTCCGGCGACTGACGTTCTCGGCGCTCACCTCAATTACGGCCGCGGTTGCGCGGCCTGCCACGCACCACACAGCGGCGCATACGGCAACGGCGCTGCCAGAACGGCCGACTCCACCTCGGGCAACGTCGCTCTCTGGGGCCAGGATGTCGCCAGTCTGTACGGCAAGAGTCATCACATCCGGCCGGAACGACAGCGGCTCGGAAACTCTGCCGACCAGCATGGCGGCCACGACGCCTGACGTCACCGGCTTGCTCACTGTGCCTGAGCTGCCACGACGGCAACTATGCCGAGGGCGCCATGATGAAGAACCAGGTCTATGAGACGCTGCCCTCGACCTACGGAACCTCCAACAGCATCCCGACACTGCTCGGGATCGACGGCACCACCGGCGGAAACTATCTCAACGACCACCCGGTGGGCCTCAGCGCATCGATCGGCTGCGGCGGCACGCACAACTGGGATTGCACCATCAGCGCCAGCGGCGCGATCCTGATGACGGGAACAAATTCCTCCAAGTTCGTTACGAACTATGGCTTCTTTGTCAGCCCGGGAGCCTACAACAACGCAGCCCGTGGTCATGTGCACGACCTGCCACAACCAGCACCTGATGAACGTGGTCAAGGTGACCAACGGCCTGCACCTCCACGAGCTGCAGCGGCGCTACCGGCCTGCCGAGCGGCAACTACGCGACCATGTTCTTCATTCGCGCTCCGTACAACCCGGCCGATACCAACACTGCGACCAACCAGACGGCGCAGTTCTGCCGTCAGTGCCATGGCGGCGAGTCGAACGAAATGAACGGCGGCACTGCTGGAACCGTGTTCTAAACCTGTTCTAGTCACTTCTCTATGCACGAGGGGGAGGGGGCGAACACTCCCTCCCCTTTTTTTAGCGAACAGGATGGACAATCATGAAGTACAAATTCTACCATCTGCGTGTTCCTTCTGCTGGCCTTTGCGGCGGCCGGCGCGCAGGTCGCTTCTCATGCGCCCACGGTCTTTACGCCAGCGCCCGTTGCAGAGGCGAGGAATGGTCCCGCTGAGTGCGGTGGGCAAGCCGGTAGTGAGCGTGAACGGTTCGGTGCTGACCGATACCGACCTGGTGCGCGAGGAATACACGATTTTTCCCTATGCGCGCCAGCACAACGGGATTCCAAGGAGCTTGAGCCGCAGATTCGCGACGGCGCCCTGAAGATGATCATCTTCGAAGAGCTGGTTTACCAGGAGGCGCTGCGCCGCAAGATGACGGTTCCGGCCGCGGAAATGCGGCGCGCCGAGAGCGATTTCCGCAAGCAGTTCGCCACGCCGGAGGAATTCAACGCTTGCTGCAGAGCGAGTTTCACGGCTCGCAGCAGTTGCTGCAGGAGAAGATCCGGCGCTCGCTGCTGATCGACGCTCTTCTGAAGAGCGAAGTCGACAGATAAAGAGTGCGGTTTCGCCGGCCGAGGTCAGGGCTTACTACGATAAGAACCCGGCCCGCTTCCAGCATCCGGAGTCGTTCACCTTCCAGACGATTTCCGTTCTTCCTCCGGCCAATGCGACTGCCGGCCAGTTGAAGGAGGGGCGCAAGCGGGCTGAGAATGCGCTGCGCCAGGCCAAAGCGACGAAGACGGCCGAAGAATTCGGGCTGCTGGCGGAGAAGATCTCCGATGACGATTACCGCGTGATGATGGGCCAGCACAAGCCCGTCCCTGTCAGACCAACTGGCGCCCCAGGTTGTGAAGGCGCTGCGCGCCATGAAGCCGGGCGACGTGAGCGATGTGATTCAGATCGAGCAGGCCTACACCATCGTCCGCCTGCAATGAGCACACGCCGGCGGGCAAGGCGAAGTTCGAAGACGTGAAGAGCGCAACTGGAAAAAGAGCTGCAACAGAACAAGGCCGAACCAGCTTCGCGCCGCGCTCGACCAGAAGCTGCGACAGAACGCAAAGATCGAAGAAATGTAAGAGGCTGCGGAAGGGGGCAGGGAAAGAAACCGAGATTCTCAGCAGCCCGTGGTGAAAGTCGGGTTTTTTGAATGAGCACGGCTTCAGCCGTGCCGTAACTGCGGCCCGTGGTGAAAGTCGAGTTTTGAAAGGGCACGGCTTCAGCCGTGCCGTAACTGGCCTGGAATGAACGAGGCTTTAGCCTCTGAGGGATGTTTTCCCCGGACAAGTTACTTTCGCCACAGGCTGTTAGCGGCACGCAAGGGCTCTGAGAATTCGAGGGATGGCATAGAGTGACAAGTTCTCTGCGAGCCGCGTGGTGCGTGCTGGTTGGGCTTCTGCTGCTGGCTTTGCCTGTTGCCGCGCAGGTCCGGTTCGGCGAGACGAGCTCAAGCCTGAACGGCACGGTCTCCTCGGGATATACCGCGGATTACGGGAACATGACCAGTTCAGACCACGGCTTGACGGTTGGCGGCGACGGCAATGTCGCGGGCTCTTACTACAATCCCAATTTTCTATCCTACAATGGCTCGTTTTTTCTGAACCAATCCCGGGCGAATTCCAACTTCCAGTCCATCTCCAATGCCAGCGGCTTCAACCTTTCCACCAACATCTTCGGCGGCAGCCACTTTCCCGGGTCGATCTCCTATTCCAAGCTTTACGACAGCGAAGGCAACTACGCTGTTCCGGGGCTCGCCAATTATGTGACCCATGGCAACAGCGATTCGTTCGGCATCGGCTGGAACGAAAGCCTGCCGGGCGTGCCCAGCTTCTCGGCAGCTTTCCAGATGGGCACCGGCTCGTATTCGGTGTACGGGACGAACGATGAAGGGAGCAACGCATTTCATTCGCTCAACCTGCATTCGGGCTATAGAGTGGCAGGCTTCAGCATGAGCGGCTACTACACCACCGGAGGCAGCCACTCGCTGATTCCGGAGATTGTGAGCGGCCAGCCGCCGACAGAAGAATCATTCAGGCAACAAGCGCCTACGGGTTCAATCTCGCGCACCTACTGCCCCTGAACGGCTCAGCTCACGACCAGCATCAGCCGATCGGAATACAGCACCGATTACCTCGGATTTCAACTCCAGCGGGACCATCGACATGGTCTACAGCAACGCCTCGTTGCACCCCATCCGCAAGTTGTCGCTCTCGGGAGTTCGCGAATTACTCCGACAATCTGAACGGACAACTGATTCAGTCGGTCGTTGCCGCCGGCGGGGCGGTTCCGGCGCTCAACTCGAACGAGGCGTCAAATTCCCTCGACCTGATGGCGATGGCCACTTACGCGCGTTGAGCAGAATCTGCAAGCTTCAGCCTTTGTCGAGCGCCGCTCCGAGTCTTACCTGGGAAGAATTATGGAGCGCTATCGTACGGCGGAAGCGCCACTTACACGCACAAGCTGTATAACGGCAATTTCAACGCCTCGCTGACCGCGACCGCCACTGAATCAAACGCCGACAGCGCAAATACATTGGGCATTACGGCTACCGCGAACTATTCCAGCGTGGTTCTGGGCTGGAAAGTGAACGGGTCGTTCGACTATGCGCAGGACGTGCAGACCTTGCTGGTCACTTACATGAACTCGTTCTACAACTACTCGGGCAGCGCAGCGAGGCGCTGGGGACAGTTAAACCTTAGCGCGGGCGCCGGCGGCGCACGGACAGCGTTGACCGATCAAGCCGGGACATCGAGCAGCAGCCAGAGCTATCAACGCCAGCCTGGGGTATAGCCCCTGGTTCATCGCCACCGGCAGCTACTCCAAATCGGACGGGCAGGCACTGGCCACCGGCGCGGGCCTGGTGCCTGTGCCGGTGCCCTCGCCCATTCTGCCTTCGAGCCTGGTTAGCCTCTACGGCGGAGATGGTTATTCCTTTGGGCTGGCCAGTTCTCCGGTAAAAGGGCTCACCATCGAGCGCCACCTATGCCAAGTCGATCAGCAATACTTCCAGTAGACGGGCTCGCGTCCTCGAACCAGAACGATGAATATAATGCACTCATACAATATCAGGTTCGCAAGTTGGGCATTTACAGCGGATACTCCCGGCTGGACCAGGGCTTCAGCGGGTCCGGTGCGCCGCCAGCAGAGTATATCATCATATTATATTGGAGTTATCACGTTGGTTCAATTTTTTCTAAGGCGAGAGCTGCGGCGGCGCCTGTGCGCGGCCCTGATCGTGGCTGGCGTTGCGCTGCTGCCGACTCCGATCCGGGCATCGCGAAAATCCAAGCCCCAGGCCGCGCCCGGAGCTGGGAGATGTCGCTGGAGGGCGGGCGCAAGCTCTCCTGGGAACGCAGTTTCAACTCGGAATCTCAGGTGAAGCCGAACCGCGGCTTCTGGAACAAGCTGGTGGACGTCGTCGCCGGCGCGCCCGACTACCGCTCCCTGGTGCGTCCTTACAGCATTGCCGCCGATTCGCGCGGACGAATCATTGTCACCGATCCGGGCGCGGCGGGCGTGCACATCTTCGACTTCACGCAGCATAAGTACAAGTTCATCGAGCGCATGGACGAAAGCAAGGATCCGATGCGGACGCCGCAATGCGTCGCGGTCGATGCCCAGGACAACATCTACGTAACCGATTCGGATGCGGGCGTGATCTTCGTCTTCGAGCCCAGCGGAAAGTTTCTGCGCGCCATCGGCAGCCTGAAGGGCGGCGAAGGTTACTTCAAACGGCCCACTGGAATTGCCGTGGACTCGGCAGCGCAGCGGATTTACGTAACCGACACGCTGCGCGACGAGGTGTTCATCCTCGACATGCAAGGCAACGTGCTCAAGACCATCGGCAAGACGGGTGAAGCCGAGGGCGAGTTCAATCTCCCCACCGAGCTGCGGCTGGATGGGCCGAACCTGATGGTGGTCGATGCCATGAACTTCCGCGTGCAGGTGTTTGACCGCTCCGGCACCTTCCAGTACGCCATCGGAAAGATCGGCGACAGCACCGGGGCCATGTTCCGGCCGAAGGCGGTCGGCGTCGACTCGGAAGGCGATCTCTACGTGGTGGATGCCTTGTGGGGCGTGGTGCAGGTCTTCAACCGCCAGGGCGAACTGCTGTATTACTTCGGCTCGCAGGGGCACGCATGCGGGAGAGTTCCAGTTGCCGGCAGGGTTGTTCATCGACCATGACGACCGGGTTTTTGTGGTGGATTCGTTCAACCGCCGCGTCCAGGTGTTTCAATACGTCGGCTTGAAGACAGCCGGCCAAGGAGGGAATGCAGTGAGGCTCAGAATATTGCTGGCCGGGCTGACGATTCTGCTGAGCCGGGAGCCACCCTGCCTGCGCAAATTCACAGGCGATGTGATGGGCATGCATAATCTGGGGCCGGGCAGCAACATCGCCCATCACCGGCGCCCGTCCCGACTCCTGCGCCTACTGTCATGCGCCGCACTCCGGGCTGAACACGGGCCTCTGGAACCAGAAGCTCACCACGCAGATCTATACGACTGTACAGCAGCAACACCGAAAAGAACATCGGCACGACAGCCAACGCTCGGCTACTGACAGCAATCAATGCCTGAGCTGCCATGACGGTACCGTGGCGGTCGGGGCCACCGTGGCCTATGGCCAGGTCACCACGCGCGGATCGATGTACACGGCGGATGTGTTCGGCAGCAACATGCAGTCCTCGCACCCGTTCAGCCTTGCGTTGCCCTTGAAGGACAATATCGACCTGGTCGCCTCGCTGGTGGCGAACGGCACAGACCGCCGACCCAACTGGAGCGGTGAAGCTGATCAATGGAAACGTCGAGTGCACGTCGTGCCACAATCCGCACGTGCAGGCCAAAGACCTGGTCTCGCAGAATTTTCTGGTGAAGGACAGTTCCAGCGGCCAGCTGTGCCTGGCCTGCCACGATCCCACCCGGCAAATCGGCGGCCAGGTCAACCCGCTGGCCGATTGGTCCACCAGCGCGCATGCCCTGTCCGCCGACAAGATTTCGCCCCAGGCTCTGCTGGGAAGTTACCCCACGGTGGCTGCCGATGCCTGCATCTCCTGCCATGCGCCGCACAACGCCAGCGGGACGGCGCGGCTGCTGCGCGGGCAGAATGAGCAGGATTGCATTGCCTGCCACAACGGCGGCGCGAACATCTCGCCGATGGCGCCCTACGCCAATGTGTTTGCCGAGTACGCCACGCCCAAGGTCGGGCATCCATTTCCCACCTCGACCAATCCGCACGATGCCGCCGAAAGCGCATTGCTCAACAACAACCGTCATGCCACCTGCGTGGACTGCCACAATGCACATGGGTCCGAGCCGGTCGGGATATTTCCTCCTCCGCCGCTGATCCGCATCTCGCAGAAGGATATCGCGGGCATCAGCGCCAGCGACGGAATCAGCGTGCTTACGCCCGCCGTCAATCAATATGAGAACTGCCTGCGCTGCCACGGCACCAGCACCGGCAAGCAGGTGCTGCCGATTTATGGATACTTCCCGGTGCGCGCGGTTTCGGCGGGCGATCCGCTGAACATGATTCCGCAGTTTGCCGCTTACGGCCACCTCCAGCCATCCCGTCATGCATACCAGCAGCAGCGCTCTCGCGCAACCCAGCCTGCTGGCCAACATGTTGAACCTCGACGGCGTCACCCAGGGCCGCGCCATGGGCACACAGATTCTCTGCACCGATTGCCACAACAGCGACGACAATCGCGAATTCGGCGGCACCGGCCCGAACGGCCCTCACGGCTCCAAGTGGACCCACATTCTGGAGCGCCGCTATGAATTCAGCCAGGCGCCCACACCGGGCCAGCTGATCACCAATCTCTTTCCCAATCCCGATCCGAGCGTAAATGGGCCTTACGCGCTGTGCGGCAAATGCCACGACATAGCCAATCAGATCCTGCAGAACACCAGTTGGAACCAGCACAGCAACCACATCAATGCCGGCTTCAGTTGTTCTACCTGCCACACCGCCCACGGCATGGGCGCTACAAGCGGAACCATCACCGGCGAACGGCTGATCAATTTTGACGTGAATGTCGTGGCCCCGAATGGCGCGCTTCCCATCTCCTACAACCGCGCCTCGAATACCTGCGTCCTGGTATGCCACCGGAATCGCGCACAATCCCGACGGCACGGTCGCGGCCTCGCTAGCTTGCGCAGGCGAATTGGAGTCAAGAAATGATCGTGCCCTGCATTCGTCTTCATGTTCATTCCGATTTTTGTGCGATCATTTTTCTTTTTGGCGAGGTCGTGTGAGACCACTCATTCATCGCATCCGATCCCACAAGACCGTGGTCTTCCAAGCGCGGCCGCAAGTTAGCCCTTTACGCCGGGATTCTCATTGCCCTGGTCGCGCTTCTGCCGGCGACCCGCCGCCGCCGCGGTTCATCCCGTTCCGCTGGACAAGAACACTGATGCGGCAAAGTGCCTGGAGTGCCACGAGGACAAGACCAAAGGGCAAGTCCGTTCATTCCGCCATTGCCACGGGATGCCTTAGCTGCCATGAGGTTCGCGTCAGCAAAGACGCTACCCACGTTAAGTTGATCACCGCTACTCCCGCCGCACTATGCGTTACATGTCATGCGGACAAGAAAGCGGCCGACATCAAGGGTACGGTGCATCCGCCCGCGGTTCGCGACTGTCTCGCCTGCCACGATCCGCACTCCAGCGACAACAAGAATCAGCTCCTCAAGCCGGTATCGGGCGGAGAAAAAGAGAATCTTTGCCTCGATTGCCACAAGACCGGATTGAACGTGCTCCGAGAAGGGCAGCCGGCATGCCGCGCTCGATATGGGCTGCGACACCTGTCACGTCACCCACAAGACCGGAGCAGAACCGACAGCCGAAAACCGATTCCATTTAACCAAGCCGACGCCGGCACTTTGCGTGGATTGCCATGATATAAAGGATGCCGATCTGCAAAAGGCGCATCAGAATCAGCCCTTCGGCACGGCCAACTGCCTGGAGTGCCACGATCCTCATCAATCGGACTCTCCCAAGTTGATGGCGAAGTTCGTGCATGCACCCTTTCAGGGAAATGGCTGCGACACCTGCCACGCGCCGGCAAAAGACGGAAAAGTGGTGCTGACGCAGCCCGACGTCAAGTCGTTGTGCGTTATGTGCCACGACGACAAGGCCAAGCTGATCGATTCGGCCAAGGTGCCCCATCCTGGCGCGGCAGGCGATTGCACCGATTGCCACAGCCCGCACGCCAGCAACCAGCCCGGATTGCCCAAGACCGACGCGGTGAGCATCTGCCTGGGATGCCATAGCGACATCGACGATCTGCGCAAGAAATCCGTCCATCATCAACCCGCATTCGAACTGGGCTGCGCCACCTGCCACACGCCTCACGGCGGAGACAACGATCATTTGCTGCGCGCCAAGGGCAACGCTCTTTGCCTGGAGTGCCATGGTCCGGACGCAGTGCCACAGCGGGACGAAGCGAATCACCTACTGACGATCTTCAACGGCACAGTGAAGCTGCCATACGACTACTACACAAAAAACAAGGTCCCGGTTCTGCCTCTGCGCTTTGGCCTGGGGCACCCGGTCGAGAATCATCCCGTCTCCGACGTGATGGACCCAGCCAATCAAAGCAAGGTGAAAACGCCGCTCAGTTGCCTTTCCTGCCATCAGCCGCATGCTTCCGCCCAGGCCGATCTGCTGGTGAAGGATCAGGCCAACAACATGGCGTTTTGCGACACGTGCCATAAGAACAGGCTCAATATGATGGAGACCATCGTCCCTCAAAACTAACTGGAGATTAAGATGATTCGCTGCCTTCTCAATTCGATTCGCACCCGCAAGACAACTCGCCGTGCTTCTCCTGCGTCGCGTTGAGCATGACTTTGCCGTTTTCAGCCAATGCGGGCAAGAAAAAGAAAGCCAATACAACCGCCGCGCCAGCGGCGGGTCCGCGCAAGTATCCCTTCGATCCCACCAAGCTGGCGTGGCCAAGTCCGCCGAACATCGCGCGCGTGCACTGGCTCGATTACTTTGCCGGGGAAAAGATCGACTACACTCCCGTAGCCAAGGCCAAGCCGAAGGCGACGTGGATGGATCGCCTTGCTGGCGGCCAGTCCGATGCGGAGAAGTTCAATCCCAAAACCTTTCCATTTCAGCTGATAGGCCCCTACGGGATCGCCGTCGATTCCAAGGGTTTGGTGTATGTAGCCGATCAACGTGTTGGAGCCGTCTTTATCTTCAATACTGAAACCCACGATACACAGCTCATCCGGAACGGTTACGAAGCCCACTTCGGATTGATCAACGGGCTCGCAATCGACGACGACGACCGGCTTTTTGTCTCCGACGGCAAAATGCACCGCGTCATGATCTTCAATCCCAAGCATGAGGTGGAGAACCAGATCACGGAGGGACTGGTGGATCCGGTTGGCCTGGCAATCGATACTGAAAACCGTTTGCTTTACGTCGTGGACACACAGCAGGATCAAGTCATTGTCTACGATGCGGACACTCTCAAGCTGCTGCGACGCATTGGCACAGGCGGCAAGAACCATGAGCTCACCACGCCAGGCGATTTTGGTGCACCACAGGGTGTGGCGTTGGATCAAGATGGCAATGTGTATGTGACCGACACTCTCAACAATCGGGTCGAGATTTTTGACGCCGACGGAAATTTCATCAGCCTTTTCGGCAAACACGGCGATGGTCCCGGATACTTTGCCAGGCCCAAGGGCATCGCTGTCGATAGCGATGGGCACATTTGGGTAGCCGACGAGATGGAAGACCGGCTTCAAGTCTTCAATCGGGAAGGTCAGTTGTTGACGTATATCGGCACCGGACACGGAGACTTGCCGGGCCAGTTTAAGGTGCTGGTGGGAGTCGCAATCGACAAGAAGAACCGCGTCTTCACCTCCGAGCAGGAGCCGGGACGGGTGCAGATGTTCCGCTATGTCACCGACGCCGAAGCCGCAGCGGAAAAAACGCGGCGTGATGAGGAATTGCAGAAAAACGCCGATCAGCGCCGCAAAGCCGCAGCCCCGGCGCCGACGGATAAGCCGGCGGAAGCGCCTACACAGAAAGCTCCAGATAGCGCTCCGGTTGCGCCCGTTCCGCAGTCGAGCGCACCGCCGACCCCGCCGGGACAATAAGTCATCACTGCGACCGCATGGTTTCGTAATCGGGTTCTTTCCACCCTAGCCGGAAAAACAAAGACCCGGCGAGGGTGGGACACCCAAAAGTTTAGGAGATAGCCAAGTCGCAGTACAGTGGCCGCCGCTAAAATCGGCCCGCACCCGCGCGGACTTCGAGCGCGTCAACGTTCAGTGGCTTACACTCAGCAACAGGCCGCGCATGGCTGCACAAAAGCTCCTCACCATGCCGGCGTGTTCAGCTCGGGTGCCGCGTTTTCGCTCGGATACGAATCCGGAGATTTTGGCCAAGAGGACTCTCCCTAGATCACTTGCGCGATAGCCACTCACGTCCCTGAGCGTAGAGTGCCTCAACCTCAGGTCCTTTCAGGCCCGGCATATCAGGTTTGACTTTGTATCCGATGTTTATTTGGAGGTATGCCAGGTGACGATACCCTTCTGGAAAACGCTCAAGGAGCTGTCTGTCTAATCGGAGAGTCTCGGAGGGATCGACGGGATCCATACGATCCTTTTCGTAGATCGGTTGCCGCAAGACGATTCCCCACTTTCCTTCACGCTTTGCGAGGAAATCATAAAATCTCCCCGTGCAGACGACATCGACCAGAACGTCATGTACCCGAGCGCGCTGGGAGATTGTCATTTTGGTTTGGGAAATTGCCCGATCTCGAACGACATCGATCGAGATGCCCCCAAGGAAGTGCAAAATGTTTACTCCACGCTCCAAACCTTCGCGGCTGACTCGGATGAACTCATTGAAAGTTCCCTGAAACCAAGTCGCATTCATAAAGCCATCGTCGTGCCAAACAGTTCGGAACCGCTCCCAATCACCCGCATCACGCCAGAGCACCCAATTCTCGATCAGCTCCCGAATCGTCGCTTTGTCAACGGCTTCAAAGGACCAGTCTTCAGATTTCGTCACTTGCTTGACCTCCTGGCAATTTTTGGTTTGTGCCGGGATTTCCATTTTGGTATCCGGTTTAGGGTCAGTCTACTCCCGACCGTCTCGCTGGCGCCGGATTCTTGAAATTCTGCGCATTCAGAGGAAATTAAAACAAAAGTAATCTTGCGCTCCGATTACTTTAGGGATCAGATAAAGCTGGGCTTGCTTCCTCCGGGAACCATAGGAGGTAACGAAGATGAGAAGCACACTTCTGAAGCTCTTGGCGAGATTTCGGGGTCTGCACGGAGGTGAAGAGGGTCAGGATCTGGTCGAGTACGCATTGTTATGCTCCCTGATTTCCCTTTCGCTCATTGCGTCCGCTTCAGGTATATCCTCAAACGTGACCAAAATGTTCACCAACGTCAGCAATGCGCTTTCGCCGTCGCAGTCATCCAGTGGCGTGGGGCAAAGTAGCACGAACGGCGGAGGGCAAGGCAGCACCAATGGTGGAGAGCAAGGCGGCTCCGGTGACCCAGGTGATGGAGGGCATCATGGCCACGGTCACGGAGGGTATGGTGGCTCCGGTGACGGATGGCACCATGGCCACGGTGGCGGAGGGTATGGTGGCCCCCGGTGACGGAGGGCACGACGGCTACGGCGATGGAGGGCGCCATGGCCCCGATTCCGGGCCAGAGAGATAGCGCTTCGCCGTGATGGGGAGGGGGACAGTCCATTTATTCCCAGTGAGTCAGAGCGTTGACGCAGGGCCTTGAGGTACCTGCGCGGCGCCGTTAATACCCGCCCTGTGCGTTGGAAGCAGGTACGCTCTGCTTGAGTTCCAAGCTGTGCATCCCATCCGCTTCAGCCTTCCTTGCTAATTGTGCGCCAATGCGGCACGCCAAAAAAATATAGGAACAGCGATGGCACCGTCTCTGGGCGAATCGAAGCACGAAATCTCTCCCGGCGCCGACGCCAAATTCGGCAAAATCGCACTCGAATCCGCAGCCGTGACGTACCTCGACAATCAGGGGCCGCAATTGCTGATCAATGTCTACTCCGGTCGCAAATCCTCCCCGGACAACCTGCTCGATTGCGGCATTTACCAGGGACCGCTCCAGGCCGTTTAGGGCAAAAGCATTCCCATCTCTTGCAAGCTGATCGTAGAGTTAGAGTAGACTCAACGGAATCGCGCAGATTGTCCCGGACTCAAATCTCGGGCGCATGGCGATCTTCTACAGCTGGACATTTCGGAAGATTTCAATTATGAATATTTATATGACTCAGTCGCGCCATGCCGCCAGGCATCTTGCTTGTTGTTGTAGTTAACAACACACTCTTCCCGCGACTGAGAGTCCACCTCGTCACTGTTTCCGGTGTTCAGCGCTTGCGTATTTTGCCTGCATGGTAGCGCATACATGAAGCAACACTTCTTTGCTGAAGCGGCCCCTGTCGCATGTCTCTTCTTTTAACTCATTGCAGGCCAGGAGAAATGATTTTATGCGCAACTTCGCATCCGCTTCGAATTTATCCGTATTCGCGAGCCGGTGGGCAATGCCCATCCTGCTCTTTGCCGCCATTTTTGCCTCGCAAAAATCGACGGCCCAAAGCCTGGGCTACGAAGGCCCCACAGGCGTCTTCGTTACGCCGCTGGCCTATACCTCCGCATCGCCAGCCAATGGCCTGGGGAAACCCTCCGTCAGCTATCACTTTCTCGCCGGCGGCAATGTGGTCGGAGACTTCAGCACCGTCTCCATCACTGAAGGCTTTGCCAAGCGTTTTGAATTCGGCTACACCAGCGAGATTCACGCGGGTGGGAGCAGCGATCTTACCCCGCTGTGGAACGGCGACCTCAGCATCGTTCACGGCAAGGCCGACATTGTGCCGGAGAATTACGGCAAGCACCCCTGGGTTCCGGCCATCTCAGTGGGCGCAATTGGCCGCTTTAACGACAACTACGTGGGCGACGGCACCAATACTGTGTTCGGTAATGGCACACAAACGACCCGCAACGCCGACTTCTACCTGGTCGGCACGAAGGTCATTACCCAGATCAGCAAGAAGGTTCCGGTGCTGATCTCCGCCGGCTTGCGGGGCACCGACGCCGTGCTGTGGGGTCTGGGCGGCAACGCTCCCAACTATAGCGCGAAAGGCTTTGGCGCAGTGGCACTTGTCTTTACTGGCCCCGGAAAGAGCAACATCGTGGTCGGTGCCGAGGTTTCCGAGCAGCCCCAGCAGGTTCTGATACACCAAACCATTGCTGTGCCTACTTCGTCGATCGACATTCCCACCTCCACGGTCTTTGCCGCTCGCATCGTTCCGTTGCCCGAGCGCAAGTTCAACATCGATGTGGGCGTGCTTCATGCCGGCGAGGGCGGGAATAATCCTGTGCTGAACCTGCGCTACCACGCGGCCTTCGGCCTCTCGTACGCGTTCTAATCATGGGCGCATATGCCGGGGGCTGAATACCGCTCCCGGCGCATGTTCCTGGCGATCTGCGGCAAAGTCGGGCGGCGCTTGCACATTGCGCCCATCGGGATTACGCTATGAACATGCATCGATGTCGCTAACACCGTCCTGGTGCCAGCTCCGATGCCGCTGCGCGCCTGAATTGCGCGCGAGTTTCCCACTGACAAGCTGCACCAATCCCCAAGAATCCGTTTCATCAGCAGTCCGGGTCCATAGCCCCGGGAAAAGGAGATCATCATGGCGCGCATTGCCGCGAATGTAACTGAACTGATCGGCCGCACTCCCCTGGTGCGGTTGAACCGTGTGGCAGCCGGCCTGCCGGCTACCGTGGTCGCTAAGCTGGAAAGCCAAAACCCTGCATCGAGCGTGAAAGACCGCATCGGCCTCGCCATGATCGACGCGGCCGAGAAGGCCGGCAAGATCACGCCCGGCAAGACCGTGCTGATTGAGCCCACCAGCGGCAACACGGGCATCGCGCTGGCGTTTGTGGCCGCGGTCAAGGGCTATCGCATCATTCTCACCATGCCCGAGACCATGAGCATGGAGCGGCGCGTGACCCTGCTGGCCTACGGCGCCGAGATCGTGCTGACGCCCGGCCCCAGCGGCATGAAGGGCGCTATCGCCAAGGCCAACGAGATCCTGGAGAAAACGCCCAACGGCTTCATCCCGCAGCAGTTCGACAACCCCGCCAATCCCGCTATCCACCTGAAGACCACCGGGCCCGAGATTTGGGACGATACCGACGGCACGGTGGACATTCTCATCTCCGGCGTAGGCACCGGCGGCACCATTACCGGCGTGGCCAACTACATCAAGCCGAAGAAACACTCGTTCAAAGCCATCGCCGTGGAGCCCTCTGACAGCGCGGTGCTCTCCGGCGGAAAGCCCGGTCCGCACAAGATCCAAGGCCTGGGCGCAGGGTTTATCCCCAGCATTCTCGACACCAAACTCATCGACGAGGTGGTCCAGGTGACGAACGACGAGTCGGTGGAGATGGCCCGCCGGCTGGCAAAAGAGGAGGGTCTGTTTGTCGGCATCAGTTCCGGCGCTGCTGTGGTCGCGGCGCTCAAAGTGGCCGCGCGGGCTGAGAATCAAGGTAAGCTGATCGTGACCGTATTGCCCGACTTCGGCGAGCGCTATCTGAGCAGTGTGCTCTTTGAGCCGCTGCGGCAGCAGGCGCTGGCGCTGCAGGCCGAGCCGATCGCGGTGACGGCGTAAGAAATGCAGGGACTAAGGGACGTAGGGATTAAGGACGTAGATTTCCGTGCTGGTGCTGGAAGTTGCGCCTTAATCTCGGTCTTTAGTCCCTAGCCCCCAGGGCCATGGCCGCTTGATTTTGCACCATCTTGAGGTGCCCCAGATCTCGATTTTGAGACCTGGGAACCACGAAGGTGGTGAAACGAATTCATGTGGTCAGAGGCCTAGTCCCTATGTCCTTGTTTTCTCGAATCCGCGACGACATCCACTCCATCATGGAGCGCGATCCGGCTGCGCGCACGCGGCTTGAAGTTCTGCTCTGCTATCCGGGGCTGTGGGCGGTGTGGATTCACCGCGTATCCCACTGGCTCTGGGGGAAGAGGTTGCGCCTGCCGGCACGCGTGCTCTCGCAATTCGCCCGTTTCACCACCGGGGTCGACATCCATCCCGGCGCGCTGCTGGGCCGGAGGCTGTTTATCGACCACGCTACAGGGGTGGTGATCGGCGAAACCGCCATCGTGGGCAACGATGTAACCATGTACCAGGGCGTTACCCTCGGCGGCACCGGCAAGCAGCACGGCAAGCGCCACCCCACCATCTGCGACAACGTCTTTATCGGCAACAACGCGAATTTGCTCGGCAACATCACTGTGGGCGAGAACTCGCGCGTCGGCGCCGGCTCAGTCGTTCTCGCCGATGTGCCGCCTAACTCGACTGTTGTCGGCGTGCCCGCTCACATCGTTTACCACAACGGCGAGCGTGTACTGATTACCGATCCGCATGAAGTCAAAGACCCGCTCTCCAACGCCCTCATCGCGCTCTCTGCCCGCGTCGAGGAGCTGGAAGCGCGGCTCGGCGCGAGCGAGCATTGGGCAAAGCCCTTCGCCGGCGAAGAGGCCGAGCGCACCGCCTACCGCTCCGAGTTGGAGCGCATGCGGAGCTACGTGACAATGGGCGAAGGGATCTGAAGGCGGTCGGCGGTGGCCTGTCCGCTTGCTTGCATGCGGTGTATAAGGCCACCGGCTCGCTATTTCGGTAACTGGCTTACATCCCACCCGCCGCCGAGGGAGCGTACCAGGCTCACGCTGGCCGCAAATTGCCGGCTCTCAATGTTGATCGCAGTCACTTGGTTCTCGATCAGCGTTTCTTCGGCGGTGAGCACCTCCAAATAACTCGCCACGCCGCCTTTGTAGCGGGCGTTGGAGAGATCGAAGGAGCGATGCGCGGCGTCCACGGCGCGTTGCTCCACGCTGCCTTCTTGCTCCAGGATGCGCAGCCCGGAGAGCTGGTCCTCCACATCGTCGAATGCCTGGAAAACGGTGTTGCGGTAGCCGTCGGCCTGGGCTTCGTAGCTGTGGCGCGCAGCATCGGTCAGCGCGTGGCGCTGGCCGGCATCGAACAGCAGCTCGCTCGCCTGCGCGCCCAGCGTCCACATCGAGCTCGGGCCCTGAATCCAGGTTCCGGGATTGGTGGTTTGAAAGCCGCCTGTCCCGCCCAGCGTGATGGTGGGATAGAAGGCGCTGATGGCTATGCCGATCTGTGCATTGTTTGCTGCGGTCAGCCGCTCCGCCGCGGCGATGTCGGGCCGGCGCTGAAGCAATTGCGACGGTACGCCGGTGGGAACCTTGGGCAGCGCCAGATCGAGCGGCGAAGGCGGAATGCTGAATCCGGGCAGAGTGTAGTTGGCGATGGTTCCGATGGCGTGCTCGTACTGCGCACGCGCCACGCCAACGTCTACAAGCTGGGCGCGAACGGTTTCAAGCTGCGTCTGCGCCTGGGCCACGTCGACTGCTGTCGCTACACCGCCGTGAAAGCGCCGTTCGGTCAGGTCGAGCTGCCGCTCCAGGTCCGTAACCGTATCCGCGAGCAGCTTGATCTGGGAATCCAGCCCGCGCAGGGCAAAGTAATCAGTCGCCATCTCGGCGTGCAGCGTCAGGTCCACATTCGCCGCATCGGCCGCGCTGGCTTGCGCATTGGCGCGCGCCTGCTCCACCGTACGCCGGATGCGGCCCCAGAAGTCCGGCTCCCAACTGGCCTGCCCCGCGATCGTGAGGTCGGTGTAGGTAGTGGGACGTCCCTTGCTCCAGAGCGGTTGGTTTGCCGAGTACTTCTCGCGCATGGGCGTCGCGCCCAGCGAGAGCGTGGGATACAGGTTGGCGCGCGCCGCGCTCACCTGGTCCCGCGCCGCAAGATACGTCTCCAGCGCCTGCTTGAGCTGCACGTTGGTGGTGGCGACGCGCTCTTCCAACTGATTCAGTTGCGGGTCCTGGTAGATCTCCCACCACTTGCCCTTCAACATGCCGTCGGAGGGGCTGGCCGGCTGCCATGCGCCGCTTTGTGGATTGGGTGGAGGCGCCACGCTCGAAGCGCCGGTTTCCTTATACGCCGGCGGAGCGTTGTAGCCCGGGCGATTGTAATTCGGGCCGACGGGCTTGCAGCCGCGGGCGAGAGCCGATAGAAGGGCGGTCGCACAGAGAAATTTAGGGGGGAATTTGGAGGGCTGGAGATGCAGGATCGTGGTATCCCACCCCAGGCGCAAAAACCAACACGCGCCGCAGATGAGACGCCCAGTCGTCCGGCCCAGACACTGAGCGTCTGCTTGCGGAATGCAAACTCCACCCCGCATGGCTACAGGCCTCCTGCAGGCGTGGCGTTGCTCCCCGGCTTCACCACAGTCACCTTTTCGCCGTCGATCAGCGAGTCGGGCGGATCCTGAATGACCTGGTCTCCGGGTTTCAAGCCGCTGACGATCTGCGCGCTGGCGCCGTCATCCTCGCCAATCGTCACATGCACCAGATGCGCCACGTTGCCGTTCGACAACGGTGCTCACTTCGAGGCCTGCGCGCCGGAAGATCAGCGCCGAGGTGGGAACAATAAATGTCGGGCCCACAGGCGGCGTCTTGAAGTGAACCTGCGCCAGCGCACCCGGCATCAACTGGCCGGCGTGATTGTCGACGTCCACCTCGACAAGCAGCGTGCGGCTCGCGGGATCGATGGCGTCGGCGGTGCGCACCAGCGTCCCCCAAAAGTTTTTTCGGGATATTCGGGAAAAGTGAGGGCGATTTTCATGCCGTGCTTCAGCGTCTGTGTGTAAAGCTGCGGCACATCGGTGTAGACACGCAGAGTCTCGATGGCCTGCATGTGAAAGAGCTCGGTGCCCGCGCCGGACCCCGCGCCCTGATTGATGAGCTGGCCGGTGTCGATGGCGCGCGCCGTCACCACGCCGTCGAACGGCGCGTAGACCTTCTCAAACGCTTGCAATTCCTTCAGCCGCTGCAGATTGGCTTGGGCAGAACGCACGGCAGACGCGGTCGAGGCAGCCTGCGTGGTGAACGTATCGGTGTCGAACTGGGAGACGGCGTCGGATTTTACTAGTCCGGAATAGCGGTTGGCCTGCACCTTCGCATTCCTTGCGTTGGTCTCGGCCGTCGCCAGATCGGCTTCAGCCTGCGCCACCTGCTTGTCCAGCTCGGGCGTTGCGATCACCGCCAGCAGCGCGCCTTTTTTCACCTTGGCGCCGATGTCGTAGTACCAGTGGACCAGGTAGCCGTCGGTGCGCGCGTAGATGGGCGCGTCGGTATATGCAGTCACGTTGCCGGGCAGCACAAATTGATTCACGGGCGCGCCGGGCTGCGCAGGCGCAACGGTTACCGTCGGCGCGGCGGCCGCGTCGGTGCGCTGCGCCAGCGCGCTGTTGGCGTGCACGCGCGCCAGAATGCCGAGGACCGCAAGCACAACTGCCAGGCCCAAGCCAAAGAGGACGCCCACCAGAACCTTGTGCGGCGAGAGGGGCTTTTGTTCCGGCGCGTGGCCATGCGGCCCTGCGTGTCCCCCCGCGGCAGCGTGTAGATTCGCATTGGATTCGTTGCTCATGACAAGTTACTCCAGTTCATCGAAGGCCGCGGCATCCGGTATGCGCTGCCCCGATTTGCGCCGGCGCTCCAGCCAGCCGTGAACCACGGAAAAGAATACCGGCACAAAGAACAGCGTGGCGCCGGTGGCCAGCAGCAGGCCTCCGATCACCGCTCGGCCCAGGGGCGCATTCTGCTCGCCGCCTTGACCCAGGCCCAGTGACATGGGCACCATGCCGATGATCATCGCCAGAGCCGTCATGATCACCGGGCGCAGACGCACAAAACCCGCATTCAGCGCGGCCTTGCGCGCGTCGCCCACCAGAATCTCCAGTTGCTCCCGGGCAAAGCTCACTACCAGGATGGAGTTGGCGGTGGCCACGCCCATGCACATGATGGCTCCAGTCAGAGCCGGAACGCTGAGCCGGGTCCCGGTGAGGAAGAGGAACCAAACGATTCCGGCCAGTGCCGCGGGCAGCGCGGCCACAATCAAAAACGGATCGAGCCATGACTGGAAGTTGACCACAATCAGTAGGTAGACCAGCAAAATTGAAAATGCCAGACCGCTGAGCAGGCCGAAGTAGGACCGGTACATGGTTTCGCTCTGGCCGCGCAGAATAAAGGTCGAGCCTCTGGGCAGGTCTTTCTGATGTTCGTTCACGATTTTTTCCATGGCGCGCGTTACGCTGCCCAGGTCCGTGCCTTCCACGTTGGTAAAAATGTCGATCACCGGCTGAATGTCGTAATGGGTAATTTCGCCCTGTTCGGCTCCAGGCACTATCGAAGCCAGGTTGCCCAGCACCTGCACTGGTGCGGGAGCTCCGGGCGCGGCCGTCGCCGCCGCCCCAGGCGCGGCCGCGCCGACGGATCCCGGCGCCGCAGTTGACGGCGCGATGCCCGGTGTCTGGCTGGCTGCGCTGGCGGTGATGGGCAGGCTCTCCAGTTGCGCCATCGTGTCCATCCGGTACTGCGGCGACTGGATGGCGATATTGTAGGAAACGCCGTTGCGCGGATCGAGATAAAAACTCGGACTGGTCTGGAAGCTCCCGCTCAGCGCCACCAGCAGGCTCTGCGCCACGTTTTGCTGCGTAACCCCGATCTCCTCGGCGCGCGTGCGGTCCACATTCACGGTCAGGTTGGGATAATTGAACGGCTGCTGGATGCGCGCGTCCACCGCGCCGGGAACATAGCGAACCTCATTCAACATGCGCTCAGCCAGAGCGCGATTGGCATAGAGATTGGGGCCGACGACTTGAATATCGATGGGCGCGGCCAGGCCGAAATTCAGGATCTGCGTCACGATGTCCACCGGCACCTCATAAAACGTCACACCGGGGTATTGTTGCGCCAGTGCTTTGCGAACGCGCGCAACATAAGCCGCGGTGGGGTGGTGATGCGGGCTCAACTGCACCTGGATGTCGGCGTCGGAGGGGCCCACGGGCGCGGAAACGGAATAGGAAAGATTCAGCCCCGAGTAGGGCAGTCCGACGTTATCGAGGATGGTCGTCACTTCGCCGGCCGGAATCTGCTGCCGGATGGTCTGATCCACGTGATCGCAAAGCGCGGCAGTCTCCTCGATGCGCATGCCGGTGTGGGCGCGCAAGTGAATCTTGAACTGGCCTGCGTCGACCGCCGGGAAAAAATCCTCTCCCAGCCACGGCGTCAGCAAGCCAAGCGAGCCCAGAGTGACAATCAGGAATCCCGCGATAAACCATCCGGGGCGATCAATGCAAAGGGTAAGCAGCCGCACATAGCCGTGGCGCATGCGCTCAAACCATTCTTCGAAGGCCAGTTGAAAGCGCGTCAGCAGATTGCGGCTGGCGTGCTTGCGCTGCACCTCGGCGTCGTCGTGCTCACGCAGCATGTACCTGGCCATGGTGGGTACAAGAGTGCGCGAGAGGAGATAACTGGCCAGCATGGCAAAGACCACCGCTTCGGCCATGGGCACAAACAGGTAGCGCGCTACGCCGCTCAATAAGAACATGGGCACAAAGACGATGCAAATGGCGAGCGTCGACACCAGGGCGGGAGTGGCTATTTGCGCGGAGCCGTCGAGGATCGCCTGCTCCAGCTCCTTGCCTTCTTCCAGGAAGCGATTGATGTTCTCGATAGCCACTGTGGCGTCGTCGACAAGGATGCCGACGGCCAGCGCCAGGCCGCCCAGCGTCATGATGTTGATGGTCTCGTGCAACGCGTAGAGCACGACGAGCGAACACAGAATCGAAAGCGGAATCGACACCGCGATGATGATCGTCGACCGCCAGCTGCCCAGAAAGATCAGGATCATCAACGCGGTCAGGCAGGCCGCGATGATCGCCTCGTGGACCACCCCGTCGATGGAGTTGCGGACGAAGATCGACTGATCGGAGAGAGCCGCGATCTTCAACTGCGGAGGCAGTTGACCCTTCATGCTGGGGCTGGAAATGATTGCGCGCACTTGTTTGATGATGTCCAGCGTCGAAGCCGAACCGATCTTGAGAATGTTCATCATGATGGCGCGGTGGCCATCGACACGGACAATGTTGGTTTGCGGCGGATTGCCGTCGCGTACATGCGCCACATCGCGGATGTAGACCACCGTCCCGTTCACGGCCTTGACCGGCATATTGTTCAGCGCTTCGAGCTGCGTAGGCGCCGAGTTGGTTTCCACCTGGTATTCAAAGCGGTCCAGCTTGATAGTGCCGGAGGGCGCGATCACGTTCTGATTGGTAATGGCGTTGACCACATCCGCCGGCGACAGGCCGCGCGCCTGAAGCGCGTTCAGGTCCAGGTCCACCTGTATCTGGCGTTGCTTGCCGCCATACGGATACGGCGACTGCGCCCCCTCGACGGACGCAAGTTGAATGCGAATGACGGTCGTGGCCAGGTCGTTCAACTGTTGTTCGTTCAGCCCCGGTCCCGACAGTCCCAGTTGCAAAACCGGCACGCTGGAGGCGTTGTACTGGATGATGAAAGGCGGCGTCGTGCCCGGCGGCAGGGAGCGCAACTGCAGCTGGCTGATGGCCGAGACTTCGGCTACCGCTTCCCCTATGTTCACATTGGGATGAAAATAAATCTTGATGACGCTCGTGCCCACTAGCGATTGCGACTCGATGTGCTCGATGTCGTTCACTGAAAAGGTCATGCTTCGCTCTTCGTTGCTCGCGATGCGGTCAGCCATCTGCTCCGCAGACAGCCCGTTGAAGAACCACACGACCGTCACCACTGGAATGTCGATGTCGGGAAAGATATCCGTCGGCATCGACTCGATGCTGAACACGCCGAGGATCAAAATCAGCAGCGCGAAGACAACGAAGGTATAAGGCCGCCGTAGCGCAAGCCGGACAATCCACATCATAGAGCTGGTCTTCGCTCCTCGACCGGCGCCACATGGCGTCGTGGCCCTGGACCGGTCCGCCGTCAAAGCCCGTCGCAAACGGGGGCAGTAACAGCCGTCCTCCGGTTCGCGCCGGCTTCTCGGGTTTAGGCGGGCTCCTGCATCGGCGCAGGCCCGACCGAAAATTTATCGAAACTACTACTATGGTAGCCGAAAGATGAAGGGGATGAGAGAAAGCGTCGGAAACCGGAGCTTGCAACTGGGCCCGTGCCGTAAGGAGGCGGGGCTGGAGAGATTCGGGATCTCCGGCGGCCGGCCGCGGTTGAACAGGAAAGGACATGCGTTGGCTGTCCTGGGCCGTGGAATTGCGTCTAAGGGGATATTGCAAAGTGCGGGTGATGCACAGGCATCGCAAGCCGCCTGCTTCCGGTAAACTGTGAAATGGATTCCCAAAAATGGGGAGTTCCCCTGGTTCTGGCGGAAGGCGGGGCAGGGAGTCTGTGGGAAGGAAACGATTGCGAGCCTAACGTCAGTCCGGTAGTATTTCGCCTCAGCGGAAGAACCTGGCCCGGAAGTTTCCACCGAGCGGCAAAAAGTCTGTCGCCGGGGGACCCGGAGTTTGGGTAGGGTGGGCGCGGTCCTGTAGAATCAGTCTTTCATTGATGTAAGGCCAGATTTTCAGCAATGAGGGTGTGCATATTCTTCCTGTGAAGCCGAACAATAGATTGAAAGAGAATTTTTGCCTGCCGCAGGGATCGAACCCCGTGAAGACTAAGCACACTTCCATCTCCCATGTGATGGGAACCGCGCGGCGGTTGGGGCGCATCGTATTGCTGCTCGCCCTGGTGTTTCCAGTCCTGGACTCGAGCGCCCGTCCGGCTTTGGCGCAGACCGCAGACACCATTGCGCAAATTCGCGTCATTGGCAACCGGCGCATCCCCAAAGAAACCATCCTCGCCCGCATGTTTACGCACGAGGGCGACGTTTACGATCCCATTTCCATCGAGCGCGATTTCAACTCCCTCTGGAACACCGGCTATTTCGAGGATCTGCGCATCGAGCGCGAGGACACGGAAAAAGGCATCATTTTGAACGTGTATGTGCGCGAAAAGCCGACCATTCGCGACATCAACTACAAAGGCCTGAATAGCGTGTCAGTGTCAGACGTGCTCGACCGCTTCAAAAAGGAGAAGGTCGGCCTTTCCGTCGACAGCCAGTACGATCCCACCAAGATCAAGCACGCCGAGACCGTCATCAAGCAGCTTCTGGCCGAGCATGGGCACCAGTTCGCCACCATCAAAACCGAGGTCAAGACGATTCCGCCGGCCTCGGTGCAGGTGAACTTTAACGTCAAGGAAGGCCCGGTGGTGAAAGTGGGCCGCATCCAGTTCGTGGGCAACCGGCACATCAGCTCGCTCGACCTGCGCCGCTCGATGAAGAACCTCAAGCCCATCGGCATTCCCTATTCCATCATTTTCGAGAACCTCTTCCCGCAGACCTATGACTCATCGAAGCTCGAAGAGGATACGGAGCGAGTGCGCCAGGCTTACCGCGACAAGGGCTATGCGGACGCCGCTGTGGAACAGCCCAAAACGCAGATTCGCGACCAGGGCGGGCTGAACTGGCTCACCTTCCGCCCCAACAAGGGCAAGCGCATCGACATCCAGATGACCATTGAAGAGGGTGGCCGTTACCGCCTCGGCGCCATCACCTTCACCGGCAACAAGCAGATCACCAACCTGAAGGCCCTGCGCGCCACCTTCCCCATCAAGGACGGCGATTGGTTCAATGCCACTGAGGTCGGCAAGGGCCTGGACAATCTGAAAAAAGCTTACGGCAGCCTGGGCTATATCAACTTCGGCGCCATCCCCAAGCTCACTACCGACGACCAGAAGAAAACGGTGTCGATGAACATCGACATCGACGAAGGCAAGCAGTTCTTCGTCTCGCGCATCGAGTTCCAGGGCAACACCATCACGCGCGACCGCGTCATTCGCCGGGAGCTCATGCTCGATGAGGGCTCGGTCTACAACTCCCAGCTTTGGGAGTACAGCCTGCTCCGCCTTAACCAGTTGCAGTACTTCGAGCCGTTAAAAGTGGAACAGGACTCTGAGGCCCACCAGGATCCCGATAACGGCACCGTCGAACTGCTGTTGAAGGTAAAGGAAAAAGGCAAGAACTCGATCGGCTTGAATGGCGGCGTGAGCGGCTTGTCGGGCGCCTTCCTGGGCGTCAACTACCAGACCAACAACTTCCTGGGATTAGGCGAAACCCTCAGCGTCCAGGCCAACCTGGGCAGCGTCAGCCGCACCTTTCTCTTTGGTTTCACCCAGCCTTATCTCCGTAATCGCCCCATCAACCTGGGGTTCCAGGTCTTCAACAACAAACAGGACTACAACGCAGCGAAGAACTACCAAGCCACCACAGGCGCGTCAGTGAACCTGTCCGCGGCGGAGAAGTCCCTCACCCAGAACTACAATGTCGGCTCCGACGGCTTCAATGTCTCCGTCAGTTATCCCTTGAAGCGCCACGCATTCCAGCGCGTCGGCGTGACCTACTCGTGGACCAAATCCAGCATCACGGCATTCAGCACGGCTTCCTCGACGTTCTTCCAGACCATTGCATTCCGGTCGGGAGTGCAGGGATCGAACCCGCTGGCCGGCATCGTCAACAGTTCCATCGGGTTGAGCTACGCCTATAACACAGTGAATAATCCTCAGCGCCCCAGGGAAGGCAAGGAATACACCGCGTACCTGCAGGCGGCCGGCATCTGGGGCAGCGTGCGCTATGTCAACCCGGTGGTGGCGTACAAGCGATTCATCCCCATGCACTACCTGACCCCATCGAAAGAAGGGCATAACGTGCTGGGCATTCGCGCGCAGTTGGGCTATATCGCGGGCTGGGGCGGCGAAGTGGCTCCGCCCAACAACCGCTTCTATTCCGGCGGCGAACAGGAGATGCGCGGCTTCGACGTCCGTGGCGCCACTCCCTACGGCTACGTGCCCACAAGGGTCAATTTCCAGCTCACTAATCCCGACGGCACTTGCGTCCCACGCGATCCGACCAATCCTGAAGACAACCAGTGCATCCAGGTTCCGCTTCCGATTTACGGCATCGCCTCCATCGGCGGCGATGCCAACCTGACCACCAATGTCGAATACCGCATTCCCGTCGTCGGCCCGTTCACGTTCGCGTTCTTCGACGACTTTGGCATCGATTCCGCCATCAGTCACAACCAGTTGATGCAAAGCCCCGAGGGCTTTGCCTCCCTCACCGCGCCGCTCTATGGCTGCCCGGTTTACAACAATGGCGCCTGCCAGGGCGGCATTCCCGGCTCCCAGGTCGGGTTCAGGCAGAATATCCACCCGGTGGCGGGCACCAACCTCGTTCCCCGCATGTCCGTCGGCCCAGAACTCTCGGTCCTGATGCCGATCATCAACGCTCCCTTCCGCCTCTACTATGCCTATAACCCGCTGCGCCTCTATGAGAAGCCCTATTGCAACAACGTGTTCCTGGGGCAAAAGCAGGAAAGCTGCTCGGCGGAGCTGATCACCCGCGCCATGTTCCCGCCGGGCGGCGCGGGCGATTACACATACCAGGAAGCCATCGAGGCCTATGGCGCGGCGTACACCTTTCGCGAGCCGCGCAAGACCTTCCGCCTCACCATTTCAACAACCTTCTAAGCGCCGGTATGCGGTCTTTTGACCTGCAGGCCGCTCCCCGAGGGCGGCCTTTGCGTTCGATTGACCGCGATCGGCAGCGAACCTGAGAAAGGCCCACGGCTTACTAAGTAACTGCCGCAAGAGGAATGCCGCCAGGCCGGCTGCGCTGGGTTTGACGGTCCCTATCGCTGCTCATATAATCGCCTTTAGTTCCCGGCGATGCCTCTGTGCGAGTGTTTTTGTCAGGTTTCAATGCCGGACGGCGCCCAAAATAGAAACCCGAAAGCGTTGCGGCATTGACCGCGGCGCTGCCGGGATCGTTAATCGGGAACTCCAAAGGAGTAATTGATTCGCATGAAGCGTCTGCCCTCGCTCGCCCTTTCGCTGGCATTGGCCTCAGTTGTTGCCGCCGCCGGTCAAACAGCAACCGCACCGGCCGCGCAAAAGCCTGCCGCTTCGACGGCTGCCGGTCCGGCCAAAGTCGCGGTAATCGCCTTTCAAGCCGCGGTAACCCAAACCAATGAATTTCAGCGGGATTTCGCTGACCTGCAGAAGAAATACGATCCCAGGCGCCAGCAGATCAAGAGCCTGACCGACGAGGTCGACAACCTGACCAAGCAGTTGCAGGCGCAGGGCGCGCAGTTGTCCGACGCTGAACGCGTCAGCCGCTCGCGCACCATCGACGAGAAGAAAAAGCAGTTGGACCGTGAGACCCAGGACGCCCAGAGCGACTTCCAGAACGACGCGCAGCAACTGATCAACGGCATGGCCGGGAAGGTGGGCGCGGTCATGACGGATCTGGCGGCGAAATTGGGATTCACGCTGGTGCTGGATGCGGGCGACCAGCAGAACGCCACCGTGCTCTACGCTATTCCATCCACCGACCTCACCAGGGCCGTCATCGAGGCCTACAACTTGAGGTCCGGCGTACCCGCGCCGCCCGCGCAAGGGTCGAATGCGGTTGATGCGCCCCAGCCGGCGCCTTCTCATTGAGGTAGGGAGTGGGAGTAGGGAGCAAGCCGCCGGAGAGTTTTTCGCTTTCTGGATCAAGACTTCGCTTCAGCGATCGGGTCGATTCGTTGTGGGCGAGAGCACTTAATCCCCGTCGTGTGCTACTCCCTATTTCCCCATTCCCTGTCCCCTGCCCTATAATCCCTCTAGTTCCTGCTGACGTCTCCGCGTGCGCCTTTCAGTCATCGCGCCGTCCGGTGCTTCAGTTCCCGCAAAAAACCGGGGTGAAAACGAGCCGTTGGGTTTCTTGAGGAAGCAAAGGCTCGTGTTCAGCGTCTATACGAAAAGTCGCAAAGGGATTCCGAAGGAGTTCTAAATTCAAATGAAGCGTTCGCTCGCAACTGTTGTCATGCTGGCCTCGGGGATGGTCCTGAGCGCCAACGCCCAAACCCTGCCCGCACCCCCAGCGCCTGCCGCCGCGCCTGTCGCCGTTCCCGCCAAAATCGCCGTCATCTCCTTTCAAGCAGCCGTGGCCAGAACCAACGAAGGCATGCGAGACTTTGGCGATCTGCAGAAGAAGTACGCACCCAGGGAAGCCGCTCTTAAGACTCTCAGCGACGAGATCGACACCCTGACCGGGCAATTGCAGACGCAGGGCGCCAGTCTAAGCGAGGTCGAGCGCAGCAGCCGCGCCAAGGTCATCGATGAGAAAAAGAAGCAACTGGACCGCGATACCGAGGATGCACGCAACGACTTTCAGCAGGATATGCAGGATGTCTTCCAGGGTTTGCAGTCGAAAGTCTACGATGTGATGCAGTCCTACGCCGAGCGGCAGGGATACACCCTGATCCTGGACGTTTCGCAGCAGCAGTCACCGGTGCTTTACGCCGTCAATAGCACTGACATTACCAAGGCCGTCATCGACGCATACAACCTGAAGTCAGGAGTGCCCGCTCCGCCTCAGCCCGCTGCCGCAGCGCCTAAACCGGCCGCGCCCAAGCCGGCTGCACCCAAGCCCCCTGCACCCAAGCCCGCTGCAACTCACTGACGCGCAACGTAACCTAACAAAGGCCCCGTTTGTCGGGGCCTTTGTGTTATGCTGATTTATCTCAGCTCATCTATTCTGTGGAAAAATTTGTGGATTTTTTCCGGACACCCATGCCGAAAAGCCCTTTTTCCCCCTCTTGTCAGCGTCTATTCCGCTCTGATTCAATATGTAACTCTTTGTTTATCAGCAGGGAAGCTTCTCAACGGTTTCGGACGCCCCGTCGAGATGCCCGAATTGGGACACGCAGCCGGCGGGCCAGGTTTCCACAGTTTGCGATGAATATTTAGTAACAGGGAGAGTACCGGTTAAGTAAACACCAGCCATGGCCTTGCCGCTACTTCTGCTGGTCCTCGCCCACGCGTAAGACCGCCAAGAACGCCTCCTGCGGAATGTCCACCTTCCCGATCCGCTTCATGCGCTTTTTGCCTTCCTTTTGCTTCTCCAGCAGTTTACGCTTGCGCGTGATGTCGCCGCCGTAGCACTTGGCCAGGACGTTCTTGCGTAGCGGGCTCACCGTCTCGCGGGCGACAACTTTGGCTCCGATGGCGGCCTGGATGGCGACCTCGAACTGCTGGCGCGGAATCAGCTCGCGCATCTTCGACACCAGCGCTCGCCCGCGCTCGTAGGCGTGGTCGTGGTGAACGATGATCGAGAGCGCGTCGACGGGCTCGCCGGAGACGAGCACATCGAGCTTGACCATCGGCGACTCCCACTCGCCTGCGAGTTGATAGTCGAGCGATGCGTAGCCACGCGAGATCGACTTCAGCCGGTCGTAGAAGTCCAGGACGATCTCGTTCAGCGGCAGCTCGTAGGTCAGCATCACGCGCGTCGGCGTTACGTACTCAAAGTTGATCTGCTTGCCGCGCTTTTCCTCCACCAGTTTGAAGATGCCGCCGACATACTCTTCGTTGGTCAAGATCTTCGCCATAATCACCGGTTCGCGGATCGAATCGATACTCTGCGGTTCGGGCCAGCGCGAGGGATTGTCGACCTCAATCTCCTTTCCGTCGGTGAGCGTGATGCCATAGCGCACTCCAGGCGCGGTGGTGATCAAATCCAGCTCGTACTCGCGCTCCAGCCGCTCCTGAATGATTTCCATGTGCAACAGGCCCAGGAATCCGCATCGGAAGCCGAAGCCCAGCGCCACCGAACTTTCCGGCTCAAAGAAAAACGACGAATCGTTCAGCCGCAGCTTTTCGAGAGCGTCTCTCAGCAGCGTGTGTTCGTGCGAGTCCACGGTGTAGAGTCCTGCGAAGACCATCGGCTTGATGTCTTCAAATCCCGGCAACTGCGTTGCGGCGGGATGCGCGTCGTCGGTCACCGTGTCGCCGATCTTGGTGTCGCCTACGTTTTTGATGGTGGCCGCGAAAAATCCCACCTCGCCCGCCGAAAGCTCGCCGATCTCCACCGGCTTGGGCATCAACACGCCCATGGACTCAATCTCGTGCACCTTCCCGTTCGACATGAGCCGGATGCGCTGGCCCTTGCGCATCGTTCCCTGCATGACCCGCACCAGCACGATCACCCCGCGATAGGCGTCGAACCATGAGTCGAAGATGAGCGCCTGCAGCGGGGCGCCGGGATCGCCCGTGGGCGGCGGCAAGCGATGCACAATCGCTTCCAGCACCTCGTCCACGCCCTGGCCGGTCTTGGCGCTCACCGGAATCGCGTCGGTCGCGTCCAGTCCCACAGCCTTTTCGATCGCCTCCTGCGTGCGCAGAATGTCGGCCGAGGGCAGATCGATTTTGTTGATGACGGGAATCACTTCAAGGCCATGATTGATGGCCAGATACGCATTCGCGAGCGTCTGCGCTTCAACGCCCTGGCTGGCGTCCACCACCAGCAGCGCCCCCTCGCACGATGCCAGCGATCGCGAAACCTCGTAGCTGAAGTCCACGTGGCCTGGCGTGTCGATCAAATTGAGCTGGTAGGTGTTGCCGTCGCGCGCCTTGTACATCATGCGCACGGCGTGAGCCTTGATGGTGATGCCGCGCTCCCGCTCCAGGTCCATGTCGTCCAGGATCTGCGCCTGCATCTCGCGCCCGGTCACCGAGCCTGTCAGTTCCAGCAGCCGGTCGCTCAGCGTCGACTTGCCGTGGTCGATGTGGGCAATGATCGCGAAGTTACGAAGGAAGCGGGCATCCATGAGAGACTTTCAAAACAAAAGACTTAACTGCACTGAGGCGCGTCCGGCGCAACGAGCCTCCATGGCATAGCTTATCATCGGCATAGTGCCCAAAGTGACCCCATCGAGACCGCGTCGGCCGCGTTTCTTCCTCCGCGTCGCCGGAGTTCGTTCTCTCATGCCGGTCTGCGCTCTTCTCGCCCTGCCCCTCGTCGGCTGCACGCCGAATGGATCCCACGGCACTGCCGCCAGCCAGCCGCCGCAGGCCACCGCGCCGGCTTTGCCAGCGACTCCTGCGCCGCAGCGGGCCGCACCTGCCGCCGTCAATCCCTCCACGGCCGAGCAACAGCACGTGCGCGTGCTCATCGAGCAGGTTGAAGCAGCCTACGCCGCCGGCGACGCCGACTACCGAAAGGGAATGCTGGCCGAGGCCAAGATTCAGTTCGACCGCGCCGTCGATCTCATGCTTTCAAGCGGCCTCGACATCAAGAGCGACCCCCAGTTGCAGGATGAGTTTGACAAGATCGTCGATCAGGTAAACGCCCTGGAGATGGAAGCGCTCAAGCAGGGCAACGGCTTTGTACCCAAAGAGGAGATCACTCCTGCCGAGGCTGCCAGCGACGTGACCTTCGCCGTCGATCCCAACCTGGTAGCCAAAGCGAAAGCCGACCTGGCCACCACCAAATCCGACCTGCCCCTCATGGTCAACGAATACGTGGCCTCGTACATTAATTTCTTCGCTAATACGCAGAAGGGCCACAATACGTTGCTGCACTCGTTCGAACGCTCAGGGCTCTACAAGGGAATGATTCAGAGCGTTCTGGCTGAAGAAGGCGTGCCCCAGGACCTGATCTACCTGGCGGTCGCCGAATCGGGCTTCCAGCCCAAAGCCGTCAATCGCCGCTCCAGCGCTGGCGGCATGTGGCAGTTTATGCCGGGCCCTTACTACGGCCTCACACGCAATCTCTACGTGGATGAGCGCTTCGACCCCGAGAAGTCCACTCGCGCCTACGCCCGCTACATGAAGTTCCTCTACGACGAGCTCGGCGACTGGTACCTGGCGATGGCCGCTTACGACCATGGCGCCGGTAACATCCAGCACGAGGTGGCAAAGACCGGCTACGCTGACTTCTGGGAGCTCTACAAGCGCAACGAACTGCCCCGCGAAACGGCTAACTATGTGCCCGAGATTCTGGCCGCCATCATCATCGCCAATCATCCCGAGCAGTACGGGTTCGAAGAGGTTACTCTCGACCCCCCGGTGCTGACCGACACGGTGACCATCAACTACGCGATCAATCTGCGGCTGGTGTCGGACGTGGTGGGGGCGCCCGTGGATGAAATCGAGGCCCTGAACCCCAGCCTGCTGCGCATGGTCACGCCGCCCGATACGCCGTTCGACCTGCACCTGCCTGCCGGCACGGCTACGCTCTTTGAGCAGCGCGCCGCCCTTATCCCCGAGGCGAAGCGCAACTCCTGGCGCTACCACCCGGTTGTCGCGGGCGATACTCTGGCGTCGGTGGCGCAGGAGTACCGCGTCCCGCCGACTGAACTGGCCTCCGCCAATCAGCTCAATCCAACCGACAGCGTCGCGGGCGTCGAGGCGCTGGTTGTTCCGGTGGCGCCGGTCGCCGAGCCACTGACGCGTAACCGTCTTTACGTCGTGCGCCGCCGCGATACCCTGGTCACCATCGCAGACCGCTTCGGCGTCTCACTGAGCCAATTACGCCGCTGGAATGCAATCCCCTCCGGCATCCGGGTCGAGCCGGGGCGCCGCCTGCATGTGGCAGAGCCCGCCCCTGTCCGAGCAACCACGCCGCACCGCCGCAGGACCTCCGCAGCCGGCGCCAAGGCTGGCGTAAGCACCCACCCAAAATCCTCCACGTCGAAGCCGGCCCATCCGCAGGCCGCCAGGAAGGCCCCTGGCGCCAAGTCCGGCGCCACGCACAAGCACAGGACTTCATCGCAACAGTAAAAAACCGCCGCACGCTGCATTCGTGCTTGTGTTTTGCTTGTATTTATGTACAAGCTATAGCTACAATCGCTTGCGCGAGCAGAATGTCTACTTCTGCTCCCTCAAAAAATGTGAACGAAATCTGATCAGCGGTAATCCGCTGGAGGCAATAGGATGGATGAAGTGTTCAGGATGTACGCGATGAGTGACGGCGACCCGTTGGGGAAGCCGGGGGACCTGGACTCCGATCAGGTCGAAGCCTTTGATGACGACGAGGAAGATGAGTTAGAAACCGCCGGCATCCTTACCTCCTCAGACGACGATGAGGTTATCGCGGAAGAGACAGTGGTCGCGGTTTTCGAGACGCCTCCGGCGAAACCTGGTGTCAAGAAGGCCCCCGCCAAGAAGGCGGCAGCGAAGAAGGCTCCGGCAAAGAAGGCTGCCGAGAAGGCGCCTGTTAAGAAGGCCGCAAAGAAAGCGGCCAAAAAGGCGCCCGCCAAGAAAGCCGCAAAAAACTTAGGAAAGACGAAGGCCCCGGCGAAGAAAGCGGCAAAGAAGAAGGCCCCGGCCAAGAAAGCGGCTAAAAAGGTAGCCAAAAAGGCGGTGAAGAAGGCTGCCAAGAAAGCCGCAAAGAAAAAGGGAAAGAAGTAAGGTTTCTTTCAGCGGTTTCGTTACTGGGCTCACAGCGCGTGACGCCCGGAGCGGTGCGGCGTTCAGACCGACGTGTCTCGCGAGAGGCGGTTTCCCGTCGCCTCATGCGCCCACCTGCTTCAATAGCTGAAGACCCGGCGCACGACCGGGCCTTTGACGTTCGCGTTTTGCCGCCTACGGAATCGCCGCCAGCACATCCGATGCGGCCGTTGCCGGGTTCACCTTCACCCACACCTTGGCGATGTTGCCTTTGGGATCGATGAGGAAGGTGTTGCGGTTGGCCATCACCATGCCGTACATTTCGCCCAGCGACCCATAGGCGCTCACCACCTTGTGTTCAGTGTCAGCGAGCAGATGGAACGTCAGCCCATCCTTGGCGCAGAACTGCTGATGGCTGCCGGTCGAGTCCACGCTCACGCCCAGTATCACCGCGTTCTTGGCCTCGAACTGGCTCAGCGCGTTCTGGAAGTTGTGCGCCTCGATGGTGCAGCCAGGCGTCATGTCTTTGGGATAGAAGTACAGCACCACCCACTTGCCTCGATATTGATCGAGAGAAATTGGCGAGCCGTCCTGGGACGGAAGAGTGAAGGTGGGCGCGGCCTGGCCCGCGGCGGGCATGGCGTCGTCCGCGGCGCGCGCGGCCACAATGGAAATGGCGGCAACGAGAGCTGCCGCAAGGGCGAGGGAAATGGATCTTTTCATAAGAAAACCTCCGGGAAGCTGGAAATAGCGGACAGGGAAGCGAGAACAGCCGGAGAAAGCCGCGGCTGCCCTCATTATCAGCGTTGGGCGGCCACAATGGCAATGCCGGCCTGTGTGGCGCGCTCCAACAGTTGCTCGCGGTCGAACAGTAGCGTGCGCCCCGCCTCAATGGAGAGGCAGCTCGCACCGGCGCGAATCATCGTTTCTGCCGTCGAGATTCCAATCACGGGCACGTCGAAACGCATGTCCTGCTCCGGCTTGGCAACCTTCACCACGGTGAGCCGCCGCTCCAAAGTTGAGGCTTCCGCTTCCAGGGACTGCATCAGCCGGCCAGCGCGCTCAATCGTCGCGTCCGTACCCTCCATCGCCTCCACAGCTACGCACGCCTGCGCCGCCACCACCACCGTCTGCCCGATGTCGAACCGCGCCAGCGTCCGCGCCACGCCTAGCCCGAACTCGATGTTCAGGCACTCATCCTCGTCCGGTGCGCGCCCGGTCAGCACGCCCTCTGCGGCCAGCAGCGGCTCAAGAAACGCCGTGGAGCTGATCAGTTCAATGCCCTCATCGCCCAGAACCTTCGCCACAGCTCCCAGCAGCGCATCAGTGGACCGCGTGCGCAGGTTTAGGAGCAGCTTAGCCAGCCGCCAATCGGGCCTGATGCTACTGAATATTTGCTTATGTTTCACCTGGCCCGCCATGACTGCCTTCGAGACGCCCTCCTTTTGGAAGGTCTCGATCAGCCGCGAAAGCGCGCCCAGCGAGAGCCAGTGCACGGTGACGCCGGCATCGGCCTTGGCGCGGCGGTCCATCTCGGGGTCGGTCTCTTCCTTGATGGCCGCTACCACGACGTGCAGCCCCTCCGCCCGCGCCGCATCCAGCAGTAAGAAGGGAAATCGGCCATTACCGGCAATGAGACCGAGTTTCATGAATCACACCGCACAGTCTCCGGCGTTTCTCCCAGAGGGAGAACGCGAGAATAGCCCAGGGTGAAGTCCGCGCAGCGGACGGAACCCTGGGAACCGGGGCCCCAAACCGCGCCCGCCCCGGAGGGGCGGACGAACTGCGCCCTGATAGCGATAAGATAAGGCCTTACCATGTCACACACCTATTGTTGTTCCATGTTTCATTGCGTTTTTTCCACGAAGGAGCGGCGCAAAACCATCACGCCGGAGATCCAGCCTCGACTTTGGGCCTATATGGGCGGTGTCGCAAGAGAACATGAAATGAAAGCCCTCGCAGTGGGCGGGACCGAAGACCACGCCCACATTCTGCTTTCTCTTCCGTCGTCGCTGCCGATTGCGGAGGCGATGCGGGAAATCAAGAGTGTATCTTCGCACTGGATGCACGAAACGTGCGCGATGGAAGCCTTCGCGTGGCAGGAAGGCTATGGAGCGTTCTCCATCGGCATGGCCCAAATCAACGCAACTCTGTCGTACATCGCACGACAGGAGGAACACCATCGGAAGCGCGACTTCCAGTCGGAGTTCATCGCCATTCTGAAGAAACACCGGGTCGAATACGATCCGCGCTACGTGTGGGGCTGAGCGCCGGGCGGCCCTCCGGGGCGTGTGCCTCGTGGTTGGGCCGCCTTCCCAGGGTTTCGCTGCGCTCCCCCCTGGGCTATTCTCGGCTCGTCCCTCCGGGACGAGATCGGGCCATACCCTGCCGTTACAGCAGGACGGTGCAGGGCTATTCTCGAATCTTCCCTCCGGGAAGAAGCAAAGCAGCGCAAACCCAGGCGCTTTCATAATCACCTACTTGATCACCCCGCGCTCGCTGCGCTCGATAAAATTCACCAGCAGCGCCACTTCGTCGCCTTCGAGCTCGCGCATCTTTTCGACGGCCTGGGTCGTGTTCAGCTTCGCAGCGAGCAGCAGCCGATAGGCCTTCTGCAGCGTTTTGATCCGGTCCTGCGAAAACCCTTTTCTCTCAAGCCCGATTTTGTTGACTCCGAAGGCTTTATTCTCGCGTCGCGACGAGGTGAGCGAAAAGGGCAGCACGTCCTGGGTCACAATCGTTCCCCCGCCGATAAACGAGTGCGTCCCCAGCGTACAGTGCTGGTGCACGGGGCAAAAGGCGCCCAGCGTAACAAAATCCTCAATAACCACGTGTCCGGCCAAGGTGGCCGAATTGGCCAGAATGCAGTTGCTGCCCACGATGCTGTCGTGGCCGATGTGCGCGTAAGCCATGAGCAAATTGTTCGAGCCCAGCCGCGTTACTCCTCCGCCCCCCATCGTGCCGCGGCTGATGGTGACGCACTCACGAATGGTGTTGCCGTCGCCGATGACGGTGTCGGTCGGTTCGCCTTTGTACTTCAGATCCTGCGGGGCTACGCCGACCGAACAAAAGGGATAAAACGTGTTGCGTGCCCCGATCCGCGTCCGCCCATCCAGAACCACGTGCGAGATCAGGGTGCAATTCTCGCCCAGCGTGACCTCCGGCCCGATGGTGCAATAAGGGCCGACTGTGCAGGATTCCGGAATTCGCGCTCCCGCGGAAACAATCGCGCTGGGATGGACGCTCACTGGGCCGCCTCGGAGGGAACCGCTTCCGCCTTCGACTCTTGATTCGCTCCCAGGGCGCGCGGCACAATCATGCAGGTCAGGGTGGCTTCGCAGGCAAGCTTGCCGTCCACGTATGCTTTGCCTTCCATCTTGCCGGCGCGCGGACGGAAGCTTACCACGCCCACTTCGATGCGAAGTTGATCTCCGGGCGTCACCGAGCGGCGGAACTTAGCCCCGTCGATGCCCGTGAAGACCGCCAGCTTCGAGTGCCGGTCCTCCATCTCCGACAGCAACAGCACCGCGCCGGCCTGCGCCATCGCTTCCACGATCAGCACGCCGGGCATGAGCGGCGCGCCGGGGAAATGTCCCTGGAAAAACGGCTCGTTCATGGTCACGTTCTTGATGGCGACCACGCGCTTGGCGCGCTCGAACTCAACAATGCGGTCGATCAGCAAAAAGGGGTAGCGGTGGGGCAGGAAATCCATGATTTCCTGGATGGTAAACGTCATTCTGCGGCTCCTAGAGAGCGGTGGGAATCAGTGCTGAACGCTCCTAGGGATTATAAATATCGATCCGCCTGTAGATGAATGGTTTGAAACCCGGCCAGGGCAATCGCATGAATGAAAAATGGAGTGGGCAACGGGTTCGTATCGCCCCTCCAGGGCGGTGTCAACGGGTGGGCTTGCCTGCCCAGGTTGCGCTGCGCTTCACCTTGGGCTCCTTTCGGCTCGTCCCTCCGGGACGAGAGCGCTCGTACACGGTTGAAACAGCCAAGACGGAACCTGACTGATACGGAGAGCATTCATGCGATTGCCCTGGGCGCCTCGTTTTCACGCTACTTCTTCACCTTCCGTGCTTCCGCGTCCGCATCCCAGAAAGTGGCAGGCAGGCTCTGGTTATACTTCACCTGCGACACAAAGTACTGGCGGAAGGGTTCGCCGTTTTTCAGCCGCGTAATGGTGAAAGGGGTAGGGAAGCCGTCGATGGTGTGATAGTCGTCGTACTCCTCGGTGTCGGTGTTCTTGTCGTGATAAAGCGGGTCGCGCCACTGAAAGGTGCGTTCGAGCGGCAGATGCGTCTGCTCGTCCATGAGGATTGTGATGGCCTCGTTCTCGGGCGAGATCAGCGTTACCTGCTCCGCCAAGTGCCGCTCGGCCAGGCGCTGGCCCTCGTAAATGAAGATGGTGTTGGGGTCTTTCATCCACACCTTCACCGCAGTCTCAATGGAATGGTCGCGGCGGCGCAGGTAGTCGTCCAAAGTGTCCTTGTCCACCGGCTTTTTGCCGCGGTAGGTCACCTCAAAGCCCTGCCGGCCCACGTAAAACTCCACCACATCGCGGTGCTTGGTCATCTCGACGCGGTCGTGATCGGGCCACTGATGAAATTCAAAGTACTCCTCGGTGCCGGGGTCGGGATTGCCCTGGAAAAACCCAGCCACGTGCCCCTCGCGCTCCATATTTTGCATGTTCAGCCACGCCTGCCCGCCCAATGCCTGCACCATAGCGTTTAGCGCTGCCCTCGCCTGCGCCGCATTCTTCGCGGCCGCGTCGTCGGTCTGCGTCCGCGTGGCATGAGGCGCCATCAGAGCCAGCACGGCCAGCACTACCGGCAAAACCTTCCGCATGAGCCTTCCCCTTTCGAATCTCTGAATAGAATGACGTTTTGTGCGGCCGGGCGTTTCCAACCCCTCCTCACTATTTCATCGCAGGCCGGCCCGCACGAATCCGCAAGCGCGGCTTTCTCGCCTAACGCCAGAGAAAGCCGCGAGCCCTTAATCCTTCTTTCGCGCCGCAAGCAGCTTTTTCCGCTCGCGGATCAGCTTCGCGCGTTCCTTCTCCGGCAGCGCGAGCACGGCCTGGGTGCGCTTGGGCAGTTTTTCCAAGATCAGCGCGTGCGCCCGCCGCAACTCGTCTTCAATCTCCCTCGGCCGCAGCACATCCCAGCGCTCCACGGCTACCCAGTGCGCACGGGCCAGGTGCGGCGCCGGAAGAATCCCCTCCCGCTCCAGCAGCTCGTGAAACCGCTCCGCCCCGCAGTGGAACCAGAGCACTCCAATCCCGGTGCCGTCCAGGTCGGTCATGGCGAACATCTTGCCGCCAATGTCGCGGTCGCCTGCCCAGTACACCAGGTGATGGCCCCAGTTCAGCGTCTCCGCCACGTGCGGCAGCGCCAGGCAAATCTCGCGAATGCGCTCGTTGTCCATGGTGTTGAGTGTAGGACGGAGGACATGCTTCAGTTCGGCGGCTTCTCCTGCACATGGAGACCGTTGAGAAAATCTTCCGAGCCGGGTAACGATGCGGGACGCGATCCGGCCTCACTACTTTTCTCAAACGCCAGGAATCGCCGCTCCAGCTCCCATTGCGCCGTGGCCTTCTCGCTCGCGGCTAGGAACGCTTTGCAGGCCGCCGAAGGTGTATCGCCGCCCAGCGTCTGTCCCTGACACGCCTTCACAGGCGCCTCAAAATCATCCGGCTTGGCCCACAGGCTTGCGCCCGGCAGGAAGTCGTGCTCCATCCCCGTCCGCGCCAGCTTCTTCAGGTTGTCGTAGGTTAGGTTGTATTCGAGCGCCGCGCGCACATACTCGTGCGTCAGGTCGATCCGGCTCACGCCTTCGTCATCGGTTGAGAGCGCCACCGGCACCTTCGCCGCAAAGTAAATCGGGAACGGATGCTCCGCGCCCTTCACGCCCAGAATCCCCTCGTTCGAGCTCAGGTTGATTTCGATCATCACGTGCTTCCGCGCCAGCTCCTTCAGCAGGCCCTGTGCATCGTCCTCATCCATCACATCTACGCCGTGGCCGATGCGCTCGGCGTCGCCAAGCTCCACCGCCTGCCGGATGTGGAATCGCAACCCCTCGGGCGGCACCAGCCCCTCCGCAAGCTCGCCCGCGTGCAGCGTAATGTGAACCCGCGGATACACCGAGTGCAGATAGCCGATCATCTTCATCTGCAACGTGTAATCGCGCATGGAGATGTAGCCGTCCTCAGGCATCACGAGGTTGATGCCAACCCACGAGTCTTCGTTGGCCTCCATGCTGGCCTCGACGGTCTCGAACCCGAGCAGGGTCTGCGCAAACACCCTTTCCGGCGGGGCGCCGCGCGAAATCTGGTAGAGATACCGGATCTCGACCTGGCATGCCGCGTTCGCCTGTGCTGTTTCGCAGTGCTCTCTCTGTTTCCGGTCGATTTCGAGCCTGCCGCACGTTGTCGCGCTCGGACGCCACTTCGTCGCGCAGTCCCTTGTCGAGCAGTTCCTGCCGCAGCTTGGCAAAAGCCTGCGGGCTTCGCCTGCGCCAGATCGCCGTTCCACCCGATTTCGTCCGCAATCTGCGCGGCATGTTTCAAGGACGGCGTCTCCATCAGCTCCAGATACTGCTGGTTCTGCGCCGCCGACGCGGCTGGCGACCTCGTCCACCCACTCCGCCGCATGGCTTCCGTTCAGCCCGCCAAAGTGGCCGAAGGTGGCAAAGAACTGATCGTGGCCGCTCCATCCCGGAGCGGCACAAAGCTGCGCATCGAAAACGAGTCGATCAGCCGGTCGTAGAGCACCTGATTGGCCGCGCTGATGTTGCCTGAGAGTAGCGCTGGCCGGGATCAATTGTCCGGCGCAGGGCGGCTTGGCAAAGCTCAGAGCCGCCGGATCCACGCACAGTCCGTCCTCGCCGGCATCGCGAATGAAGGTCTCCGCGTACACAGCTCCCGAAAGGTGTACATGCAGGTCGGCCCCCTTGGGAAATTGCAAAAGAAAGGCCCGCAGCGCCTCCGGCCCGGCTTTCGCGGCAGTGTCGTAGGCGCCGGCGGCGCGGGATTCGGCTCCTTGCCCCGCGGCGGCTGGATTTTGCGCGCGCGGCGCGACGCATCTGGCAGTTAGCGGCAGCCGCGAGGGCCAAGGCAGAAGCAAGGCGAGAAATCGCATTGATTGCCTTCCAGTGTAGTGCAGAGCGCAAACCCTCGCGCGCGCCAGCCGGGTTTGGCTCCGGCAATTGGGAATTGGTATACTACGTAAAAGTTGTTTTGAGCGCACGGTTCGTGGACTCGCCCATCTTTCCGCCGGACCCCGCAGGAAATTGCAACTCAACAGTCTGCACTGAGGCCAGGTAGCTCAGTGGTAGAGCGCGGCCCTGAAAAGGCCGGCGTCGGCGGTTCAATCCCGTCCCTGGCCACCACCACTTCGATTCAGCCCATCCCAAAATTAGCTTAGCCCTTCAAAACTGCACTTAAAGGAGTCGCCGCTCAGCGATGAGCGGAGCCGAAGTACTGATTGATGGAACTGAGGAATGAATTGGCCGCCGGCGGCGGAGTCACATCTCCATGCAAAATCTCGTCGAAGGAATGGCCGGACCCATACAAACTGTCGGTATCCGCGGTGTTCTGGCTTACCGAGACGCCATTCAAGTCGATCCCCGCAAAAGCGCCGCGGCTGCGTGACCACGTCAGCAACTCGGCCCTCATGCTCAAGTCGGTTGAAGCCTGTGCATCGCGACCCACAGGGCCAGCGGCGGCCGATGCACCGGCGCCGATCTTGAATTTGTCGTGCAGCAGGTCCTGGAATCCCTTGTTATTGACGGCGACCAGAATTAGGTCAGTGCCTTGTCCGCCGATCTGAAAGCCGAAGGATCCTCCCTCGATGCGGATGAAAACCGGCGCGCTCCATCCGTGCGAAGTTCTACAGGTCGCAACGCCTTGTCCGTATTCTCCTCCGACCATAAAGGCGCCCTTTTTCATTCCGGGTACTACGGCGACGCATTCCGCCTTGCTTGCAATTTCGTTGGGGATCGCCTTGTCGGGCACGGACATAACCTGGTCGATTACGGTTCCCGCGGCGTCTAGCCGCGAATCCAACTTCTGCTGATCATCGGCGGTAAGCGCTGCCACCGCTAAACTCGCGAAAAATAGTACGCTGAACAGTTTCGTCATGACGATCTCCTTTTCTGTAAAGTGGAATCTCGGGAGAACAACGAGCGCCCGGTTTGGGGCGACCCTGCCAGCGGGGCAAGGACGCCGGATTTCGCCGCGGGCAAACACCGGAATGCGTCACTCTTCGCCTTTGGGAGAACCGGCGCCGAACGCCGCACACGGATAGAATGCCCTAGACCACTCGCCTACCGCCGATTAACTGAATCAGCAGCACTACCAGCGCTATCACCAGAAGAAGGTGTATATACCAGCCGACCACGTGAAAACCGATAAAACCCACGAGCCACAGCACTAACAAAATTACAAAAATCGTCCACAACATCGGTTTCTCCCTTCAGGAACGGCGGCCGTCATGGCATTAAGAACCTGATCGAATTTCGGGCCCCGGCCGCGCTTCAGCTTTTCAGACCACACGGAGCAGAATAAGGATCACGAGAATGAGCAGGATCAGTCCAAGGCCACCGCTTGGGTATGGCCCCCATGCCCTGCTGTACGGCCACGCCGGTACTGCGCCGATCAGTAGCAAGACGATGATAATCAGCAGAATTGTCATTGCTCTGCCTCCTTGCCAGCACGCAGGGTCTTGCAGGCCAGCGCCACCCAGGCGCGCTCGCGTTTAGACGTACGATGCGGGGACAAGAGGGTTGAGTTGGCTCGCTGCCGCTCAGCTTTGCTGAGACTTTGCGGCATAGAAAACTCACAGCCAATCGATAGAGATAGTATTGGGTCGCGCCTCGGAGCCTGCTCGTCCGGACCGATGTGGTTCTCCTCTCCGGTCAAGCCGTTCGGCTCGAGGCGTCAATCTCGCTGCCAGCGAAGGGTCATAAAATCGCTGTGGGCAAGCCGCAGAAAGCAACTGGCCCCACGGAGGAAAAATTGATCGCACGTATGTGGCATGGAAAAACGCAGGCTGCCGACGCCGACACCTATCTCGAATACCTGAACCGGTCCGGAATTCCCGATTACCGCCGCACGCCGGGCAATCTTGGCGCATGGGTGTTCCGCCGGATCGAAGGAGACGTGGCTCATTTCATTACGCTGACGTATTGGGAGTCGCGTGAGGCAATCCGCGCATTTGCCGGGGACGATATCGAAGTGGCCCGCTATTATCCGGAGGACAAACAGTATTTGCTGGAATTCGAACCGGGCGTCGCGCATTACGAGGTATTCGCGGCATAAACCGTGACGCTAGAGACAACTTTTGTTCAGGAGGGGGTTGAAGAGTGGTAACAGGAGCAGGATCGAAAAGCCGCGAAGCGGGTTCACTGGTCTTCTGAGGCGGTTTTGTCGTCTAATTAAACAACATGAGCATCGCCTCAGGATTTTTTGCCAAAGCTTCTGCCGTTACAGCCGACGACCAAGCGCGGCAGGAGAGCCTTGCCATTGCCGAAGGGCTCAAACGCCAGAAAGCAGGGCTGCTCGACGAGCTGATCGTCCGCTATCAGCACCGTCTGCTGCGCTATCTCCTCTATCTCACCGGAAACCGCGAGGCCGCCGAGGATTTGTTCCAGGAGGTCTGGATGCGTGTACTGGTTCATGGCGGCCAATTCAACGGACGGTCGCGCTTTGAGACCTGGCTGTTTGCCATCGCGCGCAACCTCGTCATCGACCAAAGGCGCAAGCGCACCATGAGCAGCCTGGACGAGCTAATTGACGGCGCGGGCGACGACGACCGCTCGATGAACTTCGAAGTGGCTGCCCTCGACCCCAGCCCCTTCGACCGCGTGAGCAACCTGGAAAACCGGGAAAAGATTGCCGCGGCGCTGCTTGAGCTGAACACGCTGCACCGGGAGGTGCTGGTGCTCCGTTTCCATGAGGAGTTGTCGCTCGAAGAGATTGCCAAGGTGACGCGTGCGCCGCTTTCTACCGTAAAATCAAGACTTTACCGCGGATTGGCGATGATGAAGGCTCATCTGCAGTATGCGGCGGCGAACTTTGAGGAGGCGGTGTGAGAACGGCTAAATTGGCAGGAAACACGGCCGGGAATGCGATTGCGGGCGCGGAAGACATGAAGCGCGATCTGCTCGCAGCGCTCACCGGCAAAGATGCCGGCCGCGACCGCGCCGTGGCCGAGAAGACCCGCCGCGTGGCGATGGCTTCGCTTGGCGTCTTGCAGGATCAAAAGGCAGGCCGCCGGCGCACCCGGTCGCTGGCCTTGGCATCCCTTTTGCTGGCGCTGCTTGCCCTTGGGCCCTTCATTTGGCGCGTCGCCGATGACCTTATCGGCGGTGAGCACATCGGCGACATTGCAACCCAAGCCAGCCTCTGGATCTGCGTCCTATGTCCGGCGATTCTGGCCGCTGTTCTGGTGGCCGGCTGGTCACGCTTGAAGCCCTGATCCCGGTTCCGCATAAAATCGAGCTTCTTGTCGAAAGAAGGGCAACTTCTGTCGCTTCATCTCCGTCCCTTGAATAAAGGGTTAAGCTGTCCCCAGTGCATTCTCTTCAAAGGCTCTCTGCGGGGAGGGAAGGTCCATGCCCGATTCACAGTCCATCCACGTGAACGATGAAGAGCGAATGATTCCGGTCTGGTCGATCGTTGCGGCCAGTCTGGCGTTCGTCCTTGTCGAATACTACTTTTGGGTGGTCGCGCCCGGACAGCGGCACCATGCGCCGCCGGCGTTCGGCTTGCGTATTTACTTCAACATCTCCTGGGGAGTAGTGGCCGCGCTCTACATGCTGCATGGTCGGCTACATCAGCAAGGACGCGCCGCGCCGCGCCATGAGTACACGCTTCTGGATGCTCATCTGCTTCGTCATGCCGGCAGGCATTGGCGCGGTGCTTTACTTCCTTCTGCGCCTGCCACAGGTTTCCCGCTGTCCAGGCTGCGGCACGCACGTGCAGAGCGACTTCCATTTCTGCCCGCAATGCAACTACCAGCTCACAGCCAATTGCGGCAACTGCTTCCGCACCGTCCGCGCCACTGATCGGTTCTGCACCTGCTGCGGACACGAACTGGCGACCGACGCAACGCCGGCGCGGCTCCGCGTGCTGAGCGAGATAGGTTCTCGCATTGACCCCGCCCGCCCGGCTTCCTACAATCGAAGTTCCGGTCCGATGCCCATCTCCGCGCTCATTATCGACGACGAACAATTAGCCCGCGACGAGCTCAAGTATCTTCTTGACTCGGTGGGCGGCGTGGATGTGGTCGGAGAGGGCGCCAACGGCATCGAAGCCGTCGATCTGATCGAGGAGCACCACCCGGACCTCGTATTTCTCGACGTGCAAATGCCGGGACAGGACGGGTTTGCCGTGATCCAGCGGTTGATGGAGCGCAATCGGAGCGCAGCCGGGCCGGGACTGCGAGTGCAGCTGGGGTTGGCGCACAGAAAGACACTGCGCCGCTGCCTCAGTTTGTCTTTGCCACGGCCTTCGACCAGTACGCGGTGCGCGCCTTCGATGTGAACGCCGTCGATTACCTGCTCAAACCCTTCGACCGCGCCCGCGTTCTAGCAGCCGTGGAGCGCGTCAGGGGCCGCATCGCCGCCGGCGGGGCAATGCGGCGGATGCGGCTGGGGCGCGCCGGACGCCGAGATCGAATCCCAGCTTGACCGGCTGCTGCGCATGCTCAACCGCCCCCTGGGCGCGGAACGCCCGGCTACGCGCGCCGCCCGCCAAGCTAATCGTGCAGGCGCAGAGCCGTCTGCTGCTCGTCGATCAGGCCGAGATCTGCTTCGCGGCCATCGACGAAGGCGTCATTCGTATCGTCACCCGCGCCTTCGAGGGCCAATCGAAGTGCCGCACGCTCGAGGAGTTGCTCGAATTGCTCGATCCGGCGCGTTTCTGGCGCGCACATCGCGGATTCGTGGTCAACATCGACCAAATCCGCGAAGTGATGCCATGG
>CAWHUK010000023.1:0-43971 GCA_963832535.1 uncultured Acidobacteriota bacterium
GCCCGATCGTGCCCACGTTCACGTGCGGCTTCGAACGGTCAAACTTTTCCTTCGCCATAAAAAGCCTCGAATCCTTTCCTTGCTCTTACTGCCCGTTTCTCCTTGGGCGCCGGCATTCCGGCTTCAGCCCCAAAAATCCAGCTTTCAGCCTTTAGCCATTAGCTCTTAGCTTTTTCTCGCTGCAGCCAATGCCTTCAGCTCATCCGCACATCAGCTAATAGCTAAAAGCTAAGAGCTGCCTTTCTCACTTCCCTTGCGCCCTGCCGATAATTTCGTCGGCAATCATGCGCGGCGCCTCTTCGTAGCGCGCAAACTGCATCGAATACGACGCGCGGCCCTGCGTGGACGAGCGAATATCGTTCACATAGCCGAACATCTCCTTGAGCGGCACCACCGCCTTGATGACCTGCGAGCCGCCCACGCGGTCCATGTGCTCAATGCGGCCGCGGCGCGAATTGATATCGCCGATGATCGTCCCCACAAATTCCTCGGGAACGGTGACCTCGACGGACATCACCGGCTCCAGAAGTACCGGGCTGGCTTTGCGAGCGGCTTCCTTGAAGCCGATGGAACCGGCAATTTTGAAGGCATTTTCGTTGGAGTCCACCTCGTGGTAGCTGCCATCGAACAGGGTCACTTTCACATCCACCATGGGGAAACCGGCCAAAATGCCGTTCTCCATCGCTCCACGCACACCCATGTCGATCGGCTTGATGTACTCCTTGGGCACCACGCCGCCCTTGATTTCGTTGATGAATTCGTATCCTCCGCCAGGCACGTTCGGCTCCACGCGCAACCAGCAGTCGCCATAATTGCCCGAACCGCCAGTCTGCCGGATGTACTTGCCCTCAGCCTCGGCCTTTTTGCGAATCGTTTCCCGGAAGGCCACTTTGGGCTCGCCCACATTGGCTTCCACCTTGTGCTCGCGCTTCATGCGGTCGACAAGAATCTCGAGATGAAGCTCGCCCATGCCGCTGATAATCGTCTGGCCGGAGTCTTCGTCCGTGCGCACCTTGAAGGTGGGGTCTTCATCGGCAAGCCGCGCCAGCGCAACACCCATCTTTTCCTGGTCGGCCTTGGTCTTGGGCTCGATGGCGACAGAAATGACGGTCTCGGGAAAAGTAATGGCGCCGAGAGCAATCGGATGGTGCGGATCGCAAAGCGTGTCGCCGGTCTTCTGATCCTTCAGTCCCACGCACGCGCAGATGTCGCCGGCCAGAATTTCGTCCACGTCCTCGCGCTTGTTGGCGTGCATCTTCACCAGGCGGCCGATGCGGTCGGTCTTGCCGGTCCGCGGATTCAGCACCGTGTCGCCGGTCTTTAAAGAACCGGAGTAGACGCGGACGAAGCACAGCTTGCCGTAGGGATCGTTGATGATCTTGAAGGCCAGCGCCGAAAGCGGCTCGTTGTCGTCCGGCTTGCGGCGTTCGATTCTGGAGTGATGCTTCGGGTCGATGCCCTCGACGGGAGGTTTGTCGAGCGGGCTGGGCAGGTAATCGACGACTGCGTCGAGAAGGGTTTGGATGCCTTTGTTCTTAAACGCCGAACCGCAAATGACCGGGAAAACCTTCAGATCGATGGTGGCCTGGCGAATGCCGGCTTTGAGCTCTTCGACCGTCGGCATCTCGCCCTCGAGAAATTTCTCAAGCAGCACGTCGTCGGTCTCGGCGATGACCTCGATCAACTGCATCCGGAAAGCCTCGGCCTTCTTCCTTAGCTCGGCGGGGATTGGTTCCTCAGAGAACTCCGAGCCCAGCGTCTCGTCGTGCCAGACGATGGCCTTCATCTCGATCAGGTCCACGACGCCCTTGAAGTTTGCCTCGGCGCCTACGGGAATCTGCAGGGCCACAGGCCGCGCGCCCAGGCGCTTGCGGATGGTTTCGAGAACGTGCTCGAAGTCCGCGCCGTTTTTGTCCATCTTGTTGACGAAGCAGATCCGGGGAACCTTGTACTTGTCGCCCTGCCGCCACACAGTCTCGGTCTGTGGCTGCACGCCGCTGACGGAGTCGAACAGGGCCACCGCGCCGTCGAGCACGCGCAGGCTGCGCTCGACCTCCGCAGTAAAGTCCACGTGGCCGGGGGTATCGATAATATTGATGCGCACGTCGCGCCAGGTGCAGGTGGTTGCGGCCGAGGTAATCGTGATGCCACGCTCCTGCTCCTGTTCCATGTAGTCCATGGTCGCCGTGCCCTCATGCACCTCACCCAGCCGGTGCGTGATGCCGGTATAAAACAGGATGCGCTCTGTCGCTGTCGTCTTGCCGGCGTCGATATGCGCCATGATGCCGATATTCCGGCAGCGATTTAGAGGTACGGTGCGAGCCACGGCTGATCATTCCTTGCGGGAGCCTTCCCCGCGGTTGCTTTCAATCCAGACAGTTCCTTCGTCCCCAAACTGCCGCGCCGGACACATCTTGCTGCCGGCTCAATCTCCGTTTCCTTGGTCCCTTGTTTCCTTGGTCCCTTGTTCCCTTGGTCCCTGCTCTTACCACCGGTAATGCGCAAAGGCCTTGTTCGCCTCGGCCATGCGGTGCACGTCTTCTTTCTTTTTCATGGCCGCGCCGCGTCCGTTGGCCGCATCCAGCAGCTCGTTACTCAGCTTGTCGGTCATGCCCTTCTCGCCGCGGCTGCGGCCGTAGGTAATCAGCCAGCGAATGGCTAGCGAGGTTCTGCGGTCGGGATTCACCTCGATCGGCACCTGATAGTTGGCGCCGCCTACGCGCCGCGTCTTCACCTCAAGCAGCGGCTTGCAGTTCTCCACCGCCTTCTTGAAGAGCTTGAGCGCGTCATCGCCGCCGCCCTTCTCCTCCAGGTTCTTCATCGCCTGGTAGAAGATGGATTGAGCAGTCGACTTCTTGCCGCCCCACATCATCGAGTTCACAAACTTGGTCACCAGCGTCGACCCATACACTGGGTCCGCCACCGCTTCCCGCTTCGCAATGTGCCCTTTTCTTGGCATAAATCCCTCAAAAATCAGCTATCAGCTTTTAGCTATTAGCCCTTAGCTCGATCTCGCTCGCGCCGGCTGCAAACGCTCCATCTACCACCGCCGGAGCTAAAAGCTAAGAGCTAACGGCTAATAGCTGCTTTTCACTTCTTCGCCGCTCCGCCCTTGGCGCGCTTTGCGCCGTACTTCGACCGGCTCTGCGATCGGCCCGCCACGCCCACCGAATCCAAGGTTCCGCGCACCACGTGATAGCGCACGCCCGGCAGATCTTTCACGCGGCCGCCGCGGATGAGCACGATCGAGTGCTCCTGCAGGTTGTGGCCGATGCCGGGAATGTAGGTGGTAACCTCAATTCCGTTGGTCAGCCGCACGCGAGCTACCTTGCGCAGGGCCGAGTTTGGCTTCTTGGGGGTTTGCGTATACACGCGCGTACACACGCCGCGCCGCTGCGGCGATGCCTGCAACGCGGGCGACGCCGTCTTATACCGCGGGGCTGTACGCCCCTTGCGAACCAGTTGGTTAAATGTCGGCAAACCGCAACTCCTTACCCTTCAAAAATCCCGTAACTTGCCGTTACTCAGCCGCGCACAGGCCTTTCGGACCGCTCTGGTCCTGGACGGCATCTTCCGCCGTTCAAGCGCGCACAGAAGCCCGATGATTGCTGCTTCGCGTCTGTCTTCGTTTCGATCTCAGACGAGAACCAGGACGGTGATCGGCCGTCCGCCCAATGGTGCCGGTGCGGAGCCAACTCCGTATCCCGCTTCCGGCCCGCATAGCCCTCCAAGGTGGGAAACGCGCGGGCGCCGTTGCGAGTGTCCCCTGCCCTCGCAAGAAGAGAGCGATTCTGGAACTTGTCTGGCCGGTTGACTTCACCCGGCCCTGGAAAACCACCCGCTTATTACAGCCTCCCGGGGGACTTCCCTACGCAACCCGTCACAATGCACACGACAGGCCGCGTTCTTGCGAACCTTTCAAACATATCAAGAAAGACCTTTTGGAGTCAACGGGAATCGTCGAGGTTCGGCGATGAGGTTGACGAGGGAGCGCCGGAAATCGGCTTCACAGCGCCTTCTGACCGCGATCCCTTCTCCTCGCGCACAATCTCCCCGTCGCGCATATAGCAGGATGCGGCCGGCAATCGCCGCCGCCTCGGGATTGTGCGTAATCATCAGCGTGGTCTGGCCCAGCTCCCGGTTCGACCGAAACAGCATCTGCAGCACGGCATCGGAGTTCTTGGTGTCCAGATTGCCGGTGGGCTCGTCGGCCAGCACAATGGCCGGCCGCGTAATCAGCGCCCGGGCGATGGCGACCCGCTGCTGCTCGCCGCCGCTCAGTTCCGCGGGCCGGTGATGGAGCCGCCCTTTGATGGCCAGCATTTCGCTCAGGTGATCCAGATACTTCGGGTCCATCGGCCCCTTGCGCCCGCTCACGGAGTAGGCGATCTCGATATTGCCCATGGCCGAGAGCGTAGGCAGCAGATTGAACCGCTGGAAGACGAAGCCGATGCGGTGCTTGCGCAGCCGCGTGCGCTCGCCATCGTTCAGCAAGGCAAAATCGATGCCGTCAATCACCACGCGCCCCTCGGTGGCCCGCGTGAGCCCGCCCAACAGGTAGAAAAGAGTGGACTTGCCTGAACCCGACGGCCCGACAATGGCCACAAACTCGCCCGGCTCGACGGCCATGGAAACGCCGCGCACCGCGGTCACCTGATGCGGCCTGCGGCGTAAACCTTGGTCAGATTTTCGGCCAGAATAATGTATTTCGACGGTTCGGAGGGCACGTTGCCATTGTAAAGGCGGGGACCTGGTTCTCTGACCGCATGAATTTGTATCAATGTTGGGTGCCTCAGGTCCCGATTTTGGGACCTGGGATAGCACGAACCTAAAGTACCTCTTTACGCGGTCAGAGAACTGGGAAACGAGAGGACAAGGGAACGAGAAAGCAAGAAGGGCGGAACGCAATAGACGCCTTCAGGCTCTAAAATGATTTTGCACTGAACTTAAGCGCAGGATTCCCCGTCCATGACCGCTCAACTGAAATCCTCTCTTGTAACTTCGCTTGAAGCGGCCGCCGAAAAGGCGGGCCTGGTTCTGGTCTCTGCCACCCAGGGCGCCGATTTTCTTGGGGTACCCACCGCCGTCTTTGAGCTCGGCCTACCGGATAAGGCCGTCGCGGGCCGCTCTCTCAAACTCGAATTGACCGACGCCTTTGACCTCGACAAACCGAACCTGCTGCCGGAAATGACGGCGCACCTGGCCGCCGAGGCCAAGCGGCTCAGGAATCCGCGGCCTGACTGCTACGTCACTCTCGGCGGGATGCCCCTGGCCTTCGGGCATTTCGAGTGGCCCGTCCACCGCTCGACCTCAGGCGCCGACACTTATATCATCCATGGCGAGATTCACCTGTCCGACGGCGGGACGCACAACCTGCACGCCAAAATTTCGGCCAGCGTCACACTCACCTTTGCCGAGATTGTGCCCGCCATGGAGCAGCCCTACGCGGAGACCTTCGTCTACAACGCCGTGCGCAAGACGGTGGACATGGGCCAACTGGAGTTTTTGAAGTCGGGCAATCGCCAGCCCGTGCCCGTGACCACGCGCTACTACAGCCGCTGGCAAAAGAAGTTCATCTTTACGGAGACCGACGACCACGAGCGGCTGAACTACCTGCTCAGCAAGGTCTACTGGCTTTCGGGTGTGCTGGGCTTGGGGGCGCCGGTGTGGATCGCCGACCCGCGCGACGCACAGTACCTGAACACCACCGAGGCTGATCTGCTGCGCATGGCGCGGCGACGAGGCGGGCGAGGGACTGATGAAGCTCGACGGCGAGTTTGCCGCGGCAACGCCCGCGCTGATGGCTCGCGCTGCCGACTATCAGGAAGCGCTCGAAGCCGCCCTCGACTTCACCAAGCCCAAGTTCAACGAGAGCATGCGCTCCGGCCACGCGAATATGTAAAGCTCCGGCTCGCAGGCTGGTACGAAACTCTGCTGGAACTGGGTTTTGTAACAAGGGCACGGCCGGGGCACCCACGCAGCGCGTGGGTCCCGGGCCGTAAGCGGCGCAAAATGAGCGAGGGCTTTACAGCTTGCGGAAAAACTCAATCCAAGGAGCTTTGTAACAAGGGCACGACTTTAGTCGGGCCGATAAAGTCAGCGGAATGAGTCGGGCTTCAGCCCCTGCCAATCCATCCCTTGTCGAATTCGCTTTTTGTTCGGACTTTTTCCGCAGCCTGTTTAGCCCTTGCTGCTTCAAAGCGCCAAAAAATGATTGCGTTCGGCGAGTTTCGTAACAGCCTGCGAAGGCGGGGGCTTTTTGGTAGTGCGCCCGGCAGGCGCAAGAAGGGCGGCCAACCGCTTGGCTGGCCGCCCTCTGGGGTACAACAGGTTCAGGCCTATGGTGCGACGAACCACACGCTGCTTTGCGCTGAGTTCGGCTGGGTGCTGCTGTTGTTGCTGCCGTCGGATACTTGGATGGACCAGTTGTAGACGTCCGTGCTGGTCAGTTGGGTGACCGAGGGCGTGCTGTTATCCCCCGATATCGGATCCACGCCCCAGGTAAGGGATGTGGTTGTGTAAGTGAAGCCGCCGCTTTTGGAGTTATTGCCCGGTATCTGCCAGATGGTGCAATTGCCATTGCAGTCTTGAGCTGACAGGTCGAACCGGTAATAGTAGTTGCCTGGATTGGTCAGGGTTGGATCGTTCCACGAAAACGCCGGCTGATCGGTCGCGGCCGTCGTCCCATTAGCGGGTGAGTTGAGGGTAGGTAGATCGCTCGGCCCTACCACCGCGCCCGTGCTGCCAAATGCGGTCACCACGCCGTTTACCGTGGTTCCGCTGTCCTGGGTCCCGTCGCTGTAGGTCACGGTGAAGCCATACTTGTCATTTATTTTCGGCGCTCCGCCAGGCAGCAAGGCGGAGTACTCGAACGGGGAGGAGCCGCAATTGTTGCATCCGCCATTGCTCATGTCGATGGCCACGGTCCCGGCGGTGTTGATCAAGTTGGGGCCGGAGTTAAGAGTAACGGCCACCGGCAGCTTGTTCGACTCCTCCACGTAGAAGTTTAGCTGGTAGCTCGACGAGGTCGAGCCGCAGCCCTGGCAGGTGTAGGTACTGTAATTCGTGCTTACGGCTGCAATGCTGTTCGTGGAAGGCAGCGTGGTGGTTCCCGGTATGGTATACGAACCACCCGAGGGTATGGTCAGGTTACCGACGACGTTGTTTTGGGTATTACTTACCGAGCCGGCGGTAAATCCGCCATTGTTCAACTGATCGAGGATTCCGAAGACAAAATAGTTGGGGCCGCTCGGAACGGTGAGCGTAAAGCCATTGGCCCCGACCGACGGGCTGGAAATCTGGGTTGCATAGATGGCGGTCGGGCCATCGGAGCCGGGCGGCACCAGCAGCAAGCCCAGGTATAACGGCGCGCCGGGGCAAATCGCCAATGAGTGGTTAGTCGGGCAGGTAATGCCGGACGGAATCGTGACCGAGCCGGAGACAATGGTGCAGGTGCCGGTGCACGCGGGCGTGCCGACGGTCACACCTGTAAAAGTGGACGTCGTGCTGCACCCGTTGGAGCTCGATGAGTTGTAGTCGCACCATCCCGTCGGATGCGGGTTTGCGGTGTCGAGCGTGTTAAAGGATCGGGCCTGGAAGTAGTACGTTTGTGCCGCTGTTCAAGCTGTAGCCCGAACCGGCAAGCGTCGCATTGTCGAGGATCCAAACGCCCTTGTCTCCAGTTGCCGCGAACGTGTGGCTTCCGGATATGGTGGCGAATTGGCCGCCACTGGTTCCGCCGCCAAGCGTGGGACTGGTGCTCCATTGCACCGTGTATTCGTTCGCGTCCTCGATTTGTTGCTGTTCTCGCTCGGATTGAACTCAATGAGCACGCCTTGAGAGTTGGGGACCATGCCGCTGATGGTGGGATTCGAAGTGGGCGTCGCGAACGTGGGATCGGCCATTGTTACGTCAGCGCCGCTTGTTACATTCGCGTCTATTACCGTCACGGCGCCGCTGGACGTGCTGCCCGACGGGTCGATTGCGTTCTGCACTTGGTTGCCAAGCGGATCCATCCATGCCGTGAGCGTGTAGTTGCCTGGCTGCACGCCGCGAATGGTGTAGCTCCCGTTCCGTCGTTCTGCGTGGAAATGGTGGTGCCTAATGAGCCGCTCCCGTTGCTGCAGCCGCCATTCAGCGTAAGGTACGTCTGCCCGGTCTGTGAGCCGCTGTAGCTCACCGTTCCCGAGACCGTGAAGGCCACCTGCGCATTGAAGTTTTCGTTGGGCAGGCTCGTGCCGTCGGAAACCACGACGCCGGTGTTGCTGGCGGGGTCGCTGGGATAGAACAACGAAGCAGCTCCCGCAATCGACGGCGTGATGGTGTAGGTTCCGGCCGGAACGCTGCTGAACGAGTACTGGCCGCTGCTGTTCGTGGTTGTCGGTATGGTCGCTTGCGTTGAGGTGTTGGTGAGCGTGACGGTGAAAGTGACAGGCAGGTTGAGGCTGCCGTTGTAGCAGTAATTCTCCAGGTTGAACTGGCCGGTGATCGCCCCGCCGTTGGCGTTCACGGTAAAGCTCTGCGGGACGGTTGCTGCGGGATTCCAGGCGCTGCTGCCGGCCTGGTCGGCGTCGATGGTGCAGGTTCCGGACGCAATAAATGTGGCCGTTGTGCCGGAGACCGTGCAGATGCTGGTGGTGGTTGAGGTGAAGGTGACCGTGAGACCGCTTGTACTCGTCGCTGAAAGCGTCAGCGGCGTCCCCTCCATCTGGGTTCCGGGATTGTTGAAGGTGATGGTCTGCGTTCCGGGGCTGACAGAGAAGCTCTGCGAGACCGGCGTTGCGGCCGAGTAGGCGCCGTTGCCGCTTTGCGTGGCCTGGATGGTGCAGGTTCCGGAGTCGATAAACGCGACGTTCGTGCCGGCGACGGTGCACACGCTGCTGGTCTGCGAGTTGTAGCTGACCGCGAGGCCGGAACTGGCCGTGGCCGCCAGCGTCAGCGGCGTTCCGACGGTCTGGGTGGAAATCGTGTTGAAGGTGATGGTCTGGGTTTCGGCGCTGACCGAGAAGCTCTGCGGAACGGGCGTTGCAGCCGCGTAGGTGCTGTTGCCGGCCTGCGTGGCCTGGATAGTGCAGGTTCCGGAGGCGATGAATGTAGCCGTCGTCCCGGCGACCGTGCAAACGGTGGAGGTTTGCGAGTTGAAGCTGACCGTCAAGCCGGAGCTGGCCGTAGCCACCAGCGGCAGCGGCGTTCCCACCGTCTGGGCGCCGGGGTTGGCGAAGGAAATGGTCTGCGCTTCGCCGTTGACGGTGAAGCTGTCGGCGACCTGCGGGGCGGCAGCATAGGTGCTGTTGCCGGCCTGGTTGGCATCGATGGTGCAGGTTCCGGCGGCGATAAACGTGGCCGTCGTGCCGGAAACCGTGCAGACGCCGGTCGTAGCGGAGGTAAATGCCACCGTCAGGCCGGAACTTGCCGTGGCCGAGAGTGACAGCGGCGTTCCCACCGTCTGTGCTCCGGGGTTGGCGAAGGTGATGGTCTGCACTTGGCCATTGACCGTGAAGGTCTGCGAGACCGGCGATGCGGCGGCCCAAGCGCTGTTGCCGGCCTGCGTGGCCTGGATGGTGCAGGTTCCGGTGGCGATGAATGTACGCCGTCGTGCCGGCGACGGTGCAGATGCTGGTGGTTTGCGAAGTGAAGCTGACCGCCAGACCGGAGCTGGCCGTGGCCACGAGCGGTCAGCGGCGTTCCCACGTTCTGGGTTCCGGGATTGTTGAAGGTGATGGTCTGCGTTCCGGGATTGACGGTGAAGCTGTCGGCGACCTGCGGGGCGGCGGCATAGGCGCTGTTACCGGCCTGGTTGGCGTCGATGGTGCAGGTTCCGGTGGCGATAAATGTAGCGGTTGTGCCCGAGACCGTGCAGACGCCGGTCGTGGCCGAAGTAAATGCCACCGTCAGGCCGGAACTGGCCGTAGCCACCAGAGGCAGGGGCGTTCCCACAGTCTGGGTTCCGGGATTGGCGAAGGTGATGGTCTGCGCCTCAGGGTTGACCGAGAAGCTCTGCGCAACCTGCGGAGCGGCCGCATAGGTGGAATTGCCGGCCTGATTGGCGTCAATGGTGCAGGTTCCGGAGGCGATAAACGTGGCGGACGTGCCGGAAACCGTGCAGACGCCGGTCGTGGCGGAAGTAAATGCCACCGTCAGGCCGGAACTTGCCGTGGCCGAGAGTGGCAGCGGCGTGCCCACTGTCTGGGTTCCGGGGTTGGTGAAGGTGATGGTCTGGGTTTCTGCGCTGACCGTGAAGCTCTGCGAGACCGGCGTGGCGGCTGCGTAGGTGCTATCGCCGGCCTGCGCGGCCTGGATGGTGCAGGTTCCGGTGGCGACTAAATGTAGCCGTCGTGCCGGAGACGGTGCAGATGCCGGTGGTTTGCGAGGCGAAGCTAACCGTGAGGCCGGAGCTGGCCGTGGCCACCAGAGCCAGCGGCGTTCCTATCGCCTGGGTCGGGAATCGCGTGAAGGTGATGGTCTGCGCTTCGCCGTTGACGGTGAAGGTCTGCGGAGACCTGCGTGGCCGCCGCGTAAGTGCTATTGCCGGCCTGCGTAGCCTGAATTGTGCAGCTTCCGATGGCGATAAATGTGGCAGTGGTGCCGGAGACCGTGCAGACGCCGGTGGTGTTCGGAGGTAAGGCTGACTGCGAGACCGGAGCTGGCCGTTGGCGAAAGCGTCAGCGGCGTTCCCACATTCTGGGCTCCGGGGTTGGCGAAGGTGATGGTCTGCGCTTCGCCGTTGACCGTGAAGGTCTGCGAGACCGGCGTGGCGGCCGCGTAGGCGCTGTTTCCGGCTTGCGTGGCCTGAATGGTGCAGCTTCCGGTGACGATAAATGTCGCCGTCGTGCCGGCGACGGTGCAGACGCTGGTGGTTTGCGAGGTGTAGCTGACCGCCAGGCCGGAGCTGGCCGTGGCCGTGAGCGTCAGCGGTGTCCCCACAGTCTGGTGCGGGAACGGTGTTGAATGTGATGGTCTGCGATTCCGCGTTGACCGTAAGCGCGTAGCCCTGGCTGGCCGGCGTATCGCCGAAGTTATCGGCGACCGTGACGGTGAAGCTGGCCGGCCCGGAAGTTGTGGGCGTGCCGGTGATGGCGCCGCTCGAGGCGCTGAGGTTAAGTCCGGCGGGCAGCGCGCCACCGGTAATGCTGTAGTTGAGCGGGCTCACGCCGCCAGCGGCTGCCACCGATCCCGTATATGACGTGCCGACCGTCGCCGTGGCCGGGCTTAGCGTCGCGGGCAGGGAGAGCGGTGCGGCCGGAGTGATGGTAAAGCTGAGTTGCGCCGTCGCGGTCATCTTGGTGGGCGAGCCGGAGTCGGTCACGGTGAAGGTGGGACTGAAGTCTCCGGCGCAGGCAGCGGTGATGGTGCCCGTGATCGCGCCAGTGCTTGTGTTTAGAGTGAGGCAGGTGGGCAGGGATCCACCGGTCAGCGCCCACGTGTAGGGGCTGACGCCGCCACTGACCGCAAGCGTGACATTAAAGGCGGCGCCCACCGTGCTGTTGAGGGCGCTGCCTTGGGTCGTAACGGCAGGCTCAGCGGCAACTGTGATGGTGGCCGTTGCGGTCTCCGATGGGTCGGCTACCGAGGTCGCCGTAATCGTTGCGGACTGCGAGGAATTGGTTGCCGCCGGCGCAGTGTATGTCGCTGAGGTCGTGGTTGTCATTCGACAGGGTTCCCGCGCCGCTCATGCGTCCAGGACGACACCGGCGGCGTTTTTATCGTTGGTGACGGTCGCGGTCAGCTGTGATTGTATCTGTTCCGTCAACAGTGCTCGCGGAGGCAGTAACAGCAACGCTTGGGGAGGGCGAGTTGCCGCCGCAACCGGTTAAAAAGTACAACGAATACGCAAGAATCCCCACGCAAAGCAGCGCACATTTCCTTTGCAGCATTTCCCACCCCCGAAATTTTATGAAGACGGATGACGAAGGGCCCGGAAGAAGCGGGAATTCAACCCCGAAACAAGAAGACAAATACATCGGTGCTCATCCGCAATTCAGGGCACCAGAGCGACAAGAAACAGCGGAGAAGCGTGTTCCAAAGCAGTTTTGGTAGCGAAGCCATCATAACCCCTCTGCTGTTCTTTTCAAGCTGTTTTGCGTGGTCCAATTGTGTACCTTCTTACAAATTTTGCAGTAGGATCTGCATTGCCGCGCCGGTTAAGCAGGGTTGCGCCCTGCCTTCAGGAGTGAGGGCTTAAATTATCGTGCCGAGATGACTGGCGGTAACCCGGGTTCGCAGGCCGGTTAACTAACGCGCTTCCGGGAACGGTGCGGCTAACGTCGATCCGCACGCGGTGCAGAAGCGCGCGCCTGGCGCGTTGGTGTGCTGGCATCGCGGGCAGGCCGTGAGCGTACCCGGCTGCGCCACGCCCGCAGGCGGCATGTTCACGGTGAGATTCATCGGCTGGCCCCAACCCGGCACCGCAATCCCCAGCGTCGCGGCAATCGCCGCCGCCTGGATGGCGTTGTATTCGCGCACCCGGCCAGGCATGAAGAAGCACTCGATGAAGCCGAGGATTGCCGGAATGCCGCGTCCAGAAGAAGCAGCAGTAGAGAATGCCCAGCCCGGTGCGGCGCAGATAGAAATGATGCATGCCGAAAGCCGCCCAGAAACAGCGCCAGCAGGATGCCGACAACTTCGTCGCGGCGCGCTGCCTCGTATTGCTGATAGAAGATGGCTTGCGGGTTGGGATATGCGTACGCGCTCATGGCGGTTTCTCCTTGCCGGCTCGTCAGGCTCTGTTCACACTACGCAGCCGGGTGCGGCGCGGTTCCCAACCGGGGTTCGTGGACGAGTCCATGGCAAGGATTGTCCCACAGCGGCCGGCGCGGATAACATCGAATCGAACATGACTCTCTCGAGGCCATCCGCTGCCGGCGCCGGCACTTTCCTCATCGGCGGCGATGTGCCCGTGCACCGGCTGGGCTACGGAACCATGCGCCTGGTGGGCGAGGGCGCGTGGGGCGAGCCCGCCGACGCAGCCGGAGCCCGCCGCGTGCTGCGCCGCGCCGTGGAGCTGGGCGTAACGCTCATCGACACCGCAGACGCCTACGGCCCCGAGATCGCCGAGCGGCTCATCGGCGAGGCGCTTTACCCCTACGCGCCCGGCGTGGTCATCGCCACCAAGGGCGGCATCACGCGCCAGGGTCCGGCAAAAACCGAGTATGTGGGCCGCGCCGGCTACCTGATCCAGTGTGTCGAGATGAGCCTGCGCCGGCTGCGCCTCGATCGCATCGAACTCTACCAATTACACAGCATCGACCCGCGCACGCCGCTCGAAGAGTCGCTCGGCGCGCTCCGGCGAATGCAGGAGCAGGGCAAGATTCGCCACATCGGCTTGAGCGAGGTGACGCCGGCCGAGATCGAAGACGCGGAAAAGATCGTGCCCATCGCGACTGTCCAGAATCGATACAGTCTGGCCGACCGGCGGCATGAGGAAACGCTCACCTATTGTGAGCGGCGCGGCATCGGCTTTCTGCCCTGGTATCCCTATTGCGGGCGGCAAAGCTGCTGCAGGCCGACCACCCCGCGGCGCAGGCGCTCGGCCGCATCGCCGCCCGCCATCGCGTCACGATTGCCCAGCTCTCGCTCGCGTGGCTCTTGCAGCGCTCGCCGGTGATGCTGCCCATCCCCGGCACATCGAAGATTGCGCACCTGAAGGAGAACATGGGCGCGGCGAGCCTGAAACTGACGCCCGACGACTGGGCCGAGGTGGAAGCGGCTGTAACTTAAGTCTCGGTCGACGGCACAACCGGCGTAAAGAGCCCTGGTCTCTGTTCTCTGCTCTCTATTCTCTGTTCCCTGTTCTCTGTTCCCTGTCATTCTCGTTCCCTTGTTCCCTCGGTCCCTGCATCTTGTATCCTTGCCTCGATGCCGAAGACACTCTCCGTGGTCCTGATTACGCTGAACGAGGCGGCCAACCTGCCGCGCACCCTGGCCAGCGTGCGCTGGGCGGCAGAAATCGTGGTCGTCGATTCCGGCTCGACCGACGCAACCCTGGAGATCGCGCGCAGCGCCGGTGCGCGCGTCTTCACGGAGCCGTGGAAGGGCTTTGCCGCGCAGAAAAACTCCGCCATCTCCCACGCCACCGGCGACTGGGTCCTCTCGCTCGATGCCGACGAAGAGGTCGAGCCCGGAACTGGCGCGCGAAATCCAGGCGCTGCTGGCCGGCGAGCCGGCGTTCACCGCCTACCGCATTCCGCGGCTCAATCATTTTCTGGGCCGGCCGCTGCGCCACGGCGGCTACTGGCCCGATCCCAAGCTGCGGCTTTTCCGCCGCGGCGCGGCGCGCTTCGTGGAGCGGCCCGTCCACGAGACCATGCAGGCCGACGGTCCTGACGGCTGGCTGCGCGGCCATCTCATCCACCACTGCTACCCCACGCTCGACGACTACATCGAGCACATGAATCGCTACAGCACCATCGCCGCCCAGGCGCTCGCCGCCTCAGGCCGCGCGCGCGGTTCCTGGCTTTGGCTGGATTGGAACGCGCTCCTGAACCCGCCGCGACCTTCCTTTATAACTACATCTTCCGGCTCGGATTTCTCGATGGCCGCGCGGGGCTGCTGCAGCACATCAACCACTCGGTTCTACATTCACTGGAAATACGCCAAAGCCTGGGAGTTTGCCCGTCGCAACCTGCAGCCTGAGCGAAGATCGCAGCGGTGATCGCTGCGCGGCTCAAAACCTGTGTCGCCCGTGCCCCGCGACAAACGCAATCATCCGCAACAACAGCAAAAGCACAAAGAGCGCCACGGCAAAAGCAATCAGCAGATTGCCGCCGCGCATCTTCGCCTCGCATTTGTTTTGCGTCTCATACGGAAAGTCGAACCCCATCATAACGCGAAGAGCTTCCGCGTCCTGACATTCGCTCGACACTGTTCTCACGCCCCTACCTTGCAGGCAGCGCCATCCGTTATGCTCTTTTTAGAGAGCGAGGTACGACCGATGCCCATAGCCATGCTGACCGGCGCCAAAACCAAGAAGGTCCTGGCTGCCCTTGAGGGCAACTGGCAGGCCGAGATGGAGGCCTACCACACCTACCAGGCCCTGGCCGACCGCGACACCGACCCGGTGCGCGCCCAGGTGCTGCGCCACCTCGCCAACGCCGAGTGGGAGCACGCCGCCCTCTGGGAAGGCCGCATCAAGGAACTGGGCGGCCCGGACCCCGTCTACAAGGGCAGCCCCGGCGGCGAGGCCGACTCGCTGGCCAACCGCGCCGGCGGCGTGCGCATGGCCCTCCGCCGCCTCGAAATCGAGGAGAGCCGCCACATCGCCACCTACGGCGAGCAGTTGAAGGCCCTCGGCGACGAGGGGTCGATTGCGATTCTCGACCACGTCATCCAGGACGAAAAAGACCACTACCGCGAGCTGGGCTCGCTCTTGCGCGGCCACTATCAGCCCTCCGCAGGCGCGCCCAAAATCGAGGCCAAGGCCGTCCTCGAAGAGATGCTGGCCAAGCGCAACCAGGGCCGCAAGCAGCCCGGCGCATGGATCGGCGACGCCATCTACGGCGTCAATGACGGCCTCGGCGCCATCTTCGGCATCGTCTCCGGCGTCTCCGGCGCAACCTCCGGCGACCCCAAGTACGTGCTCCTTGCCGGCCTCTCCGGCATGATCGCCTCCGCGCTCTCCATGGGCTCCGGCGCCTATCTTGCCGCCAAGAGCGAGCGCGAAATCTATCACGCCGAGATCGCCCGCGAGCGCGAAGCCATCGCCATGAACGGCCCCGAGGCCCGCGAGCTGCTCGCGCTCTACTACCAGATGAAGGGACTGCCCGAGGAAGACTCCGTGCATATGGTCAACCATATCGCCAGCGATCCCGAGCAGTTGCTGCGCGCTCTGGCCTCTGAGCGCCTCGGCACCAGCGAGGAGGCGCTCTCGAACCCCATCGTCTCGGCCAGCTCCGGCGCTCTATCGACGGCCGTCGGAGCCATCATCCCCGTCATCCCTTTCTTCTTCATGCAGGGCATCCCGGCCATCATTGCCGCGGCTATCATTTCGCTCGCCGCGCACTTCGCCGTCGGCGCGGCCAAGTCGCTCATCACCGTCCGCTCCTGGTGGTCTTCCGGGCTCGAAATGACCGTCGTCGGCGCGCTCGAAGGCGCAGTCACGTACGGCATCGGCATCCTGCTCGGCAAAGGCGGGATGTAAGGCATAGGAATTAGAGCAGGATTATCGGAACGTCGAGTAGTAACTGCGTATCCTGAATTTGACACATATTATGTGCGCACATATACTGTGTCCGTGAATCTCACTCTCTCCATCGACGAGCAAATCATCAAGCGCGCCCGCGAAAAACTCCACGCCGTAGGTAAAAGCGTGAATGAGGAGATCCGCGAGCACCTGCCCACATTGCCGGAGACGACGAAGATGTAGAGCGCGATATCGAAGAGTTTGTGCGTCTTTCTGGCATATTCGGCTGAAGTGGAACTGCGAAGATGCGTACGAGGATAGACTCGATTGGCCCCGAAATGTTGGAACCCGCGGGACGCTTTGCTGAATGAACGTGCCGAGGCGGGCGAGCCGGTCGTCGTTCCAAAGCGGGACAAGATCGTCGCGGCTATCTGCCCGACTGACGGTGTTCAAGCGAACTTTCTTGGACACCAACATTCTCTTTATACGCGGAAGATGCAAGGGAATCCCGGAAGCAGAGAAAGTAGTCGATTCAGCTGAAGGATCATAGGCGCCGGAGGACTGGCGTTGTTTCCCTACAGGTACTACAGGAGTTCTTTGTGAATGCGCACCAGAAAGTTCGGGCTCGATCCCGCGATCGCACGCCGCAAGGTCGAGTTTCATTCACGATTCGATCTCGTCGCAGCCGTCAATGAACGACATCTTCGCGGCAATCGACCTCCACCGCCTGCACCAGACTCGCTTACTGGGATGCCATGATCGTTCACTGCGCCAAGCAAGCAGGCTGCCACGAAGTGCTTTCTGAAGACATGCAACACGGCCAGGTCATTGACGGCGTCAGAATCGTCAACCCCTTCATATAGCGGAGTCCATTTCGCGCTAAAATAGAAATGCAGTGACCCTCCACCAGCCCATCCCGGCCCTGCTCTAGCGGCGCCCGCCGCATACACCTGTTCTGCGCCTCTACCCTTTTCAATTCACTGATCCAAAAATCTGCCGCCATGTGGTGGCCGCAGCGGCCCGGAGGGCACAATGATCGATCGCCTGGAACAAATGGAGCAGCGCTACAACGAGATGCAGGCGCAGTTCGCGCTGCCCGAGGTCCTCAACGACCACGAAAAATACCAGAAGATCGCCAAATCGCTGCGCGAAATCGAAACGCCCGTGGAGAAGTACCGCGAGCTGAAACAAGTCCGCCAGGGCCTGGCCGACGCGCGCCAGATGCTCTCCGAGAGCGACGCCGAGCTGCGCGCGATGGCGCAGGAGGAGATTGCCGCGCTCGAGCCGCGCGCCGCCGCCCTCGAAGAAGAGCTCAAGGTGCTGCTGCTGCCCAAAGACCCCAACGACGAGAAGAACGTCATCCTCGAAATCCGCGCCGGCACGGGCGGCGACGAGGCCTCGCTCTTTGCCGCCGAAATCTTCCGCATGTACACGCGCTTCGCCGAGCAGAAGCGCTGGAAGGTCGAGGTGCTGTCGCTGTCGGAATCGGGCGTCGGCGGCTACAAGGAAGTGATCGCCATCATCGAGGGCGAGCGCGTCTACTCGCAGCTCAAGTGGGAGAGCGGCGTGCACCGCGTGCAGCGCGTTCCGGAGACCGAGCAGCAGGGCCGCGTGCACACCTCGGCCGTCACCGTCGCCGTGCTGCCCGAGGCCGAAGAAGTGGACATCAAGATCGAGGCCAAGGACCTGCGCATCGACACCTTCTGCTCCTCCGGTCCCGGCGGCCAGTCGGTCAACACCACCTACTCCGCCGTGCGCATCACCCACCTGCCCACCAACACCGTGGTCAGTTGCCAGGACGAGAAGTCGCAGATCAAGAACCGCGAGAAAGGCATGCGCGTGCTGCGTTCGCGCCTCTACGAGATGGAGATGGAAAAGCAGAACGCCGAACTGGCGGCGGCGCGCAAATCACAGGTCGGCTCGGGCGACCGCAGCGAGAAGATCCGCACTTACAACTTCCCGCAGAACCGGCTCACCGACCACCGCATCGGCCTCACGCTGCACCAGCTTGACCTTGTAATGGAGGGCCGCCTGCAGCCCATCGTCGACGCGCTCATCGCGCACTACCAGGCCGAGCAGTTGAAGGGCGAAACGCAGGCGGCGTAAGCCAGACAAAAGCATGGGCGCTTCCGGCGCAAAATGATTGCGCCGTGCGTTACACTCCAGGAAATTGCAACCGTTCGATCCGGAGCCCTAATGAAACTGTCTCGCTTGTTGTTCCTGGCTGCGTTGGCAACATCGAGCGCCCAAGCGCCCAGTCCAGCCGTGCCCGGCTCGCAGGCCACGCTCGGCTACATTCACGCTGCATGGGACTCGCTCACGCGCTCCGTTACCGATTGCCAGTCGCTGACTGATACCAAGGTCGCGGCTGTTTCCGTGCTTTATCTGCCTGCCGGGTTCGCAGCGCCGCCGGAAGTGTTTGCGGGCGAACAGAAATGCCATGTCAAGGTCCTCGCGCTGCCCCGGCGCATCGAGAAGCTGGGCGATGTGCGGCCGAAGGAGCTTTCCACGCCCGGCCTGCTCTATCTGCCCAATCCCTACATCGTTCCTGGCGGGCGTTTCAACGAGATGTACGGCTGGGATAGTTATTTCATTCTCCTCGGACTGGAATCCGAGCACCGCGAAGCGATGGCCAAGGGCATCGTGGACAACTTTTTCTTTGAGGTCGAGAACTACGGATCGGTGCTCAACGCCAATCGCACCTACTATCTGACGCGCTCGCAGCCGCCGTTTCTCACCGCGATGATCCGCGCCGTTTACGAAGACCCCGCCAGCTTTCCCGCTACGCCAGCCGGACGTGTGCAGGCGCGCGATTGGCTCCGACACGCCTATACAGTTGCGGAGAAGGACTACTCAACGTGGACGCGGCCCGAACATCTCGCCGGCAGAACCGGCCTGGCGCGTTATTTCGATTATCGGCTCCGGCCCGGTGCCGGAGATGGCCGACGACAGCACGTACTACCCCGACGTGATCCGCTCGCTCGTTGAGCATCCCAGCGCCGCAGGCGCGGCGTTTCTCGTCAAAGGCTCAGAACATCCTGATGCGGCCGAGGCGGCGCGGCTGAAGCAGACCAGTTGCGACGTGCGCGCCAGCGTGGTTTGCATGCGCGCGTGGTTCGGCGGTTACCGGCTGAGCCGCGACTTTTACGAGGGCGACCGCGCCATGCGCGAGTCCGGCTTCGATACGAGCGACCGCTTCGGGCCATTCTCGGGCGCGACGGCAGCACTACGCGCCGGATGGCCTCAATTGCCTGCTCTACCGCTACGAGCGCGACCTGGCGCATATGGCGCACCTGCTCGGCAAACCGCAGGACGCTCAGCACTGGGACCGCCGCGCCAATGCCCGCGCCGCAGCCATCCAGCGATATCTTTGGCAGCCAAAAGAAGGCGTCTTCGCGGATTACGATTTCATGCGCGGCAAGCCATCGAGTTACGCATTCATCACTTCGCTCTATCCGCTATGGGCGGGCGTGGCGACGCGCGAAGAAGCAAATTCGATGGAGGCAAAGCTGAACATCTTCGAGCGGCCGCGGCGGATTATCGACGAGCGATTACGATAGCGGCCTGCAGTGGGATGAGCCTTACGGCTGGGCGCCGACAAACTGGATTGCCGTGGCCGGGCTTGACGCCATGGGCTTCCACGCTGACGCCGTGCGCATCGCAAAAAACTTCGACGCGACCGTCGATGCCGGCTTCGCCGCCGACGGCACCATTCGCGAAAAGTACAACGTGGTCGCCGGCAATGCGCAGGTCACGGTGAGCACCGGCTACACGCAGAACGTGATCGGCTTCGGATGGACAAACGCCGTCTATCTCAAGTTGAAAGAGATCGCCGATCGGCCTGCGCCGGGATCGGCAATCCAATGAATGCTCAGCGGTCGACGCGAGGTCACAGCACGCAGGCTCGGCGTCACTTCCACCCGTCTATTCGGCTCGATTGATCTTCTTTCTCCAGTCGCGCTTCAATCTGGCGGTTGAAGCGAATCAGCGCGATCCACATGCCATCGTCGTCGCGCTTCCATACCAGCGTTCCGCCCAACTGGCGGGCGATGCGTTCGGGCGGCAGATCGTGATGCAGGCCGAAGTAGCGTTCGTCCAGTGCTTCGCCGCCAAACTAAAACAGCGGCGATGGCGGATCGTACTTGGTGGAGAAAACCAGAGCGGCGGAGTACTCCTGCGGCTCCTGGGCGGCACGATCGATCTGCGCGGCGCTGAAGTCGTCAATCGCGCACACATCCCAGGGCTGCTTCACGTAGCCCAGCTCGGGCTTGGTCAATTCGTCGGTCATGGGCCACGCCGTGAGCACCGTGGCGCCGGGATAGAGTTTGGTGAGCTGCGCAATGCCGGCCTGATGCATGCGCACCACGTGCGCATAGGCCAGGTTGTCTTCCGGCGAGAAACCATAAGGCGGATTGATGAAAAGACCGACGATGAAAGCCGCGGCGGACAAGAGCGCCAGGCCGTGCCAGTAAGGCACGCGGCGGTAAAAGATAGTGACGGCCAGGAGCAGCACCAGCGGATACATGGGCAGCAGATAGCGCGTGAGCAGCGCGCCGCCCAGCACGCTGAAGAGCAGCGCATTGACCAGAAGCAGGAGAAAGATGCGCAGGCGGGCGGCGGGATCAAGCGTGGCGCGGTCGTGGCCTTCGGCGTCGGGGCGGGGATCGAGCAGCAGCGCGGCGAAGGCCATCAACACCGGCACAAACAGGTTCATGTGCGCGGTGAGGTGCAGGATGCGATGGCCGAAGGCGGCCAGAATGCGCAGAGGCGTGAGCGTGGCCTGGGCGTTGTAGCGCAGGAATTCCGGATTGCCGAAGAGAAAGCCGGTCTTGGCGTAGTGATAGGCATACCACGCCGCCAAAGGCAGCACGCAGCCGCAGAGCCAGGCGGCTTGACGCCAAAGCGGAAGCGCGCCGGAGCGCCGCGCCGGAAACCCTCCACCACGTTGATCGCGGCCAAGGTCAAGGGGATGGCGATGGCGGTTTCTTTTGCATAGTGCGGCGGCGGAGAACCACAGCGCGGCAGCCCACGGATTGCGGCCGCGGCTGGGCAGTGCGTAGACCAGCCCCCACAAGGGAGCACGCGGCGGCAAAGATGTCGGCATGGGCGAGCGAGCTTTGCGCGAACCAGATGGGATAGAGGCCGGTGAGGAGCACGGTCCAGAAGGCAACCGAAACCACTCCGACAAGCCGCATGGCCAGCCGCCACACCGCAAGAAGCCCCAGCGCGGCGACCATCAGAACAGCTTCGCGCGTCACTTCGGGATAGAAGCCGCAAATCTTCCACCACAGCGCAAGGTAGATGCTGGGCAGCGGCGGATGTGCGTTGGTAGGCGTGGTGATGGGGATGAGCGAGCCGGTGCGGAAAAAGTCCCATGCCGCGGGGATGTAGTAGCCCGCCTCGTCCCAGTAATAAGGAAGGCGCAGGAGCGTGAAGTGGCTGGCGTAGAGCGCCATGAAGACGACCGGAAAAATCATCCAGAGAGGCAGCGGACGATCCAGCCGTGGGCGGATGATTTTGCCGAAGCGCAAGCGGTTGCTCCTTACATGCGTGAAGATTCGCCGAAACTTTTGACCAAGTACCTTGTTTTCTTGGTCCCTAGTCCCTGCTTTAATTCACCGGCCCGCGCGGGAAATTCTGGCTCTGCGGCTCCAGATTGAGCGCGCCGAAGGCCTGTTCGTATTGAGCAAGGTTCTGGGCCAGCACGTTACTTAGCGCTTTGGCCTGCTGGGGGCTCAAGAAAATGGCCTGGTGGTTGCGGATGGTCACTTGCTCGGGGCTTTCACTGGAGGCAAGGCCGAAGACGAGCTGGAAATCCCACACGCTCACGCGCACCTGCACGCTGTTGGCGTAGGACTCGCGGTAGTCGGGGGTCTGAGTCAGATTCACTTGGGGCTGCTGCGGTGTTGGACTCATGATGCAACCAGATTACGACGGCGGGGGTGGGGCTGAGGAGGGAGGATTATCGCACCTGCCGGTCCGCACGGCGAAGATCGGCGGCAAGCGGGCAGCCATCGCAGCGGGCAATGCGGCCGCAATGTGCTTTGCCCACTGCCACGGTGAGCGCGTGAAACTCATTGAAGAGCTGCGCCTGAGCGGAAGCAGGATCGTGGGCAAATGCGCGTGCGGGTAAGATCGGCCAGGTGCGTCGTAGGAGACTTTGGCGCGGCCTGCGGGCGGCGCAAGAAGTCTGTGGCGCTCGGCAATGCGGCGCAGATACTCATCGGCCACGGGAACCGGAGACCCAAGCGCGTAGAGCAGGATCGCATCGGCAGTCTCGGGGCCGACGCCGGGCAGGGCTAGAAGGCGCTGGCGCAGCGCAGGCGTGGGTGTGGCGGCGAGAGCTTCGAGCGATCCGCCGAATTCTTTGTCGAGCATCGCGACAAATGCCTTGAGTGCTGGCGCCTTGCGCGTAATGAATCCGGAGGGCCGGATGAGACGCCGCAGTTTGGCGAGAGGAATCGCGCGCAGACCTGCCGGCGTGAGCGCGCCGGCCGCGCGCAGATTGGCGAGGGAGCGCTCGACCGCTTTCCACGCGGTGTTCTGCGTGAGATAGGCGCCGAGGATCACCTCAAATGGCGTCCTGGCCGGCCACCAGTGCTGCGGGCCGTACGCATTCATCAAATCATCGTGCATGCGGCGCAGACGCGCGGCTCGGTTGGGTTGTCGGCGGGAGTTCACGGCTCCCTCTAGGATAATGGCCAAAGGGCTGCGGTGCTTTCCGGCGGTAGTGGGTCAGTTTGAAACTGTTTTGAAAGGGCACGGATTTATCCGTGCCGAAAATGCGGCAATATCTACGTGGGCTTTAGCCCCTGAGGGATGGTTTTTTCAAACTGACCCACAACTTTTCCGCCGGATCGGCGTATCGAGGGAGTTTTCCATGAAGAGTCACACCGAGTATCTGGTATTTGAGACGCGCAAGCGGCGCGAGATGGTGCATATCACCGATGAGGTGGAGCAGATTGTGCGGCGCAGCGGCGTAAAAGATGGCTTGTGCTTTGTCTCGCCGATGCACATCACGGCGGCAATCTACGTCAACGATCTCGAAAGCGGGCTCATTGAAGACATCGGCAAATGGCTCGAGGAACTGGCGCCTGCGCGGCCCGATTACAAACACCACCGCACCGGCGAGGACAACGGCGACGCGCACCTCAAGTCGCTGCTGCTCCACCACGAGACCACGCTGCCGGTGACCAACGGCAAACTGGACCTGGGCACGTGGCAACGCGTCTTTTACGCCGAGTTCGACGGCCAGCGGCGCAAGCGCGTGATCGTGAAGGTGCTGGGGGTGGACTAGGTCTTCGACAACTTGATTTTGCACCATCCTGGGGTGCCCCAGGTCTCGATTTTGAGACCTGGGATACCAGGATACCAATGCGCGAATTCGTGTTGTATCTTGATTTTTGACAAATGATAACAGGGTGCACGGATACGCTTCATTCTCCGCCCTTGAGACGACATAGGATCGGTCGATTGACGGGTACTGAGTGCGAGTGCCGCATCCTTTGAGGAGCGAAGGGTGGAAGCGCACATTTCTCGCCCCGCCGTAAACAAGCTCCGCTAGCCACTCTCACCTATCGTCTGTCACCTTGCGCCAGGGACCAGAGGACGGAGCGGCGCCGGGCGCAGCAAAGTTGATCCTCACGCGGGGCTGGACTACGAGGTCCACGCGGCGGTTTTCCGCGCGGCCCTCGGGCGTGTCGTTGCCGGCCACGGGATGATATTCGGCATAGCCTGCGGCGGAAAGACGGTCGGGGGGCATCGCCTTCATATCGAGAAAGAGCCGGGCGATGCGCGTGGCCCGGGCCGAGGAGAGTTCCCAGTTCGAGTCGAACTCGGCGTTGTGAATGGGCACATTGTCGGTGTGGCCCTCGATGCGCAGATCGTAAGGCGTGGCGCCCAGCTTGGCGGCAATCTCGTGCAGCGTGGGCAGGGCCTCCGGCTTCGGCACGGCCGAGCCGGAGTCGAAGAAACCGGCCTCGCGCAGGCTGATGACCAAGCCGTCGCGGCCCATCTCGAGAGAAATGGAATGGTTTGCGACCTGGCTGGAGAGGGTCTGGGTCAATTCGCGGCGGAGGCGGTCGAGATCGTCCTTGACTTGAGCAGCGGCGAGTAGGTCTTCATTCATCACGGCATTTGAGGGTTGCACCGCTTGGCCTGCGCCGGCGGCAGAGGTTGTCGATGGATCTTGCGGCGCCACAGGGAAAACGCCCATGGAGCGGAAGGCGGAATCGATCGCCAGGGACACCTGCATCTGTTTTTTCTGGTCGGCCTTCGCGAAGGCGTAGAGCACCACGAAAAAACCGAACAGGAGGGTGATGAAGTCGGCATAGGAGACCAGCCAGCGGTCGTGTGCTGACGCGGCTGCGGGGCACACGGGGATTCATGCGGCGCGCTCCTTTTGTTCGCGGCTCGAGTCGTCAAGGAAGCCGGCCAGTTTGATCTCCAGCATGCGCGGGTTCATGCCTTCGAGAATGGAGATGACGCCCTCGAGCATCATCTCGCGGCGGCGATGGCCGTCGCGGATGCGGATGCGCATTTTGCCCGCGAAGGGCAGGAAGAAGAGGTTGGCGATGCCGACGCCGTAGATAGTGGCGACGAAGGCGACGGCGATGCCGCGGCCCACTTCGTTGATGTTGTCGAGATGCTGCATGACCTGAATGAGGCCGAGCACTGCGCCAAGGATGCCGATGGTAGGCGAAAAGCCGCCGGCCGATTCGAAAACAGCAGGCAGGCGTTCTTCGTCTTCCGTGGTGGAGTCGAGCGATGACGCGCATGATCTTGCGCAGCTCCGCGGGTTCGGTGCCATCGACGGCGAGCATGAGGGTTTGCTTAAGGAAGGGGTCCTGAATGGTCTGCAGGTCGGCGTCGAGAGAGACGACGCCGTTGCGGCGCGCCTTGTTGGCGAAGGCGACCAGTTCTCGAATCAGATGGGTGTCGTGCTTGCGCGGCGCGGCGAAGATGTGAGCCAGGCTGCGGAAGGCGGCCACAACCGTGGTAAGCGGGAACTGGAGCAGCACCGCGCCCAGCGTGCCGCCAAAGACAATAAGCGCCGCAGTGGGCTGCAGCAATCTGGCCGAGGTTACCGCCTTCGATGAGCAAGCCGGCGATGATGCCGGCCATGGCCAGAAAGACTCCGCCGATGCTCGCTTTGTCCATGTACAGCTCCTGCTGCAGCTCGTGAATGAGCTGCGGAGATCGTACTGTTCTTACCGGTCAGGATCGTCGGTCTTCTCGGGTTGCGGAGGCGGGTTGTCCGGCTGACCGGCAACATCCAGACTGGCCAGCGCTGCGGCGCGCTCGAGATCGGCGAAGTTGTGCAGACGCCGGGCCACCACGGCCAGCAAACGCGCGCGATAGGCAAGCACCCGCTCCATTACCTCGGCGAGTCTCTTCGCGCACAATCAGCTTCTCGCCATTAATCAAGGTCAGCATCGTATCCGGAGAGGCTTCGGCGGTCTTGATCAGATCGCTGTTCAGCACCATGGGATGGCCGTTGAGCCGGGTCAGTTCGATCATTGCCCAATCTCCTTCGCAGCAGTTATCGGCAGGGGGCGCGAAAGGTTAAAGAATTAGAACAAATGGGGCAGAAGTGTCTCCGGGCAGGACACAAAATGCGATGTCGATAAAGTCCATAAGGGCCACGCCGAAGAAGGGGCCAGATGCGACGGTTCCGAGCCGTGAGCAGCAACCCAGGGTCAACCAATAGGGATGCGCATCCGGAATAGGGCCGCAAATCACCGCATCCAACAAGGAGAACCCCATGTCCCTGGGTGTCTTAAACAACCTCTCCGCGGTGTATGCGGAGAACAACCTCAACAACACAAACAACAGCCTGTCGAAGACTCTGCAACAGTTGTCTTCCGGGTCCAAGATCAACTCTGGCGCGGACGATGCCGCCGGTCTTTCGTTGGTCGACGGCCTGCAGGCCAACCAGCAGGCGCTTGACCCAGTCGCAAACCAACGCGTCTGAAGGCGTGGGCCTGCTGCAGGTGGCTGACGGCGCTCTGTCGCAGGTCACAAGCCTGCTCAACCGAGCTGTCACGCTGGCCACCGAGGCCTCCAACGGCACACTCAACTCCAGTCAGGACGCGGCTGCGAACCAGGAGTACCAGTCGATCCTGTCGGAGATCACCAACATCGGGTCAACCACCACCTACAACCAGCAAGCGGTCTTCGGCTCTGGACAGGTCGGCATCTACACCGGGGATTCGTCCAACACGGGCGCATCGCTGAACGACGTGAACATCGCCTCGCTTTCTTCCTCGAGCTGGGAGATACCGGCGGCGCGATGTCCTATAGCTCCGGCAGAGAACGTATTCCTTGATCTCTCCAACGGCACTGGCCAGACGACCAATGCGTCGCTCACGGATACGATTCAGTCCACGACGTTGACCCTCACCTACAAGAACCCCGACAACTCGACCGGCACCGTGACAACCACGGCAGCGACCACGATCGGCGGTCTGATCAACGCCATCAACGCCTCCGGGCGTGGCTTGACGGCTACCTTCACGAGCGCCGCGGCCGCGGGCGATGCAGGCGGCACTACCGATATGGGCATCATGATCTCCGGCAATGTGGGCACGGCAGCCGCTACCACGGCCAAGCAGCAGGTCGCGATCGCATCCGGCGGTTGGGATACCACCCAAAGCGCAACAGCAGCCTCCGCGCTGATCGCAGACAACAGCGGCGGCATTGCAACCATCAGCTATGCCGCAACCGGCCACGGCAGCCTCAGCGGCACCGACCTCACCAACCAGGGCAACGCGGAGACCGCGTTGACCGCGCTCAACACGGCCATCACCGACGTGGCAGCGCAGGACGGTTACATCGGCGCTCAGATCAACACGCTGAACGCCGTTAGCCAGGTGCTCTCCACGCAGCAGGAGAACGTCAGTCGGCGCAAAACGCGGTGCAGGCCACCGACTATGCGGCAGCCAGCTCCAACATGTCGAAGTACGAAATCCTGAGCCAGACCGGCATCTCCGCCCTGGCCCAGGCCAACAGCGTACAGCAGGAAGTGACCAAGCTGCTGCAGTAATACGAGGCTTCCCCGGACCGGACCTCGTCCGTGGGGTGGAGTGAACCGGCTTAATGCCGCCAACCAGGAAGGGCGTCCGAGAGGGCGCCCTTCTTTGCGCATGGATGATTTGCATGAGCGAACGGTCATGAGAATTCTCCAATCCGGTCCAGGGCGCGGTTGGTTCATGGGCTGCATGGGTTTTTCATGGAGGAATGGATGGGCACAGTGGGGTTGAGTTTCGGGTCGCCGACGAGCGGCGCGGGCTTCGACGTGAGCTCGACCGTGGCTGAGATCGTGAGCAATCTGCAGAATGTCGAGACGCCCTGGAAGAACCAGTTGACGGCGCTCGAAAGCCAGGACACGGCGATCTCGAACCTGGGAACGCTGTTCTCGAATCTCTCCAACGACATGAGCTCGCTGACCGACTTTCAGGGAATCCTGGCGCAGAAAGAGGGTTCAAGCTCCGACACCAACGTGCTGGAACTGACTGCGGCGACGTCGGCGGCCGCGGCCGGCACGCACACCGTCGTGGTTCAAAAACTGGCCCAGACCTCGAGCGGCTACATGGCGGAAATCGCCAACAGCGCGGATAAGCTGTCCGGCTCGATCACGCTGCAAGTGGGCAGCGGCACGGCGCAGACCATCACCCTCGATTCCTCCGACGACACCCTCGCCGGCCTCGCGTCTGCCATCAATTCCTCTGGCGTAGGCATCACCGCCAACGTGCTCACCGACGCCACCGGTTCGCGCCTGAGCCTGGTGTCGGGAACCTCCGGCGCCGGCGGCAACATCGTCGTCAGCAACAACTCGCTCACCGACGCCGACGCCAGCAACACGCTTAGCGCCACGGTGACGGCAGGCAGCGGCAGCCAGGCTTCGACCGCGCTCCTCTCGGCTGTCGCCAGCTCCAGCGAAACGCTGGGCAGCAGCGGCTCGCTCCAGGTGACCGTGGGCGGCAACAGCCAGCAAACCATCTCCATGAGTACTGTGAGCACAGCCGAGGGCGGCACGACCCTGGCCGACCTGCAGCAGTACATCTATAGCAACTCTTCCGCTTTGGGATTCACCGCTGCAATCGTGAACAACAGCGACGGCACCGCGAGCCTCCAGCTCACTTCGAATACCGCCGGCAGCACCGGAACGCTCGCCGTCAGTTCCAGCCTCGTCGCCCCCAGCACCGCCTTGGCTTACACCCCCGCCGTCACCGGCGCCAACGCCAACCTGACGGTGGACGGCGTCAACCTGACCAGCGCCTCGAATACGGTCACCAATCTGATTCCCGGCGTGACCTTCCAACTTCTGGCGCCGAGCGCAACGGAGTCGGGCGGCAGCCTCGAACAGGTCCAGGTGGTGATCGGCAACGACAACACGGATGTCGAAAGCACGGTAAACCAGTTCGTGACCGATTACAACTCGCTCGTAAGCGCCATCAACACCCAGGAGGGCAACACCAGCTCCGGCACGCCCGAACCGCTCTTTGGATCTCCTACGCTGTCGCTGCTGCAGGAGCAGTTATTGAGCGGCCTGAATACGCCAAGCCCGAACGGTTATTTGGATTCGATCCCCACGGATAACGGAACCGCTCTCTCCGGCTCGATGACGATCCAGGTAGGCAGTGGGACAGTGGAGAACATCGTGATTGGCCCTGCGCCAGGCTCTCCGGCAGCCAGCACCGTTTATACCGGGTCGGGAAGCGATTCGAACACGCTGACCGCCATCGCCAGCGCCATTAACTCGGCCGGCATCGGGGTGCAGGCCGGTGTAGCGGCCAGCAACGGTGAATCGACGCTTACGCTCGCCTCCGAGACTGCGGGATCGAGCGGCGCCCTCAGCATCACCTCGGCGATCGTGGCCAGCGCGCCCACGCCATTGAGCTACGCGGACGCCGGCTACACCAGCACCACCGCCGACAGCGGAACATTCGGCACGGTGGCAGCCGGGACGGACGCGCTTTCGGGTTCGATGACCATCCAGGTGGGCGGCGGGATAACCGAGAGCATCGTGATCGGTGCGGCGCCGAGCTCGCCGGCGGCGAACACCATCTACACCGGCAGCGGAGCGGACACCTTGTCCGATGTGATGAGTGCCATCGGCGAGGCCAACCTGGGCGTGAGCGCGGTATTGGATGGCGCCGGAACCGGGCTGACGCTGACCTCGTCGGCCGTGGGCGCGGCCGGGGCGCTGACCGTGAAATCGAACATCGTGGACACCACGAGTCCAACCAATACGACGTTGAACTACAACGATTCATCGGACATCAACAGCCTGACTTCGCTGGGCATCAGCGTGAACGACGATGGATCGCTCACCTTCGATGCCGATTCGCTCGATTCCCTACTCAACTCGGACTATAACGGCGTGGTGGGCTTCTTCCAGGATGCAGGCAGTTGGGGGCAGACCTTCTCCAACATGCTGAACAACGCCGGCACAGGCTCATCGACGGGCATCCTGGCCCTGGCTCAGAGCTCCAACAGCAGCACGGAATCGACGCTGAACGCGGAGATCTCGAAGGAGCAGAGCTATATTTCAGCGCAGCAGTCGAGCCTGACCACGGAGTTGAACCAAGCCAACGAGACCCTGCAGCAGTTGCCGACACAGCTCGACGGGATGAACGAGCTGTACTCGGCGATCACCGGCTACAACGAAAATTCAGGCGGCTAAGGAGTTGACCCCAGATGGGAAGTTATCGGGAACACGCGCTGGATGGCGCTTCGGCCGTCGATCTTGTAGTGGCGCTTTACGACGGCATCATCCGCTTTCTGTACGCGGCGATCGCGGCGGTGGAGCTTGGCGATGAGGAGAGCCGCAGGGCGGCGGTGAAGCGCGCGCTGGACATTATCATTCACCTGCAAGCGCGGCTGCGCATGGATGTTGGCGGCCGGCCGGCGAAGTCGTTGAGCGAGTTTTACGCTGCGATCTTTGCGCAGATTCTGCAGGCATCGCAGTCGGCCTCGAAACAGAAGTTCGAGCACGCCATCGACTGTGTAAGCAACGTGCGCGACGCGTGGCGGCAGGTGGCCCAGAGCCCGATATTGGTCGAGCCTCCGCGCGGGTGATCGCAGCCCCTGCGCGCCAAATCGCCGAAACTGGCGATTCCGGCGGCAATGCCGCTGCGGGATCGAGCTGGACGGCGTGAGTGACGCAATCGAGCGTTCGTTGCGCCGGCCTGCTGACTCGCTGAATCGCTGACTTGCCGGCTCGCTCGCTCGTTGTTCACCCCGCGACGGTGAGCTCTTCTTCCAGTTGCTGCTTCTGGTAGAGGCTGGCGTAATAGCCGTCGAGGGCGAGCAGTTCATCGTGGTGGCCCACCTCCACGATCCGGCCCTTGTCGAGCACGGCGATGCGGTCGGCGTTACGCACCGTCGATACGCGGTGGGAGATGAAGATCGTGGTTGTGTTTGCCGTATAGTTGCGCAGGCCGCCCAGAATGCGCTCTTCTGTATATGTATCCACGCTGGCCAGGGCGTCGTCGAGAATAAGAATCGCCGGACGCCGCAGCAGGGCGCGGGCGATGGCCGAGCGCTGCTTTTGCCCTCCCGAGAGCGTGACGCCGCGTTCGCCCACCATGGTTTCAAAGCCCTGCGGAAACTCTTCGAACTCCCGGCGAATGTGCGCGGCCTCGGCGGCTTCGAGGAGCTCTTCCGCATCGGCGTGGGGCGCGCCGAAGGCCAGATTTTCGCGGATGGTCTCGCTGAACAGAAACGTTTCCTGGGGCACCATGCCGATGTTGCGGCGCAAAACGGCCAGCGGATAGTCGCGCACCGGCCGGCCATCGATCAAGAGCGAGCCTTCGGGCGCTTCGTAAAGACGCGTAATCAGGTTGACGAGCGTGGACTTGCCGCAGCCGGTGGGACCGACGATGGCCAGGCTCGATCCTGCGGGAATGTGCAGCGAGATGTCGCGGAGCACACCGGCGCTCCCGGCGAGCGATGTTTACTCGCTGGGGCCCCGCGGCGGAGCAGGTCTCGTCTTGGCGTGGAGCTGGGGACTGGTCTTCGTAGCGGTGCGGAGGGGATGGTCTTGGTCAGTGAGGTCGAAGTACCAGGCGCGTCCGCCGTAGCTGAAGGTGAGATGGCGGAATTCGATCTCCCCATTCAGCACTGTCTCCGGTCCAATCGCTGAGTCGGCGTAAGCGGTCGTCGATAGCGGGCTCGGCTTTGAGCAGCTCGTCGATGCGCTTCACCGAGGCCGTGCCGCGCTGAAAGATGTTGATGACCCAGCCCACGGCGATGATGGGCCAGATGAGCAGAATCATGTAGGTATTGAAGGCGACGAACTGGCCAACCGAGATGCGGTGAGCCAGAACCTGGTGACCGCCGGCCAGCAAGGTGATGATCATGGAAATGCCGAGGATGAACTCCAGCGTGGGCCACAACATGCCCATCAGTTGCACCAGGCGCAGCGCGCGGCCGATGTACTGGCGGTTGAGCCGCTCGAAGAGGCCGATCTGCGACTCCTCGCGCGCGAAGGCGCGGATGAGGCGCACGCCGGAGTAGTTTTCCTGGGCCTGCGCGGAGATGTCGGAGAAGCTGGCCTGGATGCGCTCGAAGCGGTCGTGAATCCTCGTCCCGAGATACTGAATGAGGATGCTGGCGAGCGGCATGGGCGCCAGCGCCACCAGCGTGAGATAAGGGCTGATGCGCAGCATGAAGACCAGCGCGAAGACACTGAGGAAGATGGTGTTGGCGCTGTACATGAGCGCCGGCCCCAGCAGCATGCGCACGGCATTCAGGTCGTTGGTCATGCGGGCCATGATGTCGCCGGTGCGGTAGCGCTGATAGAAGCCCGCGTCCTGAAGCTCCAGCTTGCGGAAGAGGTCGTTGCGCAGGTCGAACTCGATGTCGCGCGAGATGCAGATGAGAATCCAGCGCTGCGCGTAGAGAAAGACGCCCTTGACCAGAATGATGCCGACGAGGAGCAAGGCAAAGACCAGAATCAGTTCCCGGGTCGTCCCTTTTTCGATCCTGTCGATTGCCATGCCCAGAACCCTGGGAAACTGGACGGCGACAATGTTCGTGCCCACACACGCCAGCGTGCCCCGCACGTATCCCCAGCGGTAGCGGCGCATGTATTTGTAGAGCGGGGCGAGGTCGCCGAGCATAGTTCTATTGTACGATTCGCTCGCTTCGTGCTAAAAACAGTGTTCAGGAACTCGTTCCCTGTTCCCTCGTTCCGTTGTCTCTCTCGTTCCCTCTGTCCCTGTCCTTCTACGTCGGCGTTCTCAGCAGCAGATAGCCGCCGACGAGGCCGAAGAGGACATCGGAGGACCAGGCGGCCATGGCGGCGGGCAGGTAATTCACGTCGCCCATGGCGCCAAAGAGGCCGTTGACGACCCAGTAGGCAAGCGCCACGGCGATGGCCACGGCAACGCCGGTGAGCGAGCCGCGGCGGCCCATGGAGAGCGCGAAGGGAATGGCGAGAACGGCCATGACGACAGCGATCGAGCGGGTAAGCGAGCTTGTGCCACAGCGCGACGCTGAGGCGCTTGGTGTCGAAGCCGCTCTGGCGCAGGTCGCGGATGTAGCGGTCGAGCTGGCCGAAGTTCATCTCCTGCGATTGCAGGTCTTCTTTCTTGAAATAGTCGGGCTTGGCATGGATGTCAGGAAAAGCGGTTTCGAGGAAGGTGCGGTATGAAGTTACATTAGCGCCCTCGATGTCGCGCACCCAGCCGTTCTGGAAGAGCCAGTCGCCGGAATCGGAATCCCAGACGGCGCGCTTGGCAAAGATGCGCCGCGTGAGCTGGAAGGTGGAGGGATTTAACTCGAAGATCGAGAGATTGGCGAACTCTTCGGCGTCGGGGTCGAAGAACTCGTAGTAGAAGATGCGCGAGGGCTCGCCGGGACGGGGCGGGCCGAAGATCCACTTCTGCTCGGGGTGCAGATAGGTCTGCGGCGGACGGCCCTTGATGACATTGCGCAGAGCTTCCTGCCGGCGGTTGGCCTGCGGCAGATAGTACTGGTCAAAGAGGAAAAGGCCGACGGCCAGGCAAACAGCAATGGCGACGATGGGAATCACGAGCCGGTAAAGGCTGATGCCGGTGGCCTTCATGGCGACGATCTCGCTGTTGCGGTTGAGCACGCCGAAGGTGACCAGCGCGGCAATGAGCACGGCCAGCGGCGCGATCTGGTAGAGCATGCTGGGCGTCAGGTTGATGAGGTAGTCGCCGACCGTGGCCAGAGGGATGTGGTTGCGCAGGATGTCGCCGACCAGATCGAAGAAGGTGAAGACGATCATGAGCAGCACAAAGCCCGCCAGCACCATAAGAAACATGATGAGGAATTCACGCACGATGTACTCGTCGAGGATGCGCGGAAAAATGCCGCGTGGCCTGCTGCCGAGTCTCGCCCGCTGCGCGCGCGGCTGCAACCTGCCGAGGAATCCGGTGAGCGGGAATCCGTTGCGCTTGGCCGGCGCCTTGAGCTTGGGCAACTGCGAAGCCCAGGCAGCGATGACGCTTAAGACGCGGCCACCGGTGGCCATCTGCCAGAGCAGAAAGATGCCGGCGACGGCAAAGAGCAGGTTGGCCGACCACACCGCGAAGAAGGCGGGGAACCTGCTCTGACGGCCCAGCGCGGTGCCCGTGGCTGAAAGAAAGTAGTAGACAAAGACCAGCACGATGGTGAAGACCACGCCGGAGCTCTTGCCGCCGCGGCGCGAGGCCACGCCCAGCGGAACACCCACCAGCATGAGCACCAGGCAGGCGGCGGGAAAAGCATAGCGGTTGTACAGTTCGATGAGGAAGCGCTTGGCGTCGGGAGTCCCTTGCAAGGCGTGAATGCGCTCGAACAAGGCGCTCATGGGCAACGCGTAGAGGGCCGTGTCCATGCGTCCCAGGTGCACGTCGCTCTGCTGGCTCAGCACCAGAGGCATATCTGTGGTCGTAAACGTGGAGATGTTGGATTGTCCCGGCTGGTCGGCTACGGTTTCGTCGCGCAATCCGTCGCGCAGCCGCATGATCAGTTCCTGGGAGTTGTCATTGACCACGGTGGCAGTGGCGGCGGTAGTGATCACCGGATTGGCTTCGTCGCTCACGTCGGCCATGAACACCTGGCGCCAGTTGGCCGCGCCGGCGCCCGAGCGCACGTCCTGCACATAGAGAACGAAGTTGCGAAAGTCCTCATAGAAGACGCGCGGCTGAATCTCGTAGGAGGCCTGCGAGGTTTCCAGAGCCTGCTCCATCGTCGAGGATGGCCTGGTTGGCGCGCGGCGCAAGATAGAGTGAGTTGCCCAGGCCCAGCAGCGTGCCGGTGACGGCCACAATGGAGGAGACGCGCACAAAGTAGCCGATGCCCAGGCCGGAGGCGCGCATGGCGATGACTTCGCTGTCGGCGGCCAGGCGGCTAAGTCCCAGCAGGATGCCCCACAGCACCGCCATGGGAATGGTGACCTTGAACAGGTTGGGCAGCGTGAAGAGAAAGACCTCCGCCACGTCGGCCCACGTGGAACTGTTGCGCACCACAACCTCAAGAATGTGAGGAAGACTGGGCATGAACAGAATAAACGTGAAGAGCGCGCAGCCGATAAGCGTAAGGGAGAGAATTTCGCCGAGGATGTAGCGGGTGAGGATGCGCACTGTCAGGCCCTGAGTTCAGTTTAGCGTGCTGGGGGCTGGGCGAAGTGCGGGTTGACGGCGGGTAAGGGGCGGCCTTGCGGAGCGTAGCCATTTCGGCTACACTCGATGAAGGAGGTGCCCTATGCGCCAGGTGTCGCTGCGAGAGTTTCGCACGCGTGGTGCGAAAGCACTCAAGAAGGTTCCCCGAGGAGAAACGGTGCTGTTGTCCGGCCAGCAGGGGCCAACATATTTTCTCGTCCCGGTTTTGGGGGATATAACCCTGCAGGATCAAGACCTGCGAAGCAGCCCTTGCGAAAGCCAGTTTGCGCGAAAGTTGGGCCTATGCCAGGGAAACCGGCGCCGACAAAATGACAGATGAGGAGATCGATGCGGAGATCGCTTTGGTTCGCGCGGAACAGCAGCTTCGTGCAGCTAAATGAGACTCGCCGTTCTCGATACCAATGTGATTGTCTCCGCGGCCATCAACGCCGAGGGCGCACCCGCACGGATCGTGATGGAATGGGTCTCTGACAAGAAGGTGCAAATGGTCCGTAGCCCCGAGATCGGTAGAGAGAATACATGGCGGTGATTGCGAGGGAAAAGTTCAGCCGCTACGGATTTCCTCCCTTTTGGTTGGGGCGATTGATGGGCTTGAGCCTGCGCCTTCCCGACCCGGCTCCATGGCCGCTGGCTTTGCCCGACCCAAAGGATGCGCCCTTTCTTGCTCTGGCCCATGCCGCAGGAGCCTGGCTTGTGACGGGAAACCGCAAGCACTTTCCCAAGCCGGCCCGGAATGGAGTGACTGTCCTCTCGCCAGCGGACTACCTTGCACACCTTACCAGCGGAGAGTCGCTACGATAAGGTCCTGGGCGCCCAGGTTCGGCGCGCTTGCGCCTAACCTGGGATGGCACGAATCTCAACTGGAACAAATCCATGCGGCCAGGAACCTGGGGATCCTACTGATACACAATATTTCGAGTTCGGGTGGCCGCCAAGCCGGAGATCAGCTCGCGGAATTCCACCGCCGCAGCCGCAAACTATTCCCCAGCACGCACACCGAGCTGAACGCCATGGCCGCTGCGGCCAGCCACGGCGTGAGCAGGATGTGAAACGCCGGATAGAAAACTCCCGCAGCAAGCGGAATGCCGAGCAGGTTGTAGCCCACGGCCCACCCGAGATTCTGGCGCATGATGCGCAGGGTTTGCCGGGCCAGCGCCAACGCGGCGGGGATCGCCAAGGGCTGCGTGCGCAGCAGCAGCACGTCGCCGGCTTCCTGTGCGAGATCGGCGCCTGTGCCCATGGCGATGCCGGCGTCGGCCTGGGCGAGCGCGGCCGCGTCGTTAATGCCGTCGCCGACCATGGCCACGCGCAGGCCGGATAGCTTGCAGCGCGCGAATGCGGGCCAGCTTGCCTGCCGGATCGAGCCCCGCCTCGACCTCCGTGATTCCCGCCTGCCGCGCGATCGGCGCGGCCGCTGCCGCCGAGTCTCCGGTGAGCATCAGTACGCGCAGCCCGTCATGACGCAGGGCAGCAACGGCCGCAGCCGCGTCCGGACGCAGCGCATCGCGCGCATCGAAATAACCGGCGGGCGTGTTGTCCAGGGCCATCCACAGGCGCGTGACGCCCGGCTCCGGTTGCGCAACACCGCCGGGCAGCGCGATCGAAAACTCGCGGAAGAGCGCTTCATTGCCGAGCAGGCAATCGTGGCCTTCCACGCGAGCAGTCACGCCGCGGCCGGGAATCACCTGCACGTCGTCCGCCTGCTGCCAAACCAATCCACGTGCCCTGGAAAAATCCACAACCGCGTGGGCAAGCGGATGGTTCGAGCGCTCTTCGGCTGCCGCCGCTATGCGCAGCAGCTCGCGCTCGCTCGTTCCCTCGTTCCGTGCCGGGGCCTCCGGCGGACGATCTTTGTCCGCTGGGGTGGCTTGGTCCCTTGTTCCCTCTATTTTGTGCGGACTCATCCCATGCACAGCCGTCAGCACCGGCCGTCCCACCGTCAACGTGCCCGTCTTGTCGAGCACGATTGTGTCGAGATGCGCGAGCCGTTCGAGAGCTTCTCCGCCTTTGAAGAGGACGCCGAGTTGCGCGCCGCGGCCCACGGCCACCGTGAGCGCCGCGGGCACGGCCAGCCCCATGGCGCACGGGCAGGCGACGACGAGAACGGCAACCGTGTTGGCGAGCGCGAACGATAGCCCGTGCCCTGCGAAGAGCCACGCCAGAAACGTGATTGCCGCCAATGCCAGCACCACAGGAACAAAGATGGCGCTGGCGCGGTCGGCGAGCCGCTCCATGGGCGCGCGCGAGCTTTGCGCCTGGTCAACCATGCGCGCAATCTGCGCCAGCACCGTGGCCTCGCCCAGCGACTCAGCGCGGCAAACCACCGCGCCGTCGTAGTTGAGCGAGCCGGCCAGCACGCGCCCGCCGGGCTCGCGTTCGAGCGGCGTGGATTCGCCCGTGAGCATCGACTCGTCCACCGTCGTACGACCTTCCAAAATCGTTGCGTCCACGGGGAAGCGCTCACCGGGCAGGACAAGAATGCTATCGCCTGCCTGGATCTCCGCAAGAGGCACAACAGCCTGTACGCCGTCGACTACGCGCCGGGCTGTGGCTGGGCGCAGGCGCGAGAGCGAGTCCAGCGCGGCCAGTGCGCGGCGCTTGGCGCGAGCTTCAAGGCTCTTGCCCAACAAGAGAAAGCCGAGAATCAACAGCACCGCATCGAAGTAAACCTGCCGTCCGGCAGCGGGTGCAAGCGTGGCATAAGCGGAGTAAACAAAAGCTACTGCCGTGCCCAGGCTCACCAGCGTGTTCATGTTCGTGGCGCCGTGGCGCAGCGCGCGAATGGCGCTCACATAAATGCCGCGCCCGGCCCAAGCGACAACCGTCGCCGTCATCAGCAGCAAGAACCAGCGCAGAAAACCGGCAGGCAGCGCGTAGAGCCACGGCAGGAGGCGCATGAGAGCATGATCGACCGCGCCCATTTGCATTCCCAGCGGCATGGCCAGCAGCATGGCCGCCGCGCCGGCGGCGAGTGTGACCCATGCCTTTCGCGAGCTTGCGGAATCGGCTGCACGATCCTGGGCCGTGCGAGCCGGAATCGCCTGCGCGCGGCAGCACTGCATCGTATCCGGCCCCGCGAATGGCCTCAACCAGTTGCTCGCGGTGCGGCCAGCGCCGGGTCGAAGACCACGCTGGCGCGATGAGCCATCAGATCGACGCGCGCCGATTCCACACCCGCCGTCGCGCGCAGGGCCGCTTCCACATGGTGCTGGCAGGAGGCGCAGGTCATGCCCAGCACCGGAAGAGTCAGCGATTCTCGAGTGTGCGAGGCCACTTGTCGATCCGATCCAACTGAAGCCGATCTGGCTGCGCCCAAACCTGCAGGTTATGATTCCAAATGCGCGGTATAGCCGGCCTTGGCGAGAGCGGCGATGGCAAGACCGATCGCGTCATCGCCAGGTGTTGACTTCTGGGTCGAAGTGAGCCTGGCCGCTCCCACGCTGACTTCGTTCACCACCACGCCTGGAGTGGCGGCAAGCGCCTGGCTCACGCGCCGCACACAGGAGCCGCAATGCATTCCATCGATTTTCAGCGTGAATTCCGTCATTTTGTCTCCCTTTCGTATTTATTTGATGATAGCGGGAGAGGTGCGATGCGAGACGGCAGCGCCGCTCAGTGGCCGAGCGGGCGGCATGGGTTCTCGAAAGAGGATTGCGGCATGGAAAGCGAAGATGCAACGCGAGTTTCCGCAGGCGCCGCTGGTGGGCGTGGGCGCGGTGGTGGTGCAGGAGGCCGCGTGCTGCTGGTGCGGCGCGGGAGCGAGCCGCTGAAGGGCCATTGGACGCTGCCGGGAGGCGTGCTGGAGGTGGGCGAGACGCTGGCCGAAGGGGTTGTGCGCGAAGTAAGGGAGGAAACCGGGCTGGAGGTGGAACCCATCGAACTGGTTGAGATCCTGGACCGGATTCATCGCGAGGGTGGGCGCGTCCGCTACCACTACGTGATCGCCGATTATCTGTGCCGCGTGACGGGCGGAGAACTGCGCGCGGCGTCGGATGCCGATGCGGTGCGCTGGGTGGAACGGGCGGAGTGGAACAGCCATAGCGCGCTGATTCTCGATCCGGTGACGGTGCGCGTGATCGAGAAGGGCTGGCAAAGGGCGCAGGCGCTGCGAACGGAAAGGACGGTAGAGCAATGCAGATGGGCAAAAAGGCTGCTCTTGGGTCGCGATTGCGCTGGCTGGTCCTGATCGCCGGGATCGGGTTCCTGCTGCGCCCGGTGAGCTACTTCGACGGATGGATGTACCTGCGACGAAGATCTCTCCGGGATGGAAAGCCGCACCGTGCAGGTTGAGGGGTATCGCGTGCACTACCTGGCGGAGGGACCGGCGAGCGGGCCGGTGGTGGTGCTGGTGCACGGGCTGGGCGGCCGCGCCGAAGACTGGCGCAATCTGGCGCCGTATCTGGCCAAGGCGGGCTTTCGCGTCTACATGCCCGATTTGCTCGGGCTACGGGCGCAGCGCGCGGCCGACGGATTTCTCCTATTCCGTGCGCGACGAGGCCGCGGTGGTTGTGGGCTTCATGGACGCGCTGGGGTTGAAGCAGGTGGACCTGGGCGGCTGGTCGATGGGCGGCTGGATTGTGGAGATCGTTGCCGCGGAGCATCCGGAAAGGATGTCGCCGGCTGATGCTGTTTGACGCGGCGGGACTGGACGTGAAGCCGGACTGGAATACCGATCTGTTTACGCCAGCGACGCCCGCGGAGCTGGACGAATTGGAGCTCTGCTGATGCCGCATCCGCACGCCGGTGCCCGGCTTTGTGGCGCGCGACATTCTGCGCACTGTCGCGAAAGAACGGCTGGGTGGTGAAGCGGGCGATGGCCGCGATGCTGACGGCGCAGCGACGTGACCGACAAACTGCTGCCGGAGCTGAAGATGCCGGTGCTGATCGCGTGGGGCGCTGTGGACCGCATCGTTCCGCTCGACTCAGGCGGAAACGATGCACAGGCTCATTCCCCAGTCGCAGCTGGACGTGTTCGCAGGCTGCGGCCACCTGGCGCCGTTGCAGTGCACCAGCGAGATGGGGCCAAAGGTGGTGCAATTCGTGGAGCAATGAGCGAACAAATGCTGCCGACGGTGGTGCTCAATCGACGGATTACGTCGCAATGGTTGACGCGTTTGCATCGCTTCTGCGAAACTCACGGCCATGCGGTACAACGGAAAGATCGAATACGCCGGACATCGCAAGATCCGGATCCGCAACAAGCGCCATTATCGCGTAGCGCATTGGCCTATATGGATTTGGGTGTTTTTTCTGGCCCCTGGGCCGCTCACCTTCAGCCTGTTTACCCGCGGGTTCCATTGGATGAACTGGGCATGGCTGGGCCGTGGTTCTTGCGGGAACCGGGATCGCCGGAATCTACGGCCAGTTGCCGGGCGTCGAGCCGGCGCCGTACATTCTGCGCTTCGACGAGGACAAGCCCAATCCGCTTTACCGGCGCGTCTGCTACACCTTCGCGTGGAACGCCATGCATCAACTTCACACTGCTGAACATGGCTGGGGATGGCGGACGCGGCCGTCAACCGGGGTTTGGCGTATGAAGCAGATTTATCTATACGCCTACTCTCCGCTTTGTGCATTCATCCTGCTGCTCGGGATCATGGGCAAGCTGCCCCGCGTGGGGCCTTCGACAAAGGGTGAAGGCAGCGAGCGGCGATACTTCTACGGGTCAGTGTGGGCAGTGACCGCGGCGCAGACAGTTCTGCTGCTGCTTTGGAAGATCCTGCCGGAGACTCGAAGCCGGAATCGCGGTCAAGTTAGTTGTATTTATCGGCGTGCTGGCGGTGGTGGGCTTGGCGGCGTCGCAGGGGATGCTGCCGCGCACGCGGCCGATTGTGCCGGGCGAACTGATGGTGGCGGACGAGTTGACCGCGAGGCGCTACGCGTGCTGTGCGGCCCTCTTCTGTCGCCCCCCGTTCTATCGCCCTCATATGAGATAATTCCTCTCTTGGCACACAATGACCTCAAGACCAATCGAGCCAAGAGCGACCGCATTCTCGGCGGCGGGACGATCTGTACGCCCAAGCGTTTCTCCGCGCCAACCCTTTTGGAAGTCACAAATGTGGCTGAAGCGTGCAGAAAACCGGATTTTATCGCAAAACCGCCCCTTTTCGTGGCCGAATCGAGCTCCTTCGCGAGCATGCCCAAATCGCGCCGTTCCGCGGCCGCTGCAAGTGATTCAAATCACATTTGACCGGAACCGCATCAAGGTATAAGAAGGTTGCTATGTGCCTTGCGATTCCAGGAAAAGTGGAAGAGATTACCACCGACGGCATGATCCGGATGGGGCGCGTGAACTTTGGCGGCGTGGTCAAGAACGTCTGCCTCGACTACGTGCCGGAGGTCGGCGTGGGCGACTACACCATTGTCCACGTTGGGTTTGCGCTCTCGAAGATCGATGAGGCGACCGCCGAACAGACGCTTGCCGACTTCCGCGCCATGGGCGTGCTGGACGAGGAGCTGGCGAGCGAGGAAGAGGCGTTTGCGCGCGCGGCGAAGGCGGCCGCAATCGAATTGCCCGGACGGAAGCTGCGAGACGTAGCGGAGTTAGCGGTGCTGTTCCTAGAGCTGGTTGCATGAATGGCGCATTGAAAGGACACAGGCTCGAGTCGTGCCGAAGAGGCCAGCAAATCGCGGGCTTTAGACCCTGGGGATGCCTTTCGGCCGCCTCGGAGGATCTATGCAACCAGTTCCGAGCGCCGCTAAGATCGCGGAGCATCCGCTGAGCATGAAGTATCTCACTGAGTTTCGCAACGGCGAGATCGCGCAGAGGATGGCGCGGGAGATCGCTCAGGCTGCCACGCGTCCGTGGAAGATCATGGAAGTCTGCGGCGGGCAGACGCACTCGATTATCAAGAACGGAATCGACCAGATGCTGCCGGCGGGAATCGAGATGATTCACGGGCCGGGCTGCCCGGTTTGCGTCACGCCGCTGGAGCTGATTGACAAGGCGCTGGCGATTGCCGCGCAGCCGCGGCGTGATTTTCTGCTCCTTCGGCGACATGCTGCGCGTTCCCGGCACGGACGGCGACCTGTTCCAGGTGAAGGGCCGCGGCGGCGACGTGCGCGTGGTGTATTCGCCGCTGGATGCGGTCGAGCTGGCGGTCAAGAATCCCGACAAACAGGTGGTCTTCTTCGGCGTGGGATTTGAGACGACCGCGCCGGCCAATGCCATGAGCGTGCACCTGGCCAAGCGGCGCGGCTTGAAGAATTTTTCGGTGCTGGTTTCGCATGTGCTGGTGCCGCCCGCGATTGCGGCGATTCTTGCAGTCGCCCGGCAACCAGGTGCAGGCATTTCTGGCCGCGGGCCACGTGTGCAGCGTGATGGGCTACTGGGAGTATCCGCCGCTGGCCGAGAAGTTTGGCGTGCCGATTGTGGTCACGGGTTTTGAGCCGCTCGATCTGCTGGATGGAATTCGGCGCACGGTGATTCAACTGGAGGCCGGACGGCACGAAGTGGAGAACGCGTACAGCCGCGTGGTGACATTCGAGGGCAATCGCGCGGCGCAGAAGTTGCTGGGCGAAGTTTTTGAGGTGACGGATCGCGCGTGGCGCGGCATCGGCGTGATTCCGAAGAGCGGCTGGCGGCTGAATGCGGAGTATCGCGAGTTCGACGCGGAGCAGCGCTTCAAGATCACGGGCATTCATACGCAGGAGTCGGCGCTGTGCCACTCCGGCGACGTGCTGCGCGGCGCGATCAAGCCTGCCGAGTGCCCGGCGTTTGGAAAAGAGTGCACGCCGCGGCATCCGCTGGGCGCGACGATGGTTTCAAGCGAAGGCGCGTGCGCGGCGTATTACAACTACGGGCGTTTCCTGTCGGCGGAAGAGCTGGCGGGCGCGGGGACGGCAGCTTCCAGCAACTAGATATTCGAGTGCCGCGGGAATGCCTGGCTGTGCATCCTGAGCGACCGATCGGCCGTCAAGGCGGGCGCGAGGGAGCGAAGGATCTGAGGTGCCTTCTCGATCGCATAGCGCGTCGATTTGTGTCTACTTGGATGTTCGGAAGCTGGTGCATGGCCCCAGAGTTGTAGCAATATGAGCGAAGAACAGCCGCCTCCTTCGACTCGTTTGGCACAAAGAATGCGCCGAACTCCGCTCAGGATAGCCGAGAGAATCGAACTCTGAGACGGAGAGGACTCGTGGCTGTCGAAAGGCTGAGATGACGATCTAAGCACCCGACTTCTCCAACTGGAGCTGCCCGCTGCCGCTGGCCGACTATCCGACCATCGTGATGGGCCACGGCGGCGGCGGCAAGCTGGGCAGCGAGCTGGTGGAGCACCTGTTTCTGCCGGCGTTTCGCAATCCTGCTCTGGAAAACCTGGGCGACGCGGCGGTGCTTGAAGCGGCGGGCGCGCGGCTGGCGCTCAGCACCGATTCGTTTGTGGTGCAGCCGCTGTTTTTTCCCGGCGGATCGATTGGCGAGCTGGCGGTGAACGGGACGGTGAACGATCTGGCGGTTTCCGGCGCGGAGCCGAAGTTTCTGAGCGCGAGCTTCATTCTGGAAGAGGGATTTGCGCTGGCGCAACTGGCGGCGATTGTGGACGCGATGGCGAAGGCAGCGGCGACTGCAGGCGTAAAGATCGTGACCGGCGATACGAAGGTTGTGGAGCGCGGGCACGGCGACGGCTGCTACATCAATACGGCGGGCGTGGGCGTGCTGCGCGCGGGAATTCAGGTGGGCCCGCATCGCGCGCAGCCCGGCGATGCGGTGATCGTGTCGGGAACGATCGGCGACCACGGCATGGCGATCATGAGCGTGAGGGAGGGCCTCGAGTTCGAGAGCCAGATCCGCTCCGATTGCGCGGCGCTGAACGGGATGATTGCCGAGGTGCTGGCTGCGGCCGGCGCGGCGGTGCACGCCATGCGCGATCCCACGCGCGGCGGGCTGGCATCGACGCTGAACGAGATTGCGCAGGCTTCCGATGTGGGCGTCGTGATCGACGAGACGAGCGTGCCGGTGCGGGCTGAGGTGCAATCGGCCTGCGAGCTGCTTGGGCTGGATCCGGTGTATGTGGCCAACGAGGGCAAGGCGGTGTTTTTCGTTGCGCCCGAGGCGGCCGAGACGCGTGCTTGCAGTGTTGCGCGCGCATCCGCTGGGCGCGAGAGCGGCGCGCATCGGCCAGGTGACCGCGGAGCACAAGCACATGCTGGTGGCGCGCACTGCAATGGGCGCGAACCGCGTGATTCCTACGATGATCGGCGAGCAGTTGCCGCGGATTT
>CAWHUK010000024.1:0-42916 GCA_963832535.1 uncultured Acidobacteriota bacterium
CCGGGGAAATCACACTCAGCGGCAATGTGCTGCCTGTGGGCGGCATCAAAGAAAAGTTTCTGGCGGCACGGCGGGCCGGAGTGCAAACCGTCATTCTACCCGCCGAAAACCGCCAGAACGTGGAAGAGGATCTGACCCCGGAGATGATCAAGGGCGTTGAGGTGCATTATGCCAGGGCCATCGAGGACGTGCTCGCGGTGGCCTTGCCGTTGCTGCCTGCCCGGCCGCAGGTGCAACCCCCGGTGGCCGTCATTACGGCGAGCGCCGCGGCGTAAATCATGTTGAGCGAATAATCATGGGCTGGCGCATCTGCCAGCCTTTTTGTTCGCAGCCGCACACGATGCATAAATTCGCAGATTTGCCGATGAACAAACAGAACGCACCAGACGCAAGGTCGAGAGCAGAACCATGGCGCCCACACAGACGATTGCTCCGCTGCATCTCTCCGGAAACACCACCGAGCAGCAAAATAAGCAACTCGAGGAGTGCCTTGGCGAAGCTGTAGCGAGCGCGTATCGGGCGGCCATTGAGCAACTCGACCGGCAAGGCGCGCAGGCCGTGCTCGACGGGAGCGCAAAGCTCAAGTCTGAGGTGATCGGGGCGGTGGCCGAGATCGTCCACAACCACACGATGAGCCATAAATTCGAGGACGAGGAAGTGGATTCGCATCGCGCCTATCCTCCCACTTACCACGTGCGGCCGGTGGAGGCGCAGGTGACAGAACTCCGGAAGATGTTTCCTGCCCTTGGCAGTTGCCAGGAGAAACTTGGGCGTCTTCCGTTGCCCGACGAGTCCGAAGCCTGGTTCGCCATTCCCCGCTGGCAGGCTCTGGCGCCAACGTACAATGAGGCCGTCGAGATGCTGCTCGACGTTATGGCGTCCCGGCGGAGGTTTTCCAACCGCATTATTGGGCGCCTGGGAGAGAAGTACCTGCGTCAGACCGAGCGCTCCAGGCTGGCAGAAGAGATTTTGGCCGATCAACAGCGGGGTAGCGACATCCTCGTCATCGCCGCGCAGGCCGGCATGTTGCATCGCGGTTCTTCAGCCCGCCGCACCCGCGCGGCCATGGCCGGAAATGAATTTGGGCTGGGCGTCTTCGCGTTCGGGTGCATGCTCCTTACCCATCCGGAGCGGCTGTCGGACAGCGAAACTTTGATGGTGGACTGCAGCGGCGACGAGTATTCTCCACGAGCCGACTACACCTTCGACCGCGTGCCTCTCTTCGACTACGATCTTTCCGGCATCGAGTTCAGCATCTTTTATGAAGATCGGGCGCGCGATGTGTGGGGAACGCCGACCGGTTTCCTGTACCGGCTGGTTTGACCTGCTCCGGCACGGCGCGGCCCTGCCGCCCGATTGCCGCCTACCGCGTCTAACCTGCAGGCAGTATTCTTTTCGAATGATGCGTGTGCAAGTGATTCCGTTTGGGGTGTTGAAAGATTGGCTGGGCTCCTCTGCCGCCACGGTCGAGTTGCCGGATGGCGCTTCAGTGGCAGACTTACTTGAGCGTGTGCGCGCAAAGTTGCCGGCGCGCATGCCGGCGGACAGTTTGCGTGGTATCGCGGTCAGTGTGAACGCCGAGTACGCGCGCGCCGCTCACATTCTGCGCGACGGCGATGAGGTGGGACTTTTGCCCCCGGTCTCAGGCGGGACTTCGCGAACTGCGAACGCTTCGGACCGGAGCGGGGAAGAGCAAGTTATCGCCGCTCTGACCCACGAACGCATCGATGCGGAAAAGCTCGTGGCTGCGGCCAAGAGAGGCGAGGACGGCGCGGTGGTGGTTTTTGACGGCATCGTGCGCAACGAGTCACGCGGGCGCCGGACCCTCCACCTGGACTACGAAGCCTATGAAGAGATGGCCGTCCGGCAGATGCGGGAGTTGGCCAATCAGGCCCGCGGCCGCTTCGGCGTTCGCCAAGTCACTATCGTTCATCGCCTGGGACGCCTGGAGATCGGCGAGACCAGCATCCTGATTGTGGTGGCCTCGGCGCATCGCTCCGCGGCCTTTGAGGCCTGCCGCTGGCTCATCGACACAACTAAAAAGACGGTTCCCATCTGGAAGAAGGAAACCTTTGTGGACGGCGCCGTGTGGGCGCCTGGCGACCCGTTCCCTGAAGGGTTGGCGCTCGAAGGATCAGGCATTGACACCGCGGAGGATTCCGGATGAGGCCTAGTCTTCGCGGCTTTTTCCGCATCTGCGGGTGCGCCGGCCTGGGCGCGGTTCTGGGGCTGGCGCCTCTCGCGCTTGCCGCGCAAGAGGCGACCACGTTCCACGTGGACGTGAAACTCGTCAACATCTTCGTCAACGTGACGGACCAGAACGGCGCCACCGTGGGCGGGCTCACGCGCGACGACTTTGCCGTCTTCGAGGATGGCCGCCCGCAAGAGATCTCAATCTTCGAGCGGCAATCGGAGCTCCCGCTGAATTTGACTCTGGCCATCGACACATCGGGCAGCGTGCGCAAGGATATGAGCGAAGAGGCGGCAGCGGCGCGGCGCTTCGCCCATGCGATTCTGCGCCAGCAGGACCGGATGAGCGTGCTTCAGTTTGCCACCACTGTGCGCGAGCTAACGCCCTTTACCAACAAGCTGTCTGTGATTGACCGCGGACTGGGCGAGTTGCACAGCGATTGGGCGACTGCGCTTTACGACGCTATCTGCCAGGGCTCTGAGAGCCTGGGCGGCAGAGAGGGGCGTAAGGTGCTGGTGATCATCTCAGACGGCGACGATACCGCCAAAAGCTCCACTTACGAGCAGGCCCTCGAGGCCGCCCTGCGCAACGAAGTCATGATCTATTCGCTCATCGACGTGCCCATCGAAGCCAGCGCCGGACGCGACACTGGCGGCGAACACGCGCTCATCACCCTAGCCGAACAGACCGGCGGCAAGCATTTCTACGTGAGCGACGGCGGGCTCGACAAAGCCTTTGCCAGGGTCAGCGACGACCTGCGCACGCAATATCTCATCGGCTACTACCCGCACCATCAGGTTCCCGGCACGAACTTTCATCGCGTAACGATTACGATACCCCGCGCCGCAGCCGAAGAGTTCAATATCCGCAACAAGACCGGCTACTACGCCGACTCGCCGGTGAAGAACAACTGAGAGAAACTCTCGCAGACGGGAATCGAATCACCGCCCGCGCGGCGAGACAGCGCGAGCCTCAACTCACACCGCCTCACTCCAATGCAAGAATCGCATCGGCGATCCGCGCTGCCTCCACGGCTGACCGCACCGTGTGAACACGCACGATCGCCGCTCCGTGCAGAATCGCTGCGGTCAGCGCAGCCAAGCTTGCGGTCTCGCGCTCGGCAATCGGCGCGTCGCCGCCATAAAGTTTCGCCAGCGTGTGACCCAGAAACGATTTGCGGCTCAGCCCCGCCATAAGCGGCCGTCCCAGCACAAGCAGCTCCGCCTGCCGCGCCAGCAGCGCGTAGTTCTCGTCGAAGCGCTTGCCGAACCCGTAGCCCGGATCGAGCACGATCGCCTCTCGCACAATGCCCACGCGCTCAGCAGCCGCCATGCTCGCCGCCAGTCCTTCGCGCAACATGGCCAGCAGCGCATCGGGCGCGAGTTGCGGCTGCGTGCTCCACTCCTCGGGCCGCCCGCGCGTGTGCGTCAGCACCACCCCCGCGCCAAAATCCGCGCACACCGCCGCCACGCCCGCATCCCACGTCAACCCGCTCACATCGTTGATAATCTCAGCGCCCGCTTTGAGCGCCGCGCGCGCCGTTTCCGCCTTGTAAGTATCAATAGACAGAATTGCGTCCGGTCTTGCCCGTAAAATCCCCTCCAAAACCGGCAGCAGCCGAGCTTGCTCCTCTTCCGCATTGACTGCCGGGTCCGCACCGCCTGCTCGCGATCCGGGCCGCGTGCTCTCTGCGCCCAGATCGAGAATGTCCGCACCGTCCTCGATCAGCTTCAGCCCGCGCGCCACGGCCGCTTCAGTATCCAGAAACCGTCCCCCGTCGCTGAACGAGTCGGGCGTAATATTCACCACGCCCATCACAAGCGTGCGCCGCAGCTCAATCGTCCGCGTCCGCAGCCGCCAATTTGCCGTGCTCCTCATATCTTGTCAATCCCGATGCTACGCCGCGAGATTTGTCGCACCCTTGCCTACCTTGGCTTCCATCGCCGAAAGAACTTTTCGCATCTGTTCGATCTCCAGGTTTCGCCGGTGCGCGCCAACAGCATACGCAGCACCGCAAACTCCTCCGGCGACAGGTGCAGCGGTATCTCCCCGCGGAGGAGGCGCCATCAGCCGCTCTAAGTTTCCAGCCCGTTATAGCGGCGCTGAATGAGCCGGGAGCTAACGGCGAAAGCTGCTCTTCACGCTCTGCCGATCACCTTGGCCAGCGTTGCGCCGATCTCGGCCGGCGAAACCACAACGTGAATGCCGGCTGCGGTCATAGCTTTCATTTTGTCGGCGGCGGTACCCTGCCCGCCGTGGATTATCGCGCCTGCGTGGCCCATGCGGCGCCCCGGGGGCGCGGTTTGCCCGGCAACGAATCCCACCACTGGCTTCTTCACGTGCTGTTTCACGAACTCAGCCGCGGCTTCCTCGGCAGTACCGCCAATCTCACCGATCATGATGATGGCTTCAGTTTCGGGATCATCGTTGAGCAACCCCAGCGCGTCGACGTGCGTGGTGCCGATGATGGGATCGCCGCCGATTCCAATCGCGGTCGACTGGCCGATGCCGAGCTGCGTCAACTGGTATACGGCCTCGTAGGTCAGCGTCCCGGAGCGCGACACAATCCCGATGGACCCTTCCTTGTGGATGTGCCCCGGCATGATGCCGATCTTGGCTTTGCCGGGCGAGATGACGCCGGGGCAATTGGGCCCGATGAGCCGCGACTTCGACGTTCTGAGCTTGGCCCAGACCTTCACCATATCGAGCGTGGGAATCCCCTCGGTGATGCAGACGATCAACGGAATGCCCGCATCCTCGGCTTCGAGGATTGTGTCGGCGGCAAAGGGAGGCGGCACGAAGATCATCGTCGCGTTGGCGCCGGTCTTGGCCACGGCTTCGGCGGCGGTGTCGAATACCGGCCAGCCTTCGTAGGTAGTTCCGCCCTTGCCGGGTCTCACCCCGCCAACAACTTTGGTGCCGTATTCCGCGCAGCCTTTGGCGTGAAAGGTGCCTTCCTTGCCGGTCAGGCCCTGAACGATCAACCGCGTATTCGTGTCTACGAGTACGGCCATGGGTTTCCTTCGCGATCTGCCGAGCTTCGGCGAGCGGTCAGTTTTCCAACCGCTTGAGATTGAGGATCAGCCGATCCATGTCCATTCCATCCAACTCTCCGGCGACGATGTTGAGAACTTCCGAAGCTTTGGTTTCGTAATGTTCCCTCACACGGAGCGTTTCAAGCACATGACGGGTAAGAAGCAGGAGGACCGGCATGATCTCACCCGTTGCATCAATCGCTGAATAATGCTGTTCCGCTTCGTTCAATCTATCGACGAATTCCGTCGTCAGCCTCTTCTTGCGATCCATTGGCCAGTTCGAGAAATAGGACTCGACTGCCGCGGAAGGGATCGACGCTCCCAGGTAGCTCACCAGCTTGCCCATGAGCGCATCTCCGACATAGCCAAAGATCCTTCGAGTCACCATGTGCGTGAAGAAGAAAAGGAATTCAGCGAATAACTGGGCCTCGGTCTGCTGACGCTTGGTTTCATTGGGGGCTTCGATCCATTGCTTCACCGCACCGCGGCAGTTCGAAGAAGCTTGAACGATGCATAATCCGACGTCGTGGAGTGGGCGATAATCGCTTTCGGCATCCCGTTGAACTTTGCCCAGGAAACCTGCAGTCTGCTTGCCTGAGCCGTGTTGTGGATCATCGGAATTCTGCACAGGCCCTCCAGGAATCTTATTTTGCCGCGGCAACGACCAATTCCGCCGCTTCTTTCATCGTTGCGCCCACCTGGAAGTTCAATCCGGACTCCTTGAGAATCTGCCGGCCTTCTTCAACATTCGTGCCTTCCAGGCGTAGAACGATGGGAACCTTCACTTTGAGATTGCGCGCCGCGGCCACCACGCCGGTAGCCAGGCGGTCCACGCGCAGAATGCCGCCGAAGATGTTGATGAAGATGGCCTTCACGTTCGAATCGGATAGCAGAATCTCGAAGGCGTGTTCGATCTGCTCCTGCGTGGCGCCGCCGCCGACATCCAGGAAATTGGCGGGGCTTCCGCCGGCGTACTGAATAATGTCCATCGTGGCCATGGCCAGGCCTGCGCCGTTTACCATGCAGGCGATTGTGCCTTCGAGCTTGATGTAGTTGAGTGCGTATTTGCTGGCCTCGACCTCCAGCGGGTCTTCCTCCGCGATGTCGCGCAGCCGCCTGATATCGGGATGGCGGAAGAGCGCGTTGTCGTCGAAGTCGATCTTGGCGTCGAGAGCAACGAGCTTGCCGTCGGTGGTGGTGATGAAGGGATTGATCTCGATCAGCGAGGCGTCGGCTTCGATGTAGGCCCTGTAGAGGTTCTGAAAGAACTCGACGGCCGGGTTGACCTGTGCAGGCTTGAGGCCGAGCCCGAACGCGAGCTTGCGCGCTTGCCACGCTCCGAAGCCCACGACCGGGTCGATGGCTTCCTTGAAGATTGCCTCGGGAGTTTTCGCGGCCACCTCCTCGATCTCCATGCCGCCCGCCTGCGAGGCCATGAAGACCAGCTTGCCGGTGTCACGGTCGAGCACGATGCCGAGATAGAGCTCGCGTTCGATGGCCGCGGTTTCTTCGATGAGCAGCCGTTGGACCCTCTGCCCCTGCGGCCCGGTCTGGTGCGTTACCAGTTGCATGCCGAGAATGTTCTTGGCGTGCAGCTCGGCGTCCTCGCGTGTGCGAGCTACCTTCACGCCCCCGCCTTTGCCGCGGCCTCCTGCGTGAATCTGCGCTTTGACAACGACGCTCGAGGCGCGCTCGACAAACAGCCTGCGGGCCGCTGCTGTGGCCTCTTCGAAGGTGTTAGCGACTTCGCCCCTGGGCACGGCAACGCCGTACTTCGACAGGATTTCCTTTGCTTGGTACTCATGAATTTTCATTCGGATTGAACCAACCAGGCCGCTTTCAATTGAGAGGAATCAGGGCACGGCCCATGGAATGCGGGAGCCGGCGCGACGGCGGCAACCGCCAAATCCATACTATATTGGCTGCCGAAGCAGCGGCAACTTGTGTGCGTGCTTGGCATCTATCGCAGTTTTGGAGTCGCTGTAACCGCGATCACGGATTTCTTCGCTGCGCAGGCTTTTCGCCGAAAGGGCCCTCCTCTGCCATACTTTTTCCATGTCTTTGGTGAAAGATCTGCTTCGCCCGCTGGCCGAGGATGGCGCGGCGCTCACCCGTGAGCAGGCGACCGGCGTTCTGGAGGAGATCCTTACGGGCGGCGTGCCGGAGGTGGAAACCGCGGCGCTGCTCACCGTGCTGGCCACGCGCGGCGAGCAAGCGCCGGAGTTGGCGGGCTTTGTGGACGCGATGCGCAGGCACGCAATGCCCCTGCCGTTCACCGATACCGAACGCGGCGAGCTCGTCGATTGCGTTGGCACGGGCGGCGGAGGACCACAGACCTTCAACATCTCTTGCGGAGCCGCGCTGGTGGCGGCTGCCGCCGGCGCCCGCGTGGCCAAGCACGGCAACCGCGCCGTCACCTCGCGCTGCGGCGCTGCCGACGTGATGGAGGCCTTCGGTGTGCCCATTGACCTCACGCCCGAACTGGCCGTCGAATGCCTTCGTGAGACAGGCTTTGTCTTCCTCTTCGCGCCGCTCTATCATCCGGCCATGAAAGCCCTCGGCCCGCTTCGCCGTGCGCTGGGCTTCCGCACCATTTTCAATCTCGTAGGACCGCTCACGAATCCCGCCCACGCCCGCACCCAGGTGGTGGGAGTGCTCGCGCCCAGCCGCGTACTCCTCGTGGGCCGCACGCTGGCGGCGCTGGGAGCAAAACGTGCCTTCGTCGTGCACGGGACTGATGGGATCGATGAGCTGACCACCACGGGCGAGTCGGTGGTAGCGCGCATTGTGGAGGGAGAAAGTGGCGAACTGGAGCTCAGGGCCGCGCGCATCACGCCGGAGATGGCCGGCCTGCCCCGTTCCACGATCGATCAGTTCATCGGCGGCGATGTAGCAACGAATAAAGCGCTTCTTTATGACGTGCTCACCGGCATTCCCGGGCCTCGGCGCGACGTTGTGCTGCTCAACGCGGCGGCTGTGCTGGTTGCCGCAGGCCTCGCCGGCGATCTCAAGCAAGGCGTAGCCCTCGGCGCCGAAGCCATCGACTCCGGCCAGGCTGCCTCGACACTTGAAAAGCTGCGGCGGTTTGGCGCGAACAACGCTGCAAAGACATAGAAGTTTGACGAATCGATTGCGACCGAAGAGAATAAAAGTATTGCCTGCCTGAGTGGGCCTGTGGCGCAGTTTGGGAGCGCGCTTCCATGGCATGGAAGAGGTCGTCGGTTCGATCCCGACCAGGTCCACCAAATTCTTACAACTCTCCGGCTCTGTCTCCCTACTCGTTTCAGGGAAAAGTACCTCACATCATCTTTTTTCGGGGCTAGTTCTACTCCGACAGCGTGATTGCGCAATGACGGGGAGGTGCGTTTTTCCTGCCGTCTTGTACTTACGCAGCCGTCAGCGGCCACATCATAAGAGGGTGGATGCCCGCGTGTTCGCTCGGCCTCGATCTCATCTCCCTGGCCGAAAAATCTTATCTCCTCGTGCTACGCCGCGCCGATCTCAAGCTGCCGCATGTCCTGCGCTGGTTGAGACGCTGGGCCGTGCCGCCCTTCCGGCGCGAGGTTGGAAGCCTGGTCGGCTACGACATGCGCACTGCGGGCGACCGCCTTCTGATCCGCTAGAGCGTTTCTCGGGGCAAACCAGTCCGGAAAATGGCCGGCTCTTTATTACCAGCCTCCGCCATCTTCAAAGAGGAGCGAGCAGGGAGCGCTGCAACGGGGTCGCCGGGGCGCTGTATAGCTCATCCCATGTGCCCTGCTGGACAATCCTTCCATGCTCCAGCACGATGGTGCGCCGGGGGCACAAGCGGTTAAGAATCTCTGCCCGGTGATCGACGGCGATCATGCTAAAACCGATCATCTGGCTCCAGAAGATGAGGTCGTCGATCATTTCGCGCACCAACTGCCGGTCGAGGCCGGCAAAGGGTTCGTCCAGCAGGACCAGCGAAGGCTTGCGAGCCAACATACGCGCTAAACTAACGCGCCGCGCCTGTCCACCGGAGATCAAAGAGGCCGGAGCCGACCAGAGCGGCGCCAGGCGCAAGCGGTCGCGCAAGGTCTCGATCCAGCCATTCTGCTCTCGATCCGCCGCCTTCTCTTTGGGAATGCCAAACCTTACGTTCTCGCCGACCGTCAGATGAGGAAACAGTTCCGGTTGCTGGGTCAAAAATCCTAGCGGACGCAGATGCAACGGCAACGACGGCGGAAAGAGCTGGAGACTATTCAGTTGGACAAAGCCTTCATCCGGCTCTTCGATTCCGGCGATACACGTCAATATCGTGCTTTTGCCCGCGCCCGAGGCGCCGAATAATCCCAGCGCCTCGCCGCTTTTCAACTCCAAAGAAACATCGATGTTCATCTCGCGGCGCTTTTTTACGATATGGGCTTTAAGCATGGCGCCGCCGTTGTGCCAGTACATGCACCAGCCAGGGGAGCGGCAGGGCAACCGACAGAAAGATAATCAGCAGCGGCATGACCGCCGGCAACCCAAAACTTTGCAGGTTGACCCAAAGCTGCACCGGCATACCAGCAGGATAATAGGCCGTGACCACAACCGCACCGAATTCGCCGAATGCGCGGACCCACGCGATGCTCAGCGCCACCGCCAGCCCCAGGCGCGAGAGGGGCAATGTGACCCGCAGAAAGACCTTCCACGGCGTCAGGCCGAGCAGGGCAGCTTGCTTTTGCAGCCGGTGCGGAACCGCATCGAAGGCCGCCACCGCGCCGAGCACGTAATACCCCACGCCCACATATACCTGGGTAGCCACAAATGCCGTGGCGCTGTTGGTCATCGCGATGCCGAAATGCTGAAGCCAGGTTCCGACGGCGCCGTAAGGACCAAACGCCAGGCTGAGCAGGATTCCAAGCGCCAAGGGAGGCAGCAGAATGGGAATGAGCAAAGCCGCTTGCCAAATCAGGCGTTCGCGCACACGGCAATGCGCGATGTAGGCGGCTACCGGCGTGCCCATCGCCAGAATGATCGCCATGGAGTAGCCAGTCAGCACCAGAGAGACGCGCATGGAGGCGAGCGACGGACCACGGACTTCGTCGCCCCACTGCCACGGCCCGATATGGGCAAACAATGCACTGAACGGATAGAGCAGGGCCAGTGCGAACAAAATCGCGCCAGAGCGGGCCATCCAACGGAGAGGAATCTTCATGCGTGCAGCGCGGAGGCGTTCCTTGCCGAATCATAGAAATAGCGGCGGAAAATGGCTTGTCCTTCGTTGCTTTTCAGCCATGCTGCAAAAGCGGCGGCGCCCTTAGGGTTGGGTGCATCCTTGAGTACAGCTACATAGTAGATGAGAGGCTCGGGAGTATATGTCTTTCCGCCCACGGCCAGGACGATGTCGGGGTGGTCGGCATGAACGTGATCGCTGCTCAGGTTAATATCGCCGGGCAAGGCGATATACGGCATATTGAACGGGCCGGGCTGAATCTTATAGGCCGAAGCCGCGTCCAATTCCCCGCTCTGCAGCCCCGCTTCGACAGTTTGCTCCTGGAAGATCTGCTGTTCGTTGATCGCCGGGCCGAGCACCTTCTCCACAAGGTCGGGCTGATCGTACTTTTTGGCGGCCAGCATCATCGTGAAGATGATATTGCGTCCCTGCGGATCGGTAATCGGGTCGGTGCGTCCAAAGCGCAAACCCGGTTCCTCGAGGATCTTCCACCAGGCCTCCTTGCCTTTGGCCGCGTCATCGAATCGGGATGCAAAACGGCTCTTCGGACTGTAAGCGATCACCATCTCCGTTTGGGCAACCGGCTCGGCGGTTTCGGCTTTGCCTGCGCGCAGAACCGTGAGACGCGGGCGACGGCGTAACGGGAAGAAAGACATCCGGACGAATGCTTCCGCCCACGATCAACTGTGCCAGCGCGCTCGAACCCTGGGCGCGGCCGTGCATCTCCAGATGAAGGGAGGAGGCAACCGACGCCTTAATGGGTCCCTCCATCATCGAAGCCATGGAACCCGCATAAGCCACGTCCAAAGTGGCCGGTTGTTGTGCTCGCAAGCCAACGGCCGCCCGCCGCGGCGGCCAGAGCTGCGGAGGTTCCTTTGATCAAAAACTCCCGCCGCCCTCGGCGATTGATTGAATATTCCATCTTTCCGTTCCTCTCACAGTTCTTGTTCGTTTGCGACCGGCTGTGAATCTCCTGGTTGAAAGTTCGATCCACATTCAGCGGACCATGCATGTCCGCAGATGCCGCGGCGATCGATTCGCAAATGTCCTGGCAAGAAGACTTGTATTGCATACACGCGTCGTCGTTATGTATAGCATACACAACATGGCGCATTCCGCCCACCCTCGGCGATCACTAGATTGAACGCGAATCGAGTTGAGGTAGGGACCTGGGCATGGATTAGCAGTGCGGTTCACGATGGGGCGGGCCAGCATTGGAAGAGGCCGATCTTTCAGCGCGTTCACCCGATGCTCCTTCAGACGAATTGCTTCTTTCGCGATCCAGAAACCGCTCAAGAGCTGAATTTGCTGTGTCGCGTATTCGCGACATGTGGATCACAGACCGTTGGGGGCGTTCCAGACAAAAAACGCCTCGACAACGCTGGAGCGGGATAGATGTGTATAGAATGTTTGTGGATTTCGAATTCAAAAAGGAAGTCCCGGATAATGCCATAAAGGGTGTACCCTGTAGCCTCGTTCCCGGCCAATTGCCGCTCGCATCAGGCGGCACCCGCGCCAACGGTGCGCACGCCCAGGTTCCCTTGTGACGGGTTTCCGCCTAGCAAGTACAACGCAAGATTGGTTCGGGCGGAGGTCCATTTCTGCGTAGCGTACGAATCCCATGCCCAGGTGCACTTTGGCATAGGAAGACTAAATGCAGTTCTAGGGAAAGAGGAGATATCACGGTGATAGATCGAAGGGAATTTATCGCAGGTTCTTCGCTGGCGCTTTCGGCGGCCGCGCTAGGGCACGTCACAGCCAGTACAGCCAATGCCGAACAGCCGTCAAAGCCCAAGGGGAAGTATCGGCTCATTGCCACAGAGGAGGCATTTGCCAGCCCGGAACAGGTGGAATATTTCCGCAAGGCCGAAAATTCCGCATGGACAGATCCGGACGTCGAGTTATGGAGACACTTTCTAAATACCGGCATCCTCCTCCGGCGTCTGCTCGATGTTGAGCAGGAGCGGCTCAGCATTATGGACCAGGCCGGAGTCGATATGCATCTGCTGTCGTTGACTTCGCCTGGCGTGCAATGTCTGAATGCCGATGCCGGTACCGCCCTGGCGGCGTCCGCGAATGATTACCTCGCGGAGATCATCAAGCGCCATCCCGATCGCTATGCGGGGCTGGGAAGCTTCGCTCCCCAAGATCCGGCACGGGCGGCGAAGGAGATCGACCGAGCCATCACCAAGCTCAAACTGAATGGCATGATTGTCAATTCCAGCACCAACAAGGAATATTTTGACAATCGCAAGTTCTACCCCATCTTAGAAGCCCTTACCGCCCTCGACACGCCGCTATATATCCATCCGCGCAACATGCCGGAGCCGTGGAATGACATGCTGAAGGCCGACGTCAATCTCTGGGCCGCCATTTGGGGCTTCCAGGCGGAGACGTCGCTGCATGCGATGCGCATGATCATCAGCGGCGTGTTCGACGACTTCCCGAAACTGAAGGTGGTTCTCGGGCACATGGGCGAAGGCATTCCCTACTGGCTCTATCGCATCGATTGGATGTACCTTCATAATCCGGCAGATGTGTATAAGAGTGCCAGCGGGCGCCGCTTGAAGCGGAAGCCGAGTGAGTACATACAAGACAACATCACCATCACCACCAGCGGAATGAACACGCACGACGTGCTGGAATATTGTCATAAAGTGCTGGGACCGGACAACGTCATGTTCGCGATCGATTATCCGTATCAGGAGTCGGTGGAGGCGGCGACGTTTATGCAAACGTCACCGCTACCTGAAGCCGACAACGAGAAAATTGCCCACGGAAATGCGGAAAGGCTATTTCGCATCCCAACGGCGTAACCCTTCGTAGCATGCGCCCGTTGACAGACTGTCTACCATAATCCAGTGTCACCCTCGCGCACCCGCCTCGGGCGCGCGAGGGTGAATCAACACTCGGGTGCACCAAAACCAGGAACGTTCGCTGTGCTGATATACGCGCAGATCGGCTAATGTCGTCATCGCGCAGTGGGAGGCTTTCGGCCGCCAGCACAGTTGGAGCCTAAAATCGGCGCATGTTTTCTCGAACGGCACGCGCCGCTTCTTCGAGCGGATTTCTACCGCCAATTTGCGGGTTGCGCCACCGCGGTGCTCGCCTTGCGCAGCTCATCGTTGATGCGATCGTGAACAACAGCCGTTTCGCCGACGGCTCGATGATCTCACACGATTTTTATCTTCACATCGAATTTGGTAGTATCTGATTCAAATTGCAAATTGAAAAATGGACGATAGATAAGAGGGAACTATGCGAAGCGGAGAATATGCCGTTCAAATAGTCCCTTTACGGAGACAGCGATGAAAGAAGTGAAGGACAAAGTTGCGTTTATCACTGGCGGCGGAAGCGGCCTAGGATTCGGCATGGCGGCGGCGTTTCTTCGCGCCGGCATGAAGGTCACAATCGCCGATGTCCGGCAAGACCACCTGGATCGGGCATTGTCATCTTTAGAGAAATTCGGCGCTGTCCACGGAATTGCGGTGGATGTTACCGACCGCCACGCCATGGCGCAGGCCGCCGACGAGACAGAAAGAGTTTTCGGCAAAATCCACGTGCTCTGTAACAATGCGGGAGTAGGCGTTGGCGGGCCACTGAAGCTGGCTACCTACGATGACTGGGATTGGGTGGTCGGCGTGAATCTCGGCGGGGTGATCAATGGGGTGCAGACGTTTTTGCCCCGCATACTGGCTCATGGGGAAGGCGGACACATCGTCAATACCTCCTCCATGTCGGGCATGGCGGCGCACCTCAACGGCGGAATTTACGTCACTACCAAATTTGCCGTCGTGGGCCTTTCGGAATCCCTGCGAACCGAGCTGGCCGCGGATAATGTCGGTGTCTCCGCCTTTTGCCCAGGCCCGGTCAATACCGATTTCGCCCGCGCAGGCGAGACGCGTCCGGCGCGACTTGCCAGCACCGGGTATGCCGCGACGGAGAAAGCCCGCCAGGCCCGCTCCACATCTCCACTTTTCATGGATGCAGAAAAGGCTGGCGAACTGGTGCTGGAGGGTGTCCGGAAGAATAAGATGTACATCTTCACGCATTCAGAGTACGGTGAAGTGATACGTGCCCGCTGCGCAAAGTTGGTCGCGGCAATTCCCGGCCACGCGCCCAATCCGGAACTGATCAAGCAGATCCAAATCTACCTCTCGAATCCTATTTACGCCGGCACTCCGAAGACACACGGAGCTGGTGGGGAAGCCTGAGCAACCAGGCCTGCCAAATTGCACGAATGACGACACCAATTCCGAGACAAGCTTTGTGGGAGGAAACAGAGAAATGCGACTAAACGGAAAAGTAGCAATTGTTACCGGGTCGGCACGCGGTATCGGACAGCAGCTCATTATACGTTTGGCTCGTGAAGGAGCGAAGGTGGTTGCCGCGGATGTGCTGGATTGCGGGGAAACTGCGGCCAAGGTACAGGCGGTAGGTGGGCAGATTACATCTATATGCACTGACGTCTCTAAAGCCGACAGCGTCCGGAACATGGCAGAAAAGGCGATGGATGCGTATGGCCGTATCGATGTGCTGGTGAATAATGCGGCCCTTTTGGTCAAGATGAAACCTTTCGACCAAATTCCAGAGGAAGAATGGGACCGTCTTTTCTCGATCAACATGAAGGGCGTATGGCTATGCTCCAAGGCCGTCTACCCGTACATGAGGAAGCAGGGCCAAGGCTCCATTATCAATATCTCCTCGGGGACCATCCTGGAGGGCGTGCCCGGAATCGCTCATTACATCTCTGCCAAGGCCGGCGTATGGGCATTTACGAGATCCCTTGCCCGTGAAGTCGGCCCCAGTGGCATACGCGCAAATTCCATCACCGTTGGTTTCACGCCGACCGAGTCGTGCAAAAGTACCTTTACCGACCCGGCAATGCTGGAAATGGCCCTTAAGCACAATATTGAGTCACGAATCATACAACGGGATATGGCGCCAGAGGACTTGGAGGGTGTGATTACGTTTCTCGCATCCGAGGATAGTGCCTTTATCTCGGGACAGAATATCAATGTAGATGGCGGCAGGATTCATTACTGAGCCCCCGGCCAGATGCAGTCCCTCTCCTAGCCGGTCAACCGGCCGGAACACCCTGAGCCTTTAGCATTTCGCTGGCCTTTCCGGATGATGAAAGACGCCGTCTTCGACAAGAGTGGCTCACATCACAAGGGGCTGTGACCGCCGTCACAGATGAACGTTACAAGGCGCACGTAGGCTGGCCTGAACTCTGTGAGTCGTAGCACAGTTGCGAGATGGGCTCTAATCACATCGATGACTCAGTCTGGCTCGCGCTTTATTGACGGATATTGAGGGACGTGTGTTCAGTAAGTAGATCACTGTTCAGAAGCTCACCTTCAAAGGCTCACATTTACTTTGTTAGATCACATCGGACTTGAAAAAATGGAGGAAAGTGACATGGCCAGCCTGCGTATGCGCTGCAGATCGACACTCTTACTGTTGTTGGGGGCCGCAGTTTGTTTGCTGCTGGCCGCCGCTCCGGCCTTTGCCCAGATGGGCACGGGCACGATCCTGGGACAAGTAACTGACCCCACAGGGGCAGTTGTTCCAGGAGCTACCGTCACCGCTACGAATGTCGATACGTCATTCACTCGAAGTGGGACCAGCAATGCGCAAGGGTCTTATCGTTTTCCCGCCATGCCGGTAGGGAACTATCGGATAGACGTGTCCAAGCAAGGCTTCAAGACGGTTCAGGCGAAGGGGCTCGTAGTATCGGTTGGCCAGGAAGCGGAGATGAATATCGCGCTGGCCGTGGGAGCGACGCAGGAAACCCTGCAGGTCACGACCGAGGCGCCCCTGGTCGAGACCACTAACAGCTCCGTCGGCAATTTGGTCAGCCCACAGCAGGTTTCGGAGTTGCCGCTGAACGGCCGCAACTTTACCGACCTGACGCTGCTGGAGCCGGGCATTGTCCAGAATACGATGGAAGCCGGCCAGACGAATCCCAGTTTTCAGGGCATGACGTACAGCAGCAACGGCGCGCCGGTCCGCTCGAACAACGTCATGATCGACGGGGCGCCGATGAGGACTCTGCAAGGCCTGAACGCCTCCTCGTCGGGCGCCACCACGTTAGGGCTGGATGGGGTCGAGGAGTACACCGTGGTGACGAGCATGTTCGGTGCTGAGTACGGCGCCTCCATGGGGAGCCAGACCAACATCGTTTCCAAGAGCGGCACGAACGCCTGGCACGGCGACGCTTTTGAGTACTTCCGCAACAGTTCCCTGGATGCGCGCAACTACTTCGACGACATATACGAGCTACCCTCGAGTGTCCCGGGCGGCGGCAGGCGCATCGCGGAATTCCAGAGAAACCAGTTCGGAGGATCGATTGGGGGGCCGATCCAGAAGAACAAGAGCTTCTTCTTCCTTACCTATGAAGGCCTGCGAGCGAACATCGGCAACCCGATCTATTTGGGACTTACCACGACGTTCCCCTCCACTTGCTACGATTCCAACGGGAAGCTGCTCGCCACCAACAATCCTTGCGCGATGTCGGCGCCGGGAACGCCTCCGTTTCTTCCCTTCTTCAACCCAACTGGCACGGTGAATCCCCGGATGTATCCCATCGCCGCGCTGTATCCGGCTCCGAACGTGGGGGGCGACGAGTACGACTATAACTCCTTGGAGAAGGACAATGAAAGTTTCGGCCAGGCGCGCTACGATCACACCTTCTCGTCCAAGGACAGCGCCTTTGTCCGGTACACGATCGACAACTCGTCCCACCTGCAGCCGACCTTTTACCCGCAGTTCGTATTTGACTGGCCGAGTCGAAACCAGTTCCTTACCTTAGCGGAAAATCACGTCTTCTCCAGCGGCCTGTTGAACACCTTCCGGGCGTCATTGTCGCGGACCGCGATGATTGGCGGAGAAGATTACGCTCCCTCTGTTACCTCCGCGAACCCGGCCATCGAAACCTTTATCGGAAACGTAGTAGGAACTCTTGCTGTCTCTCCCATGAGTACGCTTGGACCTCCTCCCAACATCGACAACAGACTGAATCAGGATATTGTGAGTTTTTCCGACGACCTCTTTTGGACCAAGGGAAAGCATGCGCTGAAGTTCGGCGCGTCGATGGGCCGTTACGATGACGCCATTACCATGGTTCAGTTCCCGGGAGGACTGTTTGTTAGCACCCCGCAGTTCTTCCTGAGTGGGTTTGCCCTCTCTAACAACTGGGAGACATCCGGCGTGGGACCAAGTGCTCAGCCTGGGCCGGTATTGACTAACTGGGTCTATGACGATATTGGTTTTTATGCCCAGGACGACTACCATGCTACCCGGCGGCTCACTCTGAACCTGGGCCTGCGCTATGAATTTTCGACCGTGCCCAGCGACACGGCCGGCACCGGCTATCAATTCGCCAATATTCTGACCACTCCCTGGAATGGGGCCACACTCAAAGCCCCATGGAACCAAAATACCCTGCATGACTTCAGCCCGCGCGTGGGATTCGCTTTGGACCCGTTCGGGAACGGAAAGACCTCGGTCAAGGGCGGCTTCGGCATGTTCTGGGACCAGGGCGATTACGGCGCGCTCTTTTTTGCGGAGACTCCCTCGATGGCTTCGCCGGTCGCCACAATGTGGACCCAGATCACTTCTTTTTTCCCGGACGTCATCCCCAACACCCCGCTTACTGCTACTTACGCGCCCAACGCCAGCACGACCCCGTACCCGTCTGCTCTCGACCCCAACATGAAGTCGCCGTATCTGTATCAGTACAACTTAGGGATACAGCAGGAGCTGCCGGGAGGCATGGCGCTGTCGGTCTCCTATGTGGGCTCACGTGGCATCCACCTGTATAGGACGCAGGACGGGAATCCGGTGATTCCGTGCAACTATCCGGGAGGCATTCCCAGTTATATGGACACGTGGTGCGCCGGCCTCACCAGCCAAGCCTGGAACAATGGCGAGAGCCCCGTGTACGCCAACATGATAAACGCCGGCAGCACCGTACCGGGCGGCCCAGCCGCACAAGCCATCATGGGCTATGGCGCGCCCTGCGTCATTGGGGGATCGTGCCGCCTCAATCCAAGCCTGGCGGAAGTAACTTATGACTCGACGACCGGAGACTCGTATTACAACTCACTGCAGGCAAGTTTGATTAAGCACGTCGGCCATGGCCTGCAGTTCCAGGGCTCTTTTACTTGGTCAAGGTCGACGGATGACTCGCAAGGCACCATGATTGGCGGCGCCGACGGCAGCGAGAATATGCAGAATTGGTGGGACCACCGATTTGACTACGGTCCGAGCGCGTTCGACACAAAGGCTAATTTCCGGCTCAATTCGCTGTACACACTTCCCAACCTTCAGGGGCACGGCTTTGCCGGTGGGCTGCTGAGCGGCTGGGAGATGGGAAATGTTATTGCGGCTCAGACCGGCCTGCCGTTTAACGTGGTCAATGCTACCGGCTTGTCCAACTCCAACTGCGAGTTGGATTTCGGGGATGGCGGGGCCAAGATGTGCAACGAACGGGTAAGCTACGTAACCTCACAGAATTTAGCGTGGACGCAGGCGAATATCAACCCGAATGCGGTGGTATTCAACCCCAAGACAGTCATTGTCGGCAAGGTGGGCCAGTGGTTTAATCCCAACATGTTCACGGAGTCGGAACCGGTAATGGGGGCTGGGAGCCTCGCAGCCGGAACGCTCGTCGAAGGCGGAACGTTCGGTAGCACGTCGGCCGGAAAGTTCATCGGACCGAAGCTCACCGACTGGGACTTTTCGCTGGTGAAGGACACTCCTCTTCCGCATTTGGGAGAGGCGGCGAAACTGCAATTCCGCGCGGAGTTCTTCAACATCCTGAATAAGACGAGCTTCGAGTTCCCGAGCCCGCTTACGCTGGCAACCAGCCTCAATGCAGCTTTTGTTTATGATGGCGGCCCTACGGCAGGGAATCCCGGTGGCGCCGCACCCAATTCGGTCGCAGGGCAGGTCGTCAATACGGGCAACAATTCGCGGCAGATCCAATTCGCCGTGAAGGTTGTCTTCTGAGGCGTTGCGTAAAGAAGTCAGTCTTTCCATGCCGGCCAGCACGCCTTCTCCTTTGGAACTCTCTCGGGAGAGGGTATGCTGGCCGGAAATTTCTATGTCTCACGCTGCCCAACGGCGATGACTGAACTGCGTCAACTATAATTCGTCTTACGCACCCAAACCTCAGTGACTGAACTGCATCGGCTGCAATACGAAAGACGTATGAAAGAGAGGGAATATGACGGACAACTGGCGTGAACGGATAAGCCAGCCTAAGTATGGAATCACAACGGAAAAGGACGTGTTCGTCCCGGTTCGAGACGGAACTCGGTTATGCGTAAACATTTATCGCCCCAAAGCAGAAGGAAAGTTCCCAGCCTTATTGGCCATGGGAGGTTACGGCAAGGAACTCCAGGAAGTCCTGATCCCGCCGCAGCCGCTTCAGAAGAGCGCGCTGTGGGATGGAAACATAGAAGCCGGAGACACCCCTGACGTTGTTCCCCGAGGCTATGTCCACGTGGTTGGAGATGTGCGGGGCGTTGGCCAATCGGAGGGGGAATATGCGGGCATGTGGTCATCTCAGGAAGGCAGGGATGGCGCAGACGTGGTGGAGTGGATCGCTCAGCAGCCGTGGTGCGATGGCAATGTGGGAATGATTGGATATTCCTACTACGGCGGGATGCAATTGAAGGTGGCCATCGAGCAGCCGCCGCATTTGAAGGCGATTTTTGTTTCCCACATAGCCAACGATTACTATCGTGACAACATGGCCTACGACGGCGGTGTGCTCGGCTTGTTTTTCTATGGACTGTGGGATGGCCGGCACGGCACCAGCGGGTACGCGCCCAAGAATGCCCATCCGAAAATCATGAAGGAGCTTTCGCCGGAGGAGTTCGAGCGCCTGCGGCAGGCGCTATTGAACGACCCGGATATCCGGAATTATCCCAACGTATATCATCTGTTGAATTATCCGTATAAGAATCCCATGTTCTTCGACATCGTTATGCATCCCTACGACGGTCCGTATTGGAGGGACAAGTCAATTTACCCGTTTTTCGATAAGATCAAGGTCCCGGTGTTCGTCGTCGGCAAGGTTGCGCATCCCGCCGCTTCTTATTGGGACATCTACAACGGTATTCAATCGACCAAGAAACTTATGGTCAAGCCCTTTGGGCCCGAAGAGCGTCCCTGGCGCGAAGATTCGGAATTAATCATCCGCTGGTACGATCACTGGCTGAAGGGAATCGACACTGGCATTCTGGACGGGCCTCCCGTTCGCATGTTCGTCCAGGGCAGTAACCAGTGGTTGGATGCTGCGGAGTTCCCCCTGCCGGAAACGGATTGGGTGAAGTGCTATCCGCGGCGTTGGGAAGGACTGGCCTTTGCTCCCGAACGCTATCAACCTTATCCGGACTGCTTCCTGCAGCAACCGCTATTCCTTTCTACCAAGAGAGATTCCGTAAAGTATGTCAGCGGGCCCGTGCCTCAGGACCTGACGGTGATTGGCCCCACGGCCTTTAATTTCTATGCCTCCATTGACACGGACGACACCAACTGGATTGTCAAGCTGAGCGATGTGGCTCCGGGAGGAGCCGAGACCACTCTGGGCAAGGGCTTCCTGAAGGCCTCCCGTCGCGCTGTAGACTCCAAGAAAACGAAACCTTATGCGCCATATCATCTGCACACCCATTCGGATCCGGTGGTTCCGGGTGAAATCAACGAATACAACGTGAGCCTGGGCAAAGTGACCAATGTCTTCAAGGCAGGCCACCGGATCAAACTGGAGATCATGAGCATGGAATCTCCCAGGGACCCGGAGCTGCAGATTCACTATCATCCGCATCTGCCCAGTAGCAGAACTACGCTGCACAAAATCTATCGCAATAGCGAATATCAATCGCACCTGATGCTCCCTATCGTGGGCAAAAAGGATAGTATGATCGAGTATCTGAGCGATGAAAACATGGTGGGAGCATTGTAGAAGCGAATCCTTCGCTTCGCATGGGCCCGGATGAAGCGGGCGTAGCACAACGCGGAGATACAGAATCCAAAGCTGCCCCGCTTCAGTCGGGCGAGGCATGGAATGAGGCCGATTGAGCCTGGAGACGTGAAATGCCTTATTGTGATCTGCGGGAGTTTTTGTCTGTTTTAGAACGAGAAGGGCAGCTCGTCCGATATTCCGGAGAGCTTCTGCCGGAGCCGGACGTCGGCGCCTTGAGCTGTGCTGCCGGTGAACTTGGAGCGACGGCGCCGGCGGTCTTACTGGATAATATTAAGGGCTACAAGGGCAAGAAGGTCGCTGTCAATGTTCACGGCAGTTGGGCCAACCACGCCTTAATGCTGGACATGCCCAAATTGTCCTCAATACAAAGCCAGTTCTTTGAGCTGGCGGACCGATGGGATAGATATCCCGGAGCAGTCGAGTGGATGGAGCATGCGCCGTGCCAGGAAGTAGTGATCGACCGGAACATCAACCTATATGAGACCCTGCCTCTCTTTAGAGTCCACAGGTATGATGGCGGCTATTATCTCTCCAAGGCCTGCTGCGTGAGCAAGGACCCCGAGGATCCCGATAATTTCGACAAGGAGAACGTCGGCATCTATCGCATTCAAGTGCAGGGGCCCGACACCTTGGGCTATCAGGTTGGCAATTTTCACGACGGCGGCGTCCATTTTCAAAAAGCCGAGCGCATGAATGCTCCCTTGCCCGTGGCCATTTGCCTGGGTAATGATCCCATGCTGTCCTTCATGGGTTGCACGCCAATCCCGTACGATCAGTCGGAGTACAAGTTCGCGGCGGCCTTAAAGGGATCTCCCTTTGTGCTCACCAAATGCCTGGATGCCGATCTCGATGTTCCCGCCTTCACGGAGTACATTCTGGAAGGTGAAGTTTTGCCTGGCGAACGTGTCGTGGAAGGACCGTTTGGCGAATATCCGGGCACCTATTCTGGTGTACGGAAACAACTACTGATAAAGATCAACAAAATCACACACCGCAGAGACCCGATATTTGAAAATCTGTATATCAGCCGGTTTTGGACGGAGCATGATCAGCTGGAGGCGCTAAGCACCTCTTTGCCCCTGTACAAAGAAGTGAAAAAATCAATGCCCGAAGTGAAAGCAATCAATGCGATGTATCAGCATGGTCTTACAACGATTGTGTCAACGCGTGTGAGACTCGGCGGGTACGCCAAACAAGTGGCGTTTCGAGTCGCTGCTACCCCTCACGGGGCGGCGTTTTGCCGCAATATCATCGTTGTAGATGAGGAGATTGATCCTTTTAATCTTGAGGAGGTTATATGGGCGCTCTCGTGCCGCGTTCGAGATCAGAGGGATATCGTATACATACCGAATACCTTCGGCAGTGTAATTAATCCAGTGGCGGTGAAAAGCGGCGGAATGGATCACAAGCTGATCATCGACGCCACCACTCCGGTGCCTCCCGATGAGATGCTGGAAGATGTTGTTACCGTCGAGCCCAGCGACAAAGTGCCTGCGTTCAAAACCCTGCTCCTGAATCTGCAGAATTCCGTTGCCCCTGGAGGTGCGAAGTGAAATGTGTTCGCTGCAGGCGTGATTCCGTCAGTGTCATAGCTAAAGCGCCGGACGGTAGCGGCGCTTGGGAGGTATATCATTGCACAACCTGTCACTTCAGCTGGCGCAATACGGATGAGGAAGAGGTCACCAATGCTGACAAGTACGATGCGCGTTTCAGACTCGATAAAAGAGACTTCGACCAAATGAGAGTCTCGTATCCACTTCCGTCGCCCAAGTTGCGTTCGAGCTAGCTGGGCGGCATTTATACCTAATTCAGCGGCAGGTTTCAGCTACGCGCAACAAAGCGCAAAAGTTTCGGAACCAGCCGCGTCCGGCGGGGGTTACTTGATATGGCGTACTTTGTTGCAGAAACGGCGGCGGGCGGAACGTCCGTGGAGGCGGGAAGCTGGGGCTCGATTAGCCTTATCTATATTTATACAATTGTCGCCGGGGCTTCCATCACCAAGTTGATGCCGCTCACCGCGGAGCTGGAGCGCGCCTTCAACGCCAGTCCCCAAAGTGTTGGCTTTTCTATAGGGCTTGCGTCAGTCAGCTCTCTCGTGGCCGCCACGATTGGCGGCGTTATTATCGACCGAGTGGGCGCCCGGACATCTATTATCTTCACCTGCGTCATTGCCATCATTGCAAATATTATCGGCTTTTTTGCCACGTCCATGTTCCTGGTCGATGCGGCGCGGCTGATCGAAGGTGTGGAATTTATCGGGATCATTGCCGCAGCCCCTGCGATGATGATGTCAATCACGAGCGGCGCGCGGAGAATCAAGGCGATGTCGTTATACTCGACATACATTCCCACGGGCGGCGCTTTGGGGCTTCTGTTCGCCGCTCCGTTTGCGGGGAACGGCCATTGGCGCTGGGTATTTGCCGTGCACGGCACAATATTTGCAGTCGCCGCCTGCTTCAGCGGGTTCCTGCCCAAGACGCCGCGAATACCGGCAAGCAATGCAGGCTCGCGGATCAAGGAACTGTTGGCGATCTATCGCGAAATTGGACCACTTCGCCTGTCATTGAGTTTTGGCTGGATTACCTTCGTTGGACTTGGTACGACCGTGGTCCTTCCCAGATACTTGGCGCAAACCCATCACATATCGATTACAGCAGCTTCTAGCCTCGTGGCATTCGCGAACATCGCGTGGATTGTAGGAGGCATTCTCGGCGGTCTTCTGTTGTCCCGCAAGGTAGGAACATCCCTGATTTATCTGATAATAACTTTGATTGGAATGGTTGCTGGATTCCTGCTGTATGCGCCTTGGGTGAGCTTGCTTGTCGCCGTCGCCGCGTTGCTAATCTTGGTTTTCGCTCAAGGCGCGGGGTTGGCTGTAATCATGTCCCTGCTGCCGCACGTGGCGCGCGATTCCCGGAAAGGGGGGCCGGCGTCAGCTCTAATGATGCAAGTGATGGCTGTGGGCGCACTCTTCACCCCGTCTCTGTTCCTTTTGATCCTCGCGAGCGGTAAGTGGATGTACTTTGTCGTCCTAGTGTTAACCGGTTGGGTGCTGAGCCTGGTGTTTCTGCCGTCCGGGACAAAAGCGTACGTGAGCTCCACTGCGGTGGCCGCGGGCAAATAGCTCTGCCCCGCGCATGTTTCGCCCCGCGCATTGCCTCAGACGCTGGAATCCCGTAAGCCATGAGTTTTTCAGGTTCCTGCGCAAAGCCGTTTTTACATTCGGCTATTCCATCTTGCTGCTAGATCCGCCCACCGCGGGTACTCCATAGCTCTTCATGAGTGCAACTAGTTCAAGAATATTTGCCTCCCGCACTCTTCGCTCGGGCAGGCACGTAGTCATCCCCCATTGGATACGGCAGACCTAAAGAGGCATACTTTTCCGTGCCCATCTTCCAGTAGGGAAGCAGTTGTACCTGCTTGACTTTGTTATGTAATACGTTGCTTATGAACTCTGCGGTGGCGCGGATGTTGTCTTCGCAATTATTGTAATCCGGGATTACGGGAATCCGAATTACAAGCGGGACGCAGCGCTCAATAGTCCGTTGGATGTTGCTGAGTATGACCCTGTTGCTCGCTCCCGTAAACTCACGGTGCTTTTCTGGGTCCATATGTTTAATGTCGGTAATCAGAAGGTCCGTATAAGGGAATAGTTCGGCTAAAGCGTCAGGGTCGCAGAGTAAAGCGGATTCGACACAGGTATGAATATAGCGTTCTTTACACGCCTTCAGCAACTCCAGTGCAAACTTCCATTGCATCATAACCTCGCCGCCGCTTAATGTGATTCCCCCGCCTGATTTCTTATAAAATGCTACGTCCGCGAGGACGATATCCATGACCTGTTCGACAGTCATCTCTTCGCCCCATACCATCACGGCATGCGGAGGGCAGGCCTTTGCACACTCAAAGCAACTGATGCACTTAGTGCCCTGTGTTCCAACAATAGCGTTCTGCTCAACAACTAGCGGCGAATCGGGGGAGAGTGGGCAGGCTTGGACACACAGGCCACATTTGTCGTAGCCTACGCAGCGGCTTGGATAAAACCCCTGTTCTCGCTTCGGGTTAGAACTCTCAGGGTTGCTGCACCATTTGCATCGCATAGGGCAGCCCTTCATAAACACCTCTGTCCGTATGCCGGGACCATCGTGTATCGTAAAGCGCTGGATGTTGTAAATTATGCCCTTGATCGATTGCGAAACAAGCGCAATGTTGTCCATAATAATATCTCTTCGTACGCCGGTCTGCCTCGGTATCTCGGCAACCAGCTCACAAGAACAAACGCAGTTGCCTCGGTAATGTCTGCGATGCCCGATTCGTCAGACGTGCGGGCGCAATTTGTTTACACAATCCTTTAGGTGCTCGTGAAACACCGCTCTAGTCGAAAGACAGTTCAGTTCTGGCGATCAAATCATCCTGCAACTGTTTGTCCAACTCTGTGAAGTAAGCGCTATAGCCAGCCACTCGAACTAACAGGTTGCGGTAGTTGTCCGGTTTGGCTTGTGCCTTCAACAACGTATCCTTGCTGACAATATTAAATTGGCTCTCTAACCCGTTGTGCTCGAAATATACGTCGTTGACTGCGATCAGATTATCTCTTCCGGTCGTGCCGGACACGGTATTCGGAGTGAACTTCCAGTTCAGAATCGTACCGTTTGTAATTCGTGTCTGATCGAGGCTTGCAACTGAATTTGCAATAGCCGTCGGCCCTTTAACGTCATGAGAGGCTGTCGGAGTATGCACCGGACCCAAGCAATCCGAGATGGGTTCGCCGGCGCGTCTGCCGTCCGGCGTGGCGGTTAGAAACAAGCCAGCTGCGACATTCATAGATACAGAGAACACGCCAGGACAGAACGTGCCCCCGCGCGCGTTTGGACGCTCCTTTAAATTGTCGATATAACTGGATATCGCCGAGTTAGCTAATTCGTCGGCATATTTGTCGTCATTGCCATAATGATGCACGCGGTCACTATTTACCAATGCATACAATGGTTCATGGCCGACCCAGTTATCTTCCAGCGCCTGTAAAAGTTCTTTTGCCGTTACTTTCGTCTCATCGAATACTAACTGTTTGATTGTAGCCATACCATCTGCCACCGTGCCAGTGCCAACTCCTTGGCACCCGGTATGATTGTAGTGCGCACCCCCCGCGGAAATATCCACGCCTTTGGCAATACAATCATCCACGAGCAGCGACAGGTAGGGAACAGGTTTCAGCGACTGCTGGCTCAGATCCATGATGTTATCAGCGGCAACCATCCGCTCACACCAATACTTCATCTGAACATCATATGCATGTAGCACCTGATCGAATGACGTGAAGTCCGTCAGTTTGCCGGTGGGCGGCCCCAAAGTCTTCCCGGCCCCGACGCAGGCGGCGTATTGCTTGCAACCGGAGTTGCACCCGATGCAACAGCCGTTGTTAATGGACAGTTGAAAGACCTTAGCCATGTTAAAGTACGCGGCGTCGTGCCAGCCGTATTCCTTGCCGGGAATGCTGGGTTCAACACAGCCGATGCCGACATAATTACGGGCGTGCTCTATGGGTTTGCCGGTGGACAGCAAAGCTGCAATATTGGCTGCATCATTGAACACCTTGGGCTCCCCGGTCCCAATTCGAATCACGTTAAACACCTTTACCTTAAATTCCCAGGGAGTGTCAGCGTGAAAACGGACGCCCATCCACGGGTTAGGGATTTGGGTATGAGCATGGGCATCCAATATCATGTAGCTAAGATCGTTGGTAACGTCATGGCCATTTGCGTCAACACCGCCGACGTCCAAAGCAGTGCCACCCATGCGAGTGCCGCTTGCGACAACTGTGCTGCCGGTGCCTCTGGCCTTCAATAGCTGGTGCATCTTTAAGAACGAGCTTTCGATGAGCTCTTGGGCAAATTCCCTAGAGGTTGCGTTGTTCTTGATGTCATTCAGGTAGAATTCCTTGAAGATAACATCGAAGCGACCGTAGGTAACGGAGTGGCCGTTAGATTCGATCAATATGAAGTTGGTGGCAAACCACCAAAGCTGGATCGCTTCCCAGAAGTCCCTGGCTGGACCGGATGCGACCTGGATACAGTTCGCAGCGATACGCATCAGTTCTGCTTTTCGAGTGCGGTCCGATTCGGCTCCGGCCATCTTGGTCGCCAGATCAGCATACCTGTGAATGAAATCTGCAACCCCATCCAGTACGATTAGCTGGGCTTCGTAGAATTCGATTTTGGCGATGTCTCCGGCGTTCAGTCTGCTCAAGGGGGCCAGGTGGGCCTCAACCTCTTTTCTTATTCCCCCGTAACCGATCTTGAGCAGCTTTTCGTAGTCGACTGCGATATGCCCGACCCCGTCATACACATAAAGATCCACGAAGTAGATGCCGGCTCCAACTTGTGAGCCCTTCCGCTCCTCATTGGTCAGCCTGGCGTTAATCCTCTCTTCCACTGTATTTCCACGCCAAAAGTCTTGCAAAGCAAGAGCTCTCTCCGTGCTTTCTTGGGTGTAAATCATGCGGTCATGCTTCCTGGACGCAATCGACCCGTCGTTCAGCTCGGCGCAGAGCCAGTTATACGAGAACTCTGGAAATAGTGGATAGGCCAAGGGGGGCGCAGCCATTTCGCCGACGATTAATTCGCCCGGCCAAATGTTGATACTCACGTTCTCTAAAATATGAGCCAGCCCTCTCGCTACTTTGATGATTTGCGGACTGGCAGCATACCTCTTATAGGCCTCTGTAATTAACTCGGCACGCTCTACATCCAGCGTCGGTTCTAATTCTTCGAGCCATTTCAACTGTTTGTTGATCCTGGGAAACGGCGATGGATCTTCCGCCATACCCGACACGCCAACGCCCCACTCCTTATCAAAAGGCTCGATCGCACAGGGATTCCCAATAGTTGCTAGACTCATGATGTCACCCTTTCTCCTATAAGCGTGTTTCAAGATTGTCTTGCTCTGATCTCATGTGCCTAACAGTGAGGCAAACCGATCCGCGAGCTTCTGCCGTGGAGACACAGCACGGACCATCCACGGGGGAAGCATCGGGACTTCATCCTGCTAAAAATATTCACCGTGCACCGCACGAGATGGGATAAACATAGCTGGAACGATACTAAAGTTTCTGCCAGCAGTCGAGCTTGCTGAAGTTAGATGTCGTTAGCACATGATATCTCCGGTCCAATTAGAGCCTGTTCTTAACTTTTCTGCAAGTTGCTGATTTCAAAACACCCGCATGCCAAACGCTCTCGGAGAAATGTCGCTGCAACCTGTTGATTCTGTTGGACGTCATACCGTGAACGACGCGGCCAGGATTTGCCTGAACGCGGCTAGCGGCCGCGCGGGATGCGGCGTAAAGAGGACCTTGTCTCAGAATGTTTATTGCCATGTCCAGCGCCGCGCCTCCGGAGCACGGCTCCCGGCTCACGCAAAGTACAGTGCCGCCTCAGCCCAGGCCATCGCTTCCTGGTAGCAACCAATCAGACGACCCCCGCCCACGCTCAGCGTCTCCTCCAACTTGTCGCAAGCCGCCCAGTCGGCCTTTTCATACCGTTCCAGCCATTCCAGCAGGCCGCGCTCGGCGACTTGCTCGCCCTCGAGCGCCCTCGAAATCTCTTTGCGCAGCGGCAACGACGGGGTTAGTTCTTTCATGGGAACGCGCAGCATGGCGGGCAGCAGGCTCAGCAGCCCCAACAGATACTGTTCCCTGCCATCCAGCGCCTTGTGCGCGGCGGCCAGCTCGCAGAATCGCCCTCGCACAAACGCCATGCGCAGCAATTCCGTGGTCTGCCCGGCATTCATCTCGCTGGTGATTGCGACCGTGGCCATGCGGCGAAAGGTGTCCTCTCCCACCGCAAGCAGCGCCGCCTGAATGTTGGTTACCTCCTGCTGCATCGCACATATGGGCGAGTTGATCAGTCGCAGTAAACGATACGTCAGCGATGGGTCGCGCTTCACCAGTTCCGCGAGCTTGCGCAGGTTCAGGGTTTCGTTCTGCAGTTGCCGCAAAATCTCCACTTGCGAAAGCCAGTTCGACGGCACCCCTCGATTCTCGAGCAGCACCGGCCGGCAGAAGTAGAAGCCCTGCACCAGGGCGAATCCTTCGGCGCGCGCTTTCACGAACTGTTCCTGGGTCTCCACATTCTCGGCCAACAGCGCCACCGGCGCCCCCGTCAGCTGGCGCAGCAGCTTGTGGCGCTCTTGAGCGTCGGTCCTCGCAAAATCCACCTTGATGTACGCAGCCGCTTCTACCAAAGCCTCAATGCCTCTGATCCATGTAAAGTGATCCAGCGCCAGCTTGTACCCCGCCGCTCGCAAGCTGCTGCAAGCCGAGATCAATTTCGGCGAAGGTTCCGTGCCTTCCCGGATCTCCAGCACTGTTATCTTAGCGGGAAAAATCTGCACCAGGCCGCTGGTCAGCGTCTCCGCCGTGCAATTCACAAATGCCGGCAAGTTTGACGTCAACTTCTCCAGACCAAACAGCATCGCGCTGTCCAGCACTTTGCGCGTGGCAAAGTCGCCATCGCCCCGGAACGCCGCCTCGGGCCCATTACGAAAAAGCAGTTGGTACCCGTGCACTTTGCCGTGCAGGTCCAGGATCGGATGCCGCGCCGCGTAGTGCATTCCGCACACCTGCTCAACATCGGCAGGCGGGGAACAACCGGGCAATAGAACTGAAGCCGCCATGCATGCTCCTCTAAATCGCCTATCGGCGCGGCGCCTGTGGTACTTGAAGATTACGTCCGTTCATGGCGCATTTTCCCGGCTGCAGCAGCCTCACCCCGGCGCCCCACCATAGCTGCTGAAAGTCACGATTGCTGACTCGCCGCTGTCCTGCTCCCGGAGGGAGCAAAGAGAATAGCCCAGGGCAAGCGAAGCGAAGCCCTGGAATAGCTCACCAATTGAAAGCCTTAGCCCCGTAGGAGCGACAGAAACGGGCAATGATTTTCGACAGAGCGAAGGTCGCCGCGGCGACCGCAGTCGATTTTGGGGCGGGCCGGGGCCGCGGGCGATTCCACCCTGGCAACGAGAATGCCAGAAGCAGGTCCTTCGCTGAAAAAGTCACAACCGAAAGAGGCGGCGAGCAGATTCTCCCAGGATATTTCTCTTGCCTTCCTCGCTCACGAAAGGCAAACCTGCGATCACGCCGGGGGTGTCGAAATCCCAATGCGGCCAGTCCGATGAGTACAACAACTGGGTCTCCGCGTTGATTGCCTCGAACGTCGATTCGAGTAAACGCATGTTCGTCTTTTCGAGCGGTTGGGAGGTGTAGAACATCTCGCGCATGTACTCACTGGGCAGACGGCGCAGTAGGGGCGCGTCCGATTGGCGCATCAAAAACTCATGGTCCAGGCGCTGCATCAGGAAAGGCAACCAGGCAAGCCCGCTCTCGATCCAGATTAGGTTCAGTTTGGGAAAACGCTCCGGCATTCCATTCATGATCCAGTTCGTCAGGTGCACCATGTTGCATGTTACGAACGACAGCGAGTGGACGGAAATGAACCGGTTCATCTGGCGGCCGACCGCGTAGTCGGGGCCGGCATGGAAACCGAGAGGTAGTCCTCGCTCCTCAAGCTCGCGGTAGATCGGCAGGTACTGCGGCTTCCACAACTCGGCGGTGCGCTGGCTGGTGATCATGAATCCGACTACGCCCGGCTTATCCGCGAACTCGTGAATGACTCGCATGCACGCGTCGGCATTTGCAAAAGGCAGCGCGATCATCGATTTGATGCGGCTATCGGCGGCAAGAATTCGCTGGGTAAACCACCGATTGTAGGCCATGATCAACTGCGGTTCGATCTCCGGTGAAGGGTGCAATCCTATCTCCAGTATTGGCTGTGGAAACACGACCTGCACCGCGATCCCCATCGACTCCATGGCCCGGCGGACCAGCGTTACGTCACGGTGAACCGGCGAAGGCTCGACCCGCTCGCCGAGTTGCGCCATGTGAGGAATGCGTCCGGAGACGTCCTGGAATGTGATTCCCGGAGGATGGTTGCTCAACGCCAGGTTCGCGGCATACGGCCAGTTCTTGGCCATTTGCTGGCCATTGAAGCGCAGTACGGGATCCTCGATGTACTCGAGGATCTCTCCCCACGTGTCGAGCTCCACGTGATGGGAGTCGACGTCAACGATGAAGTATTTGTCGAGGCCATATCGGCCAATATCTTTACGCGCGTTCAAGAGAATCTCACGCGTGTCTGTGTGAATGGTGATCTGTTGTGTGTCGCGGGGCTTCATCATTGTGGGCCGCTCTTTCGTGAGAACCAGAGGGCGAGGTCGAAAGGATTAAGATTCTGCGAGCGCAGTAGCGCGCAGGCCAGCGTCATCGCGTCGGTGGTGCTTACTTCAGGCCGCAACGGAGGCAGTTCCGTGCCCGCCTCCTCGACTGCGCGAGCGTAGGCGAGCGTTGCCTCAGTCACCAGGTCGGTGATGCTTTCAGCCCTCGGCATGGACTTCTCCATTCGACTCGGAGACCTCTACGCGGGTGAGTTTAAATTTGGGCGTACCCGCATGTTTACCTGTGTCGATGCTGTATTCGAATCCATGCCAGGGACACACGATGTGCATGTCCCCGCGATCGAAGCGGAACCCCGTTGCAGCCTTGGAGTCCGGCTCCAGTTGTTCCACCACGCGGGGAAGAATCGTTCCTTGGCACACTGGCCCGCCTTGATGCGGGCATACGTTTTCGTAGGCGTGGAGCTTGCCCTCGAGGCGGAAAATGCCGATGGTCCGGGGGCCAAGGTCGAGCACGATACGGCCTCCCTCCGGGATGTCGGCACTCGAGCAGACTTTCATGGCTGTATTCTAATCACCGCGGCCGTGCCGCGTCTGCCCTTCTCGAAGAATCGCACCCAAGGGAGCCGTCAGCGCTGAAAGATATCGATGGGTTGGGTGAAGTCCGTGACGCGGATGTGACGGGCGAGCGTGGGGTGCCGGCGCTCCAGGGCGAGGTACATCTCCCAAGCCACGCGGCGATAGCTGAAGTGGCCGGCCGGCGCGGAGCGCAGCTCGGCGATGTATTGTGCCTCAGCAAAGTCCATTTTGAAGAGCGAGCGGACGCGCGTGGCGAGCGGGAGCAGATAGAGGGCGGACTGCGCGGCTTCAGGCGCGAGGCTTGCGCTGATGGCTGCGCTGGCCTGGTGCGCGGATTCGATGGCGGAGCGGTAATCGGCGAGGACGCCGGCCTCGGCGAGGATGTCTGATCCGGCAGGCAGATCGGCCGCGCCGGGGAACTCGTAACCGTGCAGGGTCGTAAAGCCCTGGATGATCTGCGTGCAGCGGCGATGGCGGTGCATGTCCCGGAAGCCGCCGATGTCCATGAGGATGTCGAAGCGGAGGGCAGAGCCGGCGTGGAAGGCGCGGAGGGCTTCGTCGTGACGGCCGCGATGGCGTAGGCCGAGGTCAACGATTTCCAATACGCGGGGGGCGGGAAAGCCGACCAGGAGGTCGCGGATCTGGCGGTAGGGGTGATGCGAGGCGGAGTAGAGGAGCGTGGCTGCGATCTCGACTTCGAGTGACTCAGTGCGCTCGACGAGGTCGACGAGCGGGGCGACGGCGATGGGGATGTCGCCGAGGAGGTCGGATGCGGCCTGGGCGAGATCGGTTTGGGTTTGGGTGAGGTAGCCGTTGGGCTGGGCGTATTTGACAAGCGTGGGAGCGGGGATGACCTCGCGGGTGAAGAGCGCGGCGGCTTCGGCGGCGAGGCCTTCCTCAGGGGCTGAAGCCCCTTCATTTCCATGGGCGCCGATGTACGGGCTAAAGCCCGTACCCTTCACGGGTGCTCGCTTTTCGGCGGCGGCGAGTTTTTCAACAAAGGCCTGGGCGGCCTGGGCGTTGAGGTTCCAGGCGGGGCCGGTGGCGGCTTCGCGGAGCTTCTGGCCCAGCAGGCGGATCTCGGCGGCAGGATGGGAGAGCAGGCGCGAAACCTGAGTTTCGAGAGTGCGGGCACTGACGATCTGGCCGAGCGAGGTGTTGGTGGCGAGAGGGAGCAGGTAGCGAGCTACGTCGAAGGCACGGGCTTTGAGGGTGCGCTCGTAGGCTTCGGGCTTTAGAGCTTTGGGGCGCGGGACGCGGGTGCGGAGGAGATCGAGGGCGGCGGCGCTGACGCGCTGGTAGGCGGCAAACAGGTTTTCGATGGTTGCGGAGTACAGCTGGGCAGAGACGGAATCGTCTAAGAAGTCAGGAAAGAAAAACCCGGACCGGAGGAAGTCTTGGTAGCGGGTGGAGCGCTCCTGGCCGTCCCAGCGGGTTTCGTCGACGAGGACGATGGCGGCGAGGAGCGAGAGGCGCTCGACGGCGAAGGCGATGTGGGCGAGGTCGGCGATGGAGCGATGGCCGTATTGAAAATAAAAGGTCGAGAGGAACTGGCTGGCTCGCTGGGAACTGATTTCAGTGAGGGATTCGCGCATGGAGAGCGCGGAACGGGAATATTTGGCCATGCCGAAGGCCAGGATTTCGGGATCGGCGCCATGGACGGCGAAGACCTCAGTTTGGTTCCGGGCGGCGGGGGTGGAAAAAGATTCACTGGACATAAGCATGGTCTCGCGGACAGAATACGGCATAAGGGTGATGCCGGGTTGCCGCGGCTGGCGGCAATGGCAATCACTTTCGGGCGGCAAAATGCCGGCAGGGCATTTTTCGTAGTTGGTGGAGCGATTCGGCTTGAGCTGAGTTGGCGCGAGCATGGGGGAGGCGGTAAGCCTCCACGGATGTAATGCGAGAGATGCCATAGAGCGGGAGCGCCCAGGGCTCGGGAGCAGCCATGCGGGAGTATTTGGTGCGTACATCGCACAAGCCGCGACCTTTGCCGGCGGGACGCTGGGCCATGACCCAGCGATGGAACGATTTACTTTTTGCGCACTGGCCGATTCCGGCCAAGTCAATTGAGGCGCTGCTGCCGGAGTGGCTGGAAGCCGACACATTTCAAGGGTCGGCGTGGCTGGGCGCGGTGCCGTTCTGGCTGGACCGGATCAAAATCCGCGGGGTGCCTTCGATCCCCGGCTTGCGCAGCTTTCCCGATCTGAATTTGCGCACTTACGTCCGCGACCGGTTCACGGGGACGCCGGGCTTTTATTGTTTCTCAGTGGATTCCAGCAACCTGATTGCGGTAGCGGTGGCGCACGCCGTGTATCACCTGCCCTACTGCTTGGCGGAGATGCATCTGGAGCCGCGATCGGAGCGGGAGTTTGCGTTCTACAGCCGGAGACGGTTCACGCGCAAACAGGTGATCTTCAAAGCCCGCTACCGGGGACTGGGGCCGAGCCACAAGACGGCGGAGCCGCGCGCGGGGACGTTCGAATATTTTATGGCGGAGCGCAACTGCGTGTTCAGCACCAACCGGTCAGGGACAGCCGATCCGCGCCAACCTGCATCACGTTCCATGGCCGCTGGAAGAGGCGGAGGCCGAGATTGAGCGCAACGATCTGGCGGCGGCGGTAGGGATTGAGCTGCCGAATATGGAACCGGTGCTGCACTACTCGCGGCGCCTGGCGCTGTACATCTGGCCTGCCGAGTTGCTGCGTCCCGCGCTGGCGGCAGGGCCGGTGCCGGTGGCGGCGACGCCTTCGTAAGAACAGTGGACAGTGAAGAGCCGGTAGCCTGTAGCTTGTAGCCCCCTGGCTGCTGGCTTCTTTCGCCCAAATCCACTCATTTCGCCGGGAATGTCCCATCTATAATGAGCGATGGAACGGCGCGGCTTGAGTCGAGGAGCGCGAGAGAGGTCTAGGGAGAAAGATGGCGGATTTGCAGGGAAGAATTGCGCTGGTGACGGGCGCGGCGCAGGGGATTGGGCGCGCGATTGCGCTGGAACTGGCAGCAGGCCGGGGCAACGCTGGCGCTGGCGGACATGAACGAGGCCAAGCTGGCCGAGACGGCCGCGGAACTGACTGCGGCAGGCACGACGGCGGCGGCGTTCACGATGAATGTGTCGAGCCAGGAGTCGATTGAGGCCGGGGCGAAGGCGATTCTGGAGCAAGTTCGCCAAGGTGGAGATCCTGGTGAATAACGCCGGGATTACGCGCGACAATTTGATGCTGCGCATGAAACGCGCGGATTGGGACAGCGTGATCAGCATCAATCTGACGGGTGCTTTTCTGCTGACGCAGGCGTTGCTGAGCCCCATGCTGAAGAACCGCTGGGGACGGATTGTGAACATCGCCAGCGTGGTGGGGCGCGCCGGACAGGCGGGCCAGGTGAACTACGCGGCGTCGAAGGCGGGGCTGATCGGGTTTACGCGGTCGCTGGCGCGGGAGGTGGCTTCGCGTGGCATTACCGTGAACGCCGTGGCGCCGGGATACATTGAAACGCCCATGACGGCGGTGCTGAACGAGCAGCAAAACGCAGCCATGATGGCGACGATTCCGCTGGGACGGCGGGGAACGCCGCAGGATGTGGCGCAGGCGGTGAAGTTCCTGGCCTCGGATGCGGCGTCATACATTACCGGGCACGTGCTGGACGTGAACGGCGGCATGTTCATGGGTGGTTGAAGAAGACGGGGGAACGAGGGACCAAGGGGACGAGGGAACAAGAGGCGCGCCCCGGAGCGCAGATTTCAAAAGAACGGCTGGCCTATTGCCGTGGCACGGCAGATCCACGGACGTGGCTGCCACGAAAGTCCCAGGCGATTCCCTTTAGTCTCGGCGGTGCGTTGCCGATAAGGGCAACAGAGGTGCGCATGAGCGCCGCCGTATCAGTGTTCGAGGGCCTGGGGGCCGGAGATCCCGAAGCTGGAACCAACATTCGCTATGTGGCCCGGCAGCCGATCATGGACCTGCGCGGAAGGGTCCACGCCTACGAGCTTCTCTTCCGCAACGGGCCCAACGCCGTGTTTTCCGGCGATGGCGAACGGGCCAGTCGCACCATGATCGACAACACTGTGCTCTTCGGCTTGGCGCGGCTAACCAGCGGGCTGCCGGCATTTATCAACTGCACTGAAAACACCCTGACCAGCGACCTGATCCATATCCTTCCTTCGCGCACGACAGTGCTTGAGGTTCTGGAGACCGTTGCGCCCACAGACGAAGTGATCAAAGCCTGCCGCGATCTTAAGATCGCCGGCTACAGGCTGGCGCTGGACGACTTTGTGTGGATGCCGGGCATGGAGCGGCTGGTAGAGCTTGCCGACTATATCAAGGTGGATTTTGTCATCTCGGGCGAGGAGGAGCGGCGAGAGTTGCTGCATCGGCTGAAGGGGACAACGGTGGCGCTTCTTGCGGAGAAGGTGGAAACGCAGGAGGAGTACCTGAAGGCGTGCGATGAGGGCTTCACGCTCATGCAGGGCTACTACTTCTACCGGCCGGTGCTCATGGAAAACCACGAGGTGCCCGCCAACCGTCTGTCGCAATTGGAGATCCTGCGGCTGCTGCAGGGCGAGACGGTCGACGCGTACAAGCTGGAGCAGCAGGTGAAGCACGACGTTTCGCTCACCTACCGATTGTTGCGGCTGGCCAACTCGCCCATCTGGGCCTATCAGCGAGAGGTGCGCTCGGTGCGCGATGCGCTGATTGTGGTGGGCGAGGCGAATTTTCGCCGCATGGCGGCGGTGGCCATTGTCAGCGAGCTGAATGCAGGCCAGCCGCCCGAATTGCTGCGCATGGCATTCGTCCGCGCGCAGTTCTGCGAGCTCGCCGCGGGATTCTGCGGCCTCAATCAAACCGAACAGTACCTGTTGGGATTGCTCAGCCTGCTTCCCACCATGCTTCGCCTGCCCATGAAGGACCTGGCGCCCTCACTGCCGCTGCGTGAAGAGATCCGCCGGGCGCTGCTGGGGGAGCAGATACCCGAACGCAATCTGCTCGGCTGGCTTGAGGGGCATGAGCGCGCCGATTGGTGGGTCTGCGATCAGACCGCGGAAAGGCCCGAGCTGACAGGGAAATCCCTGCAGCGATGCTACGAAGAAGCCTTGATCTGGGCAGACGCGGCTCTCCACTTTGCCTGACGCCAGCTATCTTTCGCCCGCTATGCGGGCTCCTGATTGGGAATAACGCATCTCCTCCCCCCAGGCTTACGCCATGGGACTACCGTCTTGTGCCCCCTGCGGCGCACGAATCCTCTCGCGGTCACGCGGCTCATCTGAGAGAATGATGGCAGTGAATCGACGGCATTATTTTGTCTTCAGATGGGACGCGGCGGGGCTGGCGGCCATTTTGGTTGTGGCTCAACTCGGCGCTGCCTTAGGCGCGCGGGCGCAGGCACAGAACCCGACGTCGGCGACCGATCCGTATTGGGGCAGTGTAACGGCGCAGCCGGCGATCGGCGAGACGCTGAAGCTGTCGCTTGACGATGCGGTCGAGAGGGGATTCAAAAACAATCTGGGGCTGAAAGAAGCCGAGAGCGAAGAGAAGTTCCTGCACGGCGAAAAGAACCAGGCGCTGCAGGAGTTTTTGCCCACCATCGCGCTGAGCGGCGACACCGGCTACCATATGTTCGATCTGGCTGCGGAGGGATTCCGTGCCAGGGTGTTTCAGCAGGCCGGATCGCTGTTTTCGGGCGGCCAGGCGCCGGCGGGGTTCTCGAACATCACGCGCGTCGACCTGACCGACGGGCAAATCCAATACAACGAGATTCTGTTTTCCGGCCCGGTAATTGCCGGTTGGAAGGCGGCGGGCGCGGCGGAGCGGTCTGCGTATTTCCACAAGATGTCGGCGCGCGGCGAGGTGGTGCAGCGGGTAGCGACGGCATATCTGCGCGCGATTGCCGATGAGAGCGAGGTTGAGAACGCGCAGGCGCTGGTGGCGCAGGCGCAGGTGCTCGAAGACCACGCTCACGCCGAGCACGAAGCCGGCACGGCGGCGAATCTGGACGAGCTGCGCGCGCGTGTGCAACTGCAGGCGCAGCAGCAGGCGCTGATCGCGGCTGAGAACCAGCAGGCGAAGGACCTGATCCTGCTCAAGCGCGAGATCGGGATCGATCCCGGGCAGGCGATTGAGCTGACCGATCCGGCGCCCTACAGCGAGCTGGCCGCCGAGACGCCGGAAGAGGTGCGGGCGATCGCATACAAGTCGCGCCAGGACTACCAGAACCTGCAGAACCAGGTGGTGGTGTACAAGGCGATGCACGCGGCTTATCGCAGCCAGCGGCTGCCGACGCTGAGCTTTAACAGCTACTACGGCACCAGCACCGTGAACGGCGTGGGCACGCACGGCAACTTCTCGGCCGTGGGGACGCTGAGCATTCCGCTCTTTCGCGAGGCGCGGCTGCGCGGCGATGAAGACGCGTCGCAGGCGCAGTTGGACGCCGTGAACGCGCAGCTTGCCGACCTGCGCAACCACATCGACGAGCAGGTGCGCGCGGCGCTGCTGGACGTGAACGCGAACAGGCAACTTGTGGATGTGGCGCGGTCGAACGTGGACCTGGCGACGCGGGCGTTGAGCGACGAGACCGACCGCGTGAACGCCGGCGTGGACGACAATCTGCCGCTGGTGACGGCGCAGGCCACGCTGGCCACGGCCGAGAGCAACCTGGTGGAGAGCCTGTACCAGTACAACGTGTCGAAGCTCGTGTTGGCGCGAGCGGCTGGCGTGCTGGAGCAGCAGTACCGGGTGTATTTGGGGCGGTAGGCGCCGGCTTGCGAACCGGCGTTGCGGTCGTACTACCCATCTTGGGAACACCGGGTCACCCGGGCCTTGCCGAGCGGATTTAGGCGATTTGCTTGCCTGCATCGGGTCCGACTGACTGGTCGAAAACTGCCTCCACTGTGATCTTCACGACGTGGTGCAGAGGCGGTAAGCCTTTGGGAGACTCTTTGAGCTGCTTGCTTGTATCTTCAAACAAGGGACCAGACGTTATGATCTCGGCAGTCCCTTTGAGCTGGTAGCCCTTGGCCGTAGCTGCGTCCACAACCGTGACGGCAATCTTGCTATTCTCCAGCAGATTTTTTCTGGTTTTCAGAGAAAACAAGTCGGCGAAAAGCACGTGATTCTCATCGATCAATTTGAGAGTTCCCTTGGGAGTGGCGTTCGGTTCTCCGTCACGGGAGGCTGTCGCCACCCATGCCAGCTTGCCCGGCAGAAAATCCTGAACGTGCTTAGGAATGATTACCATGATAGTGCCTCCAAGCTTTGAATGGCCGGACCTTGCAAAGCAGCCCGGGTTGTTGGGATAAGTAAAAGCGGTAAGCTCGACCGGTTTACTGACCCGGCTTCACCCTAGCAGGTCTCGGCAACACAGTCAGTAGCAGACGCTACAAACCTTACATATCTCAGGGGGCTACGCATCTGCCGACGCTAACCAATAGGGAATGAGGATGCATGGTGGCTGGCTGGGTGATGATTTTGCCGGAAATTCAACTTGCCGCGGCAGAATCGCTGATGAAGAGAAGCTTGCCGGCGGTGCGAATCTTCCCCATGTCACGGAGTTTCCCGAGCGTGCGGGTCACGCTTACACGGTGAGCGCCCACGAGGAAGCCGATTTCCTCGTGGGTCAGCGGGAAGGCTATCGTCCAGCCTCCGGAGGCGCGGGTGCCAAGCTCCTGCGCGACGCTAACCAGGACCTCGTAAAGTCGGGCCTCCAAATTCGGCTCGGATAGGGCCCCCACCTTCCCGGAGAGGTGGTCGATTCGAAGGGAGAGGTTTCGGATCACTGCCAGCCCGACCTTCGGATATTTCTCGACCAAGTTCTCGAAGCTCTCTCGATTGATCCCGCAGGTCATCGTCGGTTCCAGGCACGTGGCGCCTACCGGGTACTCGCCCTTCTCCAGCAGGACGCTTTCGCCCAGGAGATCTCCCGCCTTACGGATGTCGAGGGTAAGGACGCGCCCCTCCTCTGTGACCTTCCAAAGCTTCACGGACCCCACCTTAATCAGATACATGCTGTCGGCGGGGTCGCCCTGCCGGAAAAGATCCTCTCCCGCAGCCAGCCTCCGGCGTACCAAATTCTTGGAGATGGTACTCCACGCCTCTGGTGGCGCACCTTCGAAGAGCCACACTTGTCCGAAACAGCGGAGGTGGACGGCAAGGCCGGGGCCAGCCAGTTCATTACACTTGCACGAATTACTCATAACCGCTCGCTTATAGATGGCAGCTCTCGGCCACTGATCGCAGATGTTCAACTATGGTGCGGCCGTTAACCATGTTCGAATCGAAATGATCCCGGTAGACATGGACCTTCGTATCATACAGCGGTTCGTTCGGCGGTTTTGCTGATTTCACCCCCTCCAGTCCCACCTGGACGCTCCCAATCGTCTTCCTATGTTTCATGTCGAAGGTGAAGATAAGTACAGATTCTAAAAGAAGTATTGATGGGACCGCGCGACGTGGAGCGGCTGCCCAGCCAACTAATTGCGCCGGTAAACGGTATACTGAGCTTGCTTCTGGACCGGGCCGCGGCGGCGCTGCTGCCCCCGCCGGATGCGCAAGGCTGCGGCACTATCGAGAGGAATGAATGATTCTGGCAGGCGATGTAGGCGGTACCAAGGTTCACCTGGCGCTGTTCGACTTTACCGATGGCAACCTGAAGCACGTGCGCGATAAGCAGTTCCCGGCCAAGGAATATGCGGGGCTGGAAGCGATCGTGAAGGAGTTTTTGGTTGCGGAGAAGGTGACAGCGGCGTGCTTTGGCGTGCCGGGGCCGGTGCGGGACGGGCGGCTGCGGCTGACCAACCTGCCGTGGACGCTGGACAGACGCGAGCTGGCGCGCAACCTGAAGATCGATTACGTATTTCTTATTAATGATTTGCAGGCGAACGGGTACGGGATTGCGGAGCTGGACGCGGAGCAGATTTACACCCTGAGCGAGGGCGACGCGCGGCAGGTGGGCAACCGGGCGCTGATTTCGGCGGGAACCGGGCTGGGCGAGGGGTTTATCGTCTGGGACGGGCGCAATTACGTTCCCTACCCCTCGGAGGGCGGTCACGCGGATTTTGCGCCGCGCAACAAGGACGAGTTCGACCTGCTGCGCTTTCTGCGGCAGAAGTACAACGGGCGCATCAGCTACTGAGCGCGTGGTGAGCGGGATGGGACTGACGAATATCTACGAGTTTCTACGCGAGGTACGAGGCCTGGAAGAGCCGGCGTGGCTGGCGGAGCGGATGACGAAAGAGGATCCGAATGCGGTGATTACGGAGTCGGCGCTGAAGGCCACGAGCAAGATTTGCGAAATGGCGCTGGACATGTTTGTTTCGGCCTACGGCGCCGAAGCGGGCAACCTGGCGCTGAAGGTGTTGTCGGTGGGCGGGCTGTATGTGGGCGGAGGAATCGCGCCACGCATTCTGGAGAAGCTGAAGGACGGCACGTTCCTGAAGGCGTTCACCGACAAGGGGCGGCTGAGCCAATTGCTGGTGAACATGCCGGTGCGGGTGATTCTGGAGAGCCGCACGGCGCTGATCGGCGCGGCTGCGTATGCCGAGGCGCTGGCGGCGGCGATAAGCGGGATTTCGCCGCGGGCGGCGAGCGTGAAGTTCTAACCCGCCTCGAATCTCTACTGACGCAAAAACTCTGGCCGCAACAGCCTATCCTTTTTGCATTGATGCTCACACTTGCCCTATCGACCGAGCGTGTAGATCATGTTGACTGTCGTCTCCACCTCAACCGGTTCACCGTTCAACAGGTAGGGCTTGTACTCCCAATGAGAGACCGCCCACAATGCAGAGGCGGTCAGCGAGGGCCAGGGAGCCTCGATAACTTTTAAGTCGTGAACTCTGCCGTCCCTGCCGATTACGGCCTTCAGGACGACCCGGCCCGAAACGCGAGCATCTTTCGCGTCCTGGGGGTAGATGGGTAGTTGCTTCTTGATTAGCATTCCAACCGTTATGCCCGCTGAGAGTGGCACCTTATCGACCTTCGGGTAAATTGCATTAGGAGCCGGTGTGAATGCCGGATCGGAGGCCGTCAACTCCTCGATTGTGTCAACCTTGGCCGAGAGCAATTGACGCTTCCCTTCGTAAAACGTAATCTCCTTGGCCAGCAGGCGTCCCTGCACTTTGACAAGCTGATTGAATGCTGTGGTGATAGTCCCAAAGGAATAGCTGATCCGCAACGCCGGCATGTTGGGATCGAAGCAATAGGTCGGGAAAAGACCAAGCGGCACGGTTTGGATCTGCCCATGTTGAGGCATGAGCGGAATCACCATGATGCAGGAGAATTTAACGTCACCCAGCTTCAATTCCTCGCGGTACAAGCGGAATTTTGCCGGGTCCAGATCGCTGGAATCAGGAAGCGGCGAGAGCAATGCCGCTTGCAGCTTGTATTCGAAGAAACTGAACCCTTCGTCCGTCGCCAGGTAAGCATGTTTGCCGTCAGCTGTATGCCAATCCGTGTGGGGCACACCGGATCGCGACAAAGTGCTGCGATAGACCTTCGGCGAAGCCCACCAGTACTCGAAGGTTCCCTGCTCGGTGGGGTTTCCCTTGTCGTCATAAAGCTGATAAGTGGCCTTCAGGTGCCAGGGCTTGAGCGACGGATCACTGAAGTCGTAGAGTTGTTCGGCGGCGGCAAAGACCGCGCGAGGATCTTTGGGCAGGCCCGGCTGAGGCGTGGTCGCGGTCTGACCGAATCCCGCCAGGCAAGGAGCAAGAAACAGAGCAAGAAAAATCT
>CAWHUK010000025.1:0-20317 GCA_963832535.1 uncultured Acidobacteriota bacterium
TAAGCGGCCTGAGAGGATTGGGTCTGTATGCTTGAACTCGAAATGGGCTCACCGAAGCAAATTCGTGTTGATGTGGTGCAGGAGCGCGGTGAAGTTCCCTACTTCCTCGTCCTTGCTGCAGGAACACGCAGCTAGCGAGCTATTTGTCTTTTGTGCTTGCTTCGGAGGTTTCAGGACTTGGAGTACGGCCTTCAATCTTGGCCTTGTAGACCGCACAGCTCTGGCAGGCAGGCCGCTCACTCTGGGGCACGTTAGCTGCCGCACCCTTGCTCTTGTAGCACGTCTTGCACGCGCGTGCAATGGGCTCCGCAACGGGGCGTCGCACGCCGAAAGCCATTACCATGTGTTTTGTCTGTCCCCTTTCAGGCTAAAGCAGCCCCGCATTAGCGTTTGCTTTGGTGCGGGGCCGCAAATGGTATTGGCTTCCTTATCCTTTCTGTGATCAAGGAGCTACTTCTTCCCGTTTCCCTGAGATCCCAGCTGCATAGCAAGGACCTGTGGAGAGAGCCCTTCCGCTTTGTAGACCTTGCACAGAAGCGCTCTGTTATTCCATGCCCCGATGAGTGGATCCAGCGACTCAGGAGAGTCGTCGGTGAGTACATTCGCCGACGAGATCCAAATCCCGTGGAGCCAAGGCTCCTCTCCGGGGAGCTCAGGATACCACCAGGAGTGCTCGGCGTTCACGCACCCTGGAAGAATCGAGCTGGATACTCTCGCCCTCTGCATAATCCGTCCTCTTGGGGATTCAATCCAGACCCAGTCGCCGTTAGCGATCCCCAACTCACGGGCATCCTCAATGTGAAGGTCGCAGATGGGGTCGGGGTGCTGTTCTCTGAATCCCATTCCAAACTGCCTGCCTTCCGAGTGGAACATAGGTTGGAATCTGGCGCCGGTCGAAAGAACGAACGGATATTCTTTTGCCAGTTCCGGCGTGGCGTAGGGACTCTCCGGCGGCTCAATGTAGTCCGGCAGCGGATCGTAGCCCAGATCCTCCAAAATGGTGGGCCATATTTCAGCCTTGTTGGTTCGGGTCAGGAATCCTCTCCGTTTACCGGTGACTGGCTTCGAAACCGTGTTAAAGGTGCCGTCGGTGTTTTCGTGTAGCGCTTCGAACTGGGGATTATCCACAGCAAGATAGCCCGGAGATTCGTACGGGAATTGATCCCCGAAAAGAATGCTCGTCTTTGCGGCTTCCTCAATGTTCAGTCCCGCATATCCGAGGCGCCAGTTGCTTAGTTCCCGATTGGTTTTCCACGGGAAGTACTGGCCAAATCCCAACCGGTCTGCCAGCCCTTTGAAGAACTGCAGCTCGGTCCGGCGATCGCCCCGAGGCTCATCCAGGATGCTGTCGCTCACGAAGACGATGTTCATCTGATCTTCGAAGTCGGTTACGTAAGGGTACTCGATGCACTTGGCCGCCGCGGGCAGCACATAATCGGCCAGCTCGGCGGTCGGGGTCATTACGTGCTCCAGCACCACGTGAAGCTCCAGCTTATCGCTCTTCAGGGCTTCATAGACGTGTTTGGTGTTCGGCATCCAACACATTGCATTGCTGCTCCAAGTGATGATGGCCTTAATCGGATAAGGCTTCTCTTCCAATATGGCCGGAGCGAGCAGCGGCGCCGCCGCTAGCGTAGCGTGCCCGCCCAAATTGGCGGGGATGCCATACGCTTTCACATATTCCTTATTGATCGCCTTGAAGCCGGGCCAACCCATGACCTTATATTTGTCGGCGCCGATCATTTTATCCATGACTTCATCGGTCAGCATGTCCTGCAGTTCCAAGATGGAGTCGCGGATCCATAATTTCCCATTGTTGATGACACCGGGCGCCAACGCCTGAGTGCCGCCTTCGACGTCGAGGTTGCCGGTAACCATGGCGAGGACTACCCGAGTCCGCTCTGTGTTCATGGAGCCTCGGCCATGAGCATCTGTCGGCTCGCCCCACAGGAAGCCGGCAGGTTTCAATGTCGCGTACATTCGGGCGGACTCGATGATCTTCTCTTTAGGCACCCACGAAATGTTCTCTATTTCTTCGGGTGTGAAGGGGGCGACGCGTTCTACGAGGAGCTGCCAAACCGTCTTGCATTCCACGGTCTTTCCGTCGGCAAGCTTAACCATCCCGGCTCCGCCTTCGAGAGACGGTTTGAAGGTCGAAGACTCGTAGCCGCGGTCTGCCGGCTCCACGCTGTCCGCAGCGTTGTAGGGAATGAGCTTCATGGTGGCGGAATCCCACGCCATATACTTCTCGGCGCTGCCGCCTTTCACAACGTCGCATTCCTTCAAGAGCTTGTGGGTGTCGGTGCGAACGAGGAAGGGCGAATTCGTCCACTCCTCCAGGAACTCACGGTCGATGAGATTCTCTTCAATGATGATGTGGAGCCACCCGAGCAGGATCGCGCTATCGGTGCCGGGCCGGAGCTGCAACCACATATCGGCATTGCGGGCCGATTCGGACAAGCGGGGATCTAAGATCATCAGCTTCGTCCCGGCCTCCTTCGCCTGCAGCATCGCTCGCCAGACAGCGGGGAAGCTTTCCGCCTTGTTCGACGGGGTCACGATTAAGCCGGATCCGGGTGTAGGCCCGTTGGTCAAGCAGTGCAGTCCCACATACATCATGTCCAGATTGTGCAGACAACGCGCGCAGATCGTGCCGGGGTCAAACACGTTTTGCGGGTTGCCCCAGAGGGCATTGAAGCGGCTGCGCATGAGGAATCCATGATCGGACCTCATGGTGCCTTCGGTATAGGCCAGACACTCCGGCCCATATTTCTCTTTCAGTTCTTTTAGTTTGGCCGCGATTTCGTCGAGGGCCTGATCGTAGGGGATTTCTTCCCATTTCCCCTCGCCGCGCTTGCCAACCCGTTTCTTGGCATACATGAGCTGATGGGGCATGTCCAGCCACTTCATTTGCCAGTTGGGCACAATCTGCCGGGAGTGACAGATTGACCCCTCGTTCTGGGGGGAGTTCGGATTACCCTCTGTCTTGACTACTTCGCCGGTCCTTTTGTTTACCGTTACAATCAGTCCACAATGGGAGTGGCATCCGCCGCCGCCGTTATTACAAATGACATATTTTTCTACAAACTCATCCTGTGCAAGTTCATCGCTGCTGGTGTGACTTTCGACTTGGCTCATAACTGTTGCTCCTTCAGATTTCCGGTCCTTCAGAATCTTAACGTTTACTGGCAAGAACACTCGTGCAATAAGCGCGGTGCTTCCAGACAAAGGGCGTTCCGGCATCAATTGTGGCCGGAAGTGACTTCACAATGCTCTCGGAGGAGCCCATCCCCACCATCGGGCACCTTAATCCGGATATGGATGACGCTCACCTGCCTACATTGTGATCTACCGAGAATCAATTTTGCATGCCAGAGGCGAACGAATTGAGGGGGGTCCTCCCGGCCCGTCCTACCCACACACATTCGCACCACGCGTCGTTTTAACTATGAATTCCTTCCTGATTGTGAATTCATTCCCAACGGGAGTCAAGATATCTTATTCATTAGCAATCGTCCTGCCAGATGGGAGGAAAACGCTCATAGCCAATAAATCGAGGACGGGAAAGAGCGCCGTTAGGAACAAGAGGAACGAGATTCAGATATTGCTCCTTCAATATAAGCGGCCTTGTAAGTAGCCCAACCCCTAAGCCTATGCATATCAAATACATAGCAGGCACTTTTGGCAAAATGCTTAAATATAAGCATTTCCTTAATATGAGGAAGCCGATTATGCCATTCTCGGGCGGCGGATGCCCAATCTTCGCATCTTGGATTCCAGGGTCTTGGGATTGATGCAAAGAATCTTCGCGGCGCCCTTTTCGCCGCTAACTCTCCAAGCCGTAAGCCGGAGCACTTTCATAATGTATTCGCGCTCCTCCTCATGCAATCCACGGAGGGGAGAGTTCGACACAGGCAAAGGCATGCAAAAACAATCATCGAATTCCAGCCGTGTACCGCCTGTGAGTAAGATCGCCCGCTCAATCACATTCTGCAGTTCGCGCACATTGCCCGGCCAATTGTATTCCATCAAGGCGCCCATGGCCTTTTGGGAGATCGACTCTATGTTCTTGCCTGTCTTCAGCTTGTACAACTCCACAAAATGCCGGACGAGCGCGGGAATATCTCCAGGACGCTCACGCAGGGGAGGACAGGAGATCGGAAAAACGTTTAAGCGATAAAAAAGATCTTCGCGGAAATTCTTCTCTGCTACCAGACGCTGCAGATCCCGATTTGTGGCGGCAATAATTCGAACGTCCACTTTTCTGGTTCGAGAGCTTCCTACCCTTTCAAACTCTCCTTCCTGCAACACCCGCAGCAACTTGGATTGCAGCTCGAGTGGCAGCTCGGCAATTTCATCAAGAAATAGAGTGCTCTTGTCCGCAAATTCGAATCGGCCCACTTTCAGGGCAAACGCGCCAGTAAAGGCGCCCTTTTCGTGGCCAAACAGTTCGCTCTCAATCAGCGTAGGAGGCAACGCTCCACAGTTGATCTTGACCAGCGGCCGCTGACTACGCGGGCTCAACTCGTGAATCGCGCTGGCAACCAACTCCTTACCTGTGCCCGTTTCTCCCGTAATGAGAACAGTGGCGCAGGAATTGGATACCTGCTCGATCTTTTTCAAGAGGATCCTGAGGGCGTTACTCTCGCCAACGAATGTGCCGAAGTTGTGCTCCAGCTTGATCTCCTGCTGCAGGTAAAGGTTGTCCACCTCGAGACGGTCCTTCAGTGCTTTCAGTTCAGCCATGGCCTGACGCAGCGCCCCTTCGGAATTCTTTCGACTCAAGGCGTTGCCAAATGCCTGTCCAATAACCTTTATGCGCGGCACCAACTCGCACAGGCCCGGCTCAAGGCTGTGAAGGGCCAAGACCCCGACCACTCTTCCGCCAACCGTCAACGGCAGGCCTACAGCAGAGCTGAAGCCCTTTCGCTCCAACATGATACGTGCTCGGACTCCTGCCTCTGGGACCTTAGAAATCTCGGGGTATACTAAGAGGCTTCCGCTACTCGCTTTCTGCAGACCCCACTGGAGATTCTCGAATATCTCCACATCGGAAAGTAATGGAATTTCGGGAAGTGACCATTTGTGGGTCTTCGCCACCCGGGGAGGGGAGCCCTCGGAGAATTCGTAAAGAATCGCGCTCGCCGAACGAGTGTACAACACGATTTCCCTCAGACCTTTTACAATTTCATGGTCAATTTGGTCTGCGGGCAGATTGATGAATTTGGTGGACAGCTCAGAGACAACACGCTCAAAGCGAAAGGGCTCGCAGAGGGTGTCCGACGCCAACTGATGGCACTGCGGAAACTGTATCGGTTCCGAGAGGAGATTCCCTGTATCCATCGTCGTGTCCTCAAAAAAACGTTGGTCCCAGGCGCCCCAGATTTCGCTCTTGAGACCTGGGAAACCACAAATCTTCACGGCCGGGGCACTAGCAAGGCTGCGTCACCACGTCGATCAGCGCCGGCTCACCCCGCCGCACGACCTCGAGGGCTCGCCGGATGGCTGGCCCCAAATCCACCGGACTGTCGATCGCGCCTTCCGCATAGACGCCAAGCCCGGCGGCCACTTTGGCATAATCGATGTCCGGATCCCGCAAGCTTGTTCCGATTGAAGCGCGCGTGGTACCCCTATTATGATTATGACGGTTGGCCATGCACTGAATGAACATCGTCTCCTGATGATATGCACGATTGTTGTGCATCACGCTTAATAGGTATGCGGTGGTGCGCGGCCAAAAACCCGGCGGAAACAGTATGAAAAAATGAGGAAGCAATACTAATCGGCTTGCACTCAATGTATTCAACATCGATCTCGGGCGCCGTTCGTGACCTGCCGCACATATTATTCCCAGCGTGAAGATGACTCTGTGACGCTAATCACACTTTCGCGGCAGAAGGCTTCCCGTAAACAGCGGTCTTCCCCGCCCGGATGTAAAATCCCGGGGGTTTAGAATCGAAGAAGTTGCGGGTTGGTGAACCGCAATCAAATTTGCGCCCGCGCGCAGCGTCTCAAGAGTTTGCTGCGGCGGGTATGAGTGTGTGGAAGCTACTTACGGGGCGACATGCGAGATCAAGGTGACGGCGATGCGAGCGAAGACGGCGGTAGTGTTGGGCGCCCAGTGGGGCGACGAGGGCAAAGGCAAGATTGTTGACGTGCTGAGCGAGCAGTTCAGTGCGGTGGCGCGCTATGCCGGCGGGCATAATGCCGGGCACACCGTGGTTATCGGCAAGCACAGGTTTGTGTTGCAACTGATTCCATGCGGCGTGCTGCGACCGGGATGCAAAGGGATCATCGGAAACGGCGTGGTGCTGGATCCGATCTATTTTCTGGATGAAGTGGCCCGGGTGCGGAAGACGGGCCTGGATATCGACGGCCGGCTGTTTGTGTCGAATCGCGCGCAGGTGATTCTGCCCTACCACCGCATGATTGAGCTGGCGGCCGAAACTGCACCGGGGCGCAAGAAGATTGGCACCACGAGCAAGGGCATCGGGCCGGCGTATGAGGACAAGATGGCGCGCAGCGGGCTGCGCGTGGTGGATCTGCTGCATCCGGCGCTTCTGAAGACGCACATTGAGGCGGCTTGCGAAGAGAAAAATGCGATTGCGCACGCGCTGTTCGGCACCGATCCGCTGGACTCCGCAAAGATGTACGACGAGTACGCGGCGGCGGCGGAGCAGATGCGGCCCTTGGTTGCCGATACGGGCCGGCTGCTGAACGAGATCCTGGCCAAAGGCGGGAGCGTAATGTTCGAGGGCGCGCAGGGGACGATGCTGGACATCGACCACGGGACGTACCCGTTTGTGACGTCGTCCTCGGCGACGGCGGGAGGCGCGGCCACTGGAACCGGCGTGGGACCGACGGCGATCGGAACCGTAATCTCCGTGACCAAGGCCTATGTGACGCGCGTGGGCGGGGGACCGTTCCCGACCGAGATTCACGACGCGGCCGGCGACGCGCTGCGGGCGCGCGGCAACGAGTACGGGGCGGTGACGGGACGGCCGCGGCGTTGCGGCTGGCTGGATATTCCTCTACTGCGCTACTCGAACCAGGTGAATGGCGCGGAATGGCTGGTAGTGACCAAGCTGGACGTTCTGGATGACTTGGCGGAGATTCCGGTCTGCGTTGGATACGAGATCGGAGGGAAGGTTACCGACGAAATTCCCGCCGATGTGCAGGGGCTGGAGCAAATCAAGCCGCGCTATACCACACTGAAGGGCTGGCAGCAATCGACGGGGGGCATTACCGAATTCGACAGGCTGCCCCCGGCCGCGCGCGAGTACCTCCGCTTTCAGGAGTGCGAGAGCGGGGCAAAGATCGGGATGGTTTCCACTGGTCCCGACCGCGACCAGACCATGGCGCTGCCGGAGTTTGCCGAGATGCTGGAGAGCATGAATTCCTAGGTCGCAGGACAGCCGGATTGCTCGCCTTTGAGTCTCCGATATCGTCCAAAACTGGAGAGCGGGACGGCCGATATATTTTTATGAGAAATCCATTTGACCGGCGCGCCGTTTGAGGAATACCGTTGACGCGTATGCCGGGTTCTGCAACCGATCGATTGAGCCCCTTCTACATTGGGTTCCTGAAAGCCGGGTGGGCGATTGCCGCTGCCGCAGCCCTTTTGGCGTGCGCGATTCCCCATTCTGCCGCAATGCCGCTGGCGCAGAAGCACGAGAGCCGCCACGAGATCGACCAGCTCGAGGACGTTTGGCGCAAGGCCCTTCTGGGTTCGGACACCAAGGCGATGGATGCCCTGTTGGCGGAAGATTACATAGGCATTAGCGCGGACGGGACCATCGAGAACAAGGATCAGACGCTGGCCAGGCTCCGCTCCCGGGTTATACACGTCACATATCTCACGATCTCCGAGCGCAAAGTGCGCTTCTACGAGAAGACGGCAGTCGTGACCTCCCTTGCCACGGTGGAGGGCACGAACGGGGAAGGCAAAGACGTGAGCGGCAGTTACCGGTATACGCTCGTGTACATCCGCAATGATCAGGGGGACTGGAAGATTGTGAGCTTTGAGGCCAGCCGGATTCGCGAACCCGGCCCGGGGCATAAGAATGCTTTCCATTAGAGCTGTTCGGTTGTTTATCTCCAATAGAATCTGTCCCGAAAAACATGTCTCCAGGCCTTACTGCCCGATCAAGTTCTCCGCCCTCCCTGGCAGTTGGACTGGTTGATGTACTGGAGAAAAATCCTTTTTTTTCAATCAAATCCAGCTCAAATCACAGAGAGCCAATCCCCCGCCGGCCTTGTGAGCGGATGGATTCCGAAGTAAACTGAATCCAATATAGGACTAAAAGAGTCCTATATGTAGCAGACTCGGGATTATGCGTTTTGTGAAGCGGCAAAGAGCTGGAAGACCCATCGAGAAATGGGGACTTCAGGACCGAATCCCGCGGAGGTCAAAATGAGCGCTAGTGTCGATACAATCCGCAATCTTGCAGAGCAGGATTACAAGTGGGGCTTCGTCACCGAGATTGAGGAGGATCGTGTCCCTAAGGGACTGAAAGAAGAGACGATCCGGCTGATCTCTGCGCGCAAGCAGGAGCCTGAGTTCATGCTGGAATGGCGGCTGAACGCGCTGCGCCACTGGTCGAAGATGGAGCGGGAGGAGGGCGCGCCGAAGTGGGCCAACCTGACAATCGCGCCCATCGATTACCAGGAGATCGTGTACTACTCGGCGCCGAAGCAGAAGCCGGTGGTCGGCAGCCTCGACGCGATTGACCCGGAGCTGCTCCGCACCTACGAAAAGCTGGGCATTCCGCTCGATGAGCAAAAGCGGCTTTCGGGCGTGGCTGTAGATGCGGTTTTCGACAGCGTGAGCGTGGCGACGACATTCAAGGGCAAGTTGGCCGAGATGGGCGTGATCTTCTGCTCGTTCTCCGAGGCGGTGCAGAAGCACCCGGAGTTGGTGAAGAAGTATCTGGGCACGGTGGTTCCGCATACCGACAACTTTTACGCGGCCCTGAATGCGGCCGTGTTTACCGATGGATCGTTTGTGTACGTGCCCAAGGGCGTGCGCTGCCCGATGGAGCTATCGACCTACTTCCGCATCAATGCCGCGGAAACAGGGCAGTTTGAGCGCACGCTGATTGTGGCCGACGAAGGCGCGTACGTGAGCTACCTGGAGGGCTGCACGGCTCCGATTCGCGACACCAATCAACTGCACGCCGCGGTGGTGGAACTAGTGGCGCTGGACAATGCGCAGATCAAATACTCGACGGTGCAGAACTGGTACCCCGGCGACAAGGAAGGACGCGGCGGGATTTATAACTTCGTGACCAAGCGCGGCAAGTGCCTGGGCGTGAACTCGAAGATCTCGTGGACGCAGGTGGAGACGGGATCGGCGATTACGTGGAAGTATCCAAGCTGCATTTTGCTGGGCGACAACTCGGTGGGCGAATTTTATTCGGTGGCGCTGACCAACAACCGCCAGCAGGCCGACACCGGGACGAAGATGATTCATATTGGAAAAAACACGCGCAGCACCATTGTGTCGAAGGGGATCTCGGCGGGATACGGGCAGAACACGTACCGCGGGCAGGTGAAGATCATGAAGGGCGCGACGGGCGCGCGCAACTACACGCAGTGCGACTCGCTGCTGATCGGCGACCGCTGCGGCGCACACACTTTCCCCTATATCGATGTGCGCAACGGGACGGCGCGGATGGAGCACGAGGCTTCGACTTCGAAGATCGGCGAGAACCAACTTTTTTATCTGCGCCAGCGTGGGCTGAAGACGGAAGAAGCAGTTTCAATGATTGTGAACGGATTTTGCAAGACCGTATTTCGCGAACTCCCGATGGAGTTTGCGGTCGAGGCGCAGAAATTGCTAGGAGTGAGTTTGGAAGGCAGCGTGGGGTGAGACAGGGGTCAGGTTTCCGGAGTCAGGAGTCGGAGAAAGGGAAAACGAATGGCTTTGTTAGAGATTGAGAATCTGCACGCGTCGGTGGATGGCAACGAGATTCTGAAGGGCGTGAATCTGACGGTGAATGCCGGCGAGGTGCATTCCATCATGGGCCCGAACGGCTCGGGCAAGAGCACGCTGGCAGCGGTGCTGGCGCGGCGCGAGACCTATGGGGTGACGCGCGGCAAGGTTTTGTTTGACGGCAAGGACTTGCTGGAGATGAAGCCTGAAGATGCGGCGTGCGAGGGCCTGTTTCTGGCGTTCCAGTACCCGGTGGAGATTCCGGGGATCGGCAACGCATATTTTCTGCGCTCGGCGATGAATGCGATCCGCAAATACCGTGGCGAGGACGAGCTGGACGCGATGGATTTTCTGCCGCTCTACAAGGAGCGGCTGAAGTTGCTGGAGATGGACGAGAAGCTGATGAACCGCTCAGTGAACGAGGGCTTCAGCGGCGGCGAGAAGAAGCGTAACGAAATTCTGCAACTGGCGATGCTCGAGCCGAAGCTGGCCATTCTGGATGAGACGGATTCCGGCCTGGATATCGATGCGATGCGCATAGTGGCGCAGGGCGTGAACGCAATGCGCAGTCCTGACCGGGCATTCATTGTGATCACGCACTATCAGCGGCTGCTGGATTACATCGTTCCGGATTACGTGCATGTGCTGGTGGACGGAAAGATTGCGCGCTCAGGCGGGCCGGAGCTGGCGCTGGAGCTGGAAGAAAAGGGCTACAGTTGGGCGGAGGCAGACGCGGCGCAGGCTTTGTCTGCATGAGGGTCAGGGCTGGAACGAGCGGAAGCGAGAAGAGCATGGCGACGGCGACAGGACGGCTGGAAAAGTATCTGGAGGCATATGGCGAGTTGACCGAGCTGCGGCTCGGGCGCGACCCGGTGTGGCTGCGGCAACTGCGCGAGGACGCGTGGTCGCGGTTCTTCGCCAAGGGATTTCCGACCACGCACGACGAGGACTGGCGGTTTACCAATCTTGCGCCACTGGCGCGGGTTCCGTTCAGCCGCGTAGCGAAGGGCAGCGTGGCGGTTTCGGCCGAGGAGATCGAGAAATTCCACGTGGCAGGCGCGGCCTGCCAGCTTGTGTTTGTGAACGGGCACTTTGCGCCGGAGCTTTCGGATGTGCGGAATTTGCCGATGGGACTGGAGATTTGCTCGCTGGAGCGGGCCATCGATTGCGGTATGGCCGGGATCGTGCATGGCAACGCTCCGGATGGCTGTGCGCCGACGGGGATTGAGCAGCATCTGGGACGGTACGCCGACGTGCGCCGCGATGTATTTGCGGCATTGAATACCGCGCTGTGGGAGGATGGCGCATACGTGCGCATTCGTCGCGGGGCGGTGATCGAACAGCCGGTGCATTTGCTGTATGTGTCGGCGGGCGCAGGGGCTGAGATCATGACGCATCCGCGCACGCTGGTTGTGGCGGAGCCGGCGAGCCAGGCGGCAGTGATCGAAGATTACGTTTCGATTGGAGACGAAGCCGCATTTTCGAACGCGGTGACGGAGTTGGTTGCCGGACAGGACGCTGTGGTTTCGCATTTCCTGGTGGAGCGCGAGAATCTTGCGGCGTTCAATGTGTCCACGCTGAGGCTGGAGCAGGCTCGCGGCGCCAACGTGGCTTCGCATTCCCTTTTGCTGGGCGGCGGGCTGGTGCGGAACAACGTGCATCCCGTGCTGGGCGGCGAAGGAGCGGAGTGCCTGATCAATGGCTTGTTCGTGGGCGCGGGACGGCAGCACCTGGACAACTACATGTTAGTGGAGCACGCGCAGCCGCAGTGCTCGAGCCGGCAGTTCTACAACGGCATTCTCGACGGGCATGCGCGCGGCGTGTTTCACGGCCGCATCATTGTGCACAAGGATGCGCAGAAGACCGATGCGAAGCAGACGAATCGCAATTTACTGCTCTCGGACAATGCGCGGATCGATACCAAGCCGCAACTGGAGATTCACGCCGACGACGTGAAGTGCACGCACGGCGCAACAATTGGCCAGATTGAAGAAGATCAGCTCTTTTACCTGCGTACGCGCGGATTCTCTGAGGCTGAGGCGCGGAACACGCTGCTCTATGCCTTTGCCGCGGAGTGCCTGGAGCGCATGAAGGAGCCGGCGGCGCGTGAGTTCGCGGAAGGACTGATTGGCGAAAGGCTGCATGAGTTGGCGCAGAAGAGAGAGGCTTTCGCTTCGACTGCGGCGATGGATGCGCGGGGCGAAGCCCAGACCCTGGAGGAAGTGGGATGACGGCAGCCGCGCATCAACTGGCCAGCGAACCGATGCCGCGCGGAACAGCCGCGCCGACCGCGACGGGCCTCGATCTCAAAAAAATTCGCGGCGATTTCCCGATTCTCTCCGAGCGGATTCACGGCAAGCCCCTGGTTTACCTCGACAACGCGGCGACTTCGCAGAAGCCTCGCGCGGTGATTGATGCCATTGCGGGCTACTACGAGCATCTGAATGCCAATATTCATCGCGGGGTGCACACGCTGAGCGTGCGGGCCACCGAGGCGCACGATGCCGCGCGGCAAACGGTGAGGCAGTTCCTGAACGCCGCGGATACGCGCGAGATTATTTTTGTGCGTGGGGCCACGGAGGCGATCAATCTTGTGGCGCAGAGCTACGGGCGCACGCACGTGGCGACGGGCGACGAAGTGCTGATCACGGCCATGGAGCACCACTCGAATATTGTTCCCTGGCAGATCCTGTGCGAGGAAAAGGGCGCGCAGTTGAAGGTGGCGCCGATTGACGACGATGGCGAACTGCGGCTGGACGAGTTTGAAAAGCTGATCGGGCCGCGAACGAAGATGGTTGCCGTGACGCACGTGTCGAATGCACTGGGAACAGTGAATCCGCTGCACGAAATGATTGAGATGGCGCACCGGCGCGGCGTTCCGGTTCTGGTGGATGGAGCGCAGGCCGTGCCGCACTTTGCCGTGGACGTGCAGGCACTGGATTGCGATTTCTACGCGTTTTCAGGGCATAAGGTGTACGGGCCGACGGGAATCGGCGTTCTCTATGGGAAGCGCGCGCTGCTCGAGGCCATGCCTCCGTATCAGGGCGGCGGCGACATGATCAGCTCCGTCACATTCGAGAAGACCACCTACAACGTTCTGCCCTTCAAGTTCGAAGCGGGCACGCCTGACATTGCCGGCGCGATTGCGCTGGGCGCGGCGATTGAATACATCGGCGGGCTGGGCATGGAGAAAGTTGCGGCGCACGAGCAGGAGCTGCTGGCCTACGCGGCCGAGGCTGTTGGCGCGATCCCCGGTGTGCAGTTGATCGGGACGGCGAGCGAGCGTGCCGGCGCGCTTTCATTTGTGCTCGACGGCGTGCATCCGCACGACCTGGGCACGATTCTCGATCGCGAAGGCATCGCCATCCGCACCGGGCACCACTGCGCGCAGCCGGTGATGGAGCGGTTCGGCATTCCCGCTACGGCGCGGGCTTCGTTTGCCGTCTACAACACGAAGGAAGAGGTCGACGCGCTGGTCGAGGGCATTCAGGCGGCGCGCGAGGTGTTTGCGTGAGCACGGATATCGGCGAACTGAGCGAGCTTTATCAGGAAGTGATCCTGGAACACAGCAAGTCTCCGCGCAACTATCGCCGGCCGGAGTCGGCCAATCGGCAGGCCGAGGGATATAACCCGCTGTGCGGCGACCGCTGCACCGTGTATATCGACTACGAAGGCGACGCCATCCGTGAGATCGGTTTCCAGGGGTCGGGATGCGCGATTTCCAAGGCCTCCGCCTCGATGATGACGCAGATGTTGAAGGGCAAGACCAAAGAAGAGGCAGTGAAGCTCTTCGAGCAATTTCATGACCTGGTGACGGGCGATGAAGACGCGTTAGCTCATGCCGACGATCTGGGCAAGCTGAAGGTGTTTGCCGGCGTGTCGAAGTTTCCCGCGCGCGTGAAGTGCGCGACGCTGGCCTGGCACACGCTGCAATCGGCGCTCGAAGGCAAACAGGAAGCAGTTTCGACGGAGTAATGCGCTGGCGCCATGACGAACCTCAAAACCAATCAGGAAAGCACTCCAATCCAGCCCGAAAAGCGAGCCTGCTTCCGGCGCCTTCCGCGAAGAGATGATCTGGGAACAGCTCAGGACGGTGCGTGACCCGGAGATCCCAGTCAACATTGTGGACCTAGGCTTGATCTATGCGGCGGCGGCGGTTGCGGTGGATGGCGGCAGGCGGGTTGAGGTTAGGATGTCGCTGACCGCGCCCGGTTGCACCATGTCGGACGCGATCAAGGCCGAGGTGGAGCGCAAGCTGGCCGCGTTGCCTGAGGTAAGCGAGGTCAAGGTGGATGTGGTCTTCGATCCGCCGTGGAATCCGGGCATGATGTCAGAGGCGGCCAAACTGCAGCTTGGATTCGATTCCGACTACGGCGCAGCCCCGGCCGCTCCCGGAGCTTTCAAAATTCTCCGCTAAATGCGCCTCCGGCGCGATTCGCGTCAGCGGTTGCGCTCTGGAGCGTCCTCTTCGCTGGCAGATTCCTCATTCTCCTGATTCACAGCCAGCTTCTCCAACTGATTGCGCCAGTCGAGGGACTGGACGAAGGAGTTGGACTCGCGCCAGCGGGGCTCGACGATGACGTGGAGCTCGAGATAGACACGCGTGCCGAGCAGGGACTCGATCTTGCGGCGCGCGCCGGTGCCGATTTCTTTGAGCTTCGATCCACCCTTGCCGATCAGGATTGCCTTTTGTCCGTCACGCTCGCAGTAGATCGCGGCGGCAATGCGGGTAAGTGGCTTCTTGCCGGGCCTCGGCTGCGCTTCGGGCTCCTCAAACTGCTCGATGACCACCGCAGAAGCGTAGGGGACTTCCTCGCCGGTTTCAATGAGAATGCTTTCGCGGATGAGCTCGGCGACCATGAAGCGCAGGGGCTGGTCGGTGTATTGGTCTTTTGGGTAATAGCGCTCGCCGTTGGGGAGGACGTCGACGATTTTGCGCAGCAGCACGTCGAGGCCGTCGCGCTTGAGGGCGCTGACGGGGATGATTTGCGCGAAGTTGTATTGGCGCGTGAGGGATTCGATGAGCGGAAGGAGCTGGTCTTTGCGTACGAGGTCGATTTTGGTGAGGACGAGGAAGACGGGGCAGTCGAGCTTGCGGACGAGGGAGAAGAGGAGTTCGTCTTCGGAAGCGCCGTGGGCGCTTTTGCGTTTTTTGACCGCAGGAACGCGGGCCGTATTGGTTCCCGGGTCGTGGAATCGAGATCCCCACTCCACGGACGAAGACCTGCCCGTGTGGATCCGGGACCCAGGGCACCCAGGCTTGCTGATGGTTCATCCGCGGTTTCGAGTTGGATGCGGCGCGTGGCGTCCATCAGGACCAGAACCAGGTCGCGGGATTCCAGGGCTTCGTGGACCTCCTGCAACATGCGGCGATCGAGCTGCGAACTGGGCTTGTGAACGCCGGGCGTGTCGACGAAGACGATTTGCGCGGCCCCATGCGTACCTTGCTGCGCGCCCTTGTGCGCGGGCACTTCGACCACGCCTGCGATGCGGTTGCGCGTGGTTTGCGGCTTGGCCGTGACAATGGCTACTTTTTCGCCGGTGAGGGCGTTGAGGAGAGTGCTTTTGCCCACGTTGGGGCGGCCGAGGATGGCGACGAATCCGGATTTCAAAATTTTCCTGCTCCACACACATTATCGCGGATTTAGCGAGCAACGTGATCAAGATCGGCGCATGACGCCCGAAGGCAAAACGGAACGGCTGCTGTTGCGCCCGATTGAGGTCGGCGATGCGGCGCAGATTCAGAAAATATTTCCGCATTGGGAGATCGTGCGCTACCTGCTCAATATAGTCCCGTGGCCGTTTCCGGCGGACGGGGCGCTCCAATACATTCGCGACGATTGCGCTGCCCGCGGTTGCGCGCGGCGATCAGTGGGTTTGGACGCTGCGGCTCAAACAGGCCCCCGAGAGACATTATTGGATCGATCACTCTGAAGCGCGAGGCCGACCATCGCGGATTCTGGCTGGGGCTGCCGTGGCAGGGGCAGGGATTGATGAGCGAGGCATGCGCGTGGGCCAGCGATTTCTGGTTTGAGACGCTGGGGTTCCCGGTGCTGCGAGTATCGAAGGCGATTGACAACGTGGCCTCGCGGCGGATCTCGGAGAAGCACGGGATGCGTTTGGTGGGCGTAAAGGAAAGAGACTACATATGCGGCCGGCGGCCAGCGGAGATTTGGGAGATGACGGCAGAAGAGTGGCGGGCGTGGAAGGCGGCCGCGCGGCTCTAAGTCTCCGGCGGAAACGGCAGGCGAGCCGTCGGCGGGAAGAGGCGCAGGCGCTCGATACGGCGGCCGGTGGAGGCGACGATTTCGACGCGCAGGTCGACGGGTTTGAGTTCGACGACTTCGCCTGCTTTGGGGATGCGGCCTTCGATCTCGCTGACCAGGCCGCCGAGGGTTGTGGCCTCCCAGGATTCGTCGAGATCGACCGGCTCGCCGATGAGGTCACCGAGCTGGTCGGCGGGAAAGCTGCCGGGCAAGAGCCATGAGCCGCTGGGCTCGCGCTGCGGCTCCTCAGTCTGGCCGTCTTCCTCGTGTTCGTCTCGGATGTCGCCGACGATCTGCTCCAGAAGATCTTCGATGGTGACAAGGCCGGAGACGCCGCCGTACTCGTCGATGACAATGCGCATGTGCTGCTGTTCGCGCTGCATCTCGCGCAGCAGCTCGTAGCCGCGCTTGGTTTCAGGGACGAAGGCGGCGGGGCGCAGGATGGTGGCTACGGTGCGGGTGCGGGCTTCGTCGTCAGTGATCTGCAAGAGGTCGTGGGCAAAGGCGAGACCAGTGATGTTGTCGAGCGAGCCGGAGTAGACGGGGACGCGCGAATAATTGTGCTCGCGCAGCAGTTTGAGAAAGTCTTCGAGAGTGGTCGTTTCAGGGACGGCGAAGACCTCAGGGCGCGGAGTCATGACTTCGCGGACCAGCTTGTCGCCGAATTCGACGGCCGAGCGGACCAGGTCGCTGTCGCTCTGCTCCAGAATGCCTTCTTCCTCGCCTGCCTCAATAAGGGCTTCGACATCAACGGCAGTTTCCTCTTCAGGGCTGGCGGGAGCCTCGGCCAGCGCCGCGATGGAGAAGAAGAAACGGATGAAGACAGTGACGGGGGTGACGAGCCAGAGCAAAAGGCGGATGGGCCAGAGGAGGCGCGCTGCCCAAAGGCCGCGGGTGCGATTGAAGAGCAGAAAAGGGATGAGCTGACAGGTGAAGATGACGACCAGCACCAGGGCAAGGATGGACTGGGCGATTTCGGCTGTCGTGGGCGGGCCAGGGTGGGTGGGGCGAATGAAAAGAAGCGCGCCGAGCTCGAGGGCGATGAGACCGAGCGCGAGCTGTTCGAGGACGGAAGCGCAGAGAGCGGCGTGTTCGCGGCTAAGGCCGAGGTGGGGTTCGATGCGCGTCTCCCAGGCATCGAGGTTCTCCTGTACCTCGCGGCTGAGGATCTTGCCGAATTCCGAGTACACGCGCTGGACGTAGGAGGCCAGGATAGCGACAGCGGCAAGGAGAACGAAGAGGAGGATTGCGAGCGGGGTCATGGTTTCCTGCCCCTCGCTGCAGATCGTCCGATGAGTCCTTGCGGGAGACCAAGGAGTGCGCGCAAGGTTCTCTCGCGGCGGTGCATCTGGCCTGCGTCGGATTCGTGATCGTAGCCGGCCAGGTGGAGCAGGCCGTGAAGAATGAGGACTTTGAGCTCAGTTGAAAGCGCGTGGCCTTGCTCGATGGCCTGACAGCGGGCGGTTTGGACGCTGATGGCGAGGTCGCCAGCGATCTGCTTTGCGCCGGGGCCCTCAGCGGGGAAGGAAAGAACGTCGGTGGGTTTGTTTTTGCCACGGAAACGGCGGTTGAGGTCGCGGAGGACCTGGTCGGTGGTGAGGAGCGCGGTGACCTGTCCGCGGAGACGGACGGCAGCCTGGACTTCGGTGAGGAAGCGGGCCAGCGTTCGAGTGGAGGGCAGGCGGAGATTGCGCGGCGTGGAGGCAGAAACAGACCCAGCGGGAGGTTTCGCCGATATGGGACTCGGCGTAGGGTCGGGGTCCAGATCTGGATCGATGAGGATCATCGTGCGCGGGCCGGTTCAAGCAGATACTCGGCTCCGGGGTCTGATTCGATGATACGCGAAGCCACACGCAGTACAGTCAACACAGCCAGGGCCAGCATGGACAGGGTAATTTGCCGGCCTAGACACAGTCTTCCATGTCGCCTTGAATCTTTTTTACCGCATGAAGAATCGCGGGCCAAACAGCCTCAAGGTTTTCAACCGCGCCCTTAGGGCTTCCGGGCAGATTCAAAATCAGCGTGCGCCTGCGGATCCCTGCGATTGCGCGGGACAGCATTGCATGTGGCGTCTTCTTGACACTATAGGCGCGCATCGTTTCGGCAATGCCTGGAATTTCACGCTCCAGGACTGCTTGCGTTGCCTCGGGCGTGACGTCGCGCGGCGAAACTCCGGTCCCGCCCGTTGTGAGCAGCAGATCACAGATTCCCGAGTCGGCCCATTCAATCAATTGAGCCGAGATGCCGCCCACTTCGTCGGGAAGAATCTTTACGCAGACGACTTCTACCACTCGCTCTGAAAGCCAGGAGGCGAGCGCAGGGCCGCTGAGATCGATCCGCTCACCCCGGGATCCTTTATCGCTCAGGGTTAAAATCGCCGCTTTGATCAAAACAATCCCACTTCCCAAATGCATTCATCAAGCTGTGCCCCGCGAAACTGGGGCCTGCGCGTCAGCCGCAATCGCCGCTACCTTCAATCTGTGGCGAGAATAACACTGGGCGTCTGGAAGGCCGCACAGGCCGCGTCTCTTGGTTTCAAGCGCCATCGCGTCTCTTGTCGTGGTGGAACTGAATCTTCAGGCGCCGGTTGGCCTGGTTAAATAGAGCATAAACCTTGGAACGTGCCTATCCCCACATCCCCGCCCCATGCGGTATAACTCTGTTGGCGGGCAATCGCCCCCGTGAGTGGAGAACGACATGACGACACCCATCAAATTCGGCACCTCCGGCTGGAGGGCCATCGTGGCCGACGAGTTTACCGTGGCCAATATCCGGCTGGCGGTGGCGGGAATTGCAGCGTATGTGAAGACGCTGCCCGGTCCGCACCGGTTGCTGGTGGGCCGCGATCCGCGCTTTCTGGGCGAGAGCTTTGTGGCCGAAGCGGCGCATGTGCTGGCAGGCGCCGGTGTCGCGCCGATCGTGATTCCCGAGGCCGCGCCCACTCCTGCCATCGCGTATGCGGTGCGCACGCTGAAGACTTCCGGAGCGATCAACTTTACCGCATCGCACAATCCGCCGGAGTACAACGGCATCAAGTATTCCACGCCCGACGGCGCGCCGGCGTTGCCGGAGGTGACCAGGCAGATTGAAGCGGCGATTGACAAAATCGAAGCGCGGTGGCGGAGGCATTCCCAACCTTCTCGCCAGGACGGATGAGTTTGAAAGAGTCGATGTGAAGCCGGCGTTCTTGAAGAGGCTGGCCGAGCTGGTGGATCTGAAGGCGATTGCAAAGTCGGGCATCAAGGTGGTCTACGATCCGTTTTGGGGCGCGGGGCGCGGCTATCCGTCCGATCTGTTGCGCGAAGCCGGGGTGACGGTGGAGACGGTGCACGATTATCGCGACGTGCTCTTCGGCGGGCATGCGCCGGAACCCTCCGATGAATTGCTGGGCGACGCCAAGGCCAAAATGAAAGAGATGGGCGCGGCGCTGGCGATTGCCACCGACGGCGACGCTGACCGCTTTGGGATCGTGGATGGGGACGGAACGTTTATCCAGCCGAATTACGTGATCGCGCTGCTCTTCGATTATCTAGTCGAAACACGCGGCTGGAAGAACGGCGTGGCCAAGAGCGTAGCGACGACCAATTTGGTCAACGCGCTGGCCGAACATCACAAGGTTCCGCTGTACGAGACGCCCGTGGGCTTCAAGTACATTGGCGCACTGATCGATCAGGACAAAATCGCCATCGGCGGCGAGGAGTCGGCGGGCTTGACCATCCGCGGGCACGTGCCGGAGAAGGATGGCGTGATTGCGGGGCTGCTGGTGGCGGAGATGGTGGCCATGCGGGGTGCGAGCCTGGGCGCGCAATTGCATGGACTTTTTGCCAAGGTTGGTTCCTATTACCCCGTTCGCGAGAACTTCCACTTGACTCCGGAGGTGAAGGCCGCTTTCATTGAGAAGTTGAAGGCCGATCCGGCAGAGTTGAGCGGGCGGAAAGTCGTCAAGGTGGTGCGGACCGACGGACTGAAGCTGATTCTCGACGATGGCTCGTGGGTCTGCTATCGGCTGTCGGGAACTGAACCGGTGGTTCGTGCCTACGTGGAAGCGCGCAGCGAGCTGGACATGGAGACGCTGCGGGCCGCGGCCGAGAAGTTTGTGCTGAGCTAGGGTCTGTTC
>CAWHUK010000026.1:0-27538 GCA_963832535.1 uncultured Acidobacteriota bacterium
GCAAGCTTCTCGAAGAGAAATTCGTTTCCTATGCGGCGCGCGGGATCACCGCAGCACTTTTCTTCGCGCCCTAAAATGGCTAATTGTACGCCCGCGGCTTTGATCAAGTTGGCAGTGGCGCGGGCAATTTTTTGATTGCGATCGATTAAGGCAGAGCTGCAGCCGACCCAGAAAAGAACCTTGTAATCCTCTGGTCTTTTATGGAAGGGATTTCCAGACCTTCCGTCCAGGTGAGCCGCGTTGCCTGAGTGCCGCGGAATGGATGCTCGCGTGCCTCCAGCGACGTGACCGCCTCCTGAAGGGAAGCCGGGAAGTCGGCTTCCTCCATCACAAGATACCGGCGGCAATCCGCACGATCTTCGGCATTCCTGCCCGTAAGATACTCGGACAAGCCTCCACGCAGGCGCCACACGTTGTACATTGCCACAGCCGCTCTGGTGAAATCGCTTCCTTCGCTCCTATGAGAGGAGCGGGGGGGGGTTGGCCATCAGCTTTGCCCGGCGTCGCACGGGTGCTGTGCATCAAACTGCGCAGTTCGAGAATAAGTTCACTGGGCGAGAGCTCTTTCCCGACCGTATTTGCCGGACAAACTGCGGAACAGCGCCCACATTCCGTGCGGGCATCAAGATCGAGAAGATCTTTCCAGGTAAATGCGCCAAGGGAATTGACACCCAAAGACGCTCCGGATTCAAAGTCGACAGTCTTCAGCGAGGCGCCCGGGCTGATCCAGATTGGCGGTGTAAATGTTCAGGGGACCGGTGATGACATGCAGCATCTTGGTGTAGGGAAACCAGGCAATAAAAACGAAGCTCAATGCCAGATGTCCCCACCAAAGCACGGCATGAGCTTGCTGCATGGCACTCACGCTCATGACTTTGCTGGAGAGAGAAGCTGCGAGTTGGCCCAAAGGCGACCATGCCGCCCAAGGATCGTTGGTGGCCACGATACGCCAGCCTTCAAGCAGAAAACCAGACAGTACAATTGCAAAAAGAAGCGCCAGTATCCCCAACGCCTCAGTCGAAGCGGTTAGATACCTGGGCCGCCATACGCAGCGGCGCACCGCAGCCGTCACGACTGCCAGCAGCACCAATCCACCGAAAATATCGACGGTGAGAGACTGGAAGTACAGATAAAACTGCCCATGCATAATATGGAATCCCGCGTCCGCATCAAGGGCCACTACGGTGGTAGCCGCGGTGAGAACGAGGAAGCCGAAGAAGATCATTCCATGGAGGAGACCCATGAATGGGTCGCGCATGATTCGCCGGTGCGCTAGAACCTGCGTGAGCAGTAGCCGGATGCGCTGGAGGGGGTGATTGAAACGCGCCAATGGACGGCCTTGCCGCCACTGGCTTGCGCGCCGGTACACCCCGTACATCGCAACCACCAGGGTGGGCAGAAACAACACATACATCAGCCAAACGTGAGAGATGTTCCAGTAGATCTGGCGCGTTGGTTCTCCGGCATTCATTTGTGCATTGACCCCAGTTTCAAGCGCAACAGCGGTATAACCTGGCGATAATCGGCCACCATTCCAAGGCTGCAGTACTTGAATATGGGAGCTTCGGGGTCGGAGTTAATGGCAACGATATTCTTTGCTTCCGATACGCCAGTCATGTGCTGACTGGCGCCGCTGACGCCGATCGCAATATACAGTTCGGGCGCCACTTTTTTCCCGGTTTGCCCAACCTGCCAGGTAGCGGGAACCCAGCCCGCATCGCAGGCGGCGCGGCTGGCTGCCATCTGCGCGCCCAGGATGTCGGCTAATTGGCGGAGCTCGGTACTGAAGGGCTCCGCTCCGCCGATACCTCGTCCACCGGCGACGATGACGCGGGCGTCTTCGAGTCTCACATTGCCGGGGTCATCCACCTTGCGTTCGATGATGCGGGTGCGCATGGGCGGAAGGGTGCACACAACATGCTGAACTTCTCCCGGCGCATCCTTCGGGCTGGCGGGAGCTAAAGAGCGCGACCGGAGCGAGACGACAGCCGGCGAGCGCTTTAATTCAATCTCAGCCTGCGCTTTGCCGCCATACACCTGCCGTGTGACAAGTATCTTTTCGCCATCCAACCTCACCGCACTTCCGTCGCATACTGCGCTACCGCCGAGACGGTGCGCCAGACGCGCGACGACTTCCAGACTGTAGGTGTCGCTGCCGAGCAGAACCGCCGTGGGCTTCTGATTATTGCAGAGCTCGGTCAGAGCGGCCAGGTAGGGTTCTGGCTGGTACTCAGAGAGCTCCGCCTGATCCGCAACAATGACTGAATCGGCTAAGGGAGCAATCTCGGAGGCGATGGCGCCGTCGCCAATCAAGATAACGCGCAGCGCTCCGCCACATCGAGCCGCGAGCCGGCGGCCTTCGCCGACTAACCCTTTCGCGGCCTTCTCAAAGCCACATACTGAGAAAAGACAGACAACGATATCGTTCATGGAAGCAGATAACCTCAATAATTCTCTGTTATAACGTGCCCGACAATTTTGCCAGACCCCGGGCTAAGCTCTCCACTCGCTGTTCCGGGGTGTCTCCTGCGACAAACTCGCATTTACTTTCCTTTTGCGGGATAAACAGTTTGGCCACGTCGTAATAGCCGCCCTCCGCAACCGGATTGTTCAAGCCGAGGTCGCCGAGCGCAAGTTTAGTCAGCGGCTGGCGGCCCGACATCATCACGTCGCGGACCTTAGGAATGCGTGGGACATTATGCTCGTCATTCGTAATCGTCAGCACAATCGGCGTTTCACACTCGAGAAACTCCCAGCCCCAATCGGTTTGCCGCCGGATCTTCAGCCTGGAGCCGTCAAGCTCGATTCGGTCAACGAAACTCACACACGGCATGCCGAGTTCCTCGGCCATCAATGATCCGGTTTGGCCCGCGCCCCAATCACCCGCCTCGCGTCCCACCATGACCACATCGAATGGACCCAGCTTGCGTGCCGCGGCGGCCAGTACTCGGGCGACGGTGAGCGGATCGGGGTTCTCAGCTTCCTGGTTGACAAGCGCCGCCCCATCGGCCTTCATGGCGATTGCTTTACGAAGAGATTCCTCGGCGCTCGGCGGACCGTAAGACAATGTCGTTATCTTGGAACCTGGGCTGAGCTCACGCAATTGCAGAGCGGTTTCCAGAGCGTTTTCGCAGAAAATATTGGTTACGAGTTTGGCGGAGCCGCGCTCGGCTTGGAGTTTGGCCGCGTCAATGCGAAAATCGCGGACCGGCACTTCCGGATCGATAATCTGTTTAATACAAACGAGTATATTCATCATCGTTATCTGCACTTCAGGCCCATTAGCCCGGCGATGAGGTTCCGTTGGGTCTGCGACGTTCCTGCCTGAATTGTCGCGCTTCTGGCATTCCGGAAATGCCGCTGCATGTCATATTCCGCGCTGAGGCCGTAGGCGCCCATGATCTGCACCCCCTGGTTGGCAACCTTGGCGTAAAGCTCGGAAGAGTACAGCTTCGCCATGTTGATTTCCTTCAACGCATTCTCCTTGTTGGCCATCATCGCGGCGGCGCGCCACATCAGCGCGCGGCCAGCCTCGACTTCGGTTTGCATGTCGGCAATCATGTGTGCGATTGACTGGAAGGTCCCTATCGGCCGGCCAAACTGAACGCGTTCCTTGCTGTACTCAAGGGCCAGATCGACTATCGCCTGCGCGCCCCCAATGCTCATCGCCGCATCAACCAGCCGCTCCACGTTCAAGCCCGACAACATGCATTGCCAGCCATGGTTTTCGCCCCCGACCAAACGATCCGCCGGCACGACCACATCCCGGAAAAACACCTCATAGGTTCCAAAGCATCTCCGGCCCAGCATTTCCAACTTGCGGTACTGTACGCCCGGAGCGTCGTTCTCGATCAGGAAAAGCGACACTCCGTCGCGATAGTGCACCGCCGGATTGGTCTTTGCATAGACACACATCACCGTGTTCTTGAGCCCCGCGCCCGATGTCCAGAGCTTCTGGCCGTTAATCAGCCAGCCATCACCCTGGCGCACAGCCGCTGTGCGCATCGCTCCCACGTCCGAGCCGGCATCCGGCTCCGACATGCAGATCGCCAGCATGACCTCTCCATCCAGCAGCTTGGGTATCCAATAGCGCTTCTGTTCCTCCGAGCCGTTCCGCACGATGTTTAAACCGCAGAAGATGACGTCGCCCAAAGACATTACAAGATCGCTGCTGATTTTGGATATTTCCTCGGTCACGATCATCGCGTCCATAACCGTCCCACCGAGGCCGCCATATTCCTCTGGAAAAGTCAGACCTAGCAGCCCCGCCTCTACCCATGCGTCGTAAAGATCGTAGGGGAACTTCTGATCCTGCTCAAGCTGCCGAAGATATTCCGGACTGGCGTGGCGCTTCATGAGCTCGCGAACACTATCGCGCAACAGTCGCTGTTCTGGTGTAAAATTAAAATCCATCTTGTCTCCGTTCCCAGCATTGTACAGGATCGGTTTTTTCGCCTTTATTGCGTAGGCGCCGCTCAAAGTTAACTGTTCCGATTAATCAACGAACTTCTGGCTCTTGCATTCTTTCACAATCACCAGCTTGCCGTTTCCCCGCTCTTCAGGCCGCCAGCAGCCTGCGTTCAGGGGTTCCGTATGCTCACGCCCTGGGAAGTCAGTCTTGGGCGGCAACCGCCACGGGCACCGGCCCCACTGCTTTGCGGACGGGCGGCCTCAAAGCGATCAGGATCAGAAAGCTGATCAAGCACAGCACCGCAACGCCATAAAAGGCAGGGGCATAACTGCCAAAATGGTCGTAAGCATATCCGGCTCCATAGGTCCCGATGGCTCCGGAAATGGTGCCGGCGGCCGCGAGAACTCCGACGACCGAAGCATAGGTCTTGTGGCCGAAGTAGTTGGCGGGCAGAGTCCCGATGCAGGGGAAATAAGCGCCAAACCCCACTCCCATCAGAATCGCATTGACCCAAAGGCCAGCCGGGCCAGCCGCTTTCAACAAAAAGAGCAGGCCCGCTCCGAACATCAGCGAGGCCACCGCCCAGATGAGGCGCGGCTCGATGTGGTCTCCCACCGCGGCCACCACCACATTGCCGATCAACGATGCTGCCAGCATCACGGACAAGGAGAATGCGGCCTCGCCGGGGGTATACCCCAGGTCCTTCAAATGAACTACCCCATGAGCCAAGTAGACGGAGAAGCCAGGGCTGAATGCCAAACAGGCCACTAACATCGACCACGATGTGGGTGAACGCCAGACTTCGGAAAGTGTCCATTCTTCATTCGTCTGATAAATTCCTCGCTTCGGCTGAGAAGCGACCGCCGGAGCAAAGCCGGGAACGGCGATCTCGCCGTCTGGAACCTGGCCAAGATCTGCGGGGCGCTCTTTGACGAAGAGAAAAGTCAGAACCATGGCGAAGATGCTACACGCAGCCACCGCCCACCATCCCATTCGCCAATTTCCGCCCGAGGCCCTGATCAGCCGGTCCAACACAGGGGACGCAACGAAGCCTCCGACGGTGGTTCCGGTTAGAAGCACAGAGATCGCCATCGTCCTTCTCCGCGCAAACCACTGCTCGACCGCAGATTGCGCCGCCAGCGTACCACCGGTCATAGCACCTAAGCCGACCACCAGTCCGAAGACGATGAAGACCTGCAAGCTGGTGCGCACGTACAGCGCCATGAGCAGCGCTCCGACCATCACCAGCAGACAGCCGGCCACCAACGTAAAGCGCGCCCCCTTCTTGTTGATCAGTATGGCTACCACCGGTCCAGGCACGCCAGTCATGAATTGAAAGATAGCGAAGGCGATCCCCAAGGTTGTGCGGTCAAAGTGCAGGTCGGCAGCCATGTAGGCATTTATCACGCTGGCGCCGTACATCGCGAAGCCGAAATTCGTAAACAGGATCAGCCACAGGGCCGCGAGCAGCTTCCATCCGTAAAACCGCACTGGTTTGCTCATCTTCTCCTCGGGTTGGCGGGAACTCTCCTGATTCGGCCGCGCTCCATCGCGCTCACTTGGCCGGCCGCATCGACCTCGCCGGCCTTCTCGATGGGGGCCCGCTCCAGCGCGGCGCGGACGTTGCGTTGCCGCTTGGGGAAAAGGCCAAAGGGGCATGGGCGCACGGTCCTCCGGCCGTATTCCTGGGCAATGGCCGGCCGCTGGGCTACGCCTTGAGGCGAAATCGGCCGCAATCTCTGCGAACTGAGGGTGGGCGAGTTCCTTTCGGATGCTTCCTATGCACTTCTACTCCAAGTTATTGGTTTGGGACACTCCACCCACTTGCCCGTCACCGGATGCGCGTAGTGGTAGGGGTGGATATCCGTGTCCGGCCAAAGAACCGGCGCCGGATCTTCGAGGACATCCGGTCCGATCGGATTCTTCGGGTACGTTTCCTTAAAGAACTCGACATAACGCGGCGGGGTATGCGCCCAGCCGGTCTCGTAATCGGCCTGCCAAACCACACGAGGACTAAGTACTTTGAATTTCCAGATTCCGTCTTCCCGCACGTACTGGTTCTCGTAAATGTCGCCCTCCCACCATTGGATTGACTCCCCACCAGCAGACTCATGACGTCCTGCCTGCATCAAACACCGGAAGCGCGCCTTGGCGGTCTTGCGATCCGGCTCCACATCAATCACGTCTTGTAATTGCAGGTGGTCCAAGAGGAAGCCGAACACCGGCCCGTTATGCCCGCCGGTGAAGTGGTTGCGCATACGGTCACAAAACACTCTCCGGGCGCCTGCCCGCTTCTTAAAAATGCCTCCAAAGAAATGAACTTCGACGTCTTCAGAAAACAGATCGACCACTTGATCGTAAAGGCACTTATCCAGATAGTAGCCGTAGATGTGCTGAAGACGCCGGATTTGATGGGCATCTTGAAGCATCCCGATCTCATTTTCCATCTGCTCGATCTTCTTCTCTAACGCGCTGATCTTCTCGGGACCGGTCATGGTTCACTCTCCTTACTTTAGTTGCTTTCAAGTCGGCAAATATTGGGTGGTGTCCAGGTAGTGGGTAGTCATCTGGGCCATGTCATCGCGCCGACTATCCGGCGCCAGCGAACGGCGCATGCCCTATAAGGCAAGTTTGCCCATCCTCCGAGTCAAGCAGACCCGCAATGCGTCCTTGCGTGCCTAGTATTAAGGTAGGCGGGACTATTCCTTGGGAGCCGGTTTCTCCTTACCCAGCCGCCGATAATACTCTTCTGGTATGTTCTTAGAATCCTTGTAAAAAGCAAAGTGACAGAAGCCGTGGCGCATAGGTTCGTTGACGAGATGAACCGGTTGAAGCTCACCCGTGTTTTCGATGGACAGCATCTCCATTACCGGACAGTGAACGCAGTAAATGGGAAAGTTCTTCATGCCCCAGGTAATCGGGTGGGGGGCCTCTACTCTGGCAAAACCAGCCTCGTAACCGCCCTTCTCGATAATCCTCTCGCCGGAGCCGCATGGCTTCATGGTGATAAGGATCTTTTCGTCGTCCTCCTCGATCGTAAGGGGTTGAAGATGCCCGCGTAAACCCTTCGCCAGGCTCATAACCGTTGAGCGAAGGTCCATCCCTGCCCGCGGCTTGAAAACCGTTTTTCCTTCAATGGTATGAGCGAAGCGTTCAGCTTGCTCTACGGCGTCGATTCCATGGTTTTGGTAGATATAGGTCAGTAGGCCGGTGATCCAGAACATAGCTCCATCGTGCAGGTGGTTAAACTCCTCGTACATGCGTTGAACCAGTTCCTTGGACTTCTGCTTATCGCCCTTTTCGATGGCCTCCTGGGCCACATCCAGAGTGCGCCTTTCCATCTCCCGCAATTCGCCGTCGGAAAACAGTCTGCTCCCGCTCATATCTTCTCCTTCCAAAGAAGTACTTGCCCTGCCATATTATGTCCCTGGCCACTATCGGCCTGCGGCACACGCCGCGGCATTCCCCGAAACTACGAGTCTTTCCGTCGCCCCAGACGGCCCGGCCTGGCTCTCGCGAGTTGCCGGTTGATCGCTATCGCGATCGCCGCTGGGGCTTCCTGTCTTTATCAGCCACGCACATGCAAAGCTTGCTTAGAAGATGTACTTCACGGCAAATTGAACAATACGCGGCGACACGCTTGCACTCGTGATCTGGCCGAAGTTGGGAAGAGAATCATCGTTTGCCGGCTCACCAAACTGCGGATGGTTGAAGGCGTTGAAGAAGTCCGCCCGGAATGCCACGCGCGCACCTTCACGCAGGCCACCCACCTTCGTCTCTTTGTCGATTGAGATGTCCCAGTTGAACTGGCCTGGACTGAGAATGATCCCTACTGCGGAGTTCCCATAGTCAGTCCCCGCGCCGGTCACCTGAGCATTGACGCAGTTGGCTGCAGAAGGCGTGACATCAGCGCCAACGATGCAAAGTGGAGCCGTAAACGCGTTAGCATTGAAGTAATGATTCAGGCGGCTTTTGACGCTGCCGGAAGTTCCTACGTTGGCATTTCTCATCCCCGGCGCGAACTGGGCCGTGGAAGCATCGGCAAAGGGACCATTATTCGCGGCGCCATAAATGGATCCGCCTCTCGAATCAATGATGGTGATCGGTAGGCCATCTTGGGCGATAGTCACACCCGACACCGCCCATCCTCCCAGCAGCTTGCCGGTGAATCCGGTAGTCTTGCCCGGCAACTGGTAGTTATAGTTGACAGTGAAACGCTGCGGACGGTTCACCTCTTCCGGTCCATAGTGCGTCGAGCGGACCAGCGGGTTGTTGATGTTTAGAGAATCGTCAAACGCATCCCCAGCGGGAGAGACACCTTGGCTGGCTTCACCACCATTAGGGTGGAGCGTGCCTAGAGACTTACTGAAGGTATATGCGGCCTGGAACGTCAAGCGGGAAAATTGCTTCCGCAGCACAAGTTGCAAGCTGTTGTAATTGCTATCTCCATTGTTAGCAGCTTCTTGTAGGCCTTGTGGATCGAAGCCCAGGATTGGCACTCGCAAGAGGGCGTTCCCCGTTGTGTTAGTCGTTTGCCCGTTAACAGGGTTGGCCGTGCTTGCCAGCTGTGCCACATTTGCTTGCTCGTTAGTCTGAAAAAGATGGCGGCCGTCAGAACCAACATATCCAACTTCCGCCACCCAGTTGCTCGCCAACTCATACTGGACGTTCAGGCTGTATTCTTGAACCGTGGGAGTCGGCCATTGCTCTGCGAGGTAGTTGATGTTAAGGTCTGAGGTCAAGGTGCGTGCCGCGAACCCAATGGGTCCGTAAAAGCTGGAACACCCTGGAGTCGTATCCGGGGTCGCCGAGGGGTAGGGCGACTGCAGGGTTCCACAAGACTCACTCGGTCCACCACGAAACATTGGAACGTTGTAGGGGTAGTTCAGTCCAAGGGAATTGTTGTTCTGGGCATCGCCACGGTCAAAGAAAAATCCGTAGCCGGCGCGCACGACCAGGCGGTCGCTTGCGGTTGGCCGCCAGGCAAAGCCAATGCGTGGCGCAAAATTGTCCTTATGGGGCAGACTTAACGCCGGCACGTTATTTGATGAGGTATAAACACCGGTCGCGCCGGTGACCGGATCCGATAAGCCGAGCGAGCCATTATAGCTGTGGGGAACCACGAACCCCGCCAGAGTGCCCTCGGCCAGTTGATCCGGCGTATTCGCTTTCATAGCCAAGCTCGGGAAGAAATTGGAGTCATGCCCGTCCAAGTCGGTCGGCAGCGAAAAATACTCCCAGCGCAAGCCCAAATTCACCGTGAGCCGCGAGTTTAGCTTCAGGTCATCCTGAACAAAACCGCTTAAAGCCTCTGACCTGTAATCATGGTAACCTGCGCCCGGCGCCGTCCGATAGGCAAAGGCTGTCCCCAGGATGTTACCCTGCCCCCCGAGCAGAAAATCGGAGGGACTCCCCATAATCAAAAATCCGCGACCTGTACCCCCAAAGATGAAATTCTCATAATCGCGTTCCGCCTCGAAGCCGGCGCGGATCGTGTGACGCTTATGGACCCAGGAGATCTGATCGCCCAATATAAACTGGTCTTCCGCACTAACGCTCGCGTTGGTGGGATTACCATCCGTGGCAAAATATCCTAAGATGGTTACGGGCGTAATCAGGTCGTTACAGTTGTTGATGGGCGTGATGCCGACATCGCAATTTGTCAGCGATTGCACGTCCGTATCGAGCGCGCTGAAGCGTTCGAACGTGACATGCGCCTCGTTGACGAGGTTGTTGGTGATCAGAGAAGTGAGCATCGGGGACGCTACCTGATCGATGAAATGCGCCCCTTCGGATGCGTCGTCCAGGCAAGGGGCAGCATTGCAGTCGAAATACTTGGTCTGAGGAATGTTCGAGTAAAAGTACTTTTCCGCAAGGGTGTTCTTGCTCGAGATCACGTAGTCGGTATTGATGAGGAATTGGTCCTCACTCGCTCGAGCTGGTTCCGAATAATCGACGGTTTGGATCACCCCATTGTTGGAGCCGGGAATGTAGAGCTTGCCAGGGGCCTCATAGGTCTGCAGGAGGGTGATCGCTGTTGGGCTGATGTTGGAGCCGTCGCAGGCAAGCTGTGGCCCAAAGGGTAAAAATGTGGATCCGCTGTACGCACCAGCCGTCGCCGTATCCAGCGCGCCCCCGGGGCAGAACTCGCCTCCCAAATAGGCCATATATTTTGCCGGGTTCCCCAAATCGCGTCCGCTCGTCGAGTCGCTCGGATCATTGAAAGGGACCAGGTGTACACCGGGGGAATATCCCACCCCCGCAACTCCGTTGATCTGCCGCGTTCCCTGGTACGACCCGAAGAAAAACACCTTGTCTTTCTTTATAGGGCCTCCCAAGGTAAAGCCGAACTGGTTCTGCTTCAGCACCTGGGGCTTGTTGGAAAGTCCTTCCCCCGCCTCGGACTGCTTCAAGAAGTAATCGTTGGCATCCAGGGCGTTATTGCGGAAGAACTCCCATAGATCTCCGTGCAGCGCATTGGTACCAGTCTTGGTTACTACGTCTACATTCGCCCCCGGGTTCCGGCCGTAAGAGGCATCCGCTTGCGAGGTCTGGATCTTGAACTCCTGAATCGCGTCCGGATTGGGAATGTCTATTCCCCCAAACTGTACTTCCGCGCCAGCGCCTCCGTTGGCGTAATTGGCGATCGTCACGCCATCCATCATGTAATTGTTTTGATCCATGCCCCCGCCGTTCACGTTCACGTCCTGCGAGCCGTTGCCAAAGGCGGAAGCGTTGCTCACATTGGCGGAGACACCGGGAGAAAGGTTAATAAGCTGCGTGAAATTGCGGGTACTCAGAGGCATTTCCACGATGGCCTGATGTTCGAATAAGGTGCCAATGGTCGCATTCGATGTTTGTACCGCCTCCGCCTGGGTCGTGACTTGGACCTCTTCTGTTTGCGCACCAACTTCCAGGCGCTGATCCAACTCGGTGGTCAATGTTACGCTTACCGCAATGGGCCGAGTCTCGATGACCTTGAAACCCTTGGCGGAGATCTTCAAGCGGTAAGTACCCGGTGACAGCAGCCCGACTATGTAGGCTCCTTGGGATGTAGTTGTTGCAACGCGTGTCTCGCCAGTCCCCACGTTAGTTACCGTAACTGTCGCGCCAACGACAACTGCCCCGGATTGATCCGTAACAGTGCCAGCCACCGCCCCCGTTGCCGCCGTCTGCGCCAGCGCCACGGAGACGCAGACAAAACCGAGAAAAAGTGACATCAAGCTTCGTGTGATCATTTTCGCCATCTCGCCATCCTTTTTAGTCGAAGTCCAATCGTTAATTAAAAGCCGATAGGGAAGCAGTCGCTGAACAGCGGAAAGTGTTTCCGCCCACGGTCGTCGCCAACCAGCATCCTGCCATCGTTTCTCCGAACGTTTGAATCCTTGATAAATAGCACCGCAACATGCGCGTGTCTTTCGTCAGAGCGAACAACGGACTTTAGTGAGAGAGAACAGGGGGTACACCTGGATCCCCCTGAAGGGATGACGGTGACGAAAGCGGGGCGTTTCAATGCCGGGTGCAGCGCGTCGTTGCGCAGGTGCACGCTCGCGCCATAGAGCGGAAAAACAAAGTTGGCGAAGAGGATAAACCACAACACTGCCAACAATTTCCGTTCCCCCACGCTCGGAATAACGGTGCGTGTAAACCAATCATGCGGGCCGATCAGGGTCCGGAAGGCAGGCGTGATGCGAAGGTAGTAAGGGGTGGAAGAATCGGCACCCGCCTCAGCCGGCACGCTAACGCCAGGATGCGAATGGTAGCACTTGATTGCCTACGTCTGCCGAGTGCAGTCTCTTGCGCTTTACCAAAGGGCTGTTAGGCGGGTTGCGATCACTTGACGTCCGTTCCGGCGTCGTTCTCTTCCCCCTCTACCGAAATACGAAGCGAACGCAGAAAATGCAGATCATTTTGCGTGAAAGCCCCTGTCTCGCCTTCGCCTTCGGCAGCCGATTTGTCCGCTTCGCCCTTCTTGGCGGCCGCCACCACCTCATTCAGACCGATCGTGGCCTCAAGCATCAGCAGCACGTCGAAGCCGTGCTTGCGGATGTCCTGCACCACACCGGCGATCTGCTCGCTCTCAATGACCGATTCATGAATGGCCTCGCCCAGTTGCTGAATGAGTTCACGCAGGCGGGATGTCACGGCTACCTCCTGGAGCGGCTGCCCGTGCGGGCTGATGCGCGAGTTACCGCGAGGAATGTCTTTACCTTACTTCCATTCCCGTTTGAGAGCAACTCCGGAACTGCGCCATGCAGCGCAAAGCGCCACGAGCCGCTGCTACCATCATAGACGTATGAAGCCTCTAACCATCGGTCGAGCCGTGGGCATTGGAGTGCGCGTCGCGGGCCGCATTGCGGGACAACGGCTGGCGGCCCAAGGGCAATCCCGTGCCAGCGCAACCCAAACCCAAGCTGTCGAACCGGACGCCAGCTCCGCGGGCCAAACCCGCCCCTCCGAGCAAGCAGCCGGACAATTCACGACCCCAGCCGGACGAAGCGTCAGCCGCGGCATCGGAGGCTTTTTGCGCCCCTTCCGCCGCGTGGGCGGCATCCTATGGCTTGAGATGACGGGCGCGTTCTTTCTGTTGTTCGCAGCAGTCTTCGCTTTGCGTCTATGGCAAAACTGGGCCGGATTGAGGCCGATGTGGCGGGATTTTGAGATCGGCGCGGCGGCGGTTTTCGTCTACCTTGGGGTCAGCTCCTTTTGGCGGGCGGAGCGCCGATAAGACGGCCGTGGGTCGAGCTTTTCGCCGGCTAGCGCGCCCTGGCCATGAAAAGCGCCAAATCGCCGCTCCGATCGACACCAACCCAATCAGCCGCAAGCCAACCCCGTTCCGGCCAAAAATCGTGCTCCGGGGCTGCCAGCAGCCCGCGGGGGTCCGACTGACTCACGGGCTCATACGCCCAATCGAGTTCCGACCTCAAAGCGCACGGCGTAATCGACCCTCCCACGATCTCCGATCCCTCCGCGGGTCCGCAAAGCCGACGGGGGACTGACTCGCCATTCTCTTGGTCCCTTGTTCCCTGTTCCTTCTATAATCGCCCCATGCGTTTCCCTGGCCGATTCGCGGCGCCGCTCGATCGCTCTGCTTGCCGGCGGAGCGCTGCTGGTCTTCGTCTTGTTGGGCGCGCTGCAATGGTTCAACACCTCCGGCGTGGACTTTCTCACCCCCGCCACCTACGGCCAGACGCTGATCCTGATTGCCCTCGTTGGGCTGTTCTCTCTGGTGCTGCTGTTGTTGCTGGTGCTGCTCTTCCGCAACCTTCTCAAGGTCTACGTGGGAGCAGGCAGCAGCGGCGTGGCGGCGCGGCTGCGCTCGCGCATGGTGCTGGGCGCCGTCATGATCACGCTCATGCCTGCCGCGCTCATGTTTCTCTTCAGTTATCTGCTCATGAACCGCTCCCTGGAGCGCTGGTTCTCACCCAACGCCTCGCAGTTGCGCGACGATTCGACCCGCGTGGTAGCGGAACTGGTGGAGTATGTTGCGAGCAATGCGCAGGGGCGAGGCGGAATCGGTAGCCTGAAAGCAGCGCTCCTGACCAGGACCCGGCAGGCGCTCCAGACGTGTGCTCGGCTCGCGCCGCATTACTCTGGACTGGCGGTTTTGCCTTGTCTATGACAACGGAATGCGGCATGTGCTGGCGAGTTTCCAGGCTCCTCCCGAATCCAGCTCCGGTTACCCTTCGCGCTTCGATGGATGCGACCGAACATAGGCGAAGTTCCGCTCCATGGCCCGCTCTGCCGCGGCTCTGCATCTTCGCCGCAGCGGAGAAGCGACAATCGGTGATCGAGAGTTGCCGGTCAGGAGTTCGCGCTGGGCATGGCGGTAACGGGGTCGGGCAAGATCGTGGTGGCGGCGCTGCCGATGCCGCAGGGGCTTAACGAGACCACGGCCGCGCATCCGCTCCGGCGCGGCGGCCTATTGGCAGCTCTTCCGCTCCCGCAATCGCATTCGCACCGTCTTCTTCCTCTTCCTCTTGCTCATTACGGTCTTCGATTTTTTCTTCAGCGTGTGGCTGGCGCTGTTTCTCTCCAAGCAGATCACGCGCCCCGTTGAGGCGCTGGCCGACGCCATGGACGAGATCGCCGCGGGCAAGTATGAGCAGCGCGTCGCTTCCGTCACCACCGGCGAAATGGACGACCTGGTGCGTTCCTTCAACCACATGGCCGCGGATCTTGAAGCCAGCCGTAAGCTGGCCCAGAGCGCGCAGGCGCAACTCACCGCGGCGAACCTGGCAGTCGAGGAGCGGCGCCGCGAGCTGGAGACCATTGTCGAAACCATTCCCTCCGGCGTGGTCACGCTCGACGCAGCAGGCATCATCGTGCAGTCCAACCGCGCCTTTGCCGTGCTCATGGGACTCAAGGAAGACGCCGCTCTGGCCGGAGAAGGCATCGAGACGCTGCTGCCGGCCGAGATGCGCCGACGATCTGGCCGGCGTCATCCGGCGCGGGCATCGCATGGGCGCGGCGTCCACTGAGGTGGAGTTCCATGCTCGCGGACGCACCATCCATCTGGCCATCACCAGCGCGCGCCTCGATCTCGGCCGCGGGCAGGCAGGATCGGTGCTGGTGGTGGAAGACACCACGGAACTGCTCCGCGCGCAGCGGCAACTGGCGTGGAAGGAAGTGGCGCAGCAGGTGGCCCACGAAATCAAAAACCCGCTCACGCCCATCGCCCTCAGCGCCGAGCGCATAGCCAAACATCTCGAACGCGGCCAGCCCGATTCGCCCAACATCATCCGCAAGTGCAGCGAGGTGATTCTGGGCTGCGTGGGCACGCTGCGCACGCTGGTCGATCAGTTCTCGGCGCTGGCGCAGTTCCCGGCGCCGCAGCCGCGCGCCTGCTGCATGAATCAGATCGTCGAAGAAGCGCTGGCGCTTCTTTGGCGGCCGGCTTGAAGGCATCACCGTGCAGCGCAACCTTGAGCCCGACCTGCCTCCGGTGCTGGCCGATCCCGAGGCCATCCGCCGGGCGCTGGCCAACCTCATCGACAATGCCGCCGAGGCCATGCAGGGCAGCCTGCTGCGCGTGCTGGGCGTGTACACGGCGCTCAGCGAAGACGGCGCGGCCGTCGAGGTCACCGTCTCCGACACCGGCCACGGATTGACCGACGAGATTCGCGAGCGGCTCTTTCTGCCCTTCTATTCCACCAAAGCATCGCGGCACCGGTCTCGGCCTTTCCATCGCCGCCAAAATCGTGCAGGAGCATGGCGGCTCCATCAGCGCCGAGTCCAACACTCCCAAGGGCGCGCGCTTCCTGCTGCGTCTGCCGTTGATGGAGCCTGTCGCGCAGCCCGCATCCGCCGCAACGGGCACTGAGACGGCTAAGAGGCACGCCTGATGAATCACATCCTGGTGGTGGACGACGAAGCGGAGATTCGCGCCTCACTCGAAGAAATTCTGCGCGAAGAGGGCTACGGCGTGGCCGGCGCCGCCGATGCCGGCGAGGCCATGGCGCTGTTGCGCGACGCGCCCTACGACGTGGTTCTGCTCGACATCTGGCTGCCCGGCCGCGACGGCCTCGAGCTGCTGGCCGACCTGCGCGAGTCGCCGCCGGAAACGCGGCCTGAAGTGGTGATGATCAGCGGCCACGGCACCATTGAGGCCGCCGTGAAAGCCACCAAGCTCGGCGCCTACGACTTCCTTGAGAAGCCGCTTTCGCTCGAACGCACCCTCATCGTCGTCAAGAATGCGGTCGAGGCGCGCCGCATGCGCACTGAGAACGAGGAGTTCAAGCGCCAGTTCAGCGCCGCCGCGGTCCTCACCGGCGAAAGCGTGCCCCTCAAGGCGCTGCGCCAGCAGATCCGCCTCATGGCGCCCACCAACGGCCGCGTCCTCATCTACGGCGAGTCGGGCACCGGCAAAGAGCTCATCGCGCGCTCCATTCATGCCGAGAGCCTGCGCCGCGACCGCGTCTTCGTTGAGCTCAACTGCGCCGCCATCCCTGAAGCGCACATCGAGGCCGAGCTCTTCGGCGTTCGCCACGGCGCGCAACCCGGCGGCCCGCCCGAGCAGCGCGGCACCCTCGAGCGCGCCGACGGCGGAACCCTCTTCCTCGACGAAGTCGGCGACATGAGCCTCAAGACCCAGGCCAAGGTCCTCAGCGCTCTCGACGACCAGATGTTCACGCCCGTCGGCGGAACGCAGCCGCTGCGCGTGGATGTGCGCCTCATCGCCTCCACCAACAAGGATCTCGAAGAAGAGATCGCCAAGGGCAACTTCCGCGAAGATCTCTTCTACCGCCTCAACGTGGTCCCGTTCTTTGTGCCGCCGCTGCGCGAGCGCAAGCAGGACATTCCCCTGCTGGTGCGCGAGTTTCTGGCCGAGTTCGGCCGCCAGTACGGCCGCCCGCGCATGGAGATCGGCGAAGAAGCGCTCGAAGCCCTTGCCCGCTACCACTGGCCCGGCAACGTGCGCGAGCTCAAGAACGTCATCGAGCGCGTCCTCATTCTGAATCCCCGCGCGTCTTGCGCATCGAGCGCAAGCATCTGCCGCCGCTCACGCACAAGGCCGGCACGCGCTCCACTGAGGAGTTCTCCAGCCTGCAGCAGGCGCGCGACGCCTACGAGCGCGAGTACATCCAGAAGAAAATCGAAGAGGCCCGCAACAACATCAGCCACGCCGCCGAACTGCTCGGCCTGGAGCGCAGCCATCTCTACCGCAAGATGAAGGCGTTGGGAATCGCGGCCCGTGAATAGGGAATCGATCGCATCCGGAAAAGGTGTGTCTTAGTTCACCTTTTCTCGCGGGTCCTCTTGACGTTCGCGCCGCTCTCTCGCATGGAAGCGCCGCTCTACTTTGATTGCGCGCCGATCCGGCGCGCCGACGCGCCGGTCGGGCTTGCCCACACGCCGTTCCACTTCCTGGCCCATCGATGCGGGCAGAATGATTGGCCCGGAAGCGGTTACTGGCTGCTCGATATCCGCGTGCGTCTCCAGCTCGCGGAGAGCCGGCTTTTGTTCGACCGGCCGTTCAGTTTCCTCAGTGGTCGTTGGCGAACCGCTGGTAAGCATTTTGTTCAGGACCGGGATCTCGCCTCGCTGTTCTTCCACGAAATCCACGCCGTCGGCCGTAAGCGTGAATTGCGCATTGTCTGCCTTCCCGATATAGCCCTTTTTGTAGAGATACCAAAGCGTAAAGTCCAGGTAGTCGCGAGGAAATCCCATGCGATCTTCGATTGTGGCGAGAGAGACTTCAGGATGAATCGGGCTCATCCGCCGCTTGTGATACAGAACGACCAGCACCGCCAGCCGCCGGTTCAACTCGCCCTGGCGGTCGTCCATGAAGTCGATCGACGATGAAAACGGCGGCGGCGCCTGCGGCATGCGCGTCGCATCGTACCTGGCACGGCGCGACCTGTCAGACAACACGTCATAAGCAGCCTTCAGGCGATGAAACTTTATAGGATCTCCTGTCTTCGGGTTGTCCGGGTGCAGCCGCGCCGCTAAGAACCGATAGATGCGATGAATGGTTTCCACATCGGCGTTCGGACTTATCTGGAGAAACTCGTAGTGATCCACCGTCTCCGTCGGCGCAGCTTCCGCAACCCGCGGGCCGGATTCAGCTCCTCTTTCGAACGGCACGGTATTTTGCCGATGTGTTTCGAACACCCCAGAATCTCCCGAATAACCGATGGTGTCTAATCCCTCGCATTTCGATCGATCCGGCGCGCCGCCGCAACACGCGCCTTGCAGGTTCAAGTAAACATCAGATATTTCTGCGGGTAAATGCCCGCAAAGTGGGAGCCGAAGCGAACAAACAGCGAATCCAGACCAATACAAGGTTGCCAGGCGGAAGGCCCCAAAATAGCTCGAAGCAACGTGCCTGAGAAGAGGTCCGGGCGATTCGGCCAATCGCCCATGACGCTCATGACCCAACCAAAGGTTCCATGCTAGGCTAAGCCAAATGCAACCGGGAGTAAGCACTGAGGCCGAGCTCCAACCCTCGCCCGCCCCGCGCGAGCGCCCCTGGCTCTTCAACTTCCTCATTGCGCCCGACGCGGTCATCTCCCTCGGACTCATCAGCGGCGCGCTCTCCTATCTGCTGCGCAATGAGGGGGTCGATCCCGCGCGCGCGGCCAGCATCGTCGCCCTGCTCTCGCTCCCGCACGCCATTTATCTCTTGTGGGGCCCGCTCACTGACTTCTTCGTGCGCCGCCGCACCTGGCTCATGGGCTCGGCCGCAGTGGCCGCGGCCATCTTCCTGCTTGCCTTCCACCAATCGCGCCTTGGCGCGCCGTGGACGGTTGCTCTCCTGTTTCTGGGCGCCTGCGTTGGCGTACTTGCTGTCGCCGCTTGCGGCGGCATGATGGGAACCCTGCGCAGCGAAACCAATCGCCGCCGCGCCGGCAGTTTCTACCAAAGCGGCTCGCTGGCCTTCGGCGCCGTCGCCGTCTTCTTGCTGGTATCGCTCTCCAGCCGTCTTCAGCTTGGCGCACTGGGTTGGATCGTCGCCGCAATGATCGTCTTGCCGTCGCTGTTCGCGTTGGCCGCACCCGCGCAATCCATGGTCAGCGAGCAAACCGCCGGCCAAACCGCCGCCCGCATCTGGCAGGAATTCAAATCGACATTTCTGCGCTGGGAAGCCATCCCTTACACGCTGCTCATTACTTTTCCCATGTGCAGCGGCGCCATGATCGGCCTGCTCCCGGAGTTGGCCCGCGATTACGGCGTCACCGGCCGGCAAGTGGCATGGATCAACGGCCTGGGCGGCGCGCTGCTCACCGCCGCGGGCGCCCTCGCCGCCACGCTCATGCCCGTCCGCGTGCGCGCTCCCATCGCCTTCCTGTTCGCCGGTCTGCTCAATGCCGCGACATTAGCCGTCCTGGCTCTCGCCCCGCAGCGCCCCGCATTCTATCTCGGGGGCACCGTGCTCTTTCTCTTCACCATCGGCTCCTGCTGGGCCTTGTTCACAGCCGTGGCGTTGGAGTTTCTCGGCGGTTCAGGCAAAAGCGGCAGCGCTCGCTACTCTATCATTAATTCTCTCGGCAACCTTCCCGTTGCCTACATGGCTTATCTCGACGGCCGCGCCTATTCGCATTGGGGCCCTCGCGCCATGCCCGCAGCAGACGCAATCCTCAGCGCCACTGCAGCAACCCTGCTGCTGGCGCATTTTATCTTCAACAAGCGCAAACGGTCGAACCTGGCCGCCAATTAAGAAGGTACCTCGCGCTCCACCTTCGGCGCGCCTTTTTGTTGCCCCAGGGGTGGGAAGCCAGCTCACTGAGGGGGTTGTTCCGTCATGGTTGCCCCACTCACCCCCGGATTATCGCCCGTCGCCGGAACCGCATCGCGGCCCTGCTTCAAAATCGGCCCGATCGACCCCGGATTGTCGCCCATCGCCGGGTCCACGCGAAAGTCCCACACGCTCTCGCTGATGTCCGAAGGAGAGATGATCTCCACCAGCGCATACTCGCCGATGGTCAGCTTCTGCGCGGGCTCGAGGCGCAGCCAGCGCTTGCCCGGCATCACTTCCACTTTGGTGGTCACCGTGTCTTCGTCCTGCGTCACCGTGCCGTTGGGGCTCACGTGCACGGCGCCCACAATTCGTACCGCCTGGCGCTCGTCCACGCGCACAATCACAAAGCCCGACTGCGCCGAATGCGCGCCATGCTTTCCATTTACCGCTTTGGCGCCGCCAGTGTCCACCGTTATGGAGTGCGTCAGCACCGGCTCCGTCTGATCCTCCACGCCCAGCGAGAGATAGATCTCAGGATCGTTCACGTGCAGGTGCACCTTGGCGTGCGCGCCCTCCAGTTCCAGGCTGGCTTTCTGCGTGGCCAGCGGATTCAGCACGCCGACGCCATGCCGCGACTTGGCGCTCATTGAGAGATCGTTGGGCAGCAGCTCCACCAGCTCTTGCGTGCCCTGGAAGGTGTCCAGCACAAACACGCCATCCTCATCCGGCAGCTCCAGCCCCTCGGCGACCTTGGGCATGCGCGCACTTTGCTCGCCGCGCTCGTCCGACTCCTCCTTGTCGATCTCCTCGGCCTCCTTCATGGCCGGCGACGTATCCTCCTCCACCAGGTCGGCATGCTCCTTTTCCCACTTGCGCGTCGCGTCCCAGTCCACCAGGTCCACGGGCAGCTCTTCCCAGTCGCTGCGTTCCTGGCTCAGGTAACGCACCCGCTGGCCCACGATCTGATAATCGCGCACCATCTGGTAGGAGCCGTCTTTAAGAATGAGCCGATGGTTTCTTCCCATTCCGGGAACGCCCGGCTGCAATGGAAGAGGTTTGGAGCTCTGGCCTGAACTGCTCTGGCTCGAAGTACTCTGGCTTGGCGCACTCTGGGCCGGCTGACCGGCCTGACCACCTTGTCCGCTCTGCCCCGCGGCAGCGGCCGCCACTACCAGCACAGTCACCAGCGAAAACGCTCCCCAGACCCGTCCTTGCGCAAAATCAGCCATGGCAACACAGTTTAGACGAATCCACCCGCCTCGCGTTGGCCCGGAAAAATCATTTAGTTGCAACCTCTTCCCGCACTTGAGCGTCCAATTTGTACGGGTCTGCGGGTAGGTCTGTAACAATAAGAACGGCGAGGTCGTTGATTGAAAGGATTTGGGGCGCACTTCCACGGCAAGCACCGCGCGAGGGCTGGTAGGTTTTTGCCGGCGATTGCTGTGGTGTGCCTTGTCCTTTTGGCCTTGCTGGCCGTAGCCCAGGTAGCACACCAGCACGCGAACGAAACTGACGCCGATCATTGCCCGCTCTGCATCGTGATGCACACGGTGGCGCCCGCTGTGGTGGCTGCGGTTGTCATTGTCATGGTGCAACTGGGACCCTCCGCGCCCCAGGCCGATCCCGTCGTCGTTGCCCGGCAGCGCCCGTCCCGCCTCTTCATTCGCCCCCCTCCGGTCTGCTGCTAGGGCGTCCTTTCGAACTCATCAGGCTGTCGCGTCGCCAAGCTGTTGCATCGCCGCATCGAGCAGGCGATAGTCCGGCGCATCTAAAAAAGCCGATTTGAAACGGAACGATGCTCACCCAAATGCCGGGCCCCCGGCGACAGGTCCTCGTCGCTGGGGTGGAAACGCACTGAAGACGCCGCCGCCATTCTCGCCGCGGGTGACTTTTCGCATGTATAGCCATTGTCCAGGAGACTTACCATGACGTTCTATCGTGGCGCAACGTTCCGCATTCTTACCCTTCTCGTACTGATCTTTGCCGCGCTCTCCGCGCCCGGGCAAAGCGGCAATGCCGGAACCATACGCGGCACCGTGGTCGATCCATCCGGCGCCGTCATTCCCAACGCGACGGTTCATATCACCAACGCAGTCAGTCAGTTCGACCGGTCCACGGTCACCGACTCGACCGGCCAGTTCAACATGTCCAATGTACCCTTCAACCCCTATCAAATCTCAGTCACAGCCAAGGGCTTTGGCATACTTACCCAGAACGTCGAGATTCGATCTTCAGTAGGGCTAGACCTGAAGCTTACCCTCCCCATCAAGGGCGCCAATTCCACCGTTACCGTCGAGGCCGTAGGCGACCTGGTCGAAGACGATCCCACCTTCCACACCGACGTGGACCGCGACCTGTTCGACACGGTGCCGCTCGAGAGTCAGTCTTCAGGCCTCAGCGCGCTGGTGACTGAAACCACACCTGGCGTCGCAGCCGACTCCAATGGCCTGTTTCACGGGCTGGGCGACCACGCGTCGAACTCCTTCTCAGTGGATGGCCAAGCCATCACCGATCAACAGAGCAAGATTTTCTCGAATCAGCTTCCTTCGAATTCGATTCAGTCCATCGAAGTCATCAGCGGCGCGCCGCCGGCCGAATACGGCGACAAAACCAGCCTCGTGATCGTAGCCACCACACGCTCCGGGCAGGGAATCACCAAGCCTACCGGCGCGATTTACGCATCCTATGGATCGTTCGGATCGGCAGCCGGCGGGCTTCGATCTCTCCTACGGCGGCAAAAGCTGGGGCAACTTCATCGAGGCCGACGGCCTTAATACGGGCCGATTTCTCGATCCGCCCGAGTTCACCGTCTTCCACGACAAGGGCAACGAAGAGAATTTCTTTGACCGCATCGATTACAGCTTTTCCTCTGCCGATTCGATCCATTGGGACCTTAACTACAGCCGTTCCTGGTTCCAGACTCCCAATTCTTTCGACAACCTCAACGTGCAGAATGTGGTCAGCGGAGGCACAAGCGCAAGCCCGACCTTCGCCAATTTGGGCGACACCGATGAGCTCTCCAAGATCAATACCTACGATGTTTCGCCCACCTACACCCATGTCATCAGTAACGATTCGGTCTTCAACCTGGGCGCCTTCCTCAGAAGAGACGGATACGGCTACTATCCCAGCGGCAACCCGCTCGCCGACCTGGGTCCGACGAACCTGCAAACTTCTTCGATCTCCCAGTACCGCACGCTCACCAACGCCGGCGTCCATGCGGATTACTCCTACGTGAAGGGCATCAACAATCTAAAGATCGGCGTACAGTACGAACAGACCTTCCTGCGCGAGCACGATAGCCTCGGCGTAGTCGATTCCACTTATAACTCGCCTTGTGTTGATTCAAGTGGCGATCCGCTGCCGGGATTTTCCTATCAAGACTATCTAAGCAATTGCTCCGCAGCCCCAGGTGGAGCTAGTGCCAACCCTAACTACCTGACTGTTTTGGACGGCCCGATGGGGAACTACGACCTGACCCGCGGCGGCGGCGATTACCTTTACTTCGGCCACACCGACGTAAAGGAACTCGCCCTCTACATTGAAGACGAGATCAAGGCCGGCAACTGGGACATCAACCTCGGACTGCGCGAGGACCTGTACAACGGCCTTACCGACGCCAACCAGGCGGAGCCGCGCCTGGGCGTTGCCTACAACATCAAACCCTCCGGCACAGTGTTGGCTGTTTCCTACGCGCGCACGCTGGAGACGCCCTTCAACGAAAATCTCGTCCTTTCAAGCAGCGGATGCTCGGATGCGGTTCTGAATCCGTTGCTCGCATGCAACCCGGGCGTTTCGGGAACCCTCGACCCCGGCTATCGCAACGAATTTCACGCCAGCTTGCAGCAGGCTTTCGGTAAGTACGCCGTCTTCGGCGGAGAATACTCTGGAAGTACACACACAACGCTTTCGACTTCAGCATCCTGGGCAATACCCCCATCTTCTTCCCCATCGACTGGCACAACTCCAAAATTCCCGGTTATGCGTTGCATATCGACGTCCCCAATTTGCACGGGTTCAGCGCCTACACGGTCATGTCTTCGGTGGCGGCTCGCTTCTTCCCCCCGCAGTCGGCCGGCGCCGGGGCTGCACCCGGCCAGGGCGGGTATCCATTCCGCATCGACCACGACGAAAAATTCAACCAGACCACGCACCTGCAATACACGGTGTCTCATGATGGCAGCTGGGCGAATGGCCTCTGGGGCGGCTTCAACTGGCGCTACGACTCGGGCCTGGTGGCGGGCTCGGTGCCTTGCTATAACATTGCCGACCCGAACAGCCTTTGCAATCCCATCAACGGCGGCGCCTCCATCACCATCGACGGCCAGCCGGGAGTCGATCTAAGCGGCCTCACGCCAGACGAGCAATTCGAAGCGGGCATTACCTGCAACGGCGTCGCGGCCACTCCCACAACCGGTTTTGACTCCTGCCTTGCATCGCAGTACAAGTCTCAGCTTGTGCAGATTCCGGCCCCCGGTACTGAGAACGACGACCACAACCCTCCCCGCATTGCGCCGCGCAGCCTGTTCGACGTGACGCTGGGCAAGAACAACATCTTCCACCGGGAGCACTACAAGACCGACATCGACTTCACGGCGATCAATGTGACTAACAAGTACGCGCTGTATAATTTCCTGTCCACGTTCAGCGGCACGCATTACGTTACGCCGAGAGCAATGACGGCGAAAATCACCTTTAATTTCTAAGAAACACTTAATTCAAGCCAATAAACGAAACCGGGCGGGCCCACAAAGCCTGCCCGTTCTCCTTCTGTCGCAACATTTCAGGAAAGATTGTCCACCGCGCGCTGGTAAGCCCCGAAAATATCATCCCCAAAGCACGCAAAGATCACCTTCTCGATCGCGTCGCTGCCGATCAGCTCCGCCACCGTCTCGCCCACGGCGATCTTCACCGCGCGCTCCACCGGAAACCGATATACCCCGCAACTGATGGCCGGAAACGCCAGCGACTTTATCCCCTTCTCGCGCGCAATCCTGAAAACCGACCGGTAGCAGCTCGCCAGCAGCTCCGGCTCGCCGCGTTCGCCGCCGCTCCACACCGGCCCCACGGTATGAATCACGAACTTCGCCGGCAGCCGGTAGCCTTTCGTCAGCCTGGCCTCGCCCGTCGGGCAGCCGCCAATCTGGTAGCACTCGTCAAAAAGCTCCGGCCCTGCCGCGCGATGAATCGCCCCGTCCACGCCGCCTCCGCCGAGCAAAGACTCATTGGCCGCATTCACAATCGCATCCACGGCCAGCGTCGTGATGTCCGTTTTGACCACTTCGATTTTCGCGGTCATCGCAATTTCGCCCCCCACCGTCCAGGTCACTTGACCGCGGCTTTCTGCGGCAATTTCTACCTCTCGCTGTCAAGCATCTTCATCTGGTGCAGGTCATAACGGGTGCCCGCAACGGCTTCTGGTGGAATAGCTGCTTCAATCTGCGCCAACTCTTCGGCGCTGAGCTCGATCTCAAGTGCGCCCAGGCTCTCGGCCAGTTGCGTGCGCTTCCGTGCGCCGATGACCGGGATGATCGATCTGCTCTTGGCCAGCACCCAGGCCAGCGCCAACTGCGCGGTTGTAATGCCTCTGGTTGCGGCAATCTGGCCCAGTTTTGCCACGAGTTCCTGGTTGCGGGCGAAGTTGTCGCCGGAAAAGCGCGGCATGCGGGCGCGGAAGTCCCCCGCAGCCGATGGTTGCCAGCCGGACAGCAGCCCCCGCGATAGCACTCCATAGGCCGTAACCCCGATGCCAAGCTCATCCAGCACCGGAAATATCTTTGCCTCCGGTCCGCGGCTGATGAGCGAGTACTCAATCTGCAGATCGATGATGGGATGCACGGCGGCGGCGCGGCGGATGGTTTCAGGCCCAACCTCGGAAAGCCCAACATAGCGGACGTAACCAGCCTTGATCATTTCCGCGATGGCGCCGACCGTGTCCTCAATCGGCACGTTGGGGTCGAGCCGGGAGGGCCGGTAGATATCGATATGGTCGACGCCGAGCCGCGTTAGTGAGTAGGCGAGTGACGTCTTCACGGTGGCTGGGCGGGCTTCATGGCCCAGCCATGAGCCATCCGGCGCCCGCTGCGCACCGAATTTCACCGAGAGAAGCACCTCGTCTCGGCGCGTACCCAGCGCCCGGCCAATGAGCATTTCGTTATGGCCCATTCCGTAGAAATCGCCAGTGTCGATCAGGTTGACGCCCGCATCGATCGCCGCATGAATCGTGGCAATGCTTTCGGCTTCGTCCGCCGCCCCATACATGCCGCTCATGCCCATGCAGCCCAGTGCGAGTGGAAAGATTTCGGGACCCGTGGTCCCCAGTGTGCGAGGTTTCGCGGTCACGGTGGTCATCGTTCCGGCCTCCTTTAAGCAGTCAGCCCTGCCCTTGACGGGGACAGGGCCGTGAGACTCCTACTTAACAACTCACTTCTATATCCACTGCGCGCTAAGCGGTTTTCTGGGAGGCACGTGCTGGTACTTGTACTTGGGCTGACCCAGCATCAGGCCGCCGCATACCACGTAGCCTTCAGGGAGCGCCAACAACTGGCAGACGGGAGGATGAACGGCGGCCACGCGGGTCAGCATGCCGGCCCAGCAAGCGCCCAAACCGCGCGCCTCGGCAGCCAACTCCATAAAGGCCAGAGCGATGGCGCCGTCTTCTTTTCCCCAGTCCCAATCGGCGGGAGCACAGGCCAATACTACCGTAGGGGCTCCGCGCAGCACCTGATCGTATTCCTTATCCCAGCGTTCGACCACCATTGCGGTATGGCCTACGGCGTGGCCCCGCGCCCAGTTTATGACTTCGGCTGAGACGGCCTTCACCTTGGCAGCATCGGAAATGACGATCCAGTGCAGCTTCTGGGTGTTGCCCGCCGTGGGAGCCCGCCGCGCCACGTCGAGCAGTTGTTCCAGAGTTTCCCTTGAGACGGGCTGCTCCTTGAACTCGCGCACGGTACGCCGGCTCATCAGCATGCCGTCCATCTGTGCCGGAGAGCACCATTCGCGCCAAACGGGCAGCATCGCTTCCTCGGGTAGACCGGCGTGAGTTATGGCCCCGCATTCACAGACTGCGACACAGTGGCCGCAAAGGACACAGGAGGCTCCCGGAACCTCTTCTGGAAATCCCTCCTCGTTTGCTCGCAACGTGGCGTCCGGACAGACCGCGATGCACAACCCGTCCTTCTTACACAGATCCCGATCCACTACGATTTGACTCATACCTGTTCCCTTCCCGATCTAGCTCAGAACCCGCCTCTGTACCTTGCTTCTCCGCTTCCATGCGGCCCCTGAAGAGGTTTTAGCGCCAACAAAAGTGTAAACGATGGTTTGCAAATTCGCGCATCTTATCCGCTGGTAATTTCAGCCGGTACGGCTTGAATGGAAAACCCGCACCTTCCGCGTTTACACAAGCAGCTTGACGACACCCTCACGCGCCGCCTTGTGGTCTCTTTTGCTCCGCCGCGTACAGTACTGCTTGAGCCTGCGTGCGGCCCTAGTGCTCAGACTTTGTGATTTGGTAATCGCTCTTCAGCCCCTGCTGGCCTGGAGGCCCACACGACAGCCGGTCTGGAGACCGGCGCTACGGGTTGGCAATTACGAAATCACGCGGCACTGGCACTAGCAACCATGAAGAAATCAGGCTGCGCTAAAATCGCGCAAAGATTTCCACAGGGCAGTTCGGCCAACTAAGAACGATGCGCGCCAGCACGCGTCAATTCGGCGCCAACCGGCTGTGCCAACTCTGGAAGTGCTCCAGAGCCAGTCTCAGATTCTTGTTATCTACAAATGCGCGCTGAATTCAAACAGCGGCGGAGGGAAAGAAATGGCCTACCCACTCGATTACCGGTACACCAAGGAGCACCTTTGGATCAAACAGGATGGTGACATCGGCGCGATCGGCATTACTGAATACGCCCAATATTCCTTGGGTGAAATCGTCTTTTTCG
>CAWHUK010000027.1:0-29754 GCA_963832535.1 uncultured Acidobacteriota bacterium
CGCTATCTTTCAATTCATGACTGGCGTGCCTGGACCGGTGGTAGCCATACTGATCAACAAGAAGGGGGCGCGCTTTACGTTGGTGGCCGGCTGTCTGCTGGTGATGGTCGGAGCGCTGTTCATGGCGCTGTACGTGCGCACCAGCTTGCAGGTCTTCATCGTCTTCGGACTGGTGGTCGGCTTAGGTGCTATGACCGGTGGTACGCTGGCGGCGCAATCTGCGGTCGAGCAGTGGTTTGCGCGGAGAAGGACGATGGCGATCTCTGTGCTTCTAACCGGAACCACCGTCGGAGGCTTCGTCCCCTGTGTTGGACCGGCTGATCAGGGCCTCGGGCGGAAATTGGCGAATGGGATGGTGGGCGGTGGCTGCGTGTAGCATCTTCGCCATGGTTCTGACTTTTTCTCTTCGTCAAAGAGCGCCCCGCAGATCTTGGCCAGGTTCCAGACGGCGGGATCGCCGTTCCCGGCTTTGCTCCGGCGGTCGCTTCTCAGCCGAAGCGAGGAATTTATCAGACGAATGAAGAATGGACACTTTCCGAAGTCTGGCGTTCACCCACATCGTGGTCGATGTTAGTGGCCTGTTTGGCATTCAGCCCTGGCTTCTCCGTCTACTTGGCTCATGGGGTAGTTCATTTGAAGGACCTGGGGTATACCCCCGGCGAGGCCGCATTCTCCTTGTCCGTGATGCTGGCAGCATCGTTGATCGGCAATGTGGTGGTGGCCACGGTGGGAGACCACATCGAGCCGCGCCTCATCTGGGCGGTGGCCTCGCTGATGTTCGGAGCGGGCCTGCTCTTTTTGTTGAAAGCGGCTGGCCCGGCTGGCCTTTGGGTCAATGCGATTCTGATGGGAGTGGGGTTCGGCGCTATTTTCCCTGCATCGGGACTCTGCCCGCCAACTACTTCGGCCACAAAACCTATGCTTCGGTCGTCGGAGTTCTCAGGCCGCCGGCACCATTTCCGGGACCATAGGGACCTATCGGAGCCGGATATGCTTACGACCATTTTGGCAGTTATGCCCCTGCCTTTTATGGCGTTGCGGTGCTGTGCTTGATCAGCTTTCTGATCCTGATCGCTTTGAGGCCGCCCGTCCGCAAAGCAGTGGGGCCGGTGCCCGTGGCGGTTGCCGCCCAAGACTGACTTCCCAGGCGTGAGCATACGGAACCCCTGAACGCAGGCTGCTGGCGGCCTGAAGAGCGGGGAAACGGCAAGCTGGTGATTGTGAAAGAATGCAAGAGCCAGAAGTTCGTTGATTAATCGGAACAGTTAACTTTGAGCGGCGCCTACGCAATAAAGGCGAAAAAACCGATCCTGTACAATGCTGGGAACGGAGACCAAAATGGATTTTAATTTTACACCGGAACAGCGACTGTTGCGTGATAGTGTTCGCGAGCTCATGAAGCGCCACGCTAGTCCGGAATATCTTCGGCAGCTCGAGCAGGATCAGAAGTTCCCCTACGATCTTTACAGCGCATGGGTAGAGGCAGGGCTGCTAGGTCTGCCTTTTCCCGAGGAATATGGCGGCCTCGGTGGGACGGTTCATGGACGTGATGATCGTGACTGAGGAAATATCCAAAATCAGCACCGATCTTGTGATGTCTTTCGGCGCCGCCATCTTCTGCGGCTTAAACATCGTGCGCAACGGCTCGGAGGAACAGAAGCGCTATTGGATACCCAAGCTGCTGGATGGAGAGATCATGCTGGCGATCTGCATGTCCGAGCCGGATGCCGGCTCGGACGTGGGAGCGATGCGCACAGCGGCTGTGCGCCAGGGTGACGGCTGGCTGATCAACGGCCAGAAGCTCTGGACATCGGGCGCGGGGCTCAAGAACACGGTGCTGTGTGTCTATGCAAAGACCAATCCGGCGGTGCACTATCGCGAGGGAGTGTCACTTTTCCTGATCGACAACGACACTCCGGGCGTACAGTACCGCAAGCTGGAGATGCTGGGCCGAAGATGCTTTGGAACCTATGAGGTGTTTTTCCGGGACGTGATCGTGCCGGCGGACCGTTTGGTCGGGGGCGAAAACCATGGCTGGCAATGCATGTTGTCCGGCTTGGACGTGGAGCGGCTGGTCGATGCGGCGATGAACATTGGGGGCGCGCAGGCGATAGTCGATATGGCCCTTGAGTACAGCAAGGAACGCGTTCAGTTTGGCCGGCCGATAGGGACCTTCCAGTCAATCGCGCACATGATTGCCGACATGCAAACCGAAGTCGAGGCTGGCCGCGCGCTGATGTGGCGCGCAGCCGCGATGATGGCCAACAAGGAGAATGCGTTGAAGGAAATCAACATGGCGAAGCTGTACTCTTCCGAGCTTTACGCCAAGGTTGCCAACCAGGGGGTGCAGATCATGGGCGCCTACGGCCTCAACGCGGAATATGACATGCAGCGGCATTTCCGGAATGCCAGAAGCGCGACAATTCAGGCAGGAACGTCGCAGACCCAACGCAACCTCATCGCCGGGCTAATGGGCTTGAAGTGCAGGTAACGATGATGAATATACTCGTTTGTATTAAACAGATTATCGATCCGGAAGTGCCGGTTCGCGACTTTCGCATTGACGAGGCCAAACGTCAAGCCGAGCGCGGCTCCGCCAAACTCGTAACCAATATTTTCTGCGAAAACGCTCTGGAAACCGCTCTGCAATTGCGTGAGCTCAGCCCAGGTTCCAAAATAGTGACATTGTCTTACGGTCCGCCGAGCGCTGAGGAATCGCTCCGTAAGGCAATGGCCATGAAGGCTGATGGGGCGGCTCTTGTCAACCAGGAAGCTGAGAACCCCGATCCGCTCACCGTCGCCCGAGTACTGGCCGCCGCGGCACGCAAGCTGGGTCCATTCGATGTGGTCATGGTGGGACGCGAGGCGGGTGATTGGGGCGCGGGCCAAACCGGCGCATTGTTGGCCGAGGAACTCGGCATGCCGTGTGTGAGTTTCGTTGACCGAATCGAGCTTGACGGCTCTAGGCTGAAGATCCGGCGGCAAACCGATTGGGGCTGGGAGTTTCTGCGAGTGTGAAACGCCGATTGTGCTGACGATTACGAATGACGAGCATAATGTCCCACGCATTCCTAAGGTCCGCGACGTGATGATGTCGGGCCGCCAGCCGCTGACTAAACTTGCGCTTGGCGACCTCGGCTTGAACAACCCGGTTGCGGAGGGCGGCTATTACGACGTGGTCAAACTGTTTATCCCGCAGAAGGAAAGCAAATGCGAGTTTGTCGTAGGAGACACACCGGAACAGCGAGTGGAGAGCTTAGCCCGGGGTCTGGCAAAATTGTCGGGCGCGTCATAACAGAGAATTATTGAGGTTTTCTGCTTCCATGAACGATATCGTTGTCTGTCTTTTCTCAGTATGTGGCTTTGAGAAGGCCGCGAAAGGGTTAGTCGGCGAAGGCCGCCGGCTCGCGGCTCGATGTGGCGGGGCACTGCGCGTTATCTTGGTTGGCGACGGCGCCATCGCCTCCGAGATTGCTCCCTTAGCCGATTCAGTCATTGTTGCGGACCAGGCGGAGCTCTCTGAGTACCAGCCAGAGTCCTACCTGGCCGCTCTGACCGAGCTCTGCAAGAATCAGAAGCCCACGGCGGTTCTGCTCGGCAGCGACACCTACAGTCTGGAAGTCGTCGCGCGTCTGGCGCACCGTCTCGGCGGTAGCGCAGTATGCGACGGAAGTGCGGTGAGGTTGGATGGCGAAAAGATACTTGTCACACGGCAGGTGTATGGCGGCAAAGCGCAGGCTGAGATTGAATTAAAGCGCTCGCCGGCTGTCGTCTCGCTCCGGTCGCGCTCTTTAGCTCCCGCCAGCCCGAAGGATGCGCCGGGAGAAGTTCAGCATGTTGTGTGCACCCTTCCGCCCATGCGCACCCGCATCATCGAACGCAAGGTGGATGATCCCGGCAATGTGAGACTCGAGGACGCCCGCGTCATCGTCGCCGGCGGACGAGGTATCGGCGGAGCGGAGCCCTTCAGTACCGAGCTCCGCCAATTAGCCGACATCCTGGGCGCGCAGATGGCAGCCAGCCGCGCCGCCTGCGATGCGGGCTGGGTTCCCGCTACGTGGCAGGTTGGGCAAACCGGGAAAAAAGTGGCGCCCGAACTGTATATTGCGATCGGCGTCAGCGGCGCCAGTCAGCACATGACTGGCGTATCGGAAGCAAAGAATATCGTTGCCATCAACTCCGATCCCGAGGCTCCCATATTCAAGTACTGCAGCCTTGGAATGGTCGCCGATTATCGCGAAGTTTTACCGCTGTTGCGCTCGAAACTGGGGTCACTGCACAAATGAATGCCGGAGAACCAACGCGCCAGATCTACTGGAACATCTCTCACGTTTGGCTGATGTACTTGTTGTTTTTGCCCACTCTGGCGGTTGCGATGTACGGAGTGTACCGGCGCGTAAGCCAGTGGCGGCAAGGCCGTCCACTGGCGCGTTTCAATCACCCGCTCCAACGCATTCGGCTACTGCTCACGCAGGTTCTGGCGCACCGGCGAATCATGCGCGACCCATTCATGGGTCTCCTCCATGGAATGATCTTCTTCGGCTTCCTGGTTCTCACCGCGGCTACCACCGTAGTGGCCCTTGATGCGGACGCGGGATTCCATATTATGCATGGGAAGTTTTATCTGTACTTCCAGTCTCTCACTGTCGATATTTTCGGTGGATTGGTGCTGCTGGCAGTCGTGATGGCTGCGGTGCGCCGCTACGTATGGCGGCCCAGGTATCTAACCGCTTCGAATGAGGCGTTGGGGATACTGGCGCTTCTTTTTGCAATTGTACTGTCTGGTTTTCTGCTTGAAGGCTGGCGTATTGCGGCCACCAACGATCCATGGGCGGCATGGTCGCCTTTGGGCCAACTCGCAGCTTCTCTCTCCAGCAAAGTCATGAGCGTGAGCGCCATGCAGCAAGCTCATGCCGTGCTCTGGTGGGGACATATGGCATTGAGCTTCGTTTTTATTGCCTGGCTGCCCTACACCAAGATGCTGCATGTCATCACCGGTCCCCTGAACATTTACACCGCCAATCTGGATCAGCCGGGCGCCTCGCTGAAGACTGTCGACTTTGAATCCGGAGCGTCTTTGGGTGTCAATTCCCTTGGCGCATTTACCTGGAAAGATCTTCTCGATCTTGATGCTTGCACGGAATGTGGGCGCTGTACCGCAGTTTGTCCGGCAAATACGGTCGGGAAAGAGCTCTCGCCGCGTGAACTTATTCTCGAACTGCGCAGCTTGATGCACAGCACCCGTGCGACGCCGGGCAAGGCTGATGGCCAGACACCCCCCGCTCCTCTCATAGGAGCGAAGGAAGCGATTTCACCAGAGCGGCTGTGGCAATGTACAACGTGTGGCGCCTGCGTGGAGGCTTGTCCGGTATTTATCGAGCAGATGCCGAAGATCGTGGATTTGCGCCGGTATCTTGTGATGGAGGAAGCCGACTTCCCGGCTTCCATTCAGGAGGCGGTCACCTCGCTGGAGGCGCGCGAGCATCCATTCCGCGGCACTCAGGCAACGCGACTCACCTGGACGGAAGGTCTGGAAATCCCTTCCATAAAAGACCAGGGGAATCCCGAGGTTCTTTTCTGGGTCGGCTGCAGCTCTGCCTTAATCGATCGCAATCAAAAAATCGCCCGCGCCACTGCCAACTTGCTCAAAGCCGCGGGCGTACAATTTGCCATTTTGGGGCGCGAAGAAAAGTGCTGCGGTGATCCCGCGCGCCGCATAGGAAACGAATTTCTCTTCGAGAAGCTTGCCAGTGAGAACATAGCGACGCTGAACCTTCACCGGGTCAAAAAGGTGGTGACCGCGTGCCCGCATTGTTTCAACACTCTCAAGAACGAGTACCCGCGCCTGGGAGGAGAATTCGAAGTAATTCATCACAGCGAATTCCTGGCCCAACTGGTTCATGACGGCCGGCTCAAGCCACAAAGCGCAACTTCGAAGATCACCTTTCACGATCCTTGTTATCTGGCGCGGCAAAACGGCGTATTTGACAGCGCCACGCCAAATTCTGCAGCAGATCTCCTCAAGAGGATTCGTGGAGATGGCAAGGAACCGCCGCAATGGCTTTTGCTGCGGTGGAGGAGGCGGCATGAGCTTCGTCGAGGAGCCGCCTAGCCAGCGTGTCAATCAAGAGCGCGCGGTCGAAGCCTTGGCGACCGGCGCCGATACCCTGGCCGTTGCCTGTTCCTTCTGCATGACGATGATGGAGGACGGCGTCAATGCGCGCAAGGGAGACCAAAGTATGTGCGTGAAGGATATCTCCGAACTACTATGGGACTCGGTGCAGGCTTCGACAATGGCCGGCAGTAAAGCGTAGCTCGCCATCCTCCGGAGCGCAGCCGGACTGTCCTGAAGCGGCGCGCTCTGCCCCGCGATCCGGATATGCTTGGCTCCGCATGCCTTTCTACGCTGAATTCTCTTCTTGCAAAGACATGAGAGTCGGCGGCCATTCCGGCGGCACTCGCTTGGCGCCACTTCGCTGAGGCGTCCCGGTGCAACTCTCTCGCCCCTTCCGCTGCTAAACTAGACTCCGATGATTCTCCCGTTCGTCCGCGAAATTTTCGCGGACCTGGAGCATGTCCCGGGATTTGAACGCGTTCGCAGGCACCTGAGCCTGGGTGCGGGGCGGCGGCGTGTGTCCGGATTGACCGCTACGGCGCGGGCGCTCTATTTGCCGCTGATGGCGCGGGCGGCCAAGCAGCCCGTGATCGTGATCGTCGCCGATAACAAGGCCGCCGAGGCGCTTGAGCCGCTGCTCAAGGCTGGATGCGAGCTGACCGGCGCCATCGATCCTGCGCGCGTCGTCCGTTTTCCCGCCCACGATGTGCTTCCTTTCGAAAATCTTTCGCCGCACCCCGACGTGCAGGAGCAGCGCGCTGCCGCATTGTGGAAGCTCGCGACCGGAGCCGTCGACATCCTGATCTCTCCCGTCGAATCCGCTGCGATGAGGCTCTTCGATCTCGAGTACTACGCGGGCCTAGCGGTCACGCTCAAGCGCGGCGAAGAAGTCGACATCGAAGTGCTCACCGAGCATCTCGCCAGCGTCGGTTACACACCGATGGATCTGGTCGAAATGCCGGGGCAATTCACGCGCCGCGGCGGAATCCTCGATGTCTACTCGCCCGAAGCCGACCGTCCCGTGCGTATCGAGTTCTTCGGCGACGAGATTGAGACCATCCGCAAATTCGATCCGGAGACGCAGCGTTCACAGTCGGGTCTCGACGAAGCGCAGTTGCTGCCGCTGACGGAGACGCCCGTGACCGTCCGCCTGCTTGCCGCGGTGAACGGGCGGCTGAGCCGGCAGCGCGTCGAGGTGCAAGACGAAGAGATGGCCGCCGAAGCCGCAGCGGCCGGCGGCATCAGCGTCTTTCCGGGATGGGAATTCTTCGCTTCCGTGGCCGGCGCAGAGCGCTCGCTGCTCACTCTCGTGTTGCGCTACGCGCTCTTCGTCGACGAGCCGGCCATGGTGCGTAACCAGATCGACCGCTGGTGGAACAAAGTCGAACAGCGCCATGAACGCTCGGGGATCGGCTCGCTCGTCCTCCCCGAAGACATCTATCTGCGCCCCGAAGTGCTGCAGGCGTCGCTCGACGCGCACATGGGCCTCGATCTCGATCAATTGGGTGCGGTAGACGTGCTCGACGAGGACGCAACGCTTGGCGAAATCGAGCTGCCTACGCGGCCCACGCTACGCTTTCACGGCTCCATTCCCGCGCTCACCGATCAACTGAAGAAGCTGATGCAAACAGAAACGCGGATCGTGCTTGCCGCTCCGCACCAGGGTGACGTGGAGCGCCTGGCGACGGTTCTGCGAGAATACGAAGTTCCCTATCGGCTGGGCAGTCGCGCGCCACGCCCCGGTGAAACCATACTCGACGAGGCCAGTTACCTGGCCGGCGATCTGCGCGTGCCGGTCATCGTGCGCTCGCCGCTTGCGGCAGGCGTGAGCTTTGCCGACGCAAACCTGATTGTCTTCGGCGCCAACGATCTTTCCGACGAAGCCGACGTCGCGGCGCGACCGGAGCCGAAGCGATCGAAGACCGCGGCTTTTGTCTCCGACTTCCGCGATCTCGGCATTGGCGACTACGTGGTGCACGTGGAACACGGCATCGCGCAATACCAGGGCCTCAAGGAGATCGCGCAGGACGGTCTCTCGGTGGAATTCATGATTCTGGAGTTCGCCGAGGGCGCAAAGCTCTATGTTCCGCTCACGCGCCTCGATCTGATTCAGAAATACCGCTCCACCGACACCGGCCCCGCGCCCGTGCTCAACAGGCTCGGTTCGCAGCAGTGGACCAAAACCAAGGCGCGAGTACGCAGGGCCATGCAGGACATGGCCGGCGAACTGCTCAAGCTTTATGCCCAGCGCCACACCGCGGAAGGCACTGCATTTTCCAAAGACAGCGAGTTCCAGCGCGAGTTCGAGGATGCGTTCGACTACAGCGAAACCGAGGATCAGGCAGCAGCCATCCGGGCCGTCAAATACGACATGGAATCGCCGACGCCGATGGACCGGCTGCTGTGCGGCGACGTGGGCTACGGCAAGACTGAAGTGGCCATGCGCGCCGCCTTTAAAGCCGTGCAGGACGGCAAACAGGTTGCGGTGCTCACGCCCACCACAGTGCTCAGCTTCCAGCATTTCGAAACCTTCAAGCAACGCTTCGCACAGTTTCCCATCGATATCGAGATGATCTCGCGCTTCCGCACTGCCAAACAGCAGAAAGAGATCGTCGAGCGCGTGGCCACCGGCCGCGTCGATGTTTTGATCGGCACGCACCGCCTGCTCTCGAAAGACATCAAATTCCAGGATCTCGGCTTGCTCGTCGTTGACGAGGAGCAGCGCTTTGGCGTGCGGCACAAGGAGCGGCTGAAGCAGTTGCGCAAGGAGATCGATGTGCTGGCCATGAGCGCCACGCCGATTCCGCGCACGCTGCACATGTCGCTGGTCGGCCTGCGCGACATGAGCGTCATCGAGACTCCGCCCAAGGACCGCATGGCGATTCAGACGGTGGTGGCAAAGTTCGACGAAAAAATCATCCGCTCGGCTATCGAAGTCGAATTGGAGCGCGGCGGGCAAGCGTTCTTTGTGCACAACCGCGTGGAATCTATCTATGAAATTGCCGCGCGCATTCAGGAGCTTGTGCCCGCTGCCCGCGTGGCTGTGGCACACGGCCAAATGAGCGAGAACGAGCTCGAAAAAGTGATGCTCGCCTTCATGCGGCATGAGTTCGACGTGCTTGTCGCCACGACGATCATCGAAAATGGCCTCGACATTCCCTTGGCAAATACAATTCTCATCAATCGCGCCGAGCGGCACGGCCTCAGCGAGCTCTATCAGTTGCGCGGGCGCGTGGGCCGGTCCAATCGCCGCGCTTACGCGTATTTACTCATTCCGCCTGAGAACGAGCTGACTGAAATCGCGCGCCGCCGTCTGGCCGCGCTCAAGGAGTTTTCCGACCTCGGCGCGGGATTCAAGATTGCGGCGCTCGACCTGGAGCTGCGCGGCGCCGGAAACATGCTGGGCGGCGAGCAGAGCGGCCACATTGAAGCCGTCGGATTCGAACTGTACACGTCGATGCTTGAGGCCGCCGTCAAGGAGTTGAAGGGCGAGAGCAGCGAAGAACGTCCGGCCACGCAGCTCAATCTCGGCATCGCGCTGCGCATCGACGAAAGCTACGTGCCGGAAGAGAACCAGCGCCTGCGGCTCTACAAAAAGATCGCCGGCGCGGCCAGCGAAGCAGCGGTCAACGAGGTGCGCGCGGAGTTAGGAGACCGCTACGGCGCTCCGCCCGACGCCACTGTCTATCTGCTCGAAGCCGCCATGCTGCGCCTGGAGTGCGAACGAATGGGGATCGCGCAGATCGACCGCAAGCGCAGCGAGCTGCACATTCGTTTTATGGAGAATGCGGGGGTGGATCCCACGCACCTGATGAAGCTGGTGGCGCGCAACGCCAAGCGCGGCGCGCAGTTCACGCCGCAAGGTGTGCTCAAATTCCCCTTGAAGGCCACCCGTCCCGACGAAGTCCTGCTTGAGATTCGTGAGTTGCTTGACAATCTTGCGCCGACGACGGTGCGTGCGTAAAGACGGCGGCGTTTGCGGAGTCAGTGGGGTTAGCGGTGTTAGCCCACATTTCCATTTTGAGTTGTAATTCTGAAACTCCGATAGTCGCAATCGTCAATGTTTATGAGGGTGCGAACGTGATGAAGACGTTTTGATCCTGGTGCGTGAACTCGACGAGCGGCTCGGGTTCGGCTGGTGGCGGCTGGTGATGCCGAAGGGAATCGGAACGTGGTCATTAACCAGTTTGCAGCAGCGGCTGTTGAAGACGGGAGGGCGGCTGATAAAGCATGTTCGCTGCTACTGGCTGCTCTTGGGAAGAGAGCCATCTGACGTGGCGCCTGCTCGGAAGCATGCTGCGGCGGATGGAGGCTTTGCCGCTGCCAGCTGGATAGGCTTGGCAGGGGGCGAAACCAATCAGGACGTTAAGGGGTGACGAAAAAGTGTCCCAGAAATCGCTTCGAAATGGGCAAAGCATGGCTTTTGGTCCCGGCAAAGGCCGTGTCGCGCACGACCGGATTTTTGGCCTTGGAACCAATGCAAAAATGATCGCAATCGGAAGCAGATGGGCGTATATTGGTTCGCAGCCGAAAGGCAAAACGGAAATTCCGGTTGAAAGGAGAAAATCATGCAAGTTCGAGCAAATTTAGCGTACGCTGCTGTTTTTGCGGCTTTATCGGTAGCGTGCGTGGTTTCTCCAGTTTCAGCACAGGACGGTAAGCTTAGGGTTCATGCCGTACCTCCTCAGGCTTATGTGTTCGTTGACGGGAAGGCCATGCACGAGGCAAGCCGCGGCACATTCATTCTCAGCCCCGGCAGTCACACGATTGACATCTACAACTACGGTTACAAACCGGCGACCCAAAAGGTCGACATCACTGCCCAAAAAACCAACACCATTGACGTTACTCTCGATCCTATCCCGGGTATGGTCTCCGGCCCCTGGGGCTGTATGACCATTGAAGGCGCCGATCGGGATGCTGTGCTCCTCAACGGAAAGACGCCGGCCTATTTTGTCGGCCACGGCGATGAGTTCAATAATGAGTTCATGATGAAGCAGGAACTCATTGTGCCGCCCGGTAAATACCTGTTAACCATTCTCTCGGGAGATAAGGAAGCCTGGTCTGGCACCGTCGACGTTCCCGCCAACCAGCGTGTTGTCATTGATATTCCGAAAGGCGTCCGGAAGACCATCCCCTGGCCCCGCGGCGAGCAGCTTCAGTCTTTGCCGCGCTTCAAGGCCGGCGTGGCGAGCGCCAGTGTTGCGGTTGCCAAGCCCACGGCGCAGCTCACCGCCAGCAAAGGGCAGATCAATGCCGGCGAGACAACACAGCTTAACTGGACGACCACCGATGCCCCTGATGTAAACATTTCCGGCATTGGCCAGGTCCCCGCATCCGGCGAAAAGGCCGCGCCGTTGTGCGGAAACACCACCTACAACCTGACTGCTACCGGGCCCGGCGGGACGGCCACTTCTTCCGTCTCGGTTGACGTAAATTCTGCCATGCAGGCAACACTCAAGGCATCGCCCGCGGAGGCACGCTACCGGCGCGTCGGCGACAAAGTGGTTGAGCAGCCCACGATAACGCTGGATTGGTCGACCTCGAACGTCTCCTTGGTTTCTCTGGATCCGCTGGGTTCCGTCGCCCCCTCGGGCAGCCGTACCTTGAACCCTGTTCCCCCAAAAACAGATCTTGGGCCGGTAGACGAAATGCTGACTTACACCCTCAAGGCCACCAATTGTTCCGGCGCTTCCGAAGCCCGCACGGCCACGGTTCATCTGACAGGCTTCATCGAACCCTCCGAGGAGGTGGGGAAACTCGAGACTCGCCTGGCACTGCACAGTGTCTTTTTCCCAACCAATCAGCCCAAAACCGACAATCCCAATGGCGGCTTGGTGGCCAGCCAGCAGGAAACTCTTATAGCCCTGGCGGCTGACTTCAACAAGTACCGCGAATTCAAACCGGATGCCCACCTGATCCTGAGCGGACATACGGACGTGCGCGGATCAGTCGAGTACAACCAGGCGCTTTCTGAGCGCCGCGTCGCTGGCACAAAACAATTCCTGGTTGCACAGGGTGTTCCCGACGCCAGCATTGAAACGCGCGGCCTTGGCAAAGAGCAGGAACTCACCGCCGCCCAGGTTAAAGAGCTGCTCGAACAGGATCCTGACCTGAGCGCCGCGGAGCGCCAGAAGGCTCTACACGAACTGCCCGTCATTGTCTTGGCTCAAAACCGCCGTGTCGACGTCGCCCTGAGTACTACGGGTGAACAATCGGTGCGCCAGTTTCCGTTCAACGCTGCCGATGCCGTCACTCTTCTCGACAAGAAGACTCCGATGCACGCAACAGCCAAGACAAAAGGTAAGACGCAGTAAGCCAGCGCAGTCTGTTCGCGTGGCTGATTTGGTGTAGTCTCTCGGCTGGGAGCGGCAGAGAAAACCTTAGCGGGGTCTCCGGAGGAGATCCCGCGCCAGCTGTGGGGTCGTTCCTGGCGGACTCAGATGTAAGTCCGATCGCGGCTTTTCGCCGTTAGAGCGTATTCGGAATACACGTAGACTTTTTCAGGGTTGTGAAAGGTGGCTTTTACTTCCACCCCAGCGGCGAGAACCTACCGCCGGGGACCCCGGTTGAGGGGAAAGCTACTTGAGTGTTTCCCTTCGGTCTACAGCAATTCCGAAAACGCTATAGCTGGTACGGCGGCCCGCGTGAACTCCGCGAACAATGCGAACACCGCCAACTCCGCTGTAGCGTTACGCCTTCCATTTAATGTTGCAGCCGATGGACGGCTTTTGGTCTGCGGGAACGGGTTTGCCTGCGAGAACGGCGTCGATGGCGGCGCGCAAATCTTTTCCGGTCACGGGAACGCCGTTTCCAGAGCGGCTTTCATCGTATTGTCCGCGATACGCAAGACGAAAATCGCCGTCGAAGAGATAAATGTCCGGCGTGCACGCGGCCTCGTACGCATGAGCCACTGCCTGGGATTCGTCGTACAAATAGGGGAAGACGAAGCCATTGTCCTTGGCCTGTTGCTTGAGCCCTGCGGGGTTGTCGGCCGGGTAGTCGGCCGCATCGTTGGCGCTGATGGCCACGATGCCAAGCGGCTTGCCGGTGTAGTCGGCGCCGAGTTTGCCCAGCGATTTCTCAATGTGCTTTACATAAGGGCAGTGGGCGCAGATGAACAGGACCAGCAGCGCCTTTTGCCCGCGAAAGTCGTCGCGGCGGACTGTCTTGCCGGATACAACATCGGTGAGCGCAAAATCCGGCGCAATCGTTCCAAGTTCAAGCATGGTGGATTCGGTGAGGGCCATTGAAGTCTCCTTCTTGAACAAGATAGCTGAATGAGCGGCGCTAGCGGTGTTTGAATCCCCACCCTAGGCGTAAAAACAGAGACGCGTCGAGGGTGGGGCGCCCAGCTCTCTTAAAACAACCCCGTCTGGCGGCCGGGCATCGCGATTCCGAAGTGCTCGTAAGCGAGGCGCGTGGCCACGCGGCCGCGCGGCGTGCGATCCAAAAATCCAATCTGGATGAGAAACGGTTCGTAGACCTCTTCGAGAGCGTCTTCCTCTTCGGCCAGGGTCGCGGCCAGCGTGCCCAGGCCCACCGGGCCGCCATCGTACTTCTGCATGATGATGAGCATCAGCCGGCGGTCGATCTCGTCGAATCCATGCGCATCCACTTCCAGCATGGTGAGCGCGGCATTGGCCGTGGGCCGGTCGATGATCCCGGTGCCGCGCACCTGGGCGTAGTCGCGCACGCGGCGCAGCAGGCGGTTGGCGATACGCGGCGTGCCGCGCGAGCGCAGCGCAATCTCCGCCGCGCCGTCGCCGTCGATGGGGATCTGCAGCACTTCCGCCGAGCGGGTGACGATGATGCGCAGTTCGTCTTCCGTGTAGAACTCCAGGCGCAACAAAATGCCGAAGCGGGACCGCAGCGGCGAGCTCAGCAGGCCGGGACGCGTGGTGGCGCCGATGAAGGTGAAAGGGCGAATCTCCATCACGTGGGTGCGCGCCGCGGGGCCCTGCCCAATAATGATGTCGAGTTTGTAGTCTTCAAGCGCGGTATAGAGCTTTTCTTCGAGCACCGGTTGCAACCTGTGAATCTCGTCGAGAAAGAGCACCTGGCGCTCGCGCAGGTTAGTGAGAATGGCCGTCAGGTCGCCCTGGATCTGCAGCGCGGGACCTGAGGTCTGCTGGAAGCCCACGTCGAGTTCATTGGCGATGATCGTGGCCAGGGTGGTTTTGCCTAGTCCGGGAGGGCCGAAAAGCAGCACATGGTCAAGAGCATCGCCGCGAGACTTGGCCGCTTCCAGCGCAATCGCCAGTTGTTCCTTGGCCTTCGACTGGCCGATGAACTCGCGCAGCCAGCGGGGGCGCAGTTTCAGTTCAAAACCCTGCTCTTCGTCGGCGCGCGTGGCGCTGACCAATCGTTCAGGAGTGTTGTCGCGGGCAATTGCCATCCTGTCGAGAAGTGTAGCGGGCCGGGGGTGCGCCTGCAACCGGCGAGAAACTCACAAAGACGGTTAGGCCGGAATGTTGATCACTCCTGCCACCAGTTTGTAATGGAAGCCTTCAAACGGCTCACTCAAGCTCACGGTGAGGAAAGTCATGGAAGGCTTGTCCTCGAAAAAAGATCTGTGCGGATAGATTCCGGGTGACAGGGAATGCAATTTTTCCAGCCAGACGGGATCCGTGACAGCCAAATCGTAGCGAGTGCGGCTGACGTGATCGGCTCGAAATAGCGCCCGGTTTTTGCGCTTGCCGCTTTCATCGCGAATCCACCACCACAGATCGCCTGGGTGGATGAGTTCGAGAGAGTTATTCACCGGCGCACCCTCAATTTTGCGCGTATAGACCCTGTCGCCGTAACCCTGCAACACTGCCGGCCCTTTATTAACGTATGGGGTGAGGAACTTTGTGTCGCGCGGTTCGTCAAAGCGCCGGACTGGGCGCCATGGTTTCTCCGTCACGAACACGTCTTCAGGGTGACAGTTAGACCCGCAGGGCTCATCAAGCTCAGCCTCGAAGACATCGAGGATTGCCGCCTCATTCCCATCCGGATAGCAGGTTTCTCTCACGGTGAGACAGCCGGGGACCTTTCGCCCGGCCAACCTGATCCACTTTTTTGTGACTAGACTGATTCCGGCAACACAGCGATGGTTGTGTTTGTAGGAGTTTGCGAGACAGAGAATCCGGTCGAAGCTCATGAAGCTTCCCCCCTTCGGAAACTCAGATCTAGAGATGGGAAATAACTACATCTTTCCAATGCTTCTGCAAATACTCAAGTGCGAGCCGGCGGTGGCAATGTTCCGCCGTCGGCTCGCTGCACAGTAGGACGGTTTTCTTTTGGAAGCTCTCTTTCGAAAGAGCGGTTTCTACTCCTCGGGAGCGAATTAAGGCGAGATAGGCCTCAGTATAAGCATCCCAGCTGCCCTTTCGCTTCTTGAAAGCGTCGAGAATCTCTTGTGTGGGGGCGAGAAGAGGCTCGTGCTCGTAAGCGGCTCCGCAGATTTCGCGCAGAAAGTAAGGTAGGTCGGAGGCCTTGGCGAACCCGGCGAGTTGCGATGTATTGTTCAGCCGTACATCGAGCAGGCGCTCGATGCCGTGAGCCTTCAGTGCGCCGAAGAACTCGCCGGCGCTCTTTTGGGTAAAACCGATGCTGTAGATCTCCATTGGTCCTCGTCCAACTCGGCAAAGAGGGCAGGTTGCCCGCTCACCAGAGGCTTGCCGGATTCGGCAGTCACCTGCGCTTCGGACTGCAAACGGCCATCGGCGCGAATGTGGAGCAGCTCGTGGCCGCGCTCGACCAGAACGCGCCCAACCAGCAGTCGGCGGTGGCAGTTGGCCGGGTCTTCCTCTCCGCACAGCAGCGCCACGCGAAATTCCGCGATGCCGCGTTCCAGCCGTTCGATTGCGGCGGCAAAAGCGCGATCCGTCTTCATGCGGCCGTAGAGCACGCGGCCCCGGTTGTCGTAATAGTCCGGGCTTTTTGGGCGCCCGCCCAACTCGCTCCCGAGAAAGAGATACTTGATCCCCGAGCCGGTCAAGCTCCGCTGAAGAATTTCGCGGTCGAACTGTGGGACGAAATGGGAGTACGGCGCCGAGCGCGTGTCCACCACAACGTCGGTGCGGTTGGCGGCAAGCAGCTTCGCAAACTCCTCGTAAGAGTGTGAAGAGTGTCCGATCGTGTAGACAGTGCTCATCGCCGGTCCTTCGCCCAGCATAGCACCTGATTGCTGTGGATCGCCGGCAAATCCCGATTCTCTCGAACCCTTCCGGCGCCCCCATTTAGACTGGAATCTGTTTCATTGAGAGCGATGGCCCACCGGTTCGGAATGCTTCGCCGATTTCGCTTCAATCTGCCGCAGCGCATCGCTGCCGGGCTGCTGGCGATCTTTCTCCTGCAGGGATTGTGGCTCACCAGCCGCCAGACGCTCACTAGCCGCGATTACGAGTACGCGCGCTGTGGCCGCGAAACCTGGGAAAAGCCCTCGCCCCTGGCCGGCTACTACACATCTTGCGGCAATATTCACGACGGCATTCTGGCATATCGGCTCGCAGGTCTCCCGCTTACCCTGAATCTCCTCACCGAACGCGGACTCGATCTTTTTCGCAAGCCCGAAGATCGGATAGCACAAGTCTCCGGCAGCGATCTCAGCACATGGGAATTGCGCCATCAGATGACGCATATTCTGCTGCTCTTGCGCCTGCCGTTTCTCTTTGCCGGCTGTGTGCTTGGCGGATGCGTCTGGTGGGTCACGCGGCGGCTCTACGGCAATTTGGGCGGCTACACGGCGCTGGCGCTCTACTGCTTCTCTCCCGCAGTGCTGAAGGCGTGCATGTCGCCTAATCCTGAGGTGCTGGCTGCTCTGGGAGTGTACGGCGGAGTGTACACCTGCATCGGCGTGGCCCACGCCATGCAGGGGCCGCGGCGCAAGTGGCGTCCGCGCATCGTGCTGCTCACAGTCATCTTCGGCATCGGGGCGGCGGCACACATCGTGGCCCTTCCATTGGCCGCGCTGCTGGGGCTGGCTGCCATGCTGTGGGTCGCCGAAGGACACAGGAGCCAAACCCTGCCCGTGGTGCTGGCGGCTGCGGTTGGCGCGCTGGTGCTGGTGTTTGCCTGCTACGGATTTTCGCCTGATGCGTACAGCTATGTCTTCCGCTCGGCCGCGGGTTTTTTGTGGTTTTCCGGGGATCCGGCCCGGCGGTACTTCAGCACCCTCGCAAACGGCGGCGTCACTGTGGCCTGCGGCGCTGCACTGGTGCTATATCTGGCTTCGCGCAGGTCGCGCTACTTCGGAAACACGACTCCGCTGTTTTGTGCTTTGATTCTGCTGGTTCTCGTGATGACAGGTTCTCCGGGAAGTCCGTGGCTGTGGTCGTTGCCCTTTCTGCTCACCTTTATCGGCGGTGTATTCGCCGACGCATACGAAGGCCTCCACGGACGCCTGGCGCTTGCCGCAGCTGGGGCCGTCGTGCTCCTGCAGACAGTGCTGTGCGTACTGAGCCTGCCGGGGTTGATCTAGGAAGGACAAGAATTCCGGGCTTGCCGGCAGATCTAAACCCCAAGCGGCTCGAAAGCCACCCCTTCCCCGTCAAATGCAAGGCAAAAACCAGAGGCGCGGATCCTGCAACGCATGACGCCGGTCCCGGCGCTCGCAGGATATCTTAACCCCAAGTAAAATAAAGGCTTATTTCCACATCTTCGCCTTGCTAAAACCTCCCACGGGCCGTTAAAATAGAGAGGAAGACCTGCGGACCCGGCCCCGCTTTCTCCGGACCTTTTTGCCGTCCGCCTGCGGGACACAAAATCTATGGCAGACGATCAAAATCCTCAGCTTCCACTCGACGGCGCAACTCCTCCAGGCGGCACAAATCTCATCCCCATCAACATTGAAGAGGAGATGCGCCGCTCCTATCTCGATTACTCGATGTCGGTCATCATCGGGCGCGCGCTGCCCGATGCCCGCGACGGACTCAAGCCCGTGCACCGCCGCGTGCTCTACACCATGAGTGAGATGGGCCTGGAGTACAACAAGAAATACACCAAATGCGCCAAAGTCGTCGGCCAGGCGATGGGCGTCTACCATCCTCACGGAGACTCGGCCATCTACGACACGCTTGTCCGCATGGCGCAGCCTTTCTCGCTTCGTTACCCGCTGGTCGATGGGCAAGGCAACTTCGGCTCGGTCGATGGCGACCCACCCGCGGCAATGCGCTATACCGAGTGCCGTATGGCGCGCATGGCCGGCGAACTGATGGCTGACATCGAGATGGAAACCGTGGATTTTGTGCCCAACTACGACGAGTCCACGCAGGAGCCGTCGGTGCTGCCCACGCGGATTCCGAACCTTATCCTGAACGGGTCGAGCGGCATTGCCGTCGGCATGGCGACGAACATTCCTCCGCACAACCTGACTGAGGTCGTTAACGCCGCCATCGAACTCGTCAAGAATCCCAAAGCAGGCCTTGCCGAGGTCTTGAAGCACGTCCATGGACCGGACTTTCCCACTGGCGCCATCCTCTACGGTCGCAGCGGAATCGCGGAGGCCTATCGCACTGGCCGCGGCCGTTTTCTCATGCGTGCCCGCGTGGCCATTGAAAACGTCACCAAAGATCTCAAGGCCCTCGTGGTCACTGAGATCCCCTATCAGGTAAACAAGGCCACGCTCTTCAAGCGCATCGCCGAGCTGGTGGAAAACAAGATCGTCACCGACATCGATATCAGCGCCGACCGCACGCGCGACGAGAGCGACCGCGACGGCATGAGGATGGTCATAGGCCTCAAACGCGGCGCGCAGCCTGAGATCGTTCTCAACCAGCTCTACAAGCACACGCAACTGCAAGAAAGCTTCTCCATGATCTTCCTGGCTGTGCTCAACGGCCAGCCGCGCGAACTGGGGCTCGACGAAGCCATTCGCGTCTTTATCGACCACCGCGTCGATGTGGTGCAGCGGCGCACTGTGTTCCTGCTGCGCAAGGCTCGAGAGTTTGAGCATATTCGGGAGGGCTACAAGATTGCCCTCGACAATCTCGACACGGTCATCCGCATCATCCGTGCTTCTGCTTCCAGGGCCGAGGCGCGCGAGAACCTTTACGCATGGGGCAAGGGCGCCGAAATCGTCATCAATCTTGATCGCGAACGCCTGCCTCACGAGGAAAAGGGCCTCACCCTGCGCCAGGTCGACGCCATCCTCGAATTACAGCTCTACCGCCTCACGCAGCTCTCGGTCGATGAAATTCTGAATGAATTGAAGGAGATTCGCCTAAAGATCGCCGAGTACGAGTCCATCCTGGCCAGCGAGGAAAAACTGCGCTCTGTCATCGTGAAGGAGCTTGAAGAGGTGCGCGACAAGTACGGCGACAAGCGCCGCACCGAAATCGTCGACGAGGGCGTGGAGTTGCAGCTCGAGGACCTGATCGCCGACGAGCAGGTCGCGGTCACTGTGAGCCATCAGGGCTACCTCAAGCGCACGCCCATATCCATCTATCGCCAGCAGCGCCGCGGCGGCACGGGGCGCATGGGCATGAAGACGCGCGAGGAGGATTTCGTCTCCCAGCTCATCGTCAACTCCACGCACTCTTATCTGCTCTGCTTCACCAACACCGGTCGCGTCTACTGGCTCAAGGTCTACGAGATTCCCGACGTGGGCGCAGCGGGCAAAGGCAAATCCATGCAGAGCCTTCTCGACCTGCAGCCGGGCGAAAACGTGCGTGCCATTCTGCCCGTCCGCGATCTCGAAGAAGAGGGCAAGTACATTTTCTTCGCCACGCAAAAAGGCACGGTGAAGAAAACGCCGCTCAAGGACTTCTCGAATGTAATGTCGCGCGGCATCATCGCCATCGGCATCGACGCGGACGACGAGCTGGTCAAAGCGCGCATCACCGACGGCTCGCAGGTCATCTTCCTGGCCACGCATCTCGGCCTCGCCATCCGCTTTGAAGAGAGCGACGTGCGCTCGATGGGACGGCCGGCCTACGGCGTGCGCGGCATCTCGCTCATCAAGAATGACTATGTCGTCGGCGTCGCGGTCACTCCCAAGGAGCACGAGCCGGGCGCTTATCGCATTCTCTCCGTGAGCGAGAACGGCTTCGGCAAGCGCACCGATGTGGAGGAGTACCGCCTGCAGACGCGCGGGGGCAAGGGCGTCAAAAACATGGCCGTCACCGATCGTATCGGACGCGTCAACACTATTCAGCTCGTCGACGATACCAGCGAGTTGATGGTCATCAGCCAGTTCGGCAAGATCATTCGCGTCGATACCAAGACCATCCGCGCCGCGGGCCGCGCCACCCAGGGCGTGCGGCTGCTCAACCTGGAACCCGACGACAAGGTCGCCGCGGCGGTGATCATCCCGCCGGACGAGCTGAACGGCAATGGGAATGGCAATCACGAAGGCGAGCAGGGAACCCTGCTGCAGTAGGAGGCAGTCGGAGCGAACCAAAATGGACAAAGCCATCCGCCGCGTAACCGATTTCGAAGAGCAGCAAGCCGAAACCTATCGCTATTGGCAAAGCCGGCCAATGGGTGAGCGCCTTGTCGCCATCTCCGAACTCAGCCAGGAAGCCTATGCCTTCTCAGCGGCATTCAAAGGAGCGCTTCCCCATGATGAGCAGGGATCATCGGGACATTCTGCAAAGATTTAACGCACACAAGGTGAAATACCTTGTGGTAGGCGGCTTTGCGTTTGGCGCATATTCCGAACCGCGCACTACGAAAGACATCGACCTGTGGATTCGCTCCGATCCCGAGAATGCGCGAGCTGTTTTTCAAGCCCTATCGGAATTTGGAGCGCCCCTCGCCGGGATGAGTCCGGCGGATTTTATGGATGGCACGGTTTTCCAAATGGGCCAGCCGCCCAATCGAATCGATATTCTCCAGAATATTGACGGAGTGAGCTTCGATGAGGCATGGCCAAATCGAGTCGAAGCATCAGTCGAAAACGATATATCGTCCCAGGTCATCTCCCGGGACGACCTCATCCGCAACAAGCTCGCCAGCGGCAGAGAACAGGACCTTCTGGACGTGAAGGTGCTTCGCGCCGCGGAGAAGGCCGCGCGAAGCGCCCCTAATCCAGCCGGGGGTCAAAAAACAAAGTAGCCGCCGCAGTGGCACAGCCCGCAGGGACGTTTGCCTTCAGCTCACTCCTTCAGGTGACTAAGGTTTGGCGGACGTGGGCCGCCGGGGAATTGGCGCACAATGGAATGGATGCGTCTCGTCACTCCTCCAAACCTGATCGCTGGGCTGCTGACGCTCGCCCCGTTTCTGGCCGCGGCATTTTTCCCTCGGGCCGTGGCAGCTCGTGTACGAGAGCTTCCCGTATGGGCGCAGCTTGTGTGTCCGGCGGCGCTGTGCGTCCCCTATCTCCTCGTCGCGTGCGGCGCAGGTGTCTTCCGCTGGGGATGGTTCGCGTTGTACGCTGCGCTTCCTGTAGCGATTGCGATACTGCTGTGGCGGGCGAGTCGCGCGGATTCCGCTCAGCGCGGCAACTGGCGCGACTTTCTGGTTTTGGTTGTGCTGGGCCTCGCTGTCGACCTGCGCTGGTTTGAGGGCGCGTGGCCGCCGCACCTGGCCATCTTCAACAAAATCCTCCTTCTTGACGCGGGCATTTACGGCTTCGTCCTCATTCGCCAACTCGACGGAACGTCGGCTTCGACCTGCGCCTGCGCCTCAAAGACCTTGGCATCGGCCTGCGCGAAGTCGCCTTTTACACGCCGATTGCGCTGGCTCTCGGTCTGAGCCTGGGCTTTCTGCACTTCCATCCGGGCTGGCCTGCGCCGAGCCAGGCCGCAGTCGCATGGTTTTTCACCTTCTTCTTCATCGCCGTTCCCGAGGAGCTGTTTTTTCGCGGCTGGCTGCAGAACCTGCTGGAAAAGCGCATGGGGCGTTACGGCGCGTTGGTTTTGACGGCCTGCCTCTTCGGCCTTGCGCACTTCAACAAGCGCACCACGAACTTCAACTGGCGATACGTGGTTCTGGCGGCGCTGGCCGGCATCTTCTACGGCCGGGCGTGGCGCGAGCAGCGGCGCGTGGGCGCATCGGCCGTCACCCACGCCACCGTCGACACCCTCTGGTCGCTTTGGCTGCGCTGATCGCCGCCCTATAGCGTTTCCCGAATTGATTTAGACCGAACCGGCGCTTTCAACCGTCGCGATCCCAAAGGCCGGCGGCCCTGGACTCCGCTGACTGACCCGGTATTCGATTGGAGCAAAAGCCGCCGAATCGATCCGATAACCCGTGCGCGAGTTCAGCATGAGTCGTCATTTCCTTGACAACTCTTTATCGGCAATAATACAAATGTGTAAGTCCATGGCCGCCTGCAGGCCTGGCCGATGGTCTTCCCCTTATGCAGCGTGAAATTAAGTGCATGATGATGCGTGGAGGTACCTCCAAGGGAGCCTATTTCCTCGCCTCCGATTTGCCCGCAGATCCAGTGGAACGGGACCGTCTGCTGCTCTCCATCATGGGGTCGCCCGACCCGCGCCAGATCGACGGCATCGGCGGCGCGCACCCGCTCACCAGCAAGGTGGCCATCGTCAGCCGGTCAACGGATCCGCGACGCGGATATTGACTTTCTTTTCGCTCAGGTTGGCGTGGATGAAGCCAAAGTCGATACCACTCCCAACTGCGGCAACATTCTTGCCGGCGTAGGCCCGTTTGCCCTTGAGCGCGGACTCTTCCCGGCACGCGATCCCGAGACGCCCATCCGCGTTCGCACCCTCAACACCGGCACCCTGGCCGAACTCGTCGTCTCAACACCCGGCGGCAGGGTACAGTACGCCGGCGCGGAACGCATCGACGGAGTCCCTGGCTCTGCTGCTCCCATCGCCATTAACTTTCTTGACGCCGAAGGGTCGATTTGCGGTTCTTTGCTTCCCACAGGGCAGGTTTGTGACCGGGTCGCAGGCGTTGCCGCTACGCTGATCGATAACGGCATGCCCGTGGTTGTAGTGGCTGCCGCCGATCTCGGCTGCTCCGGTCACGAAGATTGCGCGAAGCTCGAAAGCAATCGCGATCTCTGCTCCAGGATCGAGGAGATCCGGCTTGAGGCCGGCCGCTTGATGGGCCTGGGCGATGTCTCCTCTGCGGTCGTCCCAAAGGTTGCTCTTGTTTCCGCTCCCGCCGCGGGTGGCGTTATCTGCACCAGAAGTTTCATTCCCAAGCGCTGCCACGCGTCTATCGGCGTTTTTGCCGCCGTTTCCGTCGCCACAGCCTGCGTGCTGCCCGGTTCGCCCGCGCACGCGTTAGCTCAACTTCCTCCAGGCCGGGTCAAGCGTATGGCGATCGAGCATCCGGGCGGGCATCTTTGAAGTGCGCCTTGTGGTAGGGGGCACAGCCGAAAAACCCCATGTCGAGCGCGCCGGCGTTGTGCGTACCGCCCGCGCTCTTTTCGACGGAGTTGTCTTCGCCCGAGACGAGGAGCCGTCATGAGCCGTAAACCCTTCCCCGCTGAGATGTCGATTCGTTCAATCTCGCTGAAGCTATCGTTGCAAGCAAACGTAGGCTAGGAGGAACTTCTTGTGAGCAGTCGGCAATCGGCTGGCAGCGGTCTGGTGGTCAGCGCGCATTCGGCAGATTTTGTGTGGCGCGCCGGAGGCGCGATCGCTCTCTATGCGAGCCGCGGCTGGCGCATCAAAGTAGTGTGCCTGTCTTTTGGAGAGCGCGGCGAAAGCCAGAAGCTTTGGAAAGATCCTGCGATGACCCTCGACCGTGTGAAGAAAGAGCGCCGCATAGAGGCCGAGCGGGCGGCTCAAATCCTTGGCGCTGCCGAGATCGAGTTCTTTGACCTGGGCGACTATCCCCTGCGTACCGACATGGCCGCACTCGAGCGACTGGCCGATGTCTACTGCGCTCTGCGCCCCAATTGGGTTCTAACCCACTCTCTCGAAGATCCTTATAACTTCGACCATCCCGAGGCCACGCATTTTGCGCAGGAGGCGCGGATTGTCGCTCAGGCCCATGGCCGCAAAGGCGCGGCTGCGGCCATCGGCGCGCCACCGGTCTTTCTTTTCGAACCTCACCAGCCGGAGCAGTGCGGTTGGAAGCCTCAACTCATTCTCGACATCTCCGAGGTCTGGCAGGTCAAGCGCAAAGCCTTTGAAAGCATGGATGCGCAGGAGCATCTCTGGGAGTACTATACCCGCGTTGCGCTTCAGCGCGGCGTTCAGGGCGCGCGTAATTCCGAACGCAAGATGCAGTACGGCGAAGCCTACCAGCGCGTGTTTCCCACCGTAACGGAGAAATTCGAATGAAGATGGGCACAGTCGTCCGGACCATTCCGCGCGCCGGGGCCCCGGTAATCGCCTCGCTGCGCGAGCACGGCGTTGCCACTGTCCATGAGGCGCTGGGCCGGACCGGGCTCATGAAACCCTGGATGCGCCCCATCTATCCCGGAGCTCGCATTGCCGGCAGCGCGGTTACAGTCCTCGCCCATCCCGGTGACAACTGGATGCTCCACGTTGCCGTCGAGGTTTGCCAGCCCGGCGACGTGCTGGTGGTCGCCGTCTCTTCCGGCTGCACCGACGGTTACTTCGGCGAACTGCTTGCCACATCGCTCGTAAGCCGCGGCGTATGCGGACTGGTGATCGACGCCGGCTGCCGCGATGTTGCCGAACTCACCCGCATGAGGTTTCCGGTCTGGTCCAAGGCAATCTCTGCAAAGGGCACCATTAAGGCAACCCTCGGCTGCGTCAATGTTCCCGTCGTCTGCGCCGGAGCTCAAGTCACTCCCGGCGATGTGGTGGTGGCAGATGACGATGGCGTAGTCATTGTTCCTCTCGTTCAGGCTGCATCCGTTGCCTCTGCCTCCGATCAACGCGCCGTTCGAGAGGCGGCAAAACGTGAGCGTCTGGCCGCGGGCGAACTCAATCTCGATATCGAAAGTATGCGCGAAAAACTCGCCTCCGCAGGCCTCGCGTACTACGAAACGCTCGATGAGGCGCGGCAGAACGAAGAAAAGGATCGGTCATGAGTTATCAACCGCAATTTGGCGACATCGCCCATCTGGCGCATGTCGAACTGTATGTCCCCGATCTGGGAAAAAGCGTTGCGTTCTTCAAGAACATCTTGGGACTGCACGAGGTCGGCCGCGCAGGCCAGTCGGTCTATCTGCGAGCCTGGGGAGATTATCAGCTTCACACTTTGCAACTCACCCAGCATTCGACCTCAGGCATGGGCCATGCAGCATTTCGCACCCGCTCCGCCGAGGTACTCGAAAACATGGTTCGGAATCTAATTGCGCATGGCCACACCGGTGTTTGGCTTGAACCCGAGTTCGGCCAGGGGCGCACATTCCGCTTCGAAACCCCTGACGGACACCACTTCGAGCTCATGTACGAGATCGAACGTTTCGTTCTTCCCGCCGGCGAGCTACACCCCTTCAAGGCTCTCCCGGATCGTTACTTGCCCTGGGGCATCGCGCCTAAACGCCTGGATCACCTAAACCTGCTTGCCAAAGAAATACAACCCTGCCGCGAGTTCACCCGCGACCTGCTCGGCATGCGCGTTACAGAGCAGATTGTCTTTGAGGATGGGGAAGTAGGCAGTTGGCATGCAGCGAACAGCAAGTCGTACGAACTTGTCTTTGTAAAGGATGCCAAGGGCGCCCGGGGCCGCTTCCATCACCTCACGTACTTTATGGACAGCCACGAAGACGTACTGCGCGCCGCGGACATCCTGGTGGAAAACGGCGTTGCCATCGAATACGGCCCGCACAAGCACAACATCGGCCAGAGTGTCTTCCTCTATTTCTTCGAGCCGGGCGGGAACCGCGTAGAGATCGGTTCGGGCGGATACCTGATCTTCGATCCCGACTGGAAGCCGGTCATCTGGTCGCGCGAAGAGCGCATGAAAGGCCAAGCCTGGGGACTGCAGACCGTCAGTTCGTTTCACACCTACGGTACGCCGCCTGTCGATTGATCTACGCAGAGAATTCCGGGGGCCCACTCTGACCGTGATCATCCGTTGTTCCGACAGGAGAGGTGGAGGGCGGTTAGTGACGGAGACCGCTCTAACTTTGCGATCCCGCCAGTTCGCGCGATGTAATTTCATACTCAAAGCTCGGTGGGTCGAGGGGATCTAGCCGCCCTTCGTTGGTCTCAGCCTGTGGGTACATAAAGAACGCCAGGGACGAGCCGCTCGAACCGGGCAGCTCTACGTCCTGCGCATAGTTGTACGCCATCCAGTTCATCTCCCACGATCCGAAGAGCCGTTTGCGCACTGATTGTACTTTGCTGTCTGTGATGGCGAGATTGCCCGGGGGCTCCTCGAGAATGACCTTTCGAACGTCCGCCGGATCCATCGGCGCCCAACCGATGCCGGTGAGAAATACTTCGGCGCGGCAGTGTTGCGCTTTCTCGACACGGTCCGATGACGTTCCCAGGCTTTTCGCCTCCAGATAGGATCGGCCGATCCGGATACCATAAACGTCTCGTGCAGGAATGCCGGATGCTTTCACCAGGCCGACAAAGAGTGCGTTGAGGTCCGCGCACTTGCCGCTGAGGTCGCCCATTTCCAGCATGGGCCGGATGTCGCCCCTGCCGCATCCGCGCACCTTCGGATTGCGATGCGTGTTCTCGACGATCCACTCGTAAATTGTGCGCACCTTCTCTACATCCGTTGCCGCTCCCTTTGTGATCTTGTCGGCTGTCTCTTTCACAATGCCGTCGGTCGGCACATAGCGCGTAGGCTGAAGAAACCTGGCGGCATCGTGCGAAACCGCGTGGTGAGCGGCCTGAGAAGGCGACTCCAAATCGACACACCAGTTGCGCGTACTGATGCGTTGCGTCGTGGCCAAAACGGGGAGGCGATCGGCGGGAAAATCGGCCATGAGCATTTTCATTCCCGCCCGTCGATCTTCATGGATCGATGTCCTGCCCCCATCGCACTGCACAAAACTGGAAATCAGCTTTTGAAATCCCGTGTTGTCAGTCAAAGGCTGCGGCAACCATATCCGTGTGCGCCCTGAAGGTTTCAGCACCCGAACACTCGTAGTCACTTCATAGGTGCGCCATACCGATTCCTCTGATTGTGCGAGAAGGGCGCGCCCGCCGATGCCGGCAGCCGGCGCTGCGGCTGCCATAAGACGTAGAAAATCTCTCCGTAGCATTGAAACTCCTGGGATTCTTTTCTCCGGCCAACACGATCGACTGTGGGTGCTCAACTTTGACGTATAACACGAACTCAGAACCGTTACCAAGCATCGCTACAGAACTGTACGAACCCCTGCTCTGTTCACAGTAACGCGAACACGATCGAGGTATTCGAGCAGTGGAATGGCATGCTTTCGCGTGAGCCCGGTGAACGTCTTAAAGCGGCCCACATCGAAGGTTTGCCCGCGCGCCTTCATGAGCTCCGCTTTGAGCTTGGCCAGAGCATCCGCGTGGGTCAGCAGATTGTCCGATCCCATGCGGACCAGCTTGCCTGAACGAAGAAGCAAAGTGATCGCCGGTGGCAGATCCTTAGGTGCTATTTTCAGTGCGGCGCCCACTTCACTCACAAGCGGTGACGCGAGGCCAGCGGACCGGTATAGCCCTTCCACCCTGGCCATCAGTTCTGTATTTTTACCGGCTGCAGAGTCGCCCGCATCGATCGATATCTGAGTACCGGCAACGTGTACCCTGTTTGTTTGGAGAAGTTTACCGATGGCAAGATTAAAGACCCACTCCTGCAGCCGCGTTCTAGAGAGAAGTTCGGCACGTGAGCTCGATCGGGATTCCTTCCGCATCAGCTCCTTCAACACGAGTTCGGCCGCCTGCACAGGAGCTTCCGGAGGCAGGAACCGCTCAACCTGCGCGTGATCTACTTTGGCTCCAATCACCTGGTTGGCTGCAATCAGCGCTGTGGTCACTCTCCGGATCGCATCGGCACAGAACCCCGTCTCCTGCTGCAAGACCGGGAGGCTGATTCCCTCCATCCCGCGTCGTCGCACCCGCTCCAGGAACTGCTGTTCGATCGAGGCTTCGCGGATCTGGCCAAGCCACTGCCGTGCGGCCGCTTTCCGCCAACGCTTCATCGGATTGGCGTCGAGAACACGGCCTCCGCCAACGATCTCGGAGGGCGAAGGCCGCCTCAGCACGAGGCGGTCGCCGGGAACCAGCACCATCGGCTTGCGCAGCCGCAAGCGAGCCAGGCGGCTCTGGCTCTCGTCTTCCTGGTCGCTGCCGTATAGGAGCACCGTGGCCAACGTCTCGGACGTGAAGGCATGCATCCCCAATTTACTGCGATGCCTGAGTGGACGTGCGCCCGGCAATACGGTCAGCTCAACGTCGACCGTACTTACGGGAGAAAGCGTACCCTGCTGCACGATGGTGTCGCCGCGACGCACCTCGGCAACTTCGATTCCGGCCAGGTTCAGTGCAACGCGCGTCGGCGCGTGCGCCTCCTTTTGAGAAGAGCGATGTACTTGAACCCCACGCACCCGCACAGAACGGCCTCCAGGTTGGAGCTCGACAACATCCCCTATCTGCACGCTGCCATCATGCAGCGTGCCGGTAACGACGGTACCAAAACCAGGGATGGAAAATGCGCGGTCCAGAGGCAGGCGAAGCAAAGAGTCCTTGCTATGCTCCGGGATGCTGAGAGCAAGCTCCAACAGCGCTTTTTTGAGATCGCCTAAACCCTCGCCGGTGCGCGCAGAAACAGGAATCAGGGGCGCGGATTCGAGAAAAGTGTGCTCGGCAAAACTACGAACCTCACGGCGAGCCTGTTCAAGACGTTCGGCGCTGACCGCATCCTGTTTCGTCAAGGCGATGATGCCGTAGCGGACTCCCAGAAGACTGCAGATGGCAAGATGCTCCGCGGTTTGTGCCTTCACGCCTTCGTCAGCAGCAACCACCAGCATTACACAGTCGATCCCGCCTGCTCCGGCTAGCATGTTGTGAATGAATGCCTGGTGACCGGGGACATCGATCAGTCCCAAATGAACTCGCCTTCCTTCGCCGTCATCAAGATTGAGATCCGCAAAACCAAGATCGATCGTGATGCCGCGCGCTTTCTCTTCGGGCAGCCGGTCTGTATCCGTTCCCGTAATCGCCAAGACCAGCGCCGTCTTTCCATGATCGATGTGGCCGGCAGTGCCCAACACCACAGAGCGCACTGCGAAAGCGGTTTCCTGTCGCGGGGTTTCGGCGGCCGGCTTCATGGGTGATCCTTGAGATCGCGGCCCGCACTCTCAACCGCTTCCTTAAGAAGTTTCGTCAGCTCTACGTCTGCGGCGGGCGGAACCGTTCGCAGGTCCAGCAGAACGCGCCCTTCGTGGGAGCGGGTCATTACGGCAGGGTTGAGATTGCGCAGACGCGCCGCGAACGCAGATTCCGATTCCGCCGGATGGCGCAGGCTGACGGCAAAGCTTGGCAGCGAAGCTCCCGGTGTTGTGCCCCCGCCCAATACGCTGCCAGTCTCCACAACATCCGCAGAGAGTTCGCTGGAGCGCAGTGCTTCGGCCATGGCAAGACAGCGCTCTCTGATTTCGCCGGCAGATGTATGCATCATCTGAATGGCCGGCAGAGTTTCCTCCCTGCCGCTGAGATACGCCAACAGTGTGACTTCCAACGCAGCATAAGTAAGCTTGTCGACACGCATCGCGCGAAATAGCGGGTTCGCCCGGATACGCTCGATATACCGCTCTGCGCCCACCAGAATGCCGCACTGGGGTCCACCGAGCAACTTGTCTCCACTGCATGCCACGAGTGCGACGC
>CAWHUK010000028.1:0-14261 GCA_963832535.1 uncultured Acidobacteriota bacterium
GGGACTGCCGGCGGGCAAGGGGTGCCATTGATCAGGGAACGATGAGACTCCCGCGCCATTCTCAGGTAATTAGCGCCGTCCGCCGCCACCAAATCCGCCACCACCGTGGAATCCGCCACCGTGGAAACCACCGCCGCGGAAGCCGTCGCCGCGGAAGCCACGACCACCATAGAAGCCACCGCCATAGAAGCCGAGGCCGCCGCCCCACCAGGGTCCCCATCCCCAGCCAGGACCCCAGCCCCAGCCGCCCCAACCAGGACCCCACCAGCCCCAGCCCATATCCCAGGGATTCCAGAACCAACCGGGGCCGTAGCCTAAGCCCCAGCCATATGCGTTGGCAGCCTGCTCGTCTTCCTGCGAGATATACTCCCAGCGCAGCTTGCTGAATCTATACAGCGCGTCGTTGGCTGGGTGCGTGTTGAAGTCGGAAGACCTGACGTGTCCTTCGTCCGCTGCCAGCGCGAGTTCATGTTGGCCCTTCACTTTCTCCCACTTGCCGTCTCCCACCTCCACTACAGCCTCGCCGCTAAACACCTTCGCCACCGGCGGGCTGGTGTCGAACTCGTAGTACCCCTGCTTCATCAATTGCGTCGTAGCGCCGTTATCGGTGATCTGGACCATGTTCTGCTTGAAGATTTGGTCCACTTCCACGCTGGCTTCCCCCTCGAGCAGCGCCACCTGCGTATGCTCGAGGTCGGGCGAAATCATCTTTACCGTGCTGTTCGACCCCACGCGGAGAAAGATGCCTGGGGTGAGCAGGAGCTCCGCCTTGCCTGCCCCCGTCGTCAGTTCCTGGCCGGCACGGAGCTCATGGTTGGCTACGTTCTTGTTGGTCAGCGTTTTTCCATTGAAATCCACCGACCCCTGAACGTAGTTCAGAGTGCCTGGATCGGGGAGACTTGCAGTCTGGGTGGGAGTGTTGGGAACATCCGCGCCAAACACCGGCATCCCGAGCAGCCCCAAACCAGCGACCGCGACGATTGCTCTCCGGTACTTCATGGCTTTGAACCTCTCGTCTTGCACTCTTATAAATTATAAATGCGATAACAAAGCGAAAGTTCTGCGTGCGCGGCCGCATTCGATTTCGTAAGACGAAATCAAAATTGTGTTGCTCTGCACCTTTCGCGCGATTTGTGCATCGTTGAGGGTCGCTCCAATTGCCCTGGCACGTAGAACCTTCTTGCATCCTTGAAAGCGCTTCCGTTTTATACTCGTCTTATGCGGAACGAGTTCACAGCCGTGATTGAACGCGATGGTGATTGGTTCGTCGCCTGGTCTCCTGAGATTCCCGGCGCCAACGGGCAGGGGCGCACCCTAGATGAGTGCCGGGAAAGCCTTAGTCAGGCCATCCAACTGATTCTCCAAGACCGTCGGAAGGACGGGCTGCGCGGTGTGCCCAGCGATGCTCTGCGTGAAACGGTCACCGTCCAGTGAAGCGCGAGTCCCTCCTGCGCCACCTGCGCTTGAACGGCTGCTATCTTAAGCGCGAGGGTGGTTCGCACTCCTTGTGGACCAATCCCAAGACAGGGCAGATCGAGGCGATACCCCGTCACAGCGAGGTCGCGGACCTGCTGGCGCGAAGGATTTGCCGCGGACTTTCGGTTCCCGAGATTGGCCGTCAGGAGCATAAATAGCCGCCCGGAGACGGCGAAGCCACCGAAATAAGAGAGGAAGCACTGTGGACGCAGGCGCACTTGAAGCATTAATCAGCCAGCAGATCGTCATTGCCATGAAGGCTCACGAGGCCGAGCGCACCGGCACGCTGCGCCTCATCAAGAACGCGCTCAAGAACAAGGCCATCGAGAAGCGTGCCCCGCTCACCCAGGCCGAGAGCGAACAGGCGCTGGCGTCGATGATCAAGCAGCGCCGCGACTCCATCGAGCAGTTCGCTAAGGGTAATCGTCCCGATCTCGTCCAAAAAGAGCAGAGCGAGATCGTCGTGATCGAGGAGTTTCTGCCCAAGGCTCTCGACGAGGCTGGGCTTGCCGCCTTGGTCAGCGAGGCCCTCGCTGAGCTCGAAGCTTCGCTCGGTCACAAACCCACGCAAAAAGAGATGGGCCCGGTCATGAAAGCTGTCCAAGCCAAGCTGCAAGTTGCGGGTGTTCGTGCCGACGGCCGCGCGGTGAGCGAATTGGTAAAAAAGAACTTAGCCGGCTAGGGCGAGGGGCGCCGCATTTGCGCCCCGGCCCTCAGCTCTGCGCCCGCAATCGATTCCATGAATCCCGAAACTAATCCCCCCATCGGGGGTCTGATTCATAAGCCCTCCCCTTGGGGCTGCCGGAATCCTTCTTGCTTCGGACGTACCGGAGACCGGCAAACCGCTTGGGCCGGAGCGGACTGTGAGGGACGATGGAATCCCGATCGAATTCGCGCTTCGCGTGCGCCCCGTGCTTTTCTCGGCTGACAATCGGCTCGCGTTGCCTGCCCTCCTCCGACTTTCCAACCTTGAGCGGCATACGCGCCACGCAGTGGATCTTCACCACGGCTGCCGTCTTGCTCGCGCTCGCACTCATACCAGCGCAACTCACAGCGCAGCAAGCCTATCCGGTCTCGCCCTACGGCAATCAATACGCAAGCCCATACGCTCAGCCCCCACCGCAATACGGCTACGCGCAGCCCCAATACGCCCAACCGCAATATCAGCAACCGCAGTACGCCCCGCAGCAGCCGTACGCACAACAGCCCTACCCACAAGAACCCGACTCAGACCAACAGTACGAGGCTTCGCCCTACCCGCAGCAACAGGATCTCGCGCAACCGGCTCCCGCGCCTGTTCAGGCTCTGAGCGCCCAGGACTTGGAACAGCTTTTAGCGCCCATTGCGCTTTATCCCGACGCGCTGCTGGCGCAGATCCTTGCCGCATCCACGTATCCGGGGCAGGTGGCCGTCGCCGATCAATGGCTGCAACAAATGCGCGCGCAGGGCTACGGTTCGCCCGATCAAATTGCCGCCGGCGCTCAGGCGCAGACCGGCTGGGATCCAAGCGTGAAAGCGCTCACCGCATTCCCCGACGTTCTCGACATGCTGAACCACAACCTGGAGTGGACCACCAACCTCGGCAACGCCTACTACAACCAGCCGCAGGACGTGATGCAGACCGTGCAGGTGTTGCGCCAGCGCGCCGAGCAGGCAGGCAATCTCCAGCCCACGCCGCAGGAAGACGTGACCAACGACCAGGGCTACATCCAGCTTGCGCCTGCCAACCCGCAAGTGGTCTATGTGCCCACCTACGATCCGTGGGAAGTTTACGGCCAACCCATTTCGCCTTATCCCGGTTTCTCGCTCTTCGGCGCGCTGGGTAACTTCCTGAGCGGGTTGCCCATTCAGTACGGGCTAGGGTTCGCCATGTCGGCCTTCGAGCGCACACCCTTTGGCTTATTGGCCTGGGGGCTCGACTGGCTGGCGCACGCCATCCTCTTCGATCACGGGAACTACTTTACGCACAGCACCACCGTTGCCGATTGGGGTCTGCCTCATGGCGGGCCGCGAGCGTACGGCGGCAACTGGGGCGGAAACCGGATGCGCGACGGTCCGTACGGTGCGAATCGGGCTTGGAACGGACGGAACGCGGGGAACAGAGGACAGGCGGGCGGGCAGCAACCCTACAACCAGCGCGGCTACGATCAGCGCGGCTATGATCAGCGTAGTTTCAATCAACGCGGAGGCACGTACAACAATCGCGCTCCGGCGCAGACTTATACCCGGCCTGCGGAACCCAACCGCGAAGCTCAGCGCCCCGGCAACTATGACAATCGCGGCTACCAACAGCCATCCTACGGCTACACTCACCCCGCGCTGCCTGCGCAGAACTATGAACGCTCCGCTCCGCAGTCGTACGCGCGCGTGGCGCCGCAGCAGAACTACGGCTACCGCCCGCAGACTTACCCCAACCGTCCCCAAGGCTTCGCCGGCCAGAGCTACGCGAACCGGCCGCAGACCTACTCCAATCCCGGCTATGGGTATTCGAACCGGGCATATTCCGGAAACGCGTACTCCGGGCAGTCCTACGCCGCGCGCCCCAACTACGGCTACTCCAATTCCTATCCGTCGTATCGTGCGCCACAGTCCAACGCCCGCGCTTTTTCTAGCCGCTCCTACGAGGGCTACGGTAACAGGATGGCGAGGAACGACCACTCCGGCGGCTTCCATCCGTTTGGAGGCGGAAAAGAGCCCAAGGGCTTTTCGAGCGGTCACGCGCCGAAGTACTCCTACAAAGCCCCGAAGAGCTTTGGAGGCGGCCACGAAAAAGCGCCCAAGATGAGCCACTCCGGCGGCGGGCATTCTGGCGGCGGAGGCGGCGGCCATCACCACTTCCGCTGAGTTGCAGCGGATTGCCCGCAGCGCAGAATCAAAATCGCAGAAGTTAAATTTGAAATCTCTCCAGATCGGCAATTCGATGCGCTTAGGCTGCGTAAATGAATAAAGGTATCAACTTGGTTAGGAGGCGATGAGTGCTCATCGGCATTATCGTCAAGCCGTACCGCGTGCGGTAAGCGCAGCGTGGTACCTTGATTTCTTTACACTACCCTAAAGTCGTCCGCCTGCATAACCATCCAACCACCGTAGTTATCTTCACCTTACACTACTTTTCGTAATGAACTGCCATACGCTTCGCGGCCCAATTATGTTCAGACCTTCCCGCCCATTTCAGCCTCGACGACACCTAGGCTCCTGCAAATTTCGATCAAGGCGCCACGGAGGTGGGCGTATTCGGAAGAGAAGGCAGGCAGACACTGAGATGGCACTCCCTCTCCCCGCCACAACCGGCTGGCGAAAGCCAAACAAGTTTGCTCTCCGCACATCTTGCAATTGGTGCGAGGTAGACGTTTGTAGATTTCGACAGCCGGCGGTCGCGCCCTCATTTCGCAGGTTGGCGAAATGGATTCACGCCGCGCCCACACGGAATTTGCCAGCACCCGCAGAGATTCCAGCGTGCGCCAGCCGTCTACCACGTCGTCCACCTTTCCGATGGTGATACGGCGAGGATAGAGCGTGATGAGCCGGTGCTTGTCGTAGAACGTCAGCGAGGGAGATTGTGCATTGAAAGACGCGGCAGGAATCTCGCTATTCAGATAGGGCAACACCGCTGAGAGATCGCCTGAGATGTGCGCGATAAGCCGTATTCGGGTTTCATCGGCCATGCATGGGCCTAGAAACATAATGGCTACTTTCCCAAGAATATTTTCCTGGAATTCCTCAGGTGGGCTTTGCGGGACAGCGATTGTCGCGGGCTTGAGATCAACCCAGCCGGAAACGATAATCCGAGGTTCGTTGTTACTTTGGATGGCAGCGAGTCGTTGCGAATCGCAAATGAGAGCCGGTGTACCCACAAGGGAATACCCGGGTCGGGAGAGAGCATCCCATAGGACAGCCGCATGGAGTCCAAGCGCGACCTGGCCCTTTCGAACTCGCTGCGCGCTGGAAAAGCAACGACCAAATTCATAAAGAGCACCTCGGCCTCGCCAGGTGCGAATAGTTCGGCACGGCCACTCTCGAGCCCTCCGCGCTAGCATGATTGCGGAACCGCACCTTGTCGATCCCACTACACGGAATAATCAATACATCTCTTTCCCTAATGCGGAGTAAATTAATAAAGGTCTTGGGAAGAAGGCGAAAAGTGCTCATCGGCATTATCGTCAAGCCATAACGTGTGCGGTAAGCGCATCGGGATACCTTTACACTGCCTTAAACCAGCTCTCTTTCTAACCGAGCTGGAAACGGCGCTCCCTGCAGGGCGATGAATCGACGCGGCTCGCAGCAAGCCTTGCCCAGCCGCTCAAGATCAGACTGCATCTCCCGGTCGGTTGCGAATGACATGAGAGTCGTATCGAGGATTGCAGCCGCGCCAGCATCGATGGGGCGCTCAATGCTGTAGTGCATCCACTTGCCTTCGCGGCGTGCTGCGACAATGCTAGCTTTGCGCAGATAGGCCAGGTGCCGGGAAATCTTCGGCTGGCTCTGCCTCAGTATTTCCACGAAGTAGCAGACGCAAACCTCACGGCCATTCATGAGGTTGAGCAGTCGCAAGCGGGTGCGGTCGGCCAAGGCGGCAAAAAGACAAGGCAGGTCAAATGGTTTTGAGCGGGCGCCCATACACCACAATATACGCCTTGACAGATATAACAGCAAGGGATATATTTGCCTTGGCGTATACAAGGAGACCTGAATGGACACCACTGACGAAGTCAGAGAGCAAGTGAAGCAGAAATATGGCAGCGCCGCCCGCGCCGTCGCGGAGGCGGGCAGCCTGCAAGCCTGTTGCGATCCGGGCCTTCGCTGCTGCGACCCGATCACGACAAATCTCTACAGCGACAGCGAGAAGGGGCTTATCCCGGAGAAGGCCGTACGGGCATCGCTGGGCTGCGGCAATCCCACGGCGCTCATCGATCTGAGACCGGGCGAGGTCGTGCTCGATCTCGGCTCGGGAGGCGGCATCGATGTTCTGCTCTCGGCTCGCCGCGTGGGCCCAACCGGCAAGGCTTACGGCCTCGACATGACCGACGACATGCTTGCCTTGGCCCGCGAGAACCAGCGGCAGGCGGGTGTGGAGAATGTCGAATTCCTCAAGGGCGAAATTGAAAACATTCCACTCGCCGACAACTCGGTGGATGTGGTGATCTCAAACTGCGTGATCAATCTTTCGGCGAACAAGGACCTGGTGCTGCGCGAGACCTTTCGAGTGCTAAAACCAGGCGGCCGCTTCGCCGTGTCCGACGTGGTGGTGCGCGGCAGCGTACCCGATGCCGTGCGGCAGAGCATGATGCTGTGGGTCGGCTGCATTGCGGGCGCGCTCGAAGAACAGGACTACCGCGCCAAGCTGATCGATGCGGGCTTTGCCGGCGTTGCCTTCGAGACTACGCGAGTTTACAACATCGAGGATGCGCGCCAGTTTCTGAACGAAGCCGGAGTCGATGTCGATGCCATCGCTCCCGCAGTAGAGGGCAAATTCCTCAGCGCATTTATTCGCGCGGTCAAACCACAAAACTCTTGCTGCGCGTCCGGCTGCTGCACCCCGGCGGCCGCAACCCTGAAAGGCTAAGCAAAATGGAGAAACACTATAACGTCCTGTTCCTGTGCACAGGAAATTCCGCACGTTCCATCATGGCTGAGGCGATTCTGAATCGCAAAGGCAGGGGCATATTTACGGCCTACAGCGCGGGCAGCCATCCAACGGAGGCGCCCCGGCCTGAGGCGCTCAGTCAAATCAAATCCGCGCACATCTCAACGGAAGGGCTGCGCAGCAAGTCCTGGGACGAATTTTCCAAGCCCGGCGCGCCGCATCTCGATTTCGTCTTCACCGTTTGCGATAACGCGGCCAAAGAGCAGTGTCCGTACTGGCCGGGCCAGCCCATGACGGCTCATTGGGGCGTTCCCGACCCTGCGGCAGTGAAAGGCACGCCCGAAGAGATTGAGCGCGCCTTTCGCGACGCCTTCGTCATTCTCGATCGCCGCATCGGTCTCTTTCTTTCCTTGCCGCTCGCCACACTGGAACAGTTTGCCATTCAAAAGGAAATCGAAAAAATCGGGCGCTCATAAAGGCGCCTCGCAGGATTGGCTTATGAAATCAACTAAACGTCTCTCGTTCCTCGACCGTTATCTCACAGGCTGGATCTTCGCGGCCATGGCTGCCGGCGTCGTCCTCGGATGGCTGGTGCCCGGAGTGGTGCCATTCCTCAATCGCTTCAGTGTCGGCACAACGTCGATTCCCATCGCGGTGGGCCTCATCGTCATGATGTATCCGCCCTTCACCAAGGTGCGTTATGAAGAACTGCACGAGGTCTTCCGCGACAAAAGGGTGCTGGCACTTTCGCTGCTTCAGAACTGGGTGATTGGGCCGATTCTGATGTTCGTTCTCGCCATCGTGTTTCTGCGCGGCTATCCCGAATACATGGCCGGCCTCATCATGATCGGGCTGGCGCGCTGCATCGCCATGGTGATCGTATGGAACGAACTGGCCAAAGGCGACACTGAGTATGCGGCCGGCCTGGTGGCTTTCAATTCCCTTTTCCAGGTCTTCTTTTATTCGCTGTACGCGTGGCTGTTCATCACCGTGCTCCCGGCCTCGCTCGGCCTGCGCGGAGCGGTTGTCCACGTATCTATCGGCGAAATTGCGCAAAGCGTCTTCATTTATCTCGGCATTCCGTTTCTTGCCGGATTCGTCACCCGCACAGTACTGGTCCGCGCCAAGGGCCGTGCCTGGTACGACCGCAGCTTTGTACCGCGCGTCAGCCCGCTCACTCTCGTTGCCCTGCTCTTCACCATCGTAGTCATGTTCTCGCTCAAGGGCGCATACATCGTCCGTTTGCCACTCGATGTGGTGCGCATCGCTCTGCCGCTCTTGATTTACTTCGTAGTCATGTTCCTGGTGTCGTTTTACATGGGCCGCAAGCTGGGCGCCGACTACTCCAAAACGACGACCCTCGCATTCACCGCCGCTTCAAACAACTTTGAGCTGGCCATCGCCGTTGCGGTTTCGGTCTTTGGCATCAACTCGGGCGCTGCGTTTGCCGCCGTCATCGGCCCGCTGGTCGAGGTGCCTGTCATGATCGGCCTGGTCAACGTGGCCTTCTTCTTTGAGCGCCATTACTTTCCCAACCCTCAGGCTGCACCCATCGAACCGGTTAGCGCTTCGGCAAAGCAAAGCGCCTGAGTTGCGGCTTTTTCACCGGAGTCAATGCGCCGCTTTTATCAATTCCGTCTTGATCGTGATCGAAGCTCGATATATAGTTCGCAACAGATGACCTCTTCCCGCGGCTCATGGTCATCATGTTCCCAAGGAATCGTCGATGAAAGTCCCTGCCGTTCTCTCAAATCTGACATTGTGCCTGCTCTGCGCTCTCGCCGTTCCGCGACTTTGTGCGCAGGGCCCTCCCTATCAAACCGACGACCCGGTTCCCGTCGACCTGCATCATTACGAGTTCTACATCTTCGGCGGCGTCGACGGCACTCCAGCTGAGATGGACTCTTCCGGCCCCGCATTCGAGTTCAACTGGGGCGCCATTCCGCGCGTGCAACTCCACGCCATCCTGCCCTGGGGCGTCGTAGCCCCGTCCAACAATCCCGTCTATCTTCCCGGCGGCACGGGACCAACGAACTTCGGCCTCACGGACATGGAACTGGGCGCGAAGATCGCCTTCATCAAAGAAGGCAAGCACATGCCGCAGATCGGCAGCTTCACCATGTTCGAAATGCCCACCGGCAACTACGACAAAGGCCTCGGCGTGGGAAAAGTCTGGTACAAGCTGCCCATCTGGTTGCAAAAAAACTCCGGTAAATGGCTCTTCGACGGCGGCGGCGGCTACCAGGTCGTCCCGCAGGCCAACTACCGCGACTTCCCTTACACCGGCTGGCTCATCAAACGCGAATTGAGCGAGCAATGGGAGCTGGGCGCGGAGATTTTTGCCCACGGCCGCGAGGGTTTTGCCGCTGCGCAGACCGAACGCTCGGCCATGATCGACGTGGGCGGCTACTATCACTTCAAGCACAACACCAACGAGCAGATTCTGTTCTGCTACGGCCACTCCGTCGCCGGACAAACCGAGAACTACGCCTACGTAGGCATGTACTGGACCTGGGGCAAAGACGCGAAAAGCGCTTCGCCGGGCGATAAGAAAGACTCGTCGCGTAACGCGCTCTTTCCCGCGTCACCGAACCGAAACGGACTTTGACGAAGCTAACTCGCGACGCAACAATACGTTCGACCGCTGAAAGGACGGCGTAAATGGAAATCACCACACGCAGCCTCTGACCCTCATCCACGGCATGGGATTCGGCGCGCTCTATCTCATGGCCTGCTCCGGCGCGCTGGTCGAGCTACACCGCCGCTATTGGTCACCGAAGAAGGCCATCGAAGCCGAAGATGAACGCTTCCTCGGCCGCTACCTGGCTCTCATGGCGGTGGTGGCCTGGCTCACCGTGCTCACCGGCGCCTACATCATCTATCCCTGGTATCGCGCCGTGCCGCCGCCGGGAGCCACGAGCCTTGCCGCCTTTCCGCAGCGCCTGCTGATGTCGAGTCCCTCCACCATCGCCTGGCACTCCATCGGCATGGAGTGGAAGGAGCACGTCGCATGGCTTGTGCCCATCTCCATCACGATGGCCGCGGTGGTCTTCAAGCGCCATGGGCGAAACCTGTCGGTCCAGCCCGAGCTTCGCATGGCAGTCCTCAGTTTCGTGTGGACCTCGCTGATCGCCGCGGGCATCGCCGGCTTTTTCGGCGCAATGCTCAACAAGAACGCGCCGGTCGAGGGCGGCTCAACAATTCACATCGTGGAGGGAGGACACCAATGAGCGCTCCAGGCACGTCATCAACTCCACATGTCCGCAACTTCCCCAATGGAGGCGGCGCGGCAGCGGTGCTGGCTGCCGGCATAGGCTCGTTTTTTGTCGCCGTTTTCGCCATCCTGGCCGATCAATCCGCCGCCATCAAGAGCTTGATGAACTTTTACAAACCCACCGGTCCGCTATCTGGCGTCACGACTTGCGCCATCGTGGTATGGCTAGCAGTTTGGTTCACCCTCCATCGACGCTGGTCGTGGCAGATGGTCGATATGGCGCGTGTCCGTACAGCGGCGATCATTCTGCTCATCCTCGGCGTGCTGCTCACCTTCCCGCCCATAGCAGATCTCTTTTAGAGAGCCCGTACGGTAACCCAAAAAAACGCCAGAGCTGGCGATATGCCAGCCCCGGCGCGGTTGGTTCCAATATTCCTATAACTGTTACTGCGAAGCAGCAGTGGTCATGTCGGCGAAGGTGAACCCATCGACGTGACGAGCCAGCAGCACCAGATTTCCGTTCGCCTGGTTCTTGAGCAGGATGCCCACCACGCGAACCTTGGTGGCGTTGGCGCTCAGGTCGTTGAAGCTGCCGAGTCCGTAGCGGAAATTGCATTCCGGTCCAAAGTAGACCGTGACGTTGGTCGGAATGACCTGCCCTGCGAAACCATTCACCGTCATGGTGAAGGAACCGTTGGTGCCAACGGCGTTCGCCGCCGGGCTCGGGGTGCCCGCCACGATGGTGCCGATATAGCCCCAGTTGTGCAGGTGGATGCGTTTCACATCAAAGGGACTTGTCGTAGGATCGGGTCCGCCCACCGTGATCTCCTGGCCGGGCGTCAGCGCGTCGGCGTTGAAGAGGAGGTCGGTGAAGGAATTGTGCATCCAGTAGATGCCGTAGTTTTCGTTGCCGGTGATGTTGACCGAAGCGAGACCGCCCAAGGGAACATTGGAGTTCCCAGACGGCAATGTACCGCGGACATAGAATTGCATGTTGGTGGCTGCGCCCGTGGAAGGCGTCACGTAGGTGACGAGGCCGCCTGCGTAGAAGCCCGTGTCAGAGATGAGGGCCACTTCGTCCGCATCCAGCGTTTGGGCTGCGGGGTCGAACTGGCCTGCGACTGCAACGATACTGGTAGAGTTCAAGCTTGCCAGCGTCGCACCGCCATCCCAATCCGTTGAGGATGTTGTGTTGATGGTGAACGGTTCCCCGTGCGGGCCGGTGATCACGAACGAATTGGGTTCCGTTGCGCTGGCCCCGCCGCTGGGCAGAGTGGTGACCGAACCGATGAACTCATCGATGTGAGCCCAGGTGTCAGTGCGGGCAACCGCGGAGACATCAAACGTGGGATTCACCGTGCCGGTGAACGATGCCGGTGTGCCGCTCGTCTGGATCGACTGCCTTAGATCGAGGTCGATGCGCAGGCCGACGGGCACTCCGCCCGTGGCGTTGACGGTAAGAGTGTGGTTGAGTGTATAGCTGACACTCGAAGTCGTCAGCGTTGCCGTTTGCATGGAGATGGTTGGCGGCGGGGTGCTCGTGTTCAGGTAGTAGATCGTCCCTGTTCCCAGAGTGATGGTGACGCCGTCGTAGGTTCCTGGTTGAACACCGGTCATATCAATCAGGCCCTGCAGGCCGTTGTAGCGGGCAAAGTCTACAGTAACCGGCGGACTAGCAAGCAGGTTGCCCGAAGTCGTATTTGTGGAGCTGTTGGTCAGCACGATGCTATCGATCACTTGCTGGTAGGAAACGACTGAGGCCAATGGCGCGTCCGTGCCGACTACGAACACGGAGCCTCCGGACTGCGTTGCGCTGCCGGTCAGGCCGCTGCTGCAGCCCGTTGCCACGAGCAAGGCAGCGGTCAACGGAAGCAGCGTCAACCTCAAGAGCTTATCGCTTATTTTGGGGGACATACGGGACACGTCGCTTTCTGCGAGTCTGCGTGGCTTATACCGAGCGAGCACAGAGTAGGCGGAGGAAACCTGCTTCTCTACACGGAACACACCAGTGCAGCGAACCCATGAAGGAACTCTATCAAGAAGCGACCTTGCACGAGATCTCTACACCAGGGCAATTAATGTAACGTTCCATGGCGCGCTCGCGCACGGAGCTGTCGCCTGAATTTACTTACAACAGCAGGAATTGGCGTTTTCGAGTCAGCTATCTGCTGTTGGTAGGATTAGACACCAAACGATTCAGGGAGTTGTGGGAGGATTCAAAAAAGTTTTCCACATATTGTCAGGTTATTTTCCGGCCGCCGGATTTCGCCCATTCAGACGACGCCCGCATGGGCCCGTTATTCCACTTTTCACAAACCGAAATATTGCTCGTTGCCGGACCGCCGTCCACCAAGCACCGCCATTAACGGAGCATCCAAAATGTGCAGAATCAAGCACCTCCAGGCGATGACCGTGTACTGAGCCCGCGCGCCGTCCTTGAAGCACGCCGTCAGAACATCTCGGACCGTACGCCAACTGGCGCAGGCGCATGCTTCAGCAGCCCCAACTCGCCGGCCAGGCTCTCCAGCTTGGCGCGCGTGGCCGCCGTGGGAGGGACGAGCGGCAACCGCAGATGATCGCTGCACCGCCCCATCAGGCTCAGCACCGTCTTTACCGGCGCAGGATTCGACTCCCAGAAGTTGGCCTCGAACAGACGCGCATAGCGCCGCTCCAGCTCCCGCGCCTCGGCCCAGTTGTTGTCGAGCGCCGCGCGAATCATCCGCGCCACCTCGGCCGGCGCCTCATTTGACGCCACGCTGATCAGCCCGTGCGCTCCCACGGCAATCGCCGCCAGCGCCAGGTTGTCATCGCCGGAAAAAATCTTGAATCCGCGCGGCATGGTGTGCGACAGCTCGGCAAACTGCGTCAGCTTGCCGCTCGCCTCCTTGATGGCCTGGATGTTCGCGGCCGCCGCGGCAAGCCGCGCCACCGTCTCCGGCTCCAGATTCGCCGCTGTGCGCCCCGGCACGTTGTACAGGCACACGGGCAGCGGGTCGACCTCGCGCGCCAGCGCCAGAAAGTGCTGGAACTGCCCCTCCTGAGTGGGCTTGTTGTAATACGGATTGGCCGAAAGCACGGCCGCCACGCCCGGCACGCGCCGCAACCGCGCCGCCTGCCGCACCAGCACACGCGTCGAATTGTGCGTACAACCGGCCCACACCGGAACTCGCCGCGCGGCTGCATCGATCACCAGCCCCACCGTGTGCAACCACTCATCTTCGTCCAGCGTGGCCGCTTCGCCCGTCGACCCGCACGCCACCAGAAAGTCGATACCCGACTCGATCTGCCAGTTCACCAGCGCCCACAGCGCCGGCTCGTCTACCAATCCATCAGCCTTAAACGGCGTCACAATTGCGGTACCGCAGCCTGTCGTTTCCATAACAACTCAAGTTTATAACGGAAGGGTTTGTGAATCGCTGCCTCGTGAGCCGCGGAAAACGACGGACTCTCAGAGCGATCGTCTTCAAGCATCCATGACCGCCAGAGCGGTAACTGCTGCGCACGGTCAAGGCGCGCACCAAACAGGCCCTCGATCAGGCCATCTCCGAACTGCTTGCGCTGTTCTCACCAGAGGATGCGAAGCTCTACAGCAATAGGAGAAATACTCTAGAAAGCCCACGAATACATAAATGCAAAAAGCCGGCGACAAGCACCGGCTTTTCAATATTGTTTGACGTTTGCGCCTTACACCACTTCGATCCCCATCGATCGCGCCGTGCCTTTGATGCTCTTCACCGCCGCATCGATCGACGCCGCGTTCAAATCCGGCATCTTCTGCGTGGCGATCTCGCGCACCTGCTTCTCCGTCACCTTGCCCTTCTTTTCCTTATTCGGAGTGCCCGATCCCTTCTCGATGCCCGCCGCCTTCTTCAGCAGAACCGCCGCCGGGGGTGTCTTGGTCACAAAGCTGAAAGTGCGGTCAGCATGAACCGAAATGACGACCGGAATAATCAGTCCGGCCATCTCCTTGTTCTGCGTCTTCGCGTT
>CAWHUK010000029.1:0-16333 GCA_963832535.1 uncultured Acidobacteriota bacterium
CATTGCCGACTCCATGCCTCTCCACTACATCGCCTGGAAGAAGGCGCTGGGCGAGTGGGGTTGCGCCTTCGACGAGGAGCTTTTCTATGCGTGGGGCGGCAAGCCGCCCAATGAAATCATCACCGCGCTCAATCGGATGAACCATCTCGACATGCCCCTCGCCATCGTCGCTGAGCACAAGGAGAACTTCTACTTCGAGCTCCTCCCAACGCTCAAGGCGATCCCCGAAGTCCTCGAACACATCGATGCAATGTTCGGCAAGCTTCCCTTCGCCGTCGTCTCCGGCAGGACGCGCGAATCCATCGTCAAATCGCTCACCACCCTTCATCTTCTCGACCGCTTCGATTTCCTCGTCGGCTCTGAAGACTACGCGCGCGGCAAGCCCGCGCCTGACGCTTTTCTCGTTGCCGCTTCGCGCCTGGGCATCGCACCTCAGGACTGTCTGGTCTTTGAAGACACGGCGATCGGCATCCAGGCTGCGACAGCCGCCGGAATGGCCTCCGTGCGCGTTCCCTCGTCCCTGGAAACTGCGACCTCAGCCGTCGACTGAGATTTCTTTGTCTGGCAGCCGTGTGAACTCGGCCCACGCTTGGAAGCACCACCGGGACCTGGTTGAGCCGGCTCCGCGCTTTCAATAGAGCAGCACGGCCACGCGGTATGCCGTAAACGAGCGCTCGTCGAGCTGCGCCGGGCAACTGCCTACCGCGGCCTGGCGATAATTGGCCGTAGCCAGCTTCTGGACCAGTGCCTGCGGCAGGCGCGTGAGGTCCGCATCCTGCCAGCGCATGATGAAGCGCGGCATCGGCCCGCCTGCAGCTCGTGGAATTCCTTCATCGGTTGCGCAGGCCGCGCGCGCCACGCTTGGGTCGCCCAGAATCGCCACGCCGCTGACGCGAATCAGCGCGGCCACGCGAGCCTCCACTTGCGCCACGCTCAATTTCTGCACGGCGCGGCTGTAATCGGCTACTGCGTAAAGTTCGCCACGGGCAGCCACAACGGCTACGCCCACATGGTCCACATCGGGGCTCAACAGGTTCGAGCGATGGCCCGGCGAGTGCATCCACTCCTCGTGAATAGCTCCAGCCGACGGCCCAATGGCCACGTTCTCTTCAATCACGCTGAAGTGCGCGCCGGCCTGCGCCGCCCGTCCGCTTACATCCGGCTCGCCGCCATAACGGTGGGCGATAGGGCCTTCGGCGGCCATGCGCAGGCAATGTTCGAGCGCGGCCGCCGCCAGCGCCGGATCCCACTGCAAGCGCCCCACTCCGGTCTGTGCGCGAGCCTGGTTGGCCAAGGCAAAAATCTGCTCCGCCTCGGCCTGCATGTTTTCGGAACCGCCGGGCGCAGGCCAGCCCGCCTGTGCGGCTGCCAATGCCGGAACTGCCAGCGCGAAAATCAGCAAAAGTCTGCGTGAATTAACCCTCATGTTCGCTTAGACCCCATCCCCCCGCCCATGTCGCTGTGTTCTTCGATGAGTGCGATGGAATCGCCAGGTAAATCGTCGTGCGGTCCGACCCAGAGGAACAGAATGATGGCCGGCAATGCGACGACGCTGGTAAGCAGGAAGAACCGTACCCAGCCGAACTTCTCCGACAACACTCCTCCTGAGGAGGCCACCACGGTGCGGCCGAGCAAAGCAAGCGAGGAAAGCAGCGCGTACTGAGTGGCCGTAAAAGCGCGCGAGCATAGACTCGAAAGGTAGGTCACCAGCGCTGTCCCGGCCATTCCGCCCGTGATATTTTCGGCAGTGACACATAAAGCAAGGTAGCCGATACGATGCCCGCCTACAGCCTGCAAGACAAAAAACAGGTTCCCGATTGCCTGCAAAATGCCACAAAGAATCAGCGAGCGCCGGATTCCGAACCTGGTCGTCACTACACCGCCTAATAGAACCCCTGCCACTATCGAGAAGAATCCGAATAGTTTCGAAACGGCGGCGATCTCAGGAAGCGAAAATCCCACCGATATATAAAGCGGCGTTGACATCACTCCCGCCATTGCCTCGCCCAGCTTGTATCCGAAAATGGCGATCAGGATAACGGGCCAAAGCGGCCGACGCATGAAATCGCGAAAGGGACCGATCACGGCGGTCGAAAACGCGTGGCGAATCGCATGCCATCCCGATCTCGCAGCATAGGAAGTCTCCGCCGGAGCCTTCGGTTCGGGCCCTAGCAAAAACACCAGCAGTCCTATACCGAGCAAGCGCAGCCATTGTGGCATAGGCCGCGAACCACCCTGCGTACGCTGCGATCAACAGGCCGCCTGCCCCGGAAACCAGCATGCCGATCCGGTAGCCGGCCTGGATCATGGCTGCTCCGGGAGCCTGCTGATCGCTATTCATGCTCTCCACCCGCCAGGCATCGATCACGATATCCTGGCTCGCGGATAAGAAATGCGACAAGTACCGCCAAGGCGGCCATCAGAGGCAAGTTGTGCTTTGGATTGCACAATCCCAGACCGAGAATTGCGCCGATCAGAAGGATCTGGATGGTGATTCCCCAACCGCGCCGCCGTCCCAAAGGCAGTGGCGGAGGTACGCGATCCATCAGCGGCGACCACAGAAACTTGAATGCGTAGGGCGTGCCAACCAGGGCGAAGGCGCCGATCGCGGCGCGCCGCACGCCGGCTGTCGCAAGCCACGCTGAAAGAGTTGAGTAAGTCAGCAGGAGCGGCAAGCCACTGGAGAATCCGAGCGCAAGCACCCGCAGCACACGCGGTTCAGTATAGGCTGCGACCGCGTGCCGCCAGTTTGTTCGAGCGTGTCCTTCGTTGCTTCGGGATAATTCCTGCAATGTTTGGGCCCCTGTTTCACTCTCTTGCCTTACTTTAGCTGCTTGAATGAAGGATGGTTGGAAGCAATCTTAGAGTAGCGCCCGCCAAGCACAAACCCCCGCCCGCCTAAAATACTCTTCACAAACGACGTCAAATCCACGAAAAATCGCAAAAAAAGAGGCGTTTTAGAGGCCCTGTGTTTACCATTGCGATAACAGGTCATTTTTGTATCTTGCTCAGCTCAAATGGCTTAGAGTAATTTCTCTTGAAAATTGGCGTGTGATTTTTAAGAGGTAGGGGGCGGCCGTTCACAGGTATGTGCCCGGTCCAAAATGTCAGGGATCTGCCCGACCGTTCAGAATGGACTGACAGATTGAAGGGGCACCCGCGACGAAATGCGGGATTGCGCCCGAAAAACAGGAGCGCGCACATGGCCTGACGATAGTTTTGCATACAATCATTCTTGTGCCACTGTCCCATAATTTTCTGTAAAAGATGCCCACCGAATTTGAATCGCGGAGTTCTTCGATGAAAGTCGGGGTGGTGAGCGATACGCACGGACTGCTGCGGCCAGAGGTTGCGAAGGCCCTGAAGGGCGTGGAGCGGATTCTGCACCTGGGCGACGTTGGCAAACCCTTCATCCTCGATGAACTTGCAAAGATTGCTCCCGTCACCGCCATCCGCGGCAACGTGGACCGCGAGGGCGCCTGCGCCAAACTGCCTGAGACCGATGTACTCCTCATCGAGGGCAGCTACATATATATGCTCCACGACCTGAAGACGCTGCACCTGGACCCGGCTGCGGGGAAGTTTGCCGCCGTGCTCCACGGGCACACACACGTGCCGAACTTCTATACGAAAAAGGGAGTGCTCTACTTCAACCCCGGATCTTGCGGACCGCGCCGCTTCCAGTTGCCGGTCACGGTGGGGCTGCTGACGGTGGGCGCGGATAGGAAGCTGGAGGCGGAAATCATCCGGCTCACCCCGGCTTAGGGAGGGGTAACTTCCGGATTGCCGGTGATACGGGCCTTTACCGTCTCATATTCTCCAAAAAAGTTGCCGATCTTACGAACAGGATCAACTCGACCGCGATCAAGTGCCTGTCGCGCTCTGTCCCAGTCCACACGTTGACGCATTCATTTCTGATGGGCTTACCGTTCCTTGCGTCGACAAGCAACATAGGCACGGTCTCGGTAACGATGGCGCCGGTTAGCAGCGCACCGAATTGCAGTCCAATGACGGTGACGATGGGCACCAGCGCGTTTGGCAGCGCGTGGCGCCAGACGACGGCCGTCTCGCTCAAGCTTTTGGCGCGCGGTGCGGATCTGGTCCTGGCCGAGCTCCGTCGGGCATGGCCGTGCGCACCATGCGCGTGAGAATGGCCGCCAGCGAAGCGCCCATGGTCACCGCGGGAAGAACCAAGTAGCGCCAGTCGATGGATGCCGTTCCACCGGCATTGGCCCCCGACACGACAGGCAGTGTGAGGGCCAGGCGGGTAAAAGACTGTTTCATTGCTGGAATCGACGACAAATCAGAGGTTTGACCGCGCACGCCCGTGAAGTTCATTGGACAGGGCAACGTATTCCCAGCTTCTGCGCTCCAATTGAGATACGCCGGGTACGATGGCTGCTGAGGCCGAGGCGCTCAACGGAGGTTTTTAATGCGAAGACAAACAACCACGCTTCTCAGTGTTCTCGTTCTTCCATTGACGATCGGGAGCTACGGGCCTTTGAGTTCCGCACACGCCCAGCCGCTGCCGGGCGCGTCGATGGCTCTTCCCAATGGCGACGATCGCGACCAAGATCGTCGAGCCGCTCGCGAGCAGGGACATCAGGATGGTATAGAGGCCGCACACGAAGACATGCGCAACGGTCGTGCCCCTGACGCCGACCACCATGGAAGGTTCCGTCATCCCCCAGTGAAAGGCTGGCTGCGAGACGACTATCGCGACGGATTTCGTGACGGCTACAACGACGCTTATCGCCATGGTGAGCACCACGACCACGACCACGACGCCGAACGGCCACAATAACAACAATCGCCCGCGCAGAGAGCGTAGCGGGGCATTGGTCCCCGCCACGCTCTACCGATAAACTTCCGGAATGAAAGTTCTGCTCGTGGATGGGCGGCCGCACGTATTTCGATTTTTCGAGCTTCGGCAGGTTCAGCGGCTCGGGCGTCAGGTCATGGTACGGAATCATCGAGAGCAGGTGATGGATGACGTTCAGCCGCGCCGATTTCTTGTCCTCGGCGTTGACCACGTACCACGGAACCTGCTTGGTGTCGGTCACCGCGAACATCTCGTCCTTGGCGCGCGAATAATCGGCCCAGTGCTTGCGCGATTCGAGATCCATGGGGCTCAGCTTCCAGCGCTTGGTGGGCGTATTCATGCGGTCCTGGAAGCGGCGCTCCTGCTCCTCGTCGCTCACGCTGAACCAGTATTTGATGAGGATGATGCCGGAGCGGACCAACATGCGCTCGAACTCCGGGCAGCTCTGCATGAATTCGGTATACTCGCGATCGGTGCAAAAGCCCATTACGCGCTCGACACCGGCGCGGTTGTACCAACTGCGGTCGAAGAGAACCATCTCGCCGGCCGCCGGCAGGTGCGCCACGTAGCGCTGGAAGTACCATTGCGTCTTTTCGCGCTCAGTGGGCGTGGCCAGCGCGGCGATGCGGCACACGCGCGGGTTCAGCGACTCGGCGATGCGCTTGATGGCGCCGCCCTTGCCCGCCGCGTCGCGGCCCTCGAACAGGACTACGAGGCGCAGGCCCTTGTGCTTGATCCACTCCTGCAGTTTGACCAGCTCGATCTGCAAGCGACGCATTTCGCGGTCGTAGCTGCAGTCTTTGCCGATGCGCAACGGTTCGGCGTGGTTGGTATGAAGGGCATTTCCAGCGTGGTTTCCGTCCTCTTCAGCGTGACTGTGGTTCTTCTTGCTCTTGCCCGCCATGGTCGTCCTCCCGGCGCTTCGCGTTTTCCTTCGATCCTACGCCGCGTTTCGCCGCGCTGGATAAGGATGAGGCGCCTCGGTCATCCATTGTATCGGCAAGATGCACGCTGGTGTTACCTGCGGTATGCTGTCCCAGGTTTCAAAGTCGGGATCTGATAACCAGGCCTGACCACGTTGGGAGGCACTTCAAGTTCGTGCTTTCCCAGGTCCCGAAAGGCGAGGGACCTGAGGCACCCCTGTTCGTGGTGAGTTTGCTTCCTGAGACCCGGGGCACCCGGCCGATACCCGGATACAATCAGACTTTCCGTGGCGGGCCGCCTCCGCCGCCTCCGGGATACTGACGTTTTCTGAAATGATTGCTGCATCTTACACCGGCGGGCGATCGCGCGCCCGCCAGTCGTATTGCCCATGTTGATCCCGTAATGAACGTGGTACGGTAACCTGCCGCGCGGCCGCGGACGCTCCTTCAAGACGCGGATAATCGGATGTGTGGGCGCCAGGAACAATCTTGCGATTCTGAAGGATTACGAGGCATATCTGCGCGTCGAAAAGGGGCTGCGCCCGCTTACCTGCGAAGCCTATCTTAGCGACTTGCGCATCTTCGCGGAGTTTCTCGAGAGCCGCAATGGCGTGCTGCTCACGGCGGTCGAGGCCGATGTGGCCGGATTACTCGAGCATTTGCGGAGCCACGGCATCGATTCGCGCTCGTCGGCGCGCAAGTTGAGTTGCCTGCGCGGCTTTTACAAGTGGCTGCTGCTCGATAGGCGCATCCATCACGATCCCACGGTCAACATCGAATCACCGAAAGCATGGAAGGTGCTGCCGAAGTCGCTGGCCGAGCCGGAGGTGACGGAGATGCTGGAGCGGGCGGCGATGGCGGCTTCGCATCCGCAGGCCAAGGCCACGGCGCTGCGCGACCGCGCCATCCTGGAGTTGCTGTACGCGGGCGGACTGCGCGTCTCAGAGGTCACGTCGCTGGCTACCAGCGATCTTGCACTCGACCTGGGGCGCGTGCAGGTGCGCGGCAAGGGCGACAAGGAGCGGATTGTGCCGCTGGGGCGCACCGCGCTACTGGCTTTGGAGGAGTACTTGCGCGAAGGACGGCCGCACCTGGACCGCATCAGCTCGTCGCGAAAGAGCGGTGCGGCGAGACAAAATTCTTCGCGGGCTGCCTCGCAACGGCAAGACGGGGCGCGGCTGTTTCTTTCGCTGCGCGGCATGCCGCTGACACGGCAATGGATCTGGAGCCTGGTAAAGACTTCGAACCATTCCACAAGTCCGCATGGATTGCGCCACAGTTGCGCCACCCACATGGTGGAACACGGCGCCGATTTGCGCAGCGTGCAGTTGATGCTGGGCCACGCCGACATCTCCACAACGCAGGTGTACACGCACCTGGCGCTGGGCCGGTTGAAGGCCGTACACCGGGAGCACCACCCACGCGCGGTGCGGCGGCCAGCTGAGCCCGGCTCAGATGCTGCTCCGGGCCCGCGTCTGGTTGTGCAAAAAGTCCCAGACGAGGAAACCTCATGAGCGCCACGGCTGCACCGGCGGTTGCTTCCTCCACCGCCGCGCTGGTGGAAGCTTATCTGCACATTCTGGCAAATGAGCGCGGCGCATCGACGCACACCTTGCGCGCCTACCAGCGCGAGCTGCGCGGATTTGCTGCGTGGCTGGCGGGGCGCGGAGACGAGCCGGACGCCGCGGCGGAGGGCTTAAGCATCGAACGCATCGAACATACCCATATTCGCGCTTACCTGAGCACGTTGTACGATCGCGGACTGTCGAAGGCCTCGGCGGCGCGGGCGCTGGCGGCGATCCGAAGCTGGTTCAAGTGGCTGGCGCGCACGGGGCACATTGAACAGAACGCGGCCTCGCTCGTCGCCACGCCGCGCCTGCCCAAACATTTGCCGCGCGTGCCTTCAATCGAGCAGATGAATCGCGTGGTGGACTCGGTGCGCGGCGACGCGGCAAGCTGGCCCGCGCGCGACAAGGCGATTCTGGAAATGCTCTACGGCTGCGGCATTCGCAACGCGGAGCTGACCGGATTGAATCTCGGCGACATTCACTGGGCCAACGAGGCGATTTTGGTGCGCGGCAAAGGGCAGAAGCAGCGCTACGTGCCGCTGGGCGACGCGGCTGCCGAGGCGCTGCGCGCGTACCTTGCCGAGCGCTCGGCGCTGCTGGCTGCGGCCGATGGCAAAAAGCAGCCTGAGACTCCGGCACTGTTTGTGAATCTGCAGTTGCGTGGCCTGGACAAAGGCGGTCAGGCGCGGCTGACCACGCGCAGCGTGGGCCGCATCGTCAAGCGCATCGCCATCCTGCGCGGGCTTTCGGCAGACGTGCATCCGCACACGCTCCGCCATGCATTCGGCACGCATTTCCTCGAGGAAGGCGCGGACCTGCGCGCGATTCAGGAGCTGCTGGGCCACGAGCGGCTATCGACGACGCAGCGCTACACACAGTTGACCACCGCGCAGTTGACCGCGGTTTACGATCGCACGCACCCGCGGGCGAAATAATTGAGCTGGAATCTGGCGGAGCCATCCTGCTTAAGACTCCCTCTCGTCTCCGTCAAGCAGATAGAACTTCCGGACAGAAATCTCCTTCTGGCCGGAGGATACTTACTTGTAGTCCCTACCTGTTCCAAATAACCCTCTTTCGTTGTAGCGTTATTAAATGGGAGCTGCAATGCTCACAACCATCCGGCGTCTGGGAAACTCGCGATGGATTTTGATTCCGGAGCCCCTGCTGGAGCAGGCGGGCCTTGTGGATCAGGCTGAGATTCTGGTCGCAGGCAATACGTTGCTTGTGCGCCGGCCCAAGCCCGCTCCACGCGCGGGATGGGCTGAGGCCAGCAGGAAGCTCGCGGCGTCTGGCGATGACAGACTGGTCTGGCCTGAGTTCGCCAACGAGGCAGACGCGGATTGGACATGGTAAAGCCGGCGATCGCTTGCTGGCTCGAAGCCGCCAACCACCCGGCAAATCAAGTCGAGTAGTCTGCATTGATGCGGATGTACTCGTGAGTCAGGTCGGTCGTCCAGAAGACGCAGGAGCCACTGCCCTGGTGGAGCTGGATCGCGATCGAAGAACTCGCGCTGGCTGATGTAGGCGTGGGCGGCGGTCTCGTCGTACTCGAGTGCTCGGCCGCCGCCGCGGCAGATGGGCAGCTCGCCGAAGCTTATGTCAAAGCGGTTGGGATCGATCTCGGCGCCGGAGTAGCCGATGGCGGCAGCAAGGCGGCCCCAGTTGGGGTCGCAGCCCGCCCACGCGGTTTTGACAAGCGGCGAGTGCGCGATGGCTTTGGCCACGCGCAAAGCGTCGGCGTCGCTGACCGCGCCGTCGATACGCAGTTCAACTACATGCGATATGCCCTCGCCGTCGGCCACCACTTGGTGCGCTAGCGAAGTACAGACCTCGGTGAGCGCGGCGGCAAATTCCGCATCGCCCGCGCCAATTGACACGCCGCTTGCGCCGGAGGCCATCAGCAAAACGGTGTCATTGGTCGAGGTATCTCCGTCCACAGAGATGCGGTTGAAGCTGACCTCGATGGCGGGACGGAGATAGGCGTTCAGATCTGCCGGCTCGATGGAGGCGTCGGTGAGAATGTAAATCAACATCGTCGCGTGGGGCACGAGCTGGGGATAGAGCATGCCGGCGCCTTTGCCGAAGGCGGCTATGCGGACCTCGCGCAGGGCGCCATCGCGGCCGGTCAGATCGAGGCGGGCGGAGGCGATCTTTTCCACGGTATCGGTGGTCAGGATGGCCTGGGCAGCCTGATGGAAGTGGCTGTGTTCGGCGCCGAGCGACGCGGCAACCTCGGGCAGCACGGTAATCAGCTTTTCGGCGGGCAGCGGCACACCGATGATCCCTGTCGACGATGGAAAAACCTCTTCCGTGCGGCAACCGAAAATGAGCGCGGCCGCTTCGCACGTCGCGCGGGCTGCTCTGAGGCCGGGCTTGCCCGCGGCACAGTTGGCGTTTCCGGCGTTGATGGCAACAACGCGCACGCGGCCACCGGTGGCGTTGAGATGCTCCTTGTCAACAATGAGGGGCGCGGCGATGACCCGGTTCGCGGTAAAGGCAGCGGCAGCGCTGGCCGGCGCATCCGCGACGATGAGGGCGAAGTCAGGGCGTCCGCTGGCCTTCAGGCCGGCCTTGGCGGCGGCAAAGCGGAAGCCGCGAGGGATGAGAAAAGACGAAAGGTCGTTCATGGCTTAACCCATTTAATCTAGCAGACGAAGGGTGAGCCAGCGGATCGGCAGCGAGGGAGGGGGGAATTCGTCCCTCAGGGGCTAAAGCCCGCATTCATTTTGCGGTCTTTACGGCACGAGTAAACTCGTGCCCTTTCAAGACGGGTCAAAACTGACACACCACTTGAGCGAGGGGGCTGTGACGGGAAATCCAGAGCCGGAAAATTTTCTCGAATTGCGTAATGTAAATATCGCGCGGGGTGATCGCGTCGTTCTGCACAACGTGAACCTGAGCATTCGCACCGGGGAGCACGTAGCGATCCTGGGACCGAACGGATGCGGGAAGTCCACGCTGATCCTGGCCATGACGTGCCAGCTCTATCCCATCGTCCGGCCGGGAATGCGGGTGCGGATCTTCGGGCGCGAGCGCTGGGATTTGACTGAGCTGCGGCGGCATTTTGGCGTGGTGAGCGCGGGGCCTATGGGAAGCGAACTGCCGGGCGAACGAACGGCCGTCACCTGCGGCCTAGACGCGGTGATTGCGGGCTTCTTCTCGGCGTCGACGCTGTGGCCGAATCTGCATGTGACCAAAGAAATGCGCGCGCGTGCGTGTGAGGCGCTGGAGCGGATGGAAGCGGCGCACCTTGCCGCGCGGCTGGTGGGCGCCATGTCGGCAGGCGAGAGGCGGCGGATTCTCATCGCGCGGGCGCTGGTGCACCGGCCACGGCAAATCTTGTTCGACGAGCCCTCCAACGCGCTCGATCTGGCGGCGCAGCGGGAGCTCGGCGAAACGCTGCGCGGGCTTGCCCGCGAAGGTACGGGGCTGGTCATGGTGACGCATCACCTGGGGGACATTCTGCCGGAGATCGAGCGCATTATCCTCATGCGCGACGGGCGCATCGTAGCCGACGGCCCGCGGGAAGAGTTGCTGACCGAGGCGCGGCTGAGCGAGCTCTTCCACGCGCCGGTTCGTATCGGGCGCGATGCCGAGTGGCTGCATAGCTGGTGAGAATACAGGATAGCTTCTTGAAGGTTCACGGATCGGCGGATGGCCCGGGCCGCACAGGGATAATGAAAGCAATGAACCAACCAGGTGAGAAGACGGAAGTTCCCCGTGTGTTGATAGCGGATCAGTCCTCGTGGCATGGTTGGGAAGAGTACAACGAATCACCCCGGATGTCGGGGAGGGGCGAAAAAGGGTAGTGGGTCAGCTTGATGGAAATGTTCCCTCAGGGGCAAAGTGACTAAAGTGACTGCGTTAGAACTCGGATTGCATAATCCAAATGTGACACGGTTCCGTCGCCCCTACCGGGGCTTGAGGAATTGTCTTGCGCCTTTTCCCAGGATTTTATCCGCCGTCCGCCGAGCGGACGGCGCATTCCATCCTGGGCTAATTTCCAGCATCCCTCCGGGATGCTTTTTGCGGTGCCGAACGGCAACCGGGCCACCCGCCAATGAAAGAGGTGGAAGCAATGGCATTATCGGCTCAACAAACGGCTTCTCACGGGATTGACCCAGCACGCATTCGCCTGCTCCAGGGACGCGAGGAGGCCAGGTTCCGCGCGACGCATCCGAAATCGGGAGCCCTGCATGAGCGCGCCCGCCGCCACCTGATGCACGGAGTTCCTTTGCATTGGATGAGTCAGTGGGCCGGCCCCTATCCGATATTCGCCGCAGAGGCCAGGAACGCCAGCCTGCTCGACGTGGATGGCAATCGCTACATCGATTTCTGCATGGGGGACTCGGCCGCGCTGTTCGGCCACGCCAACCCGGCTGTGGCCGGCGCTATTGCCGAAATGATCGTGTCTCAAGGCGCCACGTATATGCTGCCCACCGAAGACGCCATTTATGTAGGCGAGGAACTGACACGGCGCTTCAAACTACCTTGCTGGCAGGTCGCAGTTTCTGCCACTGACGCCAACCGGTTTGCTCTGCGCATGGCGCGAATGGTCACCGGGCGCGACAAAGTTCTTGTGTTTAACGGAAAGTACCATGGCTCGGTAGATGAGACGCAGGTTGAACTCAAAGAGGGTGAGATGGTCCCCCAATATGGGATCAGTCCGAACGGCGTCGCTTTCGAGGATACGACCAAGCTGATCGAGTTCAACGATGTTGGCGCTCTGGCTTTGGCTTTGGAGCAGCGTGACGTTGCCGCCGTGCTGGCCGAGCCGATGATGACCAATATCGGAATGGTGCCCGCGGCCCCAGGCTTCCACGAAGCTCTGCGGCGCCTGACACGAGAGACGGGGACCGTGCTGATTATCGACGAGACCCACACGATATGTGCCGGCCCGGGCGGCTGCACCGCTCTGTATGGGCTCGATCCGGACATGATCGTCATCGGCAAGGTGTGGTCCGCGGGCATTCCCAGCGCCGTCTACGGAATGAGTGAAGCGATCCGCAAGGCGGTGGAAGCGCTGACTAGCGGCCCGGGAATCAATCACTACGGGTTCGGCGGGACATTGGCAGCGAATGCTCTTACTATGCGGGCCATTCGGACGACTCTGGAAGAGGTAATGAGCGAGAAGGCGTATGAGCGTATGAATGGCCTGGCGGCGAAACTTGAAGATCTGATTGGGCGGCGCATTCGGGAGTTCCGCTTACCCTGGCACGTCTCGCGTGTCGGCTCACGGGTCGAGTATCTTTATCGTCCTACGCCGCCGCGCAATGGCAGCGAGGCGGCCGCTGCCCGCAACGACAAAATCGAGACATTGATCCATCTTTATTTCCTGAATCGCGCCATCCTGCTGACGCCCTTTCACAATATGACGTTGGTTTCTGCCTGCACCACCGAGGAAGATATCGACCGCTTCGACGCGGTGTTCACTGAGCTGCTGACCGAGTTGACTGGCGGCCCAAGCTAATCGAGGAACAGTTCGTAAAGAAGGAGCAGCCGTGATAAGGACGTGGAGGCGGTTGCTGCATCCACCAGAAGGAATCGCGCATGGAAGATCAGTACAGACAGGACCGGGCCATCATCCGGGAGCTCATTGAAAACTGGGTCGTCTGGCGCGACACGGCGCGCTGGGATGAGTTCCGCAAAGTCTGGCATCCAGACGGTCGCATGACCGCCTCCTGGAAACAGGCGGGTTTCGAAGAATTCATCGCCGGCAGCCGTGACTTGATGGAGCGGGGCGGAAGCATCCTGCATCTGCTCGGCGGTACTGCGGTCAAGGTCAACGGAGCCCGCGCCATCTCGCAAACCAAAATGGAGATTCAGCAGCGTGACCGGGTCGACGGCGTGCTCTGCGACGTAAGCTGCCTAGCCCGCCACTACGACTTCTGGGAAAGGCGCGACGGCCGCTGGGGCCTCGTCCTGCGCGAAACAATCTTCGACAAATCGCGCATCGATCCGGTCATTCTCGGCGAGAAGCTGCGTATCGACGAGCAGCTCTACAACAAGTTCCCCGCCGAATACGCTGCCTTGGCTTATCTCCAGGAGAAGATCGGCTTCAGCGTGCGCCCCGGCATGCCTCACGGCTGGCGCGGACCGGCCGTCGAAGAGCTCTACCGGCGCGGCGAGTCGTGGCTGGCCGGGGAGCTGGACAAACCCTGGGAGCCCGCCAACGACTCCTTCAGGAACCAAACCTAGCTGAGGTGCTAGTTCTGCCTTTGCGGCAAGGTTCCGGGCGCATAGTCGAAACTCCCGTGCATGATGCAGGTAAACAAGGAGCAATTCGTAAAGAGAGAGCAGCCGTCACAAATGCAGCGCCTTGCGCCGTCTGTCCTGCGGCGGGGTAATGTTCTCGAGGCGCGCCCTGGCGCCGATTCTGAAATTAACTACCTTCCTGAAGTTGTTGCCCTCGTAACCGAAGATCTTTCCCGTGGTTCTCATCGCATTCAGGTCCAGCACCACAATGCCGAGAGTGGGGACGATCTTTTCCCGCCAGACAAAAAGGTACAAATTACGAGCCAGTTTGTAGCTATGGCAATAGTCGGTGTCGGCCAGCCCCTCCTCCACACCGAGCAGACAGTGCCATGTGTAGAAACTTCCGTTGAGGTAAATATGTTCGTAGCGTTCCGTGGGGCTGTAAGTATATTCGATACGCTTGCCCACCAATTCTTCAGTCGCGGAATGGCGTGGAGTTCGAGGCCCAAAAGAGCTGTCGATTGCGCCGTGACGGAAAGTCACGGCCACGTCTGTCAGTTCACGGCCGTCATCGACTCGGCGCAGCAGGTCTTGCCGGGCTTCTTTCTTTTCCGGTAAGCGGCCCTCCACAGCGGTAAAAATGCCGCGGGTCAAATCCAGTACCAGGCTGACGGCGGTTGCTCGTTCCAGGTGTTTGACGAAATCGACAAAATAGATTGCCTTGCGCACTCTGGTGACTGTGCAGGTTTCCTCTGTTGCTTGCGAGCTCTTTGCGCCGGAAGCGGGCTTCCACACCAGCTTGCTCATGGTCTCGAAGCTGCATTCGGCGAACTCCCCGTCCTCGAAGTGAAGATTTATCCGCTTTCCAGCAAGATCATCACTTAAATGCAGCGCAAAGCTGTCCGGCGAGAAGGCTTTCGCAAGTTGCCCCACTGGGATAAACGGTTTTGGTTTCTTCATGCCGGCCGTCTCCGATTCGCGAATTGTTGCTACGATTACTTGCGATAGTGTATAAGACTGGCTAGCGCACAGCTGCACCCGCCGAGAAAACTAGCGTGCCGCATGAGGTTTATGCCGGCTCCCGCGCTCGCAAATGCATTCCGCGGTCCCACTGCCGGGCACACGGTGCGATCATAATTCGTCCACTCGTGATGTTCCATGTGGTCGGGAAACGGGGAAAACAGGATGGGAGAAATTGCAACCGAGTCCGCTTTGCCTATGCTCAGTAGGGAAAGCGGCGAACTGCGGCGCGGTGTGCTGGGAGTGGGTTTCATCACCTTCTTCGTGGTCTCGGCTGCAGGCCCGCTGATCGCCATGGCTGGCGGCGTGCCAGTCGCCATGCTGCTCGGCAACGGCGCCGGGATTCCCGCCACCTTTCTCACCGTGTTGGCAGTCCTTGTGATCTTCTCGGCCGGTTACACGAGCATGGCGCGCTACGTCACAAACGCCGGCGCCTTCTATGCGTTTACGACGCGCGGCCTTGGCGGCACCGTTGGGGGGGCGGCCGCCATTATCGCCATTGTGGCCTACAACACCATGCAGATTGGCATTTATGGCATGTTCGGAGCCGCCAGCAGCGGCTTGCTCGAAAGTTTGTTCGGCATAAATCTTCCCTGGTGGCTGTATGCCTATATGGCCATGGCGATTATCGCCGTGCTCGGCTATCGCCAGATTGACCTGTCCGCGAAAGTTCTGGGTGCGCTGGTGGTTGGGGAATACGTTGGGGTGTTGATCCTGGATACGGCAATTCTCAGGTTCGGCGGCGCCGCCGGCATCAGCGGCACCTCCTTCACGCCGCACGCCTTTGCCAGCGGTTCGCCCTCCATCGGTTTGCTGTTTTGTTTTGCCGCCTTCATTGGCTTCGAAGCGACGACCATCTATGCGGAAGAAGCAAAAAATCCCGAACGGACGGTTCCGCTCGCCACTTATTTCTCCGTGCTCTTGATTGGCGGCTTCTACGCGTTGTCGAGTTGGTGCGTCGTCACCGGCATTGGCGCTGCCAAGGTGGTGAGTACAATCCGCGGGTTACCCGATCCCACCCATCTGCTGTTCGATCTCTCCAATCAATATGTGGGCGGATGGCTGACCACGCTTTTGCGGATTCTTTTTGTCACCAGCGTATTTGCCGGCTTGCTGGCCTTCCACAATTCGGTGGCACGGTACTTTTACGCCATGGGCCGCGATGGATTGCTGCCCAGCCGCCTGGGCAAGACCCATGCTGTTCACCAGAGTCCTCATATCGGTTCCGTCCTGCAGACGCTCCTGGCGGCAACCGTTGTGTTTATCTTTGCGGCGGCAGGCGGCGATCCAGTGTTGACCCTGTTCTCGTGGCTCACCAACGTTGGAACTTTGGGCGTGATCCTGCTGATGGCGCTCGTTTCCTTTGCCGTGCCTGCATTCTTTCTGCGGAACCCGACGCTTGCGTACGGCACGCTGAGGTCCATTGTTGCGCCGGTCATCGCCGGCATTGCCTTCGTTGTCATCGTGGTGCTCGCGTTTATCCACTTCGATGTCTTGACGGGGGCATCTCGCACGCTGGCGATTGTGCTACCGGCGCTGATCCCACTCGCGGCGCTGATTGGCGCTCTTCTCGCACTACGGCTCCGCCGTGACGAGCCTGCGCGCTTCGCGCGCCTGGGCCTTCACAATCTCTGAAACCGGACAAACCGACGTTCCTTTTGAGTGCCTTAGCCGTTCTTTTCTTCCAGCACGTCGCGCATCGTGAAGGTGGTCTCCAGCCGCGTCACCCCCGGCAGCCGCGACAGCTCATTCTGGTGCAGCCGCCCGTAATCGTCTATCCCGGCCACGCGCGCCACAAGGATGTA
>CAWHUK010000030.1:0-131120 GCA_963832535.1 uncultured Acidobacteriota bacterium
CTGCCCGTTTCTCCTCGGGGCGCCAACATTCCGCTCCAGCCCCAAAACCAGTTGTCAGTGATCAGTTGTCAGTGCTCAGTTCCATCCTGCTCAATCAAGCCGTTACATTTCATCCGCCTCAGCCCCGACTGACCACTGATCACTGACCACTGACAACTCGCTTCACTCAGTAATACGCGTACACCCTCAAGTATCTCTGCCGCAGCTCCAGAGGCACCGCTTCCACAAGCCTCAAATAGCGCTCGCGGGTCAGCGCCTGGTCCGAAACCGGCAGCGCCTTGTAGAGCCCGATCGCTTCCTTGCCCAGCAACCCGCGCTGCAGAATGCCTTCAAAATCGCGGACCCTCAGCTTGGCCTTTTTCACCCGGTTCAGGAAGACTTCCACGTCGCGCGCGTCAAACGCCGCGTCGATCAGCGCATGAACCCGCGCATAACCCTGCTCGTCCCGCACCGCAATCGCCGCCTGCTCAAACATCCTTCGCAACCCTCAACTCAGCCCTTAGCCCTCAGCCTTCAGCTTTTTCCTGCTCGTGTCAGCCACATGGACCTAATTCGTCACTTCCGTAGCTACCGGCTACTAGCTCCTGGCTGCTAGCTGATCTCTGGAGCGGGAGACGGGGCTCGAACCCGCGACCAACAGCTTGGAAGGCTGTGACTCTACCACTGAGTTACTCCCGCCCAACAACAGTTGTCAGTGGTCAGTTGTCAGTGATCAGTTTCTCCTTGCAGATGGAAGCCGATTCGCCCTGCCCGTTGATGCTCCAACTGACCACTGATCACTGACCACTGTTCACTGTACTTCTGGAGCTGATGACCAGGATTGAACTGGTGACCTCTCCCTTACCAAGGGAGTGCTCTACCAACTGAGCTACATCAGCCCTCTAAACCCGAGCCTTTAGCTTTTAGCCATCAGCCTTTAGCTCCATCCTGCAAACGCGAGCCGCAATCGCTCACCCCGCCAATGCCGAAGCTACGAGCTACAAGCTGCCAGCTACAAGCTGCTCTTCCCCCTGCGAATCTTCTCCGCCTGCCGGGCCAAAACCGTTCGCAACGCCAACCCGCCGATGACGATAAGCGGAACCAGCCTCATCTCCACAGGCCTGCCAAAGACGAGCACCGCGCCCTCGCCCATGGTGAACCATACCAGCGCCGCCAAAATAGCAAACAGCGCCAAAGCCGTCCAAAACTTCCGGTCCAAATCCGAACCGGAACCGTCAAGGCCATTCCGGCTGCGCTTTTGAGCGGCGCTTTCAACTCCCGGCTGCCGCGCTTCGCGCATTGCCATCCCTCAAGAACCAGCTCTAAGCTCTTAGCCAATAGCTTTTAGCTCCACAGTGCAAATACAAGCCGTATTGGCTCGAACCGCCTCCGAAAAAGCTAAGAGCTAATGGCTAACAGCTAATGGCTGTTTTTCTGGTGCACAGGGGAGGATTCGAACCTCCGTAACTCGAATGAGTGGCAGATTTACAGTCTGCTGCCATTAACCGCTCGGCCACCTGTGCCCAACTTACCGGATGCCCCATCCCTTCCGCGCTCTTTCGGAAAGGATGGGAAACCAAAGCATCCTCGTACAAACCCATCCCCGGGTGCCCCACACTCGCCGCGTCTTTGTTCTTGCGGCCAAGGTGGGAAACCATATCTTCCACCCGCTCAACTCGCTTCCACGCACGCCGCAACTGCCGGCCAACTTCCCGGACCTTCGGAGCATGCAACTCGGTGGGATCGCCGCGGAGTTGAAGCCCGGCGCTCGCCAAAATCCGCACCGCCGGTGAACTTTTGCCGCCGGTCTCCCGGTTTCCGCCCCCGTTTCGTGGAGCTGGCGAAGGGATTTGAACCCCCGACCCTCTGATTACAAATCAGATGCTCTACCAGCTGAGCTACGCCAGCTCTTTTCCCACCGGAAGGCGCTCCCGGAGTCCCTCAGTACGCTCAGACACACTCCCACTTTATGCGTACCACGGCACAGTAGTTAAGGTTAGCACAGCGCCGCACGTCGAGCAAACCGGGGACAAGGCGGCTCATGCAGCCCTGGGCGCAAGCCTTTTGAGCGCGGGAGTGGCGGCGCGGCGAAGATCGTACTCATTCTGCAAATTGAGCCAGAACTGCGCGGCGGCAAACCGAAATAGATGCCCAGCCGCAGGGCCGTATCGGCGGAGATCGCACGCTTGCCGCGCACAATGTCTCCCATCTGCGGCGCGGGCACGCGAATCTCCTTGGCCAGCCGGTAAGCCGTCAGCCCCAGCGGCTTCATGAACTCGGTGAGCAGAATCTCTCCGGGATGGATCAGAGCGGCCCTTGCAGGCATTTTGCCTCCTTTTTCAGAATAATTGATTACACCGCCAGCTCGGATAGTAGCGGATTCCCGGTGCTCAGCCGGCACTGCGGATTCGCCAGTTGCCGGACGTCCGCCGGTTTTCGCCGCCGGGAAAAATCCCCTTGCGTAAAGCGCCGCTTGGGTAGATCATTCGGGTGCAATCTCAGGGCCTATGTTTCTCGTTTTGAACGATAAGGAGAAGTGTATGCGCAAGTGTCTCTCTAGTATTCTGTTCCTGGTATTTTGCCCATTGCTCATTGCCCAGCAGGCCATGAATAACGATGCCGTTGTCAAGCTCGTTAAGGCCGGGCTATCCGACGACTTGGTCGTCACCATCATCAACTCCTCGCCAGGGGTTTACGACACCTCTGCAAACGGCCTGATCGCCCTGAAGGCCGCGGGCGCTAGCGACAGAGTCATCTCCACAATTGTGCTGAAGGCGTCTGCGCCCTCCGCCGCCCCCGCGTCCGCACCGGCAGCGGTCGCAACCCCGGGCCTTCCGCCCGGAATTGACGACGTCGGCGTCTACTACAAAGACGGGGCCGGAGCCTGGACACCGCTCATGCCCGAGATTGTGAATTTCAAGACCGGTGGCGTTTTGAAGAACATTGGCAGCGCGGGCATCGTCAAGGGCGACGTCAATGGTCACATCAAAGGTGCGCATGCGAAGATGAGCTTGACCTTCCCGGTTGTGCTCGCCGTTTACGTCCCGGACGGGACTGATATTACCGAATACCAGCTCTTGCGGCTGCGCATAAATGAAGACTCCCGCGAGTTCCGTTCCGTAACCGGAGGCGTCCTCCACGTCTCGGGCGGCGCAACCCGAGACTCCCTTGAATTTCAACCGGAAAAGGTCGCGCCGCGCGTCTACCAGATCACGTTGCCGGCGGAACTCGGGAAAGGTGAGTACGGACTGCTGCCGCCCGGTGCTGTGGGCAGCTCCAATTTGGGAAGCAGCGGAAAAATCTTTGCAGCGAGCATCATTGAATGATGCCCGCCTCCTGCGCACAGTCCCTTGAGATCACCATCCGGAAAAAGGGCTTTGCCGATTGGTCGAAGACCCTCAACGTGACTGGCGGCAATGTTCATCTGAACGCTGATCTGGAGGCATCGGCTCCGTCCGCGCCTGCTACGGCTCCGGCTGCAGCGCAAACACTCGTGCCAGCGTCTGGTGTTTCGCCGCAGTAACTCCGCGGCCCGCCGCACCGCTTTCAGCCCTCACCGTTTGAAATCAAAAGGTCCATTCGCATTGCGGATGGACCTTTCGGCACCTAATGACGCCTCGCAGTAAAATGCCCCTTGCGTAAACTCCCGTCAGGGTGGATGATTGTGTCACCTTTCCGGGCCCCTACATGTTCGTCGTCTGAGTTCAGGAGATGCCCTATGCGAGTCGGGTTATTGCTGTAATCCTTCTCGCTTTCTGTCCTCTACTCTCTTCTCAACAGGCGCCCTCAATCAACACTGCCGCCCTCTCCAGTGCCGACTCGGTGCAAGTCCCGAGCGGCCCCGGCCAGGGATTTGCATTCACGAAAATCGACACCGACCTCTTCGATGAGGCCAACGCCGTCGACGCGCTCTACGAAAAAAAGGGCCTTGTCATGCACGATCCCGTCCTGCAGGCCTTTCTCGATTCCGTGGGCAAGCGCGTCCTCGCGAACCGCCCCATCCCTGAAAACGTCACATTCCGTTTCAGAGCTGTGCGCGATCCCATGGTGAACGCCTTCGCGCTGCCCAACGGCAGCGTGTATGTGACCACCGGCCTGCTGGCGCTTCTTGAAAATGAAGCCGAACTTGCCGGCGTGTTGGGCCACGAGACCTCGCACGTCTACGAGCGCCACACCTATCTCGAAAACCGCAGCATTCGCAAAAAAGCGCTCACCATCAATATCCTGGAAATTGCCGCAGCAGCAGCGCCTGTGGGCAACAGCTGGTCGCAGGGCGTCCAGCTCTTCGGCGCCTCTGTGCAACTGGCCGCAATGATTGGCAGCGATATCATTGTCGCCACGGTTTACGGGTACTCCCGGGAAATGGAGCACCAAGCCGATAGCGACGGTCTGATGGCGATGACCGCCGCTTCTTACGACCCCAGCGCCATGGCGCGTTCCTTCGAACTGCTCGACCACGACAGCAGTCTTGAGTACGAGCCCATCCAGGGCTTCTACCGCGACCACCCCAAACTCAGCGATCGTCGTGAATTCGCCAACCAGTTCGCTTCTACGCACAAGGCCGGCACGTTCGTAACCGGCGATACAAAAGCATACCTTGACAATGTTTCGGCAGCCATCTGTTACGAAATCGGGGCTGACCTGAACAGCCGCCGCGAGCGCACGGCCGTCGATCGGTCGGCAAGGCTGTCTGCGACGTTCCCTGACAACCTGAAATACAAGGTGCTGCTGGCCGACTCCTACCGCGCATTGGGCGCCAAAACCAAGGTCCCTACGGATGAGGAGCGTACCCGGCACGGGCAAGGGGAACACCGCAAGGAGTACTTTTCCATGACGCCGGAAGAGGAGCAGAAGAAGCTCCAGGAAAAACCCGACGGCCAGTCCGCGCTTCGCGAAAACGAGGCCATCGCGGAGCAGCTTTACAAGAGCGTCATCCAAAGCAACCCCGCTTATGGCGCTGCCCACAGCAGCCTTGGTTTCCTTTACGAGCAGGAAGGCAAATACACCGAAGCCGCCGCCGAATACCAGACCTACTTGCAAATGGAAGCCGGAACCAGCATGGATCACCTTCGCATCCAGCGCCGGCTTGCGGCGGTCCAGAAGCTGGCCGGATCGCCGGTTCACACGCAATAGTCGGAGCGGGGCGGCGTTCGCGCCCGCAAGTCTTCACAGCCCACAAAAAATGAGGGAAGTGTTATGCAATTGAAAGCTCGCATTCTCGCAATCTTGATTTCCGCCGGACTCCTCGCTTCCTGCGCCTCCGCAACTACGCCATCGTGGTCTTATGAAAATCGCAAGGTCACTTCGGGTGAGTTTCTCATTCGCACCGCCTGCATGATGCCTGTCGAGGGCAAGCTCTCCAAGGTGACCATGAAGGGCGGCGCGGGCATGTCCAAGGAATCGGAAAACTGGACCACGACTCTCGAGAACATGGTGGAGGCGCACCTGAAGACCGCCGGAGTCCAGCTTTATCAGGCTACCGATCCGCTGGCGAGCGGGGCCTCCGACGATGAAATCCAGCAGGTCATTCTTCAGTTGAATCAGAAGTATGGAGACATCGCAAAAACGCTGAATAAGAAGCCGAAAGACATCGGAAAATCACGCTACACGATTGGCGATGAGGCGGCGTTGTTGCCATGCTCTGCCAAAGCAGACGTGCTCGTCTTTGTCGAGGGTGAGGGCCAGGTGACCTCGGGTGGCAAGAAAGCCATGGGAATGATCGTCACCACGCAAAGCAACACCTCCTACGCCACCCTCGTCCTCACCATGGCCGATGCCAAAACCGGTGAGATCATCGCCTTCTCAAGAATGTCAAACGCGGAAAGCTTTGGCGACAAATTTGTCGACCAGACAGAGGAAGTCTATGGCAAGGCCTTGAATAAGCAATTCGAGAGACTGAGAATCGGCATGTACCTCGATAAGAAAAAGCGCTAGAACCTCACTCGCCAATCTTCCCGTTGGGTAAACCCTTTCGGGTTGGTAGGTTTTGGCGCAGATCGAAGAACGGCCCATCAGAGCGAAATGCAGTGGGCGGATGCCCGGCAGTTCGCGGAGCGGGATCAGTGGCGCAGAAACCCGCACCCACCGTGTCCGCCGCCCCCAGTGTTACGCTCATTCTTGACGGTTCCACATGAATTGTGGACCGCTCGAACGCATGAACCGACGCACGCGCAGAACGCTGCTGATCGTGGCCGCGGTCCTGGTTTTGCTGGCCGTGGCCGTCTTTCTGCGCTCCAAGGCGCCGCCCGAGGCCGCGCGCCTGCTGCCCGAGTCCGACGGCATCATCTACATCAATCTCAAGCCCATCCGCGCCTTCCTCCACAAGGACTTGAAGCCGCCCCAGCGCGTGCCCGAGTACCAGCAGTTCGTCGACGCCACCGGCATCGACTGGGAGCGCGACCTGGATCAGGTGGCCATCGCCCTGCACCGCATGCCCGATCCCAACGGCCCCAACGGCCCGGTCGCCTACTCCATGGTGCTGGTGGGCAAGATCACCGGCAAGCGCCTGAATGCCTGGCTCGACGCGCACGCCACCGCGCGAAATCTACGCCGGCCACACCATCTACAGCATCCCGTCGGAGGGCCGCACCGTCCGCGTCGCGCAGATCGGCTACGACATGGTGGCCGTCTCCAACACGCCCACGCCGGAGCAGATTCACTCCATCATCGACCGCCATCGCACCGCGGCGCTGCCCTTCTCCGGCTCCTCGCTGCTCTCGACGCCACTACCACGACGTGCCGCTGCTCTCCATGGCCTGGGGCGTGGGCCAGATCGGCCTGCCCTTCTCTGAGAGCGGGGCAATCAAGATCTTCGGCTTTTCGCTGCCGCTGCAGGCCGACTCCACCATCATCGCCAGCATGGCGCCCGCGCTGCCCGTGCCCGGCTCGCTGCGCCTGCGCGTGGAAGAGATCGCCCCCAGCGAGGACAAAGCCGCCAGCCAGGCCGCCGCGCTCGCCACGCTCGTCACCATGGCGCGCGGCTCTTACCGCCCCGCTCGGCGACAACACCGCCAACAACGGCCTTAAAGAACTGCTCAAAACCGCCGAAGTCACCCAGAACCGCGATCGCGTGGTGGTCACGGCCACGCTCTCGTCCAGCCTTCTTCGCCAATCGTGTAACGAGCGAAAATTCCCCGCTGCCGGAAGCCGCGACGGTTGCCGGCGCATCGAAAATTGGAAGGGTTATGGCTTTAATTAAGGCGGCACATCGAGGTGCCGCATATGAACGAATGGACTGTATTAGCCCCTGCGAACTCCGTCAAATGTCGAGTTTCCTGCACGCTCGGCCCTCGTCTCAGTTCCCCATTGCGAGGTTGCAAGACTCATTTGCAGCGATTTCTCACCATCTCGCGCTCTCGTTGGGCAATTCCTGCTTTACTGTCGCTCTCGTCGCGCGTCGGCGCCGATGACACAAAGACCGTCGCCAAGCAATTCGTCCTCACCGGCCAGGCCGCCTTCACCGACGCGGCTCACGAGTCGCCCGGCGTCCGCCGCCACCTCACCGTAGCCGACCTGCCCGCGCCCGCGCCCGACCAGTCGGTCGACAACGGGCCCACCGTCGTTCCCCGTCCCGCCAAGCGCCTGGCCCATCGCGCCCAAGGGCTTCAAGGTGGAGCTCTACGCCACCGGCCTCGACAATCCCCGCCTGATTCGCACCGCCCCCAACGGCGACCTCTTCCTGGCCGAAAGCGAGACCGGCAAGATCAAGGTCTTTCGCGGCGTTGGCCCGGACGGCAAGCCGCAGCAGACCTCCGTCTTCGCCACCGGCCTGCACCAGCCCTTCGGCATCGCCTTCTATCCCCACGGCCCCAATCCCCAGGTAGGTCTACATCGGCGACACCGACGAAATCGTCCGCTTCCCCTACCACAACGGCGACCTCAAAGCCACGCGGGCCCATGGAGAACATCGCCGACCTGCCCGGCGGCGGACGCCTGCGCGGCGGCGGCCACTGGACCCGCGACCTTGTCTTCTCCAAGGACGGCAGCAAGCTCTTCGCCTCGGTCGGCTCGCACTCCAACGTCGACGACCCCGACACCCATCCCGAAGAATTCCATCGCGCCGACGTGCTCGAGTTCACGCCCGAAGGCAAGTTCGTCAAGATCTACGCCTGGGGCATTCGCAACTGCGTCGGCGAAGCCATCAACCCCATCACCGGCGAGCTCTGGTGCTCCACCAACGAGCGCGACGCCCTGGGCAACAACCTCGTCCCCGACTACATCACCCACGTCCAGGAGGGCGGCTTCTACGGCTGGCCGTGGTGGTACATGGGCGGGCACCAGGATCCCGCGCCATGCCGGCAAGCATCCCGAGCTGCAGTCGAAGGTCATCACGCCCGACATCATCCTGCAACCCCACTTCGCCTCGCTGGAGATGATCTTCTACGAGGGCTCGCAGTTCCCCGCCGAGTACAAGGGCGACGGCTTCGCTGCCGAGCACGGCTCCTGGAACCGCGCCCAGCGCACCGGCTATGAAGTCATCCGCCTGCCCATGCACAACGGCCACGCCACCGGCGAGTACGAGGACTTCCTCACTGGCTTCACCGTGGGCGACGGCGAGGCGAGGTCTGGGGCCGTCCGGTGGGCGTCGCCGTGGCCAAAGACGGCTCGCTCTTCGTCTCCGACGACGGCTCGCGCTCCATCTGGCACGTCATCTACACCGGCAAATGACCGCGCATCGACACTCATCCCGCTGACTTGCCCGCCCGCTGCCCTCGTCACAGTTTTCCAGCCAACCCAAACCGCGATTCGTTGCATCGGAATCATAGCGAAAGGAGCGGCCATGCGCCCGTTGTTCAGGAATTTCGCCTCACTCTTGTTGGCTGCGGCAATCGCTTTGCCGGCGCTCACCACCGGTTGCGCGGTGCACGCCCGCGTCTACGGGCCCGGCGAGGATGTTTACTACACACAGTGGGAACATCAAACCCACCGCGAACACGTCGACTACGAGAGGCGCAACACCGCCGACCAGAAAGCATATTGGAAATGGCGCCACAGTCACCAATGAGTGCTTTCGGGAACAGTCCCCGGCCTCCCGATGATCCCTGATCCTTGGCCCCTATCCCTGATCCCTGCTGCTCTGATCTCTGCTACCCTCAATCCGTGGGCTTCCAGGAGTTCCTCGGCAACGCGGCCACGGTCACGCACCTGCGCGAGAGCGTGCGCGCGGGCCGCTTTCCTCACTCGCTCATCCTGGCCGGCCCCCGTAGCTGCAAATACGCCCTCGTCCTCATTGGTCTTGCCATTCTGCTCCGTGGCCCTGTGCTCACGGCCCAGTTGCCTGGGCCTACGCAAAACCCCGCGCCGCAGTCGGACACGTCCCAGCCCTTGTCCGCCGAGCGATGGTTCGTCGGAGATTGGATTTGTACCGGGATTCAACACTCCTCGCTTAACGCGTCCGCAGTCAAGTTCATCGATAAGTTCCGCTTTCGAATGGCGCTTGGTGGCTCCTGGCTCATCTATCGGCTCTACCAGCTTGAAGGGCCGCACAAGGGAAAGCTCACCTTGATTGGGGCCGCCACCTGGGACGCCAATGCCCGTCTTCACGTCCGCCGCGACATGAACATCGGCGGCTCGCGCATGGACATGACCAGCCCCGGCTGGGAGGGCGACAGGATCACCTGGACCGGATTCATGGTTACCGGGGATCAGAAGCTGCCGGCAACGCAAATCTTCATCGCGAAGAGCAAGACCGCGACCTACAATACCCTGCGGATGACCGATTCCAACGGCACACCTGTCGGGTGGGAAGAGGAGTCCTGCAGAAGGTTACATTAAGAACGGTCAGCATAGCCCGTCCCTCACCCCCTCCACCGACACCCGCAAATGCACTAGACTCAATCCGTGGGCTTCCAGGAATTCCTCGGCAACACGGCCACCGTCACGCACCTGCGCGAGAGCGTGCGCGCGGGCCGCTTTCCCCACTCGCTCATCCTGGCCGGCCCCCGCGGCGCGGGCAAGTACACGCTGGCGCTGATGCTGGCCCAGGCCGTCAACTGCCTCAACCCCACCGAATCCGACGGCCTGCCCGACTTTTGCGGCGTCTGCTCCAACTGCACCCGCATCGCCGAGGCCGCCAATCTCGAAGCGCTGGTGGACGAGGCCGTCGAGCGCGCGCGACGACATGCGCGAAACCGACAAGCGCGAGACCCGCATCCTCATCCAGACCCATCCCGACGTTCTCGTCGTCCCTCCCGACCCGCCGCAACTGCTCATCAAGCTCGGCCAGGTGCGCCAGGCGATTCACGCCGCCTACTATCGCCCGCCCGTCGAGGCGCGGCGCGCGTTTACGATTTTTACCTCTTCGGCCTTCATGAAAGAGGCGGCCAACAGCCTGCTCAAACTGCTCGAAGAACCGCCCGATCACACCACGCTCATCCTGCTCACCGAAAATCCCCAGGAGCTTCTGCCCACCATTCGCTCTCGCGCCGTCGTTCACCGTCTGGGCGCGCTGCCCGCTGCCGGCCTCGAAACCCTGCTGGCCCAGCGCCGCCCCGAATTGCGCGCGCAGGAGCGCGCACTGGCCGCCCGCCTCGCCGAAGGCGCCGTGGGCCGCGCTCTTTCGCTCGACCTGAGCTGCTTATCTCTTGAGCCGTCAGGACGCGCTCGTCATCCTGCGCACCGCGCTGCGTGAGCCGGATTATTCCGCGCTCTTCCACGCCACTGAGAGCTACCGCGCCGGCGCCGATGGCCAGGAAAAGACCGTCAACCTCCTCCGCGCCCTGGGCAGCCTCGTCGAGGATCTGCTGCTGATCGTTGCCGGACGCCAATGACCTGATCCGCAACGTCGATCTCGCCGCCGAACTCGCCCGCCTTGCCGAAGGCCTCACCGTGGACTGGATCGACGGCGCGGCCCGCGCCCTGGTGCAGGTGGAGCAGGGCATGCGGCGCAACCTGCTGCGCTCGCTCTCACTGGACGCCATGGCCGTCAGTCTCGCCGCCAACGCCGCCCTCTGATCTCAGCTTTCTACACTCCGGCCTCCGGCCTCTAGTCCCTGCTTTTCTGAGCCCTGCCTTCCGGCCTTGACGCTGCGCTCGGATCGCCGCAGAATGAAAGAGCAACCTCCGATTGGCTCCAGGCATCTTTTGAATACGAGTTCTCCCGTTCAGGTCAGGAACGCTGAGACACGCATCTCCCGCCGGCGCGAGAGCGCCACTGCGGCGTAGAACAAAGGTTGTTGTATTGCTAACTTGTTACGATTTGAGCTGTTCCCGCGGTCTGATAGAACCGTTTTTAGAGGATGATCGCGGCGGTTACGTTTTTCAATTTTGTTTAAGGGAAGGATCGTTCCCCATGAGTATTCACTCGATTCTGCCTTCTTCGCGCGGGTTCGAACCCGGCCGGCTTCCCGCGCGCACCAGAAAAAACCTTCCCGCGCCGCCCTTTCCGTTTTCCGGCGTATACCGCGGAGAGAGAGGCATCGAGCCGCCAAGCCGAACTCTTCTACCTGCAGAAGCAGATCCAGTCGCGGACTCCGATGGTGATTGTGCTCGAAGACGGCGAGCGCCTGGACGGTTGCATCGAGTGGTACGATCGGAGTTCGCTCAAGGTGCGCGGGCGTACCAAGACCCTGATCTACAAATCCGCCATCAAGTACATGTACAAGCTGGGCGATCAGGGATAAGTTGCCAATTCTCAGTTCGATTGTTCCCTACGTCCCTCGTCCTACTCCCTCCTCGCACCGTTGCTTCGCATAGCTCCAGGCCGAAAATGGCGGATGTCCAACATCCGGATCATTGGTCACGATGAATGGGTCCGGCCCGTAACCCGTATATTGCCCGTACCGTTCCGCCGCCGTTCCATTAGGTGAAGCCTCGACCCTGAGAAAGTGGTCAACCATTCGTTTGCAAGCCTCAACCGCCTCGTCCAGAGTGGCGAAATCACCCAACTTGTATCGCTCGTCGTCGGGTGGAAGGTGGTAGTTGTCATCCACATAGACCGTATAGGTGTATTCCGGTCCCGCCATCGCGCCTCCTTCTGATGTCCCCCGGGTCCTTAGTCGCTAGACCCTGCTTTTTTCAGCCGGTCGCGTATCGCCGCTCCGATCCCTTCGGCGGGCGGCAGCGGACACAGAATGACAGTGCATTCAGCGGCATCGAGCTCGCGAAGCCCGGCGTAGAGCCCTTGTGCAAGTTCCTCGGGCATGTCCCACCGGCCCCACGCGTACACTCGCCCCGCCGCAATTCCAGGCGGCGCGGCAACGCTGGCCGGCAGCATGACCCCGATCTGCGCGTCGCGGCAGCCGTTCGCGGCCTGCTCGAGCCGCGCGCCTAACTCATCGGCTGGCGCTTCTACCAGCACCAGCCTTGCCTTGGGCGCATAGTGGCGCAAGCCCACACCTGGCGAAGGCAGCGCTTCGGCCGGCGGCGCCTCAGTGCAGTTGTAGAGTTCCACCGGCCCGGCCAGTTCCCGAATCTGCTCCTCCGTCACCGCGCCCGGCCGGTAGATCGTCATCGGGATTGAGGAGGGATCGAGTACCGTAGACTCGACGCCGCGCGGCGTAGGGCCCGCGTCCAGCACCGCATCGATCCGCCCCTCCAGATCGTCCAGCACGTGCGCGGCGGTCGTGGGGCTGATGTGGCCAAAGCGATTGGCGCTCGGCGCAGCTACGGGAACTCCGGCGCGGCGAATCAACTCGAGCGCCACCGGGTGCGACGGCATGCGCACCCCCACTAGTGGCCGTCCGGCCGTTACCGCGTCCGGCACAGCGGGCGTCCGCGGCAACAGCAGCGTAAGCGGTCCCGGCCAAAAGGCTTTCATCAGACGCCGTGCCCCCTCCGGCGCCTCTTCGACCAGCCCCTCCAACATCGCCTCGTCGCAGATATGCACAATAATCGGGTCCCACGCCGGCCGCTGTTTGGCCTTGAAGATTCTTTCTACCGCTGCCCGGTCCAGCGCATTCGCTCCCAGCCCATAAACCGTCTCTGTTGGCAGCGCCACCAGCCCCCCCGCGCGCAGGATCGCGGCCGCGCAGCGGAGCGCCGCTTCGGCCCTTGGGGTTTCCAGTTGGCTGGGATTGAGGGTGAGGTGTAAGGTCTTCACCTTCTCATTGTCGCCTTCGCACGCCGTCTCGGGCCAGCGGCCTTTATACTCGCAGTTTAGGGTCAGTTAACACCGCCAAGATGGCCATCGAAACCGAAATTAAATTCCGCGTTCACGACTTGACTGCCCTCGCGCAGCGCCTGGAGGCTGCCGGTTTTCGCCTGCAAACGCCGCGCAATTTTGAGAGCAACGTCCTTTACGACACGCCTGACCGCCAGATGCGCGCACGCACCGAGATTCTGCGCATCCGCAGCTATGCGGGCCGCTGCACACTGACGCACAAGCGGCTGCCCATCGGCGCGCCCGGCCCCGATCAACGGCAAGACCGGCACAAGCATCGCGTCGAAATCGAAACCGAAATTGCCGACGGCGACGCGCTCGCCGAGGTCTTTCTTTCCCTCGGTCTTGTGGCCTCTTTCCGCTACGAAAAGTGGCGCACTGAATGGACCGACGACGAAGGCCACTGCGTGGTGGACGAAACTCCCATTGGCGACTATGCCGAACTGGAAGGCGCAGCCGAGTGGATCGACCGAGCCGCTGTCCGCCTCGGCGTCGACCCCTCCGAATACCTTACGCTCAGCTACGGCCGGCTCTTCGACCTGTGGCGCGAGCAGCACGGCTGCACCGCCGAAGACCTGACCTTTGCCGCCATCGCCGCGTGGCGCGCACGGTCTCGCGCGACCGCATTGTGAGCCGTTACCTATTCCCTTCGTAACCAAATCCTCAAAATCCACTCATGAAGCCTCTGCGTGCGTCGATAACCCTATCGAATCGTTTCCATCTTCAGGAGGGTAATAGGCCAATGAATCAATTGCGTGCTGAGGATCGTCCCCATGTGCGGGGGCAGAGGGCAGCAAAGAGGTTGCTCCAGGCCACCGCATTAGCCCTGCTTTTCACCGTGGCGCTGCCCGCCAGGGCCGGAGACGAGCGTCCCGTAAAGTCACGTGTTTCACCGGTCTACCCTGAGATTGCAAAACGTATGCACATCAGCGGCGAGGTCAAACTCGAGGCCACCGTGGACGCCCAGGGAAAGGTGAAGGACGTGAAACCGGTGAGCGGGAACCGCATGCTGGAGGAGGCTGCCGAGGATGCGGTGCGCCAATGGAGATTCGAGCCCGGCGACGGCGACGCGACCGTGACCGTCGCAATCAATTTCACTGTCGCCCAGTAGCCGGCGGTTGTCTGTGGGCGCGGCTGTGCGCTGCAAGGGCGGGACGCGCTCGCCCGCCGCGCCCTTTTGTGCGCCGCGCCAGCGCCCGATCTTTCATGCGGCGTAACTTGAATCGGTTCTCGCCGCCTTCCACCCAATAGCCGGGAAAATGCCTCATGCACTCTTCGGCGATATCGCCGCGCGTGCCAAGGAAAATTGTGTTCGCCCGCAGCGCCGGGCAACTGCCCCCGCCTCGCTTCGCTCACGTAAAATTGAAGAACAGGCAGCGCATCGGAGGCCGGAATTTGGCTTAGTCCCTACTGGACTGCGGCCGTCGCGGCTTATCCCATCTGTTTCAGAAGCTTAGCGCCGGCTACCGTCCGGCTTGCCTCCTGCAGCCCTGCAAATTGCCATAATAAGTCCCATCTCAGCAATGATTTGGAATATTATAGGCATTTGGGAGAAGACACCCCATACACCGCAATTCGCAAGGAGCGAGCTATTCAAGATGAGGCCACATTAACGGTTGCGATTCTCGGGCCTGACGAGGGGCGCCGTAAGATGGTCGCCGGTACGTTATCCGGACAAAACGGCGTGCGGTTCAGGGAATTTCCCTCGTTTCCTGCCCCGCAGGAAGATCTGCAAAAGACGCTGCAGAACTTCGACGTTGTCATGGTTGACGTAGACTACAACCCGAATTACGCGTTCGATCTGGTGGAAACCATTTGCGCCAGTGGCCGCACTTACGTGATGGCCTACTCGGCGCAGGCCGATATGAAGGCCGCCGTCCACTTCATGCGCGCCGGCATACGCGAGTTTCTGACCCTGCCACTCGACACCGCTGAAATCACTGCCGCTTTGGGGCGGGCCGTGGCCCACCATGCGGCGCCTCAACAGGAGGCGGGGGAGACTGGCAGGCTGTTCGTCTTTCTGGGCACAAAAGGCGGTTGTGGAGTCACCACCCTGGCGGCGAATTTTGCCCTGGCGCTGGCGCAGGAGTCCGATCGCCGAACTCTCCTCATCGACCTAGGCCTGCCCCTAGGCGACGTGGCAATCAACCTGGGCATGGTGACCGAGTACTCCATCGCCTCTGCTCTGCAACATCCCGGCCGGCTGGATGCGAAATTCCTCTCGAGTCTGGTCGTCAAGCACAGCTCGGGTCTGTCGGTGCTGGCTGCTCACAGCGAATTCCCCGAAAAACCTCCCCCTGAGGGGGCCTTCGACAAGCTGCTCAAAGTCGCGCGTCAGTCCTTCGATTTCGTGGTGGTGGATGTGGGTTCGAGAGTCGACCTGATGAATTCTACACTGTTCGCAGCATCCGCTACCGTTTACCTCATCACGCAGGTTGGTGTCAGCGAGCTGCTCACCGCCAATCGCATGGTCACCAGGTTCTTCACCACACGCTATGAGAATCTGCAGATTGTGCTCAACCGCTATAAGCCCAGCGATCTGCTCTTTGACGAAACACAAATCACCAAGGCCCTCACCCGGCCCGCACAGTGGAAGATTCCCGACGATTATGGCGCCGCGCGAAGAAAGCGGGAGACCGCAACTCCGATGGTGATGGTCGACTCCCCAATTTCGCAGGTCGTCCGCCAGATGGCCAAAACGGCGGCCGGCCTGGTTCCAGAGAAGAATGGAAAGAAGGGCTTCTTCAGCTTCCTGCGCTGAGAATCCCTCTCCTACACTCTCATCTGAGCGACCGGAGTCCGCATTGGCGGACGAGTCGAAGGATCTGCCCTGAAAATAGCGAGCTAAGTCAAATACTGTTCACTTGACGATCCTGATAGCTTTGCAAATATCGACTTTGGGAAGGGGCTGGAGGTGCCGCGGGCGGAGGGGGGAGTTACTCATCTTGCGCTTGACGCCTCGAGGATTTCGCCGGTGGCGGCTGGAGACCACGCGATCCTGGAGTATTTCATCGAGAACCGCGTTATGGAACTTTTTCTTCTGCCGAGGGGGGAATAGCGGCGTAGAGGTGTAGCTTGCGTCGCACCACGTGCACGGCATGAAGGAAGGAAAGCCGGTCGGGATCTTCGTCGGCTTTGAGTGCGGCCTCATGCATCAGACCGCGGATCGCGAAGTGGGCCATCAACAGGCCGTAGAATTCCTGCCGCACCAGATCGGGAGTCTTGCTGCGCAGCACCATGCGCGCCCCGCGCAGATGCGTCTTGAGTTCGTCGAAGGCGGTTTCTATCTCCCAGCGCTGGTGATAGAGGGCGGCCAGTTCGCCGGCTGGGGCTTGCTCAGGGTCGAGAATCGTGGTCGCCAGCCGGTAAATGGGCTCGGCGCCCTCGATGCCCTCCAGTTGATAGTCGATCACCCGTACAGCGATGCCGTTGGTTTTGTGCCGCCAGTCCCGTTGCGATGGATAGGCATGGCTCAGATAGGAATCATCGGCGAGCCGGCTCTGGCAGGCCATGCGCATGTTCTTTTTCATCCCCCACAGCAGATCCGCACCGGTGGCCTGGGCCTGCTGCCAGAGGGCGCAGCCGAAGAAATTGCGATCGGCCAGGCACAACATGCCCTTGCCCAGGCGCGGCAGCACCGCTTTGGCCAGGGCGATTTCCCCGGTGCGATAGCCGTCCATCTGGCTGCCGAACAATACGTGAGTGCCGTTTTCCACCAGCGATACGAAGCGAATCTGCGGATAGGCGCTGGCCCCGCGGCGGGTCCCGGGACGCCCGAACGCATCTTCGTTCGCCTTCTCGTCGGCGATATCCAAGGTGCTGCCGTCCAGACTCACCAAACGCCATTTCCGATACCACGCGCCCCGCGTGCCGCGCTCGGCAACCGGCTGCACCAACTCGTCGTGCAACTGCCGCAGCGGCTCCCAGCCCAGCCGCGTCCGCGCCTGCGAAATACCGGATTTCCCCGCCACACGCACCCGCGCCGAAGGATCGCGCAGCCACAGAATCCCTTCCAGCAGACAACGCAACACTTCCCGATAGGACGATTGCATATAGAGCGCTAGGGCGATGACGTAGTACACCACCACGTGGGCCGGCAAATCCCGCTCACGAAGGCTCGATCTGCCGGTCCGCGCCAATACCTCTCGAATTGCCTTGCCAGGAAACACCCTGGTGATCACCCCAAGGCTGATGTAATCGGTAATCCGTGCTCCGGTAGGAAGTTCGGCAACCGTACGCGCCAATGCGGCCCTCCTGTACCTCCCCTACAGAATGCCACAAAAACAGTTAAGTGAACAGTATTAGGGGTTAGAAGCTGACCTTGCGCTCGGGAAACCATGTGAGCTGGATGTTGGTGGTGGTCACGGTCTGCTCTCCCGGAAGGTAAATCGGCGCCTTCCAGTGTTCGACCGTGAAATTACCGTTCACCTCGAAGTCCTTGCGGATTCGCTTGACGACTTGAAAGCCGAAGTCGTTGAGCGGTGGTGCCGCCGGGAATCAATAAGCCCGTGCTAGGAGTGATCTGCGTCGGTCGAGCCAGGGATGAAGTCCTTGGTAGCTTTCTGGTTGCGGGCGTTAACCTGAATCCACTCATTGCCGCTCAGATGATAGGTGATCCAGGCCTGGCCGCCCTTGTCTTCGCGTCCGATCCAGTCGCCAAAAAGCTGGCCCTGATTGGTGTAGCCCTGCACCTCGATCGACTCCCAATACATGAAGTGACCGTATTCTCGGGTCGACACCGTGGACGAGGACGGATCGGTGGAGGCTGCCTCCACGCGCAGGTCGAGTTTGGGAACGCCAGGCACATGCGACAGATAAATACCCGGCCGGTAGGCGGCTCGCCGCGGAGCGTCGAGGGGCGAAACGTCGTCATGTACCTCGGAGTCGGAATAGAGCGTGAGCCATTTACGCACGAAAGGCAGCCGGTAGGAAAAGTCGAAAGATCCGAAGCGCGCTCCTGGATCGTCGGGGCCGAATTTGACCGCGGCTGACGGAGAGGAGGTACTGAAGAAACTGCGCAGAAAATTGTGAATAGTGACGGGTGAGTGGCCCTCTCCTCCCCATAGCACCGTCCGCTCAAAGCCGAATTCGAGATTCTTCGTAGGCCGGAAACTGATTTTCTCCAAGTGCACCCAGGGATCACCGGGGTTGATAACGTTGAGTGTATTCGGCGAAGGGTTGGCCTCGTACGCTGGGGTTCGGCATAAAAGTGTGGCCGCGCAATGCGCCAAGCAGAAACTCATAGCGGAAAGGCCCGGTGAGCCGCGAGAGCAAAGGGAATGTTGAGCGGTTCGATACGATTGATTTCGAAGCTATAGAAATTCTGCGCATTATTGGAAAAGGCCATGCTCGCCCCCTGCGCCGGACCCAGCCACTGGTCCTGCTTGCCAAAGGAAATCACATGGTTCAGGTATTGGTAGGAGAGATACGCTTCGAGAAAGCGGCCTTCAGTAGCGGTGGCGATCGGTCCCTGAGGAATGGTGGTCTGGTTGTACACGGCAGTGGTGGGGCCGTAGGGATGCGTGCTCGAAGTGACGTAGTAGCTGGTCTCGTCAACCGCCGACAGCGCTTGCCCCAGTGACGCCGAGTAACCCGCAGCCGAGGGCGCTCCCTGGAACTCGCCGCGCAGCATAGAGCGTAAACCGCCCGGCGGACGCATAGCCGCTGGCGCCGGAGTAGTTATTGAATCCGTTCTCGAATGGCCGGCCGTAGTCATTCACGATCGTTGACCCCAGATGAAAGCTGTCGTCGAGCGGCGTGCCGCTGATGCCGCGCGCCACCGTGTAAATCGACTCAATGCGCGTGTTGCCCTGATGCTGCCCGCAGGGGCCCTCCATATCGTAGTGCAGCTCGTGGTTGAGCGCGTCGTAGATCTCCCGCGCCTCGTCCGCGCCGGGTCTCCGTCCGCTTCACTATCCTCGATCAGGTTGCCGGCCTCTTCCAGCATGTGCATCATGCTGGCGCGCGTCCAGGGACGCAGGTCCAAGTACATCGTGTCTACGTAGCCAAGCGAGTAAAGGCGCAACATGGCCGGATACACCCAACTGTCCACAGGGATATACGGCGAACCCAGCTTGGCGGGTTGACAAACGCTTGCGGGGGTGCCTGTGTCTTTCGCTGCCTGACCCGCTGCCGGCGTGGCGCCGGTCAACAGCAATCCAGCCATGCCAATTACACAGGGCATCCAAACCGCTGCTGCCCTTCGTTTGCTATCCCTCATCATTCCTCGCTTTTTGCTGTTCCGCGGGCGACTGGGGGCCGCCCAGAGGGGCAACGCAAGACGACCGGTGTTGCGGTTTAACCTGCCGTTTTTCCTCGTGGAAGCCGGTTTCGGTGTCGATCTCCCAGATATTATCTTTGGCGAGCATTCTGTGCGCACCACAGTTTCCCCTTCAAGGATTTCACTGCGCCACAGTGGGCAGGAAGGTCAAGCGTTTTCCCGATCGATGGGGACGTTTTTTTCGCGCATCTTGACTTTGACGGCCGGCGCTCCGCTGTATACCGTCCACGGCTCCAGATCCTGGTGAGCCACAGCGCCCAATCCCAGCACAGCGCCCTCGCCCACATGCACACCCGGCGACACGGAGGCCCGCGCGCAGATCCACGAATATGCGCCAAGACGCATGCTGTAGGAAATCATGGGGAAGTCGGGGTGGTTATAGTCGTGCGTCGCCCCGCAAATATATGCCTGCTGGGAGACGATGCAGTGGGATTCAAGATAAATAGGTGAAGGATTGTAAATCTCAGCCTGATCGGCCAGGGTGCAACCGTCTTCGCAAATCAGATTCCACGGCGCCCATACCCTTCCGCTGGGATAAAAGTGGCAACCGGGTCCCATCTTCGCGCCGAAAAGGCGCAACAACATGGACCGCCATGCATGCATAGGACGCGGCGAGATGCGGTAGAGCAGGAGATACACCATTTGCCACAACAGCCGCATCAGCCGGTCTTTCAGGCTGAACGAAGGACGATGATATGGATTGTCTTCCGCGCTGGCGGTGATGTTATGTACTGTGTACTCGCGTCGACCGGCTGGAGAGCTCATAGATGGTTCTAATTATTTCGCAAAGCCGCCATCTGGACAAATATCGGCGCAATCCGGAACCAGCCCCGCTCACGATTGGTATAAAAGGTTGCCGTCAGACGCTGCGCTCGGCCACGTTGGCAACATACCACCGGTAGGCTTCCTTCATGCCGGTCTCGAAATCGGTTGGAGCACTCCAACCCAAAGCGCGCAGGCGGCTCACGTCCATCACTTTGCGCGGCATGCCGTCGGGCTTTGACTTGTCGAATGTAAAGGTGCCCTGCCAGTCAGCGATTTTCGCAATGCATTCGGCTAACTCCAGAATCGTCATATCGCGCCCGGTACCGACATTCAAGAACAGTTCACCGGAATAATTCTTCATCACAAAGACGCAGGCGTCAGCCAGATCTTCAGAGAACAGGAACTCGCGTCTCGGCGTTCCGCTGCCCCACAATTCCACGGTCGCGCTGTTCGCCACTTTGGCAGCGTGAATCTTCATGATCAGAGCGGCGACAACATGACCGTCTCGCGCGTCATAACGGTCACCGGGCCCGTAGAGATTCGTCGGCATGACTGACACAAAATCGCAGCCGTATTGCCGGCGAAAAGCCTGGCACAACTTGATTCCGGCAATCTTGGCGATGGCGTACCACTCATTGGTGGGTTCCAGCGCGCTCGTCAACAGCGCCTCTTCCCGTATCGGCTGGTCCGCCAGGCGCGGATAAATGCAGGAGGACCCAAGAAACAGCAGTTTCTTTACGCCGGCTTCTCTCGCCGCGTGGATGACATTGGTTTCAATCGCCAGGTTGTCGTAGAGAAACTCCGCAGGGCGCAGCGTATTCGCCAGGATGCCGCCCACTGTAGCGGCGGCAAGAAAGACGGCATCGATCTTTCTGTCCGCCAACCATGCGTGAACCTCCGCCTGGCGCAGCAGATCGAGTTCGCTGTGCGTCACCGTAACGATTTCGCAACTCTCGCGAGCCAGCCGCCGGGCAATCGCCGAGCCCGCCATGCCGCGATGCCCCGCTACCCAGACGCGCCGCCCTGCCAACTCGAAGCTATTCATGAGCATGTTCTCTTAAGTGGGATTCGTTAGCGATCACTTCCAGGTCGGAGTTCACCATGTCTGAAACCAACTCGGGGAAAGTCACCGTGTGTTCCCATCCCAGCACGCGCTTCGCCTTGGAAGGATCTCCCTGGAGGAGATCCACCTCGGTGGGGCGAAAATACCGGCTATCGATTCTGACCACCGTATCGCCTGTGCTGGAATCGATGCCGACTTCGTCGATGCCTTTCCCTTGCCATTCGATCTTGCGGCCTACCTCGGCGAATGCCAGTTCCACGAACTCGCGCACGCTGTGCGTTTCGCCCGTCGCCAAAACATAATCGTCCGGCTCCTGCTGCTGCACTATCCTCCACATGCCTTCCACATAGTCCCGCGCATGACCCCAGTCGCGCTTGGCATTCAGGTTGCCGATAAACAAAGTGTTCTGCACGCCCAGATGAATCGCGGCCACGGCGCGCGTAATTTTCCGCGTGACAAACGTTTCGCCGCGTATCGGGCTTTCGTGGTTGAACAGGATTCCGTTCGATGCGTGAATTCCGTAAGCTTCGCGGTAGTTCACGGTAATCCAGTAGGCATACAGCTTGGCCACGCCGTAGGGGCTGCGCGGATAAAACGGCGTGGTTTCCTTCTGCGGAGTCTCCTGGGCCTTTCCGTACAGCTCCGATGTCGACGCCTGATAGAACCGCGTCTTTCCGGAGAAACCCAGGAGCCGGATTGCCTCTAAGAGCCGCAATGCGCCGGTTGCATCGGCATTGGCCGTGTACTCCGGCGTCTCAAAGCTCACCTGCACGTGACTCTGCGCCGCCAAATTGTAGATTTCGTCCGGCTGCACGGTCTGCACAATGCGAATCAGATTGGTGGAGTCCGTCATATCTCCGTAATGAATCTGGAAATGCGCATCCGGTATATGCGGATCCTGATAGATATGGTCGATGCGCGCCGAATTGAACGACGACGAGCGGCGCTTGATGCCGTGCACAATATATCCCTTGCCCAGCAGGAGTTCGGCCAGATACGCCCCGTCCTGGCCTGTAATACCGGTAACTAAGGCAACTTTTGCCATACAGCATTCCTCGTTGAATCGGCTTGAAAAAGCTAAATTCTTGCCCCGCCGGAAGCGTCATTGTAGCGCAACTGAAGGGCGGCGCATGTCAATGTAAACCCGCGTTGATCCTGCCTTGCGCTTCCTCCGCGCGCATCAATGAAACCAGCGGTGATAACCCGCGTCATAGTTCAGAGAAAGCTCGCTCCGCCTTCCGATTTGTTTTGCCGGGCAGCCCGCCACGATGGTGAACTCCGGTACGTCCTTTGTCACCACCGCACCGGCTCCAACTCCAGCACCCTTTCCCACTGTTACTCCAGGGAGCAACAACGCACCCGTACCGATAAACGCGAAATCCTCGATCGTGACCCGGCGCAGGCGCGTAGAAAACGACGGCGAATGCAGGTCGTGATCTGCCGTGAGAATGCACACCCCCGCCGAGACCGCAACATTATTTCCGATGACGATGGTTCCGCGATTGTCCAGGCGGCATTTCTGATTCACTACGCTGTGGCTGCCCATGACAAAGCTGCCTTTGCCCTTCGTGTCGAACCACGCGTCCATAAAGATGTAGCTGTGCCGCCCGATGGAAAATTTCATCACGTGCCGGTAAAAAAAGAGTCGCAAGGCGTGACAGGGTATGCGCGCTACCATCCGGTTTGTAATAAAGAGTAACCCATCGTAGGCGATGGATCGCAGCAGTGCTTTCATTGAGGGATCCTTCGCTTGAGTTGGAAAAGCCGCCCCTTCACCGGGGACATTCCTCTTCCGCGTATCCGGTTTACGACCGCCGGTAAAACCGCCCGATCAACGCGGCCATTGCGCACGCCAGACGCTTGGCGCGCAAACGCCACCGAGTGTAAGCACGGATCGGCGATGAAACCTGGGTGAAGAAAAATTTGTCGGCTTCAGAAGGAGGCAGACCGGCCACCGCTCTCAGCAGCAGCGAACCCCGCCACGGTTTTTGCCCTACGGCGTGGTACATCGTGAAGCCGCCGCGCACAAACCCCATCGCTTCCGGCCCCATCGTGGTGAGCGGATGTTCCGTGTACATAGCGGCCACATTCAGCGCATCCTGGTCGCTGCCGAAGAAGGGCAACTCACGATTCCCGGGCATAAAACCTCCGAGGTCACAGCCCTCCCTACGTGCCTCTTCGAGAATACGTCTCCAAAGATGAAGAAAGCTCACGTGCTTCGAGGACACACCCACCATTCCACCGCTGAAATAGTGATTGAGGGGCCGTGCGCTGCTGAGGCCGCCCTTAGCTGCAATTCTTATCCATTTGTGGCGAAGCGGAGAGTCCGCGGGAAGTATGTTGTTCACGATCTCCTGGCATAATGCAATTCCGTTTTGCTGCCAGTCCGCAAAGAAGGTCCAGTTGCAGCGTATAAAGATATCAGGGTCGAAATACCAAAGATACTCGCGATCCGGCGCGTGTGTCATAAAAAGGTCCAGCATGAACTGGGGTTTGTAGTTGGTAAAATGCATGCTCGTAACGAGTGGCAAAAATACCAGGCGGACCTGATCCGCGACCAAATACGCCTCGTCCTGCGCATCGAGGCGCTGTAGTTGCTCAAGCCAGGGTGGCAAGCCGCCCCTATACCCCGCCCAAACGGTTCCGGTGTATCCCGCATGTACCAGGGAGTTCACAAGAGCCGCCAGACCGTAATGATAATCGCCTTCGAATAGAGTGCAGATCGCTGTGCTGCGATCGAGCCGCCCCTCCGAGCCGGACGGATTACGCATAATAGTCTCCAGCGGGAATCATAGGTAGGTTCGCTGTCTTCCGTGGTCCCCATATAAAGCCATAAACGCCGGTAAGTACGTTCACCAGCAACCCAGCCGCAGCCGTAGTGAGATTCAGAATCAAGACCGCGCGCACCGTCGAGAGATCTACCTTCCAGATAAACAGCGCCTGAATCGACAGAGTGAGAAAAATCGTCATCATCCCGCTCCACCAGTACACGAAGCGCCGGGCACAATGAATGACCCACAACATTCCGCTTAGATATCCGATCGAACTGCCTGCGATCATGAGCAAAACTTCATATCGTAACCCGCCGTACTTATGCCCAAGCACCCACAGGAATATCCCTGGGAAGCCCCATGCAAGCCCAGTCATCGACAGACACAGGGATACCTGTAATGCAAGCATGACCAGATAGTTCCGCTTCACTCGAACCTCAGGCAACCGGGCAAAGTACGGTTCAAGTAACAATGGAGACATCTGCCCAAACAAAATAAAGATTTGCCCGAGCCGGCCGAGCGCGCCCACACTGGCCACAGCCGAAGCATGTCCGAACAGGGTGATCAGAATTAGAGAGATTTGCCCCTGGAAGGCATAAAAGATGGTGTTGGGCATGATCGGCAAGGCCAGATGGATAATCGCATCGCGCCTCTCGGCAAGGAAATGGCCTGCCACACCCAGCAGCTTTCTCGCACGGAAATAATAGGACAGTGCAACATAGACAATGGCAGCAAGGCTGATCAGGATAGCTGAAAATGCGTTGACCGCGTGGAATAGCCACAGCACACCGAGCAGCGCCAGCGAACCCAGGCTTGAAATCATCTGCGCCCGGTACCAGAACCCACGATCGCGGCGCAGAATCAGCACCGCCCCATAGACTCCGCTCACGCGGTCGCACCAAGAGGCAATCAGCAGGATGGCCACCATGACCGCGACAACTTGCCAACTCCACCGTTGTTTGTGGACCAGAAGTGGAAACACCAAGACGGCCGCCGGGGCCACCACCAGATACAACCTGTGGGCCAGATGCCGGATCGACGCCACATAGTCGGCGATTAACTGGCTATCGTCAACATGCTCGCCAACGAGCGGCAGCAGTGTCGTCGAGAAGCAGATGTCCATGAGCACCGACAGCGTGCCGAGAAAACCGAAAACCACCGCAAACTTTGCGTATTCCGAGATCGGCAACAGACGGATGCAGAGAAACCCATAAAAAAGCCTGCCCGCCATCGCAATTCCCTGAGAGGCGAGGAATTCGATGATGCGATGGACCTTCGGAACTAGGAAGGTCCTCCGCTCATGCATTTGGCTTATAGAAAGCAGATCGAAAATGTCCTTTATCTACGGTCTCTGAGACGCATGCGCCAGGTTTAATTCTGTTCGCTGCCTGTCCGCGTCTGCAGCAACGACAAACTCAACGGACGAGAGAGCGTGGGACAGGGTTCATGCTTTGCGATAAAACCGGCCCAGCAAGGCTGTCATGGCGGCAAACACGCGCAGCCGCCTGAGGGCCGCGCGCGTATACGGATAGATCGGCCCGTTCGCGCAAAGCAAAAAGTGCTTGTCGGCGGAATTCGGCGGAATCCCGCGGAGGCAGGAACGGAGAAATTTCTTCCTCCACGGCTTAGGAGGGCCCACCGAGTGGTACATCGCGATCGCTCCGGGAACGAACCCCATCCCTTCCGGTCCCATGGTGCTGAAGGGCGTCTCGGAATACATCGTGGCGATGTTCAGAGAGTCCTGATCCACCGTGGCGAAGAGTTGAGTCGGGGGGCGGTTCTGGAACTGTCCAGGTGGCAGACCGAATCGATTGGCCAGCCGCACGGCGCCCATCCATCGAGCGAGGAAGGCACGGTGCGCGACATCCAAACCCACAAAGCCGCTGTTGTAATAGCGATCCTGTTGACGGAGGGGCTCACCCCATCCCGCTCCGCGGGCCAAGTCGATCCATTCGCAACGGAACGGATGCCGCGAGGACATCGTACCCATGGTGCTTTCCTGACACAGGCATACGCCATGGCGCACCCACCTCTCGTAAAAGCCCCACTCGCAGATCACGGTAATATCCGGGTCGAAGTACCAGAGATGCTTGCGCGCAATTCCGCGGTCGATGACCGAGGAGAGAAATTCCGGCTTGTACTGGCCAAAGTGGCGTTCGCTCTTGATGGTTTCGAAACCCAGCGATGCCCCTCCTACTTGAAAGAGGCCATCCTCACTGCGTTTCAGTTGGTTGGTCCAAGGCGGCAATATACCGCGGCAGCCAATCCAAAAGAGGCCACAAAAGCCTGCTTTCACCAGCGAATTGATCAGCGCTGCCAAGCCCAAGTGAAAGTCCCCCTCAAAGAGGCTGCAAATCACCTGATCATGATGAGGCAGGGTTAAAGACAAGCCGGCAGGCTCAGACATTCGCCACCTCTGGAAAGGAAATTAGGATGATGCGCCTTCAGGCGTCCGGCCATCGCAATTCCCTGAGAGGCGAGGAATTCGATGACACGATGGACCTTCGGAACCAGGAAGGTCCTCCACTCATGCATTTGGTTTATGGATAGCAGATCGAAAATATCCTTCCTCTAGGACTGCTGATGTTTCTCAAATCGAATCCGGCAAGGCATTGCAGGCGCAAACATGATCTCTCAATGTTTCAGAAGACAGCAGTGTACCTTTTTTTTGATGACTTCTGCCGCGCATGGCTTCAGAGATTGTGAGCTGGTTCAATAATGGACGTGCCTCCCGTTCTTAACTGGAGAGCGCTTTCTATCGTCCGCTCATATTCATTAATCATCCGTTCAGTCGTCAACTCTTGGGCGAGTCTCCTGCCACGCTCCGCCATGTGTTCCCGAAGCATCGAGTGCTCCATCAGTTCGATCACCGCATCCGCCAGGTGCAGAGCCGAGGCGGCAGGGATGATGCGTGCATGTTGTCGGTCTACCAGGAAGTCGCCCCCGAATCCGGTCTGCGTTGTTACCAGCGCCAGTCCCATCGCCAAAGCTTCCAACGCCGCAAAGCCAAAGCCCTCTGAAAGCGAGGGAAAGAGAAAGATCGCATTCCCGCCAAGCTCGGCAATCTGCTGTTCAACCGTGACTTTCGGAAGAACCCGAATCTTTCCCCGCAACGAATCTTTGAAATGTGCTGCAATCGCTTCGTGAGCCGCACCGGTCCCGCCTATTGTCAGCCGGGCTCCCGGAAACCGATCGCAAATCCGCTCGAACGCCCGCGGCAGGTAGTGTATTCCTTTGCGCACAATCCAGGAGCCGAACCAAAGCAAGCTCATCGGATCCCGGTTCACTTGCTTCGGCGCATTCGCGCCGGCTGCCAGAATTTCTGGATGCACAGGCAACGGGATCCGTTTTACGTGCCGAATGCCCTTCTCTTGCAGGAAGTCCTCATCACGTCTGTTCTGTACAATAGTCAAGTCAGAGAATCGCGTGCCCTCCATGTCCCAACGCGGCGGCAAGGCCCCCGTATAGTAGCGATAGACCCTAGAAGTCGTCATCAGTCCACGAGCGGCCTCGGTCATGGTGGCCTCGTGATCAAAGAGGCTCACTCCATGCAGATGGCCAACCAGCAGGGGCCTCTTCGGCTGTGCCCGAAGCCGCTTGTAGAGCGGCCAGAGCATTCCACTTGAACTAAAGAGCACGTCAAATGGAACGTTGCTCTGCTCAAGCACGCGAGCCGCAGTGCGGCTCACAAAACTCGGCATAAAACACCGGTTGGCAAGCTTCCACATCACGCGGGGAATCGCAATGTCCTCCAAATGCAGGCATTGAACCTCATGCCCACGCGCCCTGAGTCCATCGGTCAAAAAGTGGTAGACGCGGGAGGCCCCGCCATTGGGATCATTGGGGCAATGGGAAACCAGTAACAGACGCACCTACTTCTCCTGCAAGATGAAATTATTTCCTGACGTACATTTATGCGCCAGGAGACTGGAGAATGGCCTTGGAAAAACGAATAGTGAAAGAAATCTACCGGCGTAGAGCGAAATCATTACGATCTAAACCTGCACTCAGTATCGTCGGTCTCAAGAATATTCGGCGAGAGCTTTTAGCTGACCGGCACAACCCCTACCTGCGCATATCACTTGTTGTGCATCCACCTTAGTTCTATCGACTAGACGCCTTCGGAAACTTTCCATCTCCACAAACTCTTCCCCAATGATGAACGCTACGTATCCGTATGCTATCAAGAAATCTGCCAAATCTGCCGGGCCATATCCAAAGTCCGTGGTCCAGAATTCGGCAACCTCCAAAGAAAGCAAGGGCTGCCAGTGTTGTAGAATTGTCACGGCCCCCCTTAATACCATGAGCTCCGCCCCTTCTGCATCGCATTTTATGAAATCTACAATCTTTAAGGATTGCGCGGCCGCATAATCGTCGAGCTTAATTGTCTGTATCGGATAGGTCTTCAAGTTCGACATGCTTGTCCATGAACCCACCCGATGCTGAGACATTGATGCTTGACCAAAGTCATCACCGGGCACTGTGATTTGTGCGGAACCGGTTTTATCAGAGCATGCAGCCAACTTGATGAAAATATTTGGGTACAATGCATCAGCCTCAATGCGCCTGGATAGATGCTCAAAAGTAGGCACAACTGGCTCAAAGGCATGAACAGACCCATTCGGCCCGATCAAATCAGAGAACAACAATGTAAAATGTCCGAAGTTTGCTCCTACGTCGAATACAGCGTCACCGCGATGGATCAGCTTAAGATATAGCCGTTTTTCAGTTGAACTTCGGCCTGTTAGGTCAAGGATCAGCTTGTACAGGGTTGGCGCCATTGTTAAATAGCGATCGGCTATTCTTCGCACTCGTCTAATCTTCATAGATTGTGAGTCCTTGATGTTGCGGTCGCAGACAAACTCTTTGAATCCCTCTAAAGCATATATTTGACGGAATCGGAAAAGTATTTATCTTTCGGCTCGATCGGCCTGTAGTTCTACCTTACCGTCGCTCCGTTCGAGTTCCATCTCTTTCAAATCCAGATTTCACTAGCGGCTGACGCGTTTGCGTTTGTTGTATCGTAGCAATTTTGCAGTTTGGTCAGAAGCGGTGTGTCGCGGTGAAGCGCGAGGATGTCGGTCTGATGGTTTCGCGGGAAGTATTCCAACGGGGACACCAAGAACGATTTAAGGCCCGATCTGATTCTTATAGACGACAATGAAAGCTCGCCGAACATTTCAAAATCTTGCGGCTTACACCAAAATAGACTGAAGCCTGCATCACGTAAAGCAGATATACAATCGCTTGGTAGCCAGCCGTACCGCCCCAGGTTCTCGGTAGATACTTCCACGTAAACCGCCTTCACAATTCCACTAGAAAGACTAATTCTAGCGCCATCCAGCGCAAGGGGCTCGGAGCCCTCAATGTCCATTTTCAACAGATCGACGCTTGAGATGTCATGCTCCGCAATGAATCGATCAAGGACGATATTGGGGCCTCCTCGAGGGTCAGGACCACCGTAATAACCTCCTCCAGTATCCTCCAAATCGAATCGAAGCGCAGAAGAACCAGCCTTGTCGAGCACGCATCCGTAAATTATCTTGAAGTCGCCCAAAGGGTTGAGTGCCTGGGATTGCCGGAGGCATTCGAAGACAGAAGGATTGGCCTCAAAGAGAAAGAACCGGATCTTATCTTCAGGTCTTTCTCCAAACAATCCAAAGCTACAAGTACCAAAATTTGCGCCCACGTCAAAAAAGACGCCTCCTCGTGGAATTAAAGGAGAAGCAATCTCAAAGAATTCCGGTTCAAACATTCCCGTGCGAAAGTACTGTCTGATATTTCTATCAGCCAGATCTCCAACAAACCTCCCGGTCTTATTGAAGTGCAATTCTGTGCGCCGGGACGAAGGAAACACCTTTATAAATAACTTGATCACTTTGTGGCGTCTCAAAGGACCTGGAAGCTGCTGGAACCATCGTTGTAAGTAATTCATCTCGGTCGGGATCCACCCCATGGCTCTGGGACTTTCACAACGAGCACGTGCCGTCTGTTTCCATCACCCTTTTAGTTGGTCATCTCGACTGAGCACGGCAGTGCCAGTATTTGCGAGCAATGCCGCCCACTCAACCCGGCACGGCGAGCGTGTTAAAGGCGGAACGGGTTAAAGGCTTGCGCTGGCTGGATGGCAGATCGCCGTCGTAGAGGGTATAGCCCAGATCGAGCAGCATGCCTGAAATTTCCAGCCAATGCGCATGTGACGCTTCGAAGATAATGATGGGCCGCTTGGCTTTGAGCAATTTGGCCGCTCCACAAAAAACGTTCTGCTCCGCGCCTTCCACGTCGATCTTCAATACGCCGGGCGGCTGAATCTGTTCTGCCAGCCAATCCAACGGAACTGTAAGAACGGTCTGCGTCTCGCGCACACCGCCGGTCTGGCTCATGCCAAATCCCTCGAGGAAATTCGATGTGCGGCTTCGCACGGCGATATTGAACCGCGCCAGCGAGAAGGTATCGGAAATCGCGCAGGGGATGACCTCAACAGGCGCGGCCAGCCGATTCAACTGTGCTGAGCGCCGCAGCAGCCTCACCATGATAGCGTCGGGTTCGAAGGCATAGACGCGACCGGTGGGGCCGGCCAAACCGGCTGCCGCAAAGGAAAACAGTCCCATGTTGGCCCCGACATCCCAGACGACGCTGCCCGGTTTCACCGTTTCTACTACATTCCGAAGCAGGCCTTCGTCGGCGCGCAGCCCACAGCCAGGCAACCAGTAACGCAGGCCCGCTTCAGGGGTCAAATACATGCGGCAACCGCCGTAGGCCTGCGGCAAGCGGTAGCGAAAGGAACGGCCCCGGCTCAGGCGCTCCGCTATTGCTCTGAACATTGTTCTGTCGGTCTCCGATGCTTAACCCAGCCCATCTTGGAGAATCCTGGATTTGGTTTGTCTATTGCTTTTAACACCCTTTACAGCACAAATCCGACGGTGCGGGAAAAATACTTTGCCTCCGGCTCGATCGGCTTGATCGGTTTCGCGGGAACTCCTCCGTAAAGGTGACCCTGGAGTCTCGTGGCGTGAATTCAGCAGCGAATGCGCGCCAAGCACCGAGCAATCCGGCAGGGAGCTGCCGGCGAGCAACACACAACCCGTTCCTACAAAGCAGTGGTGGCCAATGTGCACAGGCTTGCAACGTTGGCGCGACTGGTTGAGGTCGATGCTGTGGGTGAGAATCTGCGAGCGGAATCCTGCAAACGTGGTGAACGCTCCAATTTTCACCTCGTCGGTGCAATCGATGAGATGGCGGCTGGTAATGAAGGCGTGCCGCTCAACAATCAGGTGGGGCTTGCGCTCGGGGTCCAGCTCAAAATGACGGCTTGTGGTTCCAAGAGGGAATGCAGTGATGCAATTGAGCGGCCCGATAAACCCACACTCGTCCAGCCGAAGCAATTCGAGCCCTTTACAAAGGGTGAGAGGGCCAATACGGGAATTTGGTCCCATCTCCAGACGGGACGACGACACAAGAGCCAACCTGGCGATGAATGCGGTTTTGTGAATCGCGAATCCGCACATGGCCCGTAGGATCAGGCGCCTCAGGCGCCAGGGAAACGGAGCAGCGACGGCAAACGCGAAGATGGCTAGCTTTGACATGCAAGCTCCCGATAAAGCGACACGTATTCGTCCATCATGCGCGATGCCTGAAACCGCGAACGAATATTCTCGAATCCGCGCTGTTGCAACTGTTCACGAAATCCGCGGTCAACAGCGAGTCTTCGAATCGCCTCTGCCATGCCGGTTTCGTCTTGGACCGGCCTGAGCTCTGCCGTCTGGCGAAGCACCTCGAGGAGCGGAGGAATATCGCTGCCAACCACCGGACAGCCGCATGCCTGCGCCTCGATAGGCGGCCACCCGAACCCTTCGTACCGCGAAGGAAACAAGAGCGCCACTGCGCGGTTATAAAGAGCCTCGATCACTTTTACATCCGGCTTGACGACCTGAACAACCCGGCTGTAGACATCGAGATCCTTTGCAAGCCCGACCTGACCCTCGTTCAATGCTTCTCCGGCGAAGACCAGTTGCAGCTCTGTTCCCTCGGCTGCCTTCGCGAATATCCTCAGCACGCCTTCGCGGTTCTTGCGCGTCAAACTGGAACCTACGTGCAGAATGAACGGTGCCTGAATTTCGGGCAGGCCTGCAAGGCGCCGGTTGACTTCAACCGCGGAAAGCGGCTCAAACGGATGATTGAGGGCGTCCAGGATCACACAGAGGTTTTGGTCCGACTTCAGAATCCGGCGTGCGTCATTGTATGTGGCCTGGGATATGCACGCCACGCGTGTCGCACGCTTTAATCCGCGGCATATCCATTTCTGCAGCAATCTGCCGAAGAATGAAGCCGGACAGTCGGAAACCTCTCCCATGGCGCCGCGAACCGCAACCATATCGTTGCAAGTAACCACAACGGGGGCGTTCTTCACCATGGGAGCGTACACGGCGCTGCCATGATCGCAGAGATGGACAACATTCGCCTTGGCCGCCGCAGTGCGCAAATTGCGCGGAAATATCACAAAACGGTCAATGTAACCTAACCACTTACCCAACCCGCCAGCAGATCGTCTCAACCTTCCAAATACCGGCCTCGGGGAAATCAATTGAACGTCGACTCCGCGCTGAAGAAGTTCGCGATGGAGTGAGTCCGCCCATATCTTCATGCTTGTCGATCCATCAAATTCATAGTTCCCGACTAAAAGCACCTTCATTGGGCCCTCAACTTGCATTCCTGCCGGCATCGAAGGAGTTCCGTCGCTGACTGCCATTCGGTAAAGATTCCGTGGCGCTGCTGCGTTACCATCGTTGTTATGCGGCCCACTGTAATCCTGTTATCCTTCAATTCCGAAGATACTCTCGGCGCCACGCTCGAAAGCGCCCGCCAGGTTGCAGGCGAAATCTTCGTTGTGGACTCCTACAGTAAGGATGGCACCGCGGAGTTAGCACGCTCGCTGGGAGCCACGGTGGTTCAGCACGCTTTTGAGCATTACGGAGCGCAGCGCAATTGGGCGATCGACAACCTGCCCATCTCACGGCCCTGGCAATTGCATCTCGATGCCGACGAATGGATGGACGGGCAACTGGTGGCGGCTATCCAGGCCCTCCCCGACGAACCCGAACACGCCGGCTACTTCCTGCCCCGATATCTGCGTTTCCTGGGCCGTGAGTTGCGCCATGGAGGCATGAGCCCGACCTGGCACCTGCGCCTGTTCCGCACCGGCGTGGGCCGCTGCGAGGATCGCAGATACGACCAGCACTTTCTGCTCAAGTCCGGAACCAGCAGCCAGTTGCCCGGCCGAATGATCGATGACATCCGCATGCCGCTAACGGAATGGACATCGCGCCACAACCGTTGGGCCGACGGCGAAGTGGCCGAAATGGACGTCAAAGAGACTTCCGGCCGGCTCCCTCCCGATGCGCACGGCAATCCCGCCCAGCGCAAACGATTCCTCCGCAAGAAGTATGATCGAATGCCTCTCTTTATCCGGCCCTTCGCTTTGTTCGTATACCGCTACTTCTTTCGCCTTGGATTTCTGGATGGAACCGAGGGCCTCATCTTCTGGGTGCTGCAAACCTTCTGGTTCCGCTTCCTGGTCGACGCCAAAATCTGGGAGAAGCGCCACGCCGCGAATCTAGCCGGGAAGACTTTGGTCTAGCGCGCGCGGCGAGGCGGCCTTTCCGGCGCGCCTCCATGAAGGACTGCCGTTTATTTCAATTCAGGCGCGCTCGGCAGCGTCGAGCCCAGGCCGGAACCTTTACCCGTTTCCTTGCCCGCATTGCCGCCGCTTTTCGAACCGGAAAGGCTCCCGAAGCCTGATGTTGAGTTTTTCGGCCCAGCAGATTTGAAAGCGCCGGCACGGCCCTTGCTCGCAGCCCCGTTGCGCACACCTTTTGAAGCACGAGAGACTCTACCCGGCACGCCGCCCCTGTGGGCGATCGGTGCAGCTGGTTTCAAGCCAACAGGCGCTGGAGATCGGCTGGGCGGGAGAGCACCGGACGGCAAGCCGCTCGCCGCGGCTTTGCTGACGGCGGGAGCCGGCGGCGAGCCCTCATTCCACACTCCATCCGGCTGTCTTGCATGTTGAAAGCTCCCCTTTCCTGCGGTCCAACTCGAGCTTCCGCCGGATACACTGCCACGGTCCGCACCCCAGCCCCCCTGCGCTTGCGTCGCCTTCTGGCTTCCGAAGCTTCCCTTTCCTGCAGTCCAATTCGAGCTTCCGCTGGATACAGCGGCTCCGCCCGCAGGCGCCGAACCGGTCGTTGGATTGGTTTTCGCGCTGTTTGCGCCGGTTGGGCTCGAGGCCGAAGTCTCCTGTGCCCGCGCGGCCTCAAGGCAGAGGGCAAAGGCCGCCGCAATCAGGGCAATGGAAAACGCTTTCCTCAGGTTTGCGCAGTGCATTGATTGACTCCTAAGCCAATGATCCCATCGCGGATCCAGCGGCCGCCGTCAGGCTTCGTTCCAGATGTCCCAGCACGCGAACCGATGACCACCGCCGGCTTGCGTACTCACGCGCATTTTCTCTAAGCTTGCTCAGATCCGAGCTTCGCAGCTCGCGGATTGCGTCCAGCAGAGCCTCAGGGTTCTCGGCTTTCACAACCTTTCCGGCTCCCGATTCGCGCGTGATGCGAGCAACCTCGCTGCGGGGATTCACGGAAGCAACAACGGGACGGCCGGCTGCCAGATAGGTCACAATCTTCGACGGAAAAGCGATCTCCGAAACCGACTGTTGTTGCGTCACCAGGCACACTCCGCTCGCCGCCAGCACTCCGCGAAAATCCACCTCGTCGAGCAACGGCAGAAAACGCACGTTGTGCAAATTCAGGTCGGCGGCCCGGCGTTGAATCCTTTGGCAATCAGCCCCGTCGCCAACAAACAAAAACAGCGTCGACTCGTCGCGGCGATTCAGCACGGCGGCATCCAGCACAACATCCAGCCCCTGCTTCACTCCCATGTTGCCGCTGTGCGTCACCAGGAACCTTTCGCCCAGACCGAATCGCTGCCGGAATGCGCTTCCCTCCTCCGGCAGCAGGTCGATCAACGAGTCGTCCATGCGCGGCTCCAGCAGTTCCACCTTCTCTTCCGCCACCCCTTTATCGACGATCCTCTCTCTCATGCTGGAGGTCAGTGTGGTGACCAGCCGGGCATGGCGGTACGCCGCCTTCTCCAACTTATAAAGGAGTTTCACTGCCCAGGCGGGAAGCATGCCCAAATCCGCGGCCGAGTCGGGCTGCAGATCTTCCACATCGAAAACGTAGGGAATGCGCCACAGGCGGTTGAGCAGAACGGCGGTTACAGCAAGTCCCAGCGGCGGAGAAACCACGAGCAATACATCGGGCCGCTTCCGCGCCAATGCGCGAATCGTCGCGGTAAAAACGAAACTCCCCTCGTGCAAAATGCGCTTCAAAGACGTCACTGGGTTCGGGATGTACGCATAGCCGCGGAAAATGTTCACTCCATTGCGCTTCTCGGTCGATGCAAATTTTCCGGAGTATTCTGCCGGCACCTTCCATTCCGGATAGTACGGAAAAGTCGTGCACACCTCTACATCGTGCCCCGCGGCGGCAAGATGTTCCGCGCGATACGTCGTAAAAGCGCCGATCCCGGTCACCTCGGGCCAATAGTTGATGCTCAGAATCAGGACTCTCATCGGCAAACTTTCCCGCGGGCGGTAAACATGAAATAAAGTTAGTAGCTCTTCAAAGTGCGCTGCGGTCACCTTGAAGGCTCGGGGATGGAGAAGTCAAACTACGCAGAAAAGATCCGCAAGCAGGCGGAAGTTCCTTGCGGCGTCAAACTTTCGGGAGGATCGTGTCTAGCCTTCTGACGTTCACGGTTTCAGTTCCGGCATCGCCCATACTGTCCGGGAAGGACAGCTCAGCATTTGCACTGGGCTCCAAAAAGGGAATTCATATAGCTGCCACCAAAGAGATGAATCGAAGCCCTCGTGTCCTCGGCCCCAAGCGCATAGGGAAAGGCGTGCCACAGAACGTCCTTGGCCGCCCGTTCCTCCAACTTCCTGAAAGACGCGCTCACGGGTTCAAAACTGAAGATTGTCCCCTTGAACCCGATGTCGCGGACAAACAGCGCCCATTCGCCATAGTGGGCGCCGACGTCGAGAATGCAGTCAATCCGAAGCTTTCCGAGCGTATCGAGAAGATGCATCCCGTAGCTTCTCGGGAAAGGGTACAATCCGACGGACTTCGAAAGAACTCTAACGCACTGATATAACGCTTTTCTGACCACAACATTCATGAAAGCTCCAACAAAGTGCTCCTGACTGAGTTTCGGTTCTGATTGCTTCCGGCCCTAACCCTTTGCCGTCCGTCCTGGGATCATCCCGCCTAGCGTGAGAAACGCCCGCCAGCGCTTGAGCAGCAAAGCAGCGACCGCACCGGGCTGTGCTAATTCAAATGCTCGGCATTCAAGTAGCCCGATTGCAATTCTTCGTGAACGCAGATGCGTCCTATGCCGAAAGAAATCCGTTCAAGCAATGCGGGAAGCATCAGCGGCTTGGACTGCTATAGCGCACATGCTGGGGCGTTCTACTCAACCCCTGGGCCGGCAGAACAAAGGGGTGAGTACGTTTCAATGCAGCCAAGCTAAAGGCCACGATCATCACCATGAATCCCTGTGACGTTGGTTGCTCCAAGATGCCGAACACGAACCCGCTCACCATCAGAGGGGCAAGCAGCAAGGCCAGCGGCTCGCCTTCGCGCGCCCGCGAAAATGCCTCCTTCAAGATCATCAACGCCAGAAAGAAGCGAAATAGCATGAAGACGGTACCGGGAATGGGACCAAACTCAAAGATTGCGCGGTCTAATTCACCCTCCCCAGCCACGAATTCCGCCCTGCCCGCTAACAATGTCGAAACCGCCGCGGCGCCCTGGCCCATCCCGATGCCTATCGGATGGCTCAGGAAATCGATCCCTTCCACCATCGTCAAGAGCGGAGCTGAGGTACGATGGGCCACTACTTGAACCACGCTGTGCCTTGCGCCCCCTTCAATCTGGTTTCCCGCCTCAAAGCGCTCGTTAAGGCTCTTGCTGGACTCGGAAAAAAACGGCAGCAGCGACGCGAGGGCGAAGACCGCCAGGAAGGGAACGACGATCTTGAGCGACTTGAAGAACTGAGACACTCCGCATAGCGCGGCAATCCCAGCGCAGGCGACGATTGCAGCCAATTCGAACACGAAAGTGCGGGACCCCATGGCAGGAACCGAAATCACCAACGCGAATGAGGCCGCCCACAACAACCATTTTTTTGCAAACCTTTCATTCGCCAGGCCATAGAGAAGGAATGCTGCCGCCAACGGAGCAAAACTCTGCGCACCGGACACATAGCTGAAGGTTCCCGAAGCCCTGGCATGCGCGCCTACATAGTTAATTTGCGCGGCGCCCACATACGCGCCTGCGTTTAGAATTGAGCCCATTTGGGCAAGATACTGGGCCACATCCAGCGCAGTTTCGGGCAGCAGAAGCCACAGCGTGCAAACCCCGAATTTGCGCAGGTCCTCGGCGTCAAGGTTTTCTCCCATGATGAAGGCCACGGGAAACGGGAGCAGATAGGAACGCAACCCATAAACCGCCGCTATCCATGAGTTATTGCCTGCAACCATCTGTACCGCGCACAGACCGAACAGCCCGGCAGCGAGAACTCCGGTAACAGCCGACCATTTCTGGGGCCACTTATTTGCTCGAAAAGCCTCCCCGATAATCAGCAGCGCGACGGGATCGCGAACCAGCAACAGCGGCGCGGAAAACTGCGGCAGAACCCATTTACGCAATGCGCCTTCAAAAATCAACAACAGAAAATACACCCAGAAAAGCTTCTTCAGCAATGGCATTGTGTTGTCATAACGCCTCGGGTTTTCGATTTGCGCTAACGCCATGTAACTGTCCTCACCGCATCGGCCCAGTTGGCGCGATAACTCTCCCACGATTTCTCTGCCGCGGTGGCGTGCGCATTGCGCGACATTGCAGCCAGCAGTTCCCGGTCGCGGCCGAGAGTATGCAAGCGATCGGCGATTGCGTCCGAACTGCGCAATCGGCACCACGAACCCTTCGCATCCGTCACGCACAAACTCGAGCGATCCCGTATTCGGAGTCACAATCACCGGCAGGCCGCACGCCAAAGCTTCCAGGACTACCAAGGCGCACCCTTCTGTGAGCGAGGGGAGCACCAGGACATCAGCTTCCTGCATCAGGTCCAGAACCCGGGAATGCGGCAGAGTCTCGAACCAGCGCCACCGGCTGCAAGCCTCATCCACTCGTGAATGGGCCTGGAACCGCCTTCCTACAAGCGTGAGTTCCACTTGCGAACCAAGCAGATCGATCGCCTCAATGAGATACCCGATCCCCTTGTGTTGAGCCAACAGACCCACAAACAAGACCTTCAACGGGCGTCTTGAATCGCATGAAACCTGCTTTTGCCGTCGCACCGGCGGCGCTCCATAGTTGACCACGCGGATTTTTTCGTCCGCAACAACCCCCGCCAAAGTGTGCCGGACGTGCTGGCTTGGCACAAAAACATGATCTGCGAGACGAAGCTCTTCGTCCTTCCACTGCAAATGCCCGGGGGAATCCTTGAGGCTGGGAAGAAGTGCGGCAAATTCCGGCTTGCGCTCCGCCTCTTCCGACAACAATTTGCGCGCCCAGTGCCAATAGCTGCTTGGCTGCTCGTAAATTGTGGTAATTCCCAGTTTCGAGGCCTCGCGAAACGTTTGCAGTGCGCCGCCTTCATAGGCATACACGGCATCGAGACGCGTTGCCTTGGAGACGCCGCGCTACCTTGCCATCGAAGTGCCGGTACATGCCGATGATGGAGAAGGGCCGCTCGCCGGAACAGAGAAGTTTTTTTAGAAGCGCAGGCCTGGCGCCCAAGCGCACGGCCTCTCTCCACGGAACACACTTTACCTGCCCTCGCGGCGCTTCAACAAAGGATCGCCTTGCCCACTGCGTCCGCAGGCTGGAAGGTAACAGCCGATTCCATCGCGAGTCAGGATCCCAGGCAATCGTCGTCCAGAATTCCGCGAGCATCCCGTTTTCAGCAAGGCTTCGCAAAGCATTGCGGACGTTTTGATTGCCGGTCGGATGGGAGAGCAGAACCGATGGTGCGGCTTCCTTATGACCAATCGCGGCAACGACTGGATCAACTGCAAGACGGCCCACTTCGATTCACCTCACGATCTTCGGTTCCGCGTTTTGCCTTCGGCCTATCGTTTCACCAGGCGAAGACAGCTCTTGACCAGGTCTTTCGTTCTGATTTTGGCTATGGCGCCGAACCGGAAGAGCGGATTAAGACCCAGTTCGGCCAGATAGATTCTGACAGACAGCCAGGAGCAATCACCGAGCCTGAGCAAGAGCGCCTTGTACGCCTCACGCTCAGCGGCGGTCAATAACGGGGAATCGATCTCATCGACGTACCGCAGAGCCGTTCTGCGCATGCATTTGCCGATTGCTGCAGTACTCCACCCGCGCCTGATATATTCGGGCTCAAGCGTATTCATATAAACCTTGATGATGCATTCCATGCCCGACATATTGCGTTTGAAGCGCCCCTGCTTGTCGTCTCCCCAAACGCGATATCTCGCCAGCACATCCGCGGCATGCACATTCCCCCACCCCAGGATTGCGATCTTGAGGCACAGATCCCAATCCTCGGCATATTGCCAAGAAGCGTTCGAGCGGTAGTAGTCTGCCTCTTTCAACGCGGCGGAACGATAGAGAACGATATTCCCGGCGACCCGATAGCTGGCGGTATTCCGCCTGATAGCATCTTCCGGGCTCTCATAGGCCGCAAGCCGATGCAACCTGCGGATTCGGGTCTGGGCGCCGTGACCATCTACTTCGTAAATGTTGCAGTGCGCGTACCCGGCCTGAGGATACTTGTTCATCAAAATGGCAAGTGTCGCAACAAAGGCCGGCTCAAGTCTGTCATCGGAGTCAAGCCGGACTACTAAGTCGGTGGCCGGCTGGGACAGGACCCAACTCAGGTTACCGGCAATACCAAGATTTTGGAGTTGCCTATAGTAATGAACCGTGGAATAAACTTTGCATATCTCCTCCATCACTTCAGGCGTGTTGTCGGTACTCGCATCGTCCGACACCCAAATCTCCTGAATCGGGTGCGTTTGCGATACAACAGATTCAATACACTGTCTAAGATATTGAGCCTGATTGTAAGTCCCGATGCAGACAGCGACCGTCTGCGCGCGGTGCATGCCGAGAGGCTCCTGTATCCCAGACGATTTGTTCGTTTCCATGAAAATCCTGCCGGCTTTGTCAACGATACGGTTGGTGGCCGTCGTCACGCGTTTTGGCCGTGAAACTTGTCCTGGAAGACCATTTACGAAATCAAATCGTCACTCGCGCTATTTTAGGAATGTGCGTAGAAAGCTGCGTCAGGTATTCAGGGTTTTCCCAGGTCGCACAGTATGCCCTACCCGCCTGGCAGCGATGATCCGGGACGATGCGTGCTAAGTTCAGGCAGGGATGACAGTCCGTGCGCGATTCAATCACCTGCGACTTGGGAAAGCTCGGGTGCACCGTCATGCTCGCCTTCTGTTGCGTCATCATCACGATGGTTCTGTCTTTCCACATCTGCGCCAGGTGCGACGGAAAACTGTCTGTGCAGAAAACCGCCGAGGCTGAGGTGATCAAGGCGCAGATTCCCTCGGCGCTTGCGAATCGGATGACTTTCAGCCCGACCTCCTCGAATTCTTTTGCAAAATCGTCCCTTTCGTAGAACGCAAAATCGGCAGTGGGAAGAACCTTTGCCGCAAGTTGGGGCGGCATGATCTGATGAGCTGATCCCGCAGGAAAGACCACCGTCCGATCCCGAGCCCCCCCTGCCCAAACATTTCGAGAACGTGTGAGTGAATACCGTCGAAGTCCTTTTGCGCCTCGCTCAGATACTCCTCCAGCGTGACGTCTCGAAATGGCCGCAGCCCTTGCATCTCCATGAAGCCCTGGTACTCATGAAGATATTGCCGCTCAGGGCGCGACAGGCGCGTGGTTGCGAATGCCACTTGAAATCCCAAATCATTAACTTTGTCCTTTAGGGTGATCCGGGTTCGCGCCGCCCGCGATGTCCAATAAAAAGGTGAGTAATATCGTTTCCCTTGAAGCATGCCGGGCACGAGGTGCCGTAAACCCAGGTGACTCATGACGATATCGGCCGGGCCGCTTTCCGCCACATCGAAGAAGCCCTCAAACAGCCGGCGCGCCAATGGGACGAGAACGGCTGGAGGGTAGACGGCATGGCGCTCTCGTGGGCGGATTCTCGCCAACGTGGACAATGCCATGAACCTCATCCACGCGTCGCCGAGACCCGTATTCTTGAAATCGATTCTCAGGTTCCCTCCGCGCCATTCTCGCGAAAATTACAAGCAGAATTGCGCACCTGCGCAGGCGCCTTCAGGCCGGCCTATTCCGCACGCATCAGCCAGGCAGCATAGCGCGATGCATGCGTCCGTAGATTGTGTTCCGAATACCAACGCCAGGCGGCATTGGAGCACCGTTCAAGTCCCGATTCCTGGGCGGCTTTCGCGGTCCGCGGGCTCAGGAGGTTCACTCCGTCCTCCAGACCGTCCATTTCTCCCGGAAATGCCGATGCAAGCACGGGAATCATTCCATGCGCACAGTAGCCGGCGAATATCGAGGACTTTGCTAAAGACGGCGGATCGTGCGGCGCAAAACCGAACCTGGAATGGGACAGAAGACCGGCAAGCTCCGGCGCCGCCGGCGCTCCCATGCGTTTTACCGGAATTCCGTTTAGCTCTCGAGGAGCGGCCGATTCCGGACCTATGTCCAATATCTCCATGACGCCAAGATCGTTCAGCATGCCCCCCAGAGATGCCAGTCTCTTATAGGCCATTTGCCTTGTCCCGACAAGGCCAAAGACCGCCATTGCCCGTTCCCTCCGGACCACGGCAGTGGGTGCCGAAGACTCGCCCACGGCTGAGAAGACGGGCAGTAGTTGCAGGGGCCCGGCAGGATGCCTCACGATCTGCCGTTCGAGCCAGTTTGCGTGATACCGGGAGCTGGTCACCAGCAGATCGCATCCCACGGCTATCTTGCGCACCGCAATTCTTTGCCGGCGCGAGTGCCAGAACGCGGAACTCCATGGCATTCCGGTGGCAAACAGTTCATGAAAATAAACCGCGACGCGGAACCGGCCCTCGGCTCTCACCTTGGCAAGCGCATCGGCAAGCAGCGTGGGCGCTCCATCTGCCGAGTACCCGTATCCGCTTAAATGGACGAGGATCGCTCCCGGCCGGCCTTCAGTGATTGAAAGGCAGGTCTCAAGCAATTGAGCGGGCGGACAATAAATTATGGAATAAGGAAGGCTGCATGTTTCATTCGAATTCAATACGACAAATACAGTATCGATACCGAATGCGGCTTTCAGCTCCTGCGCCAGCATGATTGCCTGATCGCTGACGCCGCATCGCGCGGGCTTGAGCCGGGGAACAACCTGAATCAGCAATCGATCGGTGGGGAGCATATCTGCAGTCGCAATCCGAGGCGAAGCCCTGTCACTTACTAAGTCGGGCGGCCATCACGAAGACTCGTCATTTCCGCCTCGAGCATCAAGCCGATCACATCTTTCATCCCGCTCCTGGCTTTCCAGCCTAAATGGGTTGCTGCCTTCGACGGATCGACCTTGTTTTTCAAAATGTCGGCGGGGCGCAACAAATTCTCATCCTGTGTGACGTAGACGCGCCAGTCTTTCCCAATGAGATCGAAAGCCGTCCTCACAAATTCGCGCAGGGTATGACTCTGACCGGTCGCAATAATGCAATCTTCCGGCGAAGGCTGCTCAAGCATCGTGGCGATAGCCTGGACATATTCCGGCGCCCAGCCCCAATCTCTTTCAATGTCAAGATTGCCGAGTGAGAGCTTCATGTCCTTGCCCATGGCCAGCAATGCGACCGCATGAATAATTTTCCGCGTGACAAAGCGCATGGGGCGCAACGGCGAATCGTGGTTGGATAGGATTCCGGTGCATGCGAACATACCATATGCTTCCCGGTAGTTCGCAACCGTCCAGTATGCCGATGCCTTGGCGACCGCATAGGGGCTGCGTGGATTAAAGCGCGTGCTTTCGTTCGCGACTTCTGCTCCGGTATCGCCAAAACACTCGGTCGAGCCGGCGTTGTAAAGGCGAATCTCCAGATCCGTGAGGCGAATCGCTTCGAGAAGAGTAAGCGCGCCAAGCGCAAGGCTTTCGATGGTTTCTACCGGCTGCTGGAACGAGAGACCGACCGAGCTTTGACCGGCGAGCGAGAACACTTCATGCGGGACGAATCCGTTGCAGTAATCCAATTGCGTTGCCAACATCGCGCAGATTCAGCGAAACCAGCCGCAGAGAATCGTAGATCCCAAGCTTGCGCGCATTATTGAACGCAGTCTGCTCGGCATCCCGCGAGCTGCCCCACACCTCGTACCCTCGCTCCAACAGCAGCTTGGCAAGATAGGTGCCGTCTTGCCCGGAGATGCCGCAAATGAGTGCCCGTTTGCTCATTCCCCATCCTTCATAACCGAATCGCATTCGGCCCTGCGGCCGGCACACGGCCTTGCGAGCACAATCCCTCACTGGTCCCGCAGAGAATCGCAGAGCCAGGGTTCGCATTGTCGATCGAAGAATGCGACATCGCCTATCGATTCCTTGCTGAGAGCGGCATCGTTTTCTTTAATTCCTGAAATAGCTTTCTTCACGGCCGATTAACCCTGCTTGAGCCAGGCTAATTGGCAACGACTGCGCGCGCGCTTTTCACTGCGTCGTCGTATTCCTGTAAACCAAGACTGATGTGCCAATGCCAAGAGCGGAAGTGATTGCCTGTTCGGTCACAAGCTTGCCGTTGCTCGTTGGCACGTACAGGATATCTCCATCCCTCAGGGCGACATCCGGAGCCCGGCCCCTGTAAATTAAGTTGACGGGAATCGTGATCGCCTCTTTCCTGCCGTCTGTCAGGGTCCGGACGAGCTGCACTCGCTTCAATGCGGCGGCATGCGCACCGCCTCCGGCGAGCGCCATAGCTTCCTCCACCGTAAGCGTGTTGCGGCCATCGAGCACGTAACCACCTGCTTTGATGACATCGCCCAGCACATAAACAATGCCGGCCCGAGGAACGATGAGCGAATCACCCGGGAAAATCTGCACGTCCGGAATAACCGGGTTGAGGGCGTCGGGGTTGTAGTCGACCGTAATTGGATTCACGGGATCGCCTCTGTGAGTAATCACCACTTTCGATGCAGCAGTCACCGTGATGCCGCCGGCGGCAGCGATTACATCGTTGAGCTTGCGAACGCCCAAAGCGGGATACACTCCGGGTGTCCTCACTTCTCCGTTCACGGTAATCCCTTGTGTCGCGTACTCGGAGATGAAAACCGTGGCATGGGAATCGGCCGGCTGCAGGATTTGCGCCTCGACGTAGCGCTGCTCAATCAGCGTCGCTGCCCCGTCTGCTGTAAGGCCTTCCACATGCACGCGTCCAATCAGCGGGACTGTAATGTCGCCCTTCTCATCAACTCGAAATTGGCCAGAGAGGTCGGGATTGTCAAACATAACTACTTCAATCAGGTCTCCGGAGCCGATCTTCAGGGGCGGCGCAGCATTGGGAGCGGGATTGCCGGATTGCTGAGCGCTTGCGGCCATTGCAAGTGCAAGCAAAAAAATCCAGAACGCTGTCGCGCGCGCAAATGTCTTCGCCATGTTATTCTCCCTTTTCCTCATCCTCGTACCCGTAGGCGCGATCGGAAGATGTTGCGCTTTGCCGATATGCATACCAATAGTTTTTGGCATAAATGCCGTAACGATAGGTGTAAAAGTTCTCCAGGCGCATGTCGACATCGTTGATAACGACTCCGGAGATGGGCGCGTTGATGCGCCAGAGAAGATCGCGTGCCCGAACCAGTGCGCGCTTGCGCGTGACGCCGGCGCGGGCAACCAGAACCACCGCATCCGCACGCACTGCCATCGCTTGCGTATCTGAGACGGCAAGCAGCGGGGCAGTGTCAATGACAATCCGGTCGAACTGTTGTGTCCACTGGCGCATCTGCTCCTCCATGCGATTGGAGGAAAGCATCTCGGCCGGGTTCGGCGGCCGCGGCCCGGTCGCCAGCACATGCAGCGTCGGCAATTCCGGAAACGGGCTAGGCAGTTCCATGTGGACTCCCGGCTGCGACAGCGCCGTTGACAAACCGAAGCTCTGATCCACAAGCCCGAACACCCGGTGCAAGCTTCCCCGCCGGAGGTCGGCGTCTACCAGCAGAACCCGCTCACCTCTCTGTGCAAGCACGATCGCAAGGTTCAGGGCGGTGGTCGTTTTCCCCTCCGTCGGGAAGGCGCTGGTTATAACGATCACGCGCGGCGGGTTGTCGATCGATGAAAGCATCAGGGCGCTACGCATGCTCCGATAGGCCTCGGCGCCATGCGATTTAGGATCCCACAGAGTGATTAACTTCTGTGGCGCCGCGGAAGCGCTGGGCTCGGCCTCTTCCGCTCGATCGCCCTTGCGCTTTGCCGCGCCAAACGCCAGGTGCGGAATGGCAGCTAACGACGGCAGCATCGACGCATTCTCGACTTCTTCCGAAGTTCGCAGCCTGTCGTCGATCGATTCAATCACGAATGCAAGCACACAGCCGATCAAAAGACCGCCGAAGAATCCGTACCCGAGGGCCTTGCCTTTCTGCGGCTCTACAGGGATGAAAGGAACCTCGGCGCGATCGACAACAGTAATGTTGGCCGCGGACATTCCCGCCGTAACGCTTGCCTCCTTGAGCTTCATCTGAAGATTATCGTAGAGATCGCGGGTCAATTCCGCTTCGTGGCGCAGAATTGCGTATTGCGCCACATCTTCATTCAGGCGGTAGGTTGCGTCTTCCTGCGCCGCCAGGCGCTTTCGCAGGTCCGCCTCCACCCCCAGCGCGCTTTCGTATTCATCGCGCACTTGATGCCGCGCAAGCTCGATTTCCTTGTTGATTTGCGCCTGAATCTTATTGATCTGGAGATCGAGCTGCTGCATTTGGGGATGCTTAGGGCCAAATTTCGTGGCCATTTCCGCGCGCTGCGTTTCGAAATCGTTGAGCTGAGATCGGAGAGTGGCTAAAGTGGGATCGTCGCCTGCCAGAGCTGCCATATCCGGGCTCAGTGTATTGAAATCGCGCAACCGCGCTTCTTTCATGATCCGGTCCGACTCGGCAGTGTCCAGATCGGTGCTGACGTGTTCCAGCGTTTGTATGGTGAGATTCGAGCTCTCATCCGTTCCCACGATGTTGTGCGCCCTTTGATAATCCGCAAGCTGACGCTGCGTGTCCGACGCTTCCTGCTTGAGATCCTCCAGCCGTTTCTGCAGCCACGCCGACACATGCATGGTGCGCTCGAATTTTGTCCTGATATCTTCGTCGGAATAAGTTTCCACCAGTTGATTGGCGACTTCGGCTGAGAGTTTCGGGTCGTTGTTGCGGTAGCGAATCTCGAGGATGTCCGTGTTCGGAACGATAGAAACCGACAATCCGCCTCTGATGATTCCGACCAGAGCGCGGTGCGCCTGTGGGGTAATCCCGGCGGAAGTCGCCGATTCGCCGGCCCCGCTCTTTTGATTGCCTGCACCCACCAGGCGGTTGAGATGAAGATCCTCGGCGGTTTGAAACAGCACCGAGTCGCTCTCGAGTACATTCACCTCCGACTGCAAAGGGTTCTCAATATACTCTTCAACCACGCTTGCCTGGTCCGAGCTGCCCAATTGGTTTGGTTTGATTTCAACGCGCGCGACGCTTTCATACACAGGCGCAGTTCGGAATGCTTGCCAGGCTGCCGCGGCAAGGCAGAGAAGCGTCACCGCCAGAATGGTAAGGCGCTGCTTCATGAGCACGCGCCACACATCCATAAACGAGCGGCGGTCGCCCAACGCAATCATATTTCCCCGGCCGTCAACTGGCCGTCCCGTCTGGGGCTCCACCTGAGGTTCAAAAGACATTGAGACTCCTAATCGTTACTGCCTGAAAGCGCTGGTTTGCGGGCGGCTGAAAGTCACCGTGATTGCGGTTCTTTCGCCTGAAGCACGATAACTGGATCAAGAACCGGCACTAGGTCTTTGACAACTTGATTTTTGCACCATCCTAGGGTGCCCCAGATCTCGACTTTGAGACCTGGGATACCGGGGAACAAATGTAAGAATTCATGCTGCCATAGACCTAGCAGGTCTTCTCTTGAAACTTCACCGACCCAAACACATCGTTGATGGCCACTGCCGTTCGCTTCATGGAAAACCGCGCGGCAAAACAGGGCTGTGCGCGGACCGCCATCGCGGCGCGTTCTGCCGGAAGCAGATCGAACCAGCGGCGCAGCAGGCGCACAGTGCCTTCGAGCGTGTCGTCTTCGGCCAGGCCTGCGCCGTCGCTCTCGATTTCCCGCCAGATGTTCACCTGGTGGCTGATGAGAACCGGACGCCCTACCGCGAGGGCCTCGACAACTGAGATTCCGAGATTCTCCTGGTGAGACGGCAAAATGAGGGCGTCGCAGGCTCGCAGCGCGCCCCATTTCACGTTGCCGCCGATCAGGCCGGGCCAGTGCACTCTGCCGGCAATGCCAAGCTGCCCGGCCATGCCCATCAGTTTCGCCTGCATTCCCATTTGATCGGGACCGGCAATCACGAGATCCACATCCGGGGCCGCGTCCGCAATCTTCGCAAACGCCTCAAGCAGCAGGTCGCAACCCTTCTTCTCGTGAATGCGCGCTAAAAACAGCAGGTAGCGGCGGCCGCGAAGGTCCGGCAATTTGCGATAGAACTCTTCAATTTGCCCGCCGGGACCAGCCTTCGACTCCTCGGGCTCCGTAATTCCATACGGAACAAGCACACTGTTCCATTTGCTGGGCCAAAAGCTGGTTTTCGCCAGTTCCCGCTCCGCCTTGCGGTGAAGAAGACCGCAAGCGCGTGGCGAAGAACTGCATATTGCACAGGCCAGTACAGCAGTTTCTTAATGTACTTCAGCGGGTACTTGCGGTTGAACCACGGGTCGAGCGCTCCGTGGGTAAATATCCCGTAGGGCTTCCGCTTGCTGCGCGCCACTAAATACAGGGCAACGCCCGGAAAGGTCCAGATTCCGTTCATCACGATGCCATCGAAGCGGCCGGCATTGGCGCGCAGCCACTGCCACAAGCGCGGCGAAAATGCGAACCTGCCCAGATAGGACTGATCGAGGGCATGCACGGGGCAGGCAATGCCGATCAGAAACTCCGCACCTGGATTGTCGAGGCAAACCACCTCAACGCCGGTGCCGGCGTCGCGCGTGGCTTTGATTAACTGCCGTACAGCCTCCGGCGGTCCGCCGGTGGCAGGAGAAAAGCTGTCAATCATGTGCAGTATATGCATGGACGAATGCGGAGGCGCCGGCGAACTTGAGCGGGAAGCAACCTGTAAATTGCACCAGTCCATCTGCCCGCCGGCTTCGCGCTCAAAAGCCGCGCGGGAATTGCCGCGCCATCCGGCCTATTCGGATGCTGCGAATTCCGAATAGGCTTTAAACATTGCCTCGGGGCCGGCGCCGTCGCCCGAGAAAAGCCGGTGCAGCGATCGGTGGCTTAGGATGATCGCAATCAAGGAGAGCACAAGAGCTTTTGCGCTGGTCGAGCGCAACTCGCCCTTGCCCACCCAAGGCTCCAGATACCGCGCAATGACTTCAACCAATTGGCCCAGATGCTTGCGAAGAAGCGGATCGATATCGTTGCCCAACTCAAGGGCGCTGTACTGCACCAGGCGCAGCAGGTCCTGGCGCTCTGTCAAAGTGGCCGCGATCAACTCGAAGGTGCGCGCAACCGCCGTCCTTGCGTCGTTGGCTTCCGCAACCCGGGCCAGCAGATCGCCGCGCAGTTTCACTTCCTGCAATTCGGCATCGAGCACCGCGACATAGAGATCGCGCTTGCGCGGATAATGCCGGTAAATCGTGACCTCATTTACTCCCGCGCTGGTTGCAATATCGCGCGTGCTCACGCCGTTGTAACCGAAATTGGCAAACATCCCCGCTGCGCTGGCCAGAATCCGCGCTTCGGCGCCGCCCCTTCCGGGATTTGAAGTTCTCGCCATGTGAGTCTTTGCCGCGTGGCTGCCGGCAGTTAGCGGCAGCGATCGGGGAGCGGTCCTTTTCTTGGGAATCGCTTGCTCAGTTGCTCGTACCCTCAGGAGCCGATTACCGCAAGCCCTGATGGCTGAGTTGCAATTCCGGGACGGCAACGATCGGGAGATCTCCGGGCGTCAATGGCTCCAGATCTCCCAGGTCCACTTCCACGGAATAACTCTGCATAATGTGTTCCAGAGTCATCACCACACGGAAGTTGTTTTTATTCCTGACCACAATGCCTTCGAGTCCGGCCAGGGCGCCAGACCCGATGCGCACCCGCTGCCCGGCCGTCATTAAGGGATGGGGTTGGGCAGGCCGGAGCTCCAACCCTGTGCGGAGCGCGTCGATGGTGGCGTCCGGCAACGGAGAAGGCTCGCCCCCCGTTCCGCTCACTACTGCCAGTGCGCCTGGCACTTCCAGGACGCGCACGCGCTCATTGCGACGAATATGGATAAAGAGGTAACCGGGAAAGAGCGGAAGCTCCAGAGTCACACTCGAGCCGTCGCGCCATTTGCGTTCCGAACGATAGAGGGGAAGATAAAACTCGATCTGCCGCTCAAGCAAATGCTGGGCAACGCGCTTTTCATGGCGCGAAGTTGTATAGAGCGCAAACCACTTTGAGGGTTGCGGCGCATCGGACAAGTGATCCCATATTGAGCGGCGTGAAGCTCGAACCGGACGATATGGGATCGATGAGATGAGCCCGGCTTGTTCGATTTTTCGCAAAGCTTCGCCTTCCTCACTTGGGTGAGGTTTTTTCCACAATCTCCTCAACCAGGACAAAAAAGTGCGGCGCTGAAGCCGCAAAGCGGACCCTAAGAAGCAAGTGGTCTCGCTTGTGAAGAAATCCTCTTAACGGCATGAAAGGAAGTGCTTTCATCCACCTTAAGAAATTCTTCACGATCCTAGTCAAGGTCTACTGGTTCCTTCAATATACATCATCGTTTCCGGAGTCAACCTAAAAATTGGAAGATTACAGCAGTTGCATGCTTACTATTCGCCGGTGGCGTACTTACTTTGGTTTTGGGAGGGTCCGAAAAGGCGCTTTGAAGGCTCTCCCAGCCCAAATGCAGCGGGGCCGGCCTGGGCATTTGCCGCTCCCATTAGGCAAAGCCGCAAGGTTTGCCTGCACAATAGCCCCGCCCCCGCGCGGCCGGGTAGAGGCCGCCCCCTTGCCTGCGTCTCTATCCCCGTCTTCCCAATTTCCGCAACGCGCGCCCAGGATTCGGGATAGGAGGCCGGTTTTCGAGCGCATGCCTGCAGCCGCGGTTGTGGCAATTTTTGAAGAACTCATGCATTCGTGCCGCAATATTCCCGATCGCGTTGCCAGGCGGCAGAGCTATACTTTGGGCATTCCTGGGCTAGCCGCTGTTTGCATTCGATCCGGATTGACGTTCTTCCCTTTCGCGGGCAAAACCTGCGAGTTGAAACCCAATTACCGTTGTTTACGTCGATCAATGAGAGGACGGGCCTCGACAAATACCTTTTCCGGCAACGCTGGTTAAGCAACTTCCCGATATGGGCAGTGTTTCAACCGGCATGAAGCCGAGCGATTCTCGAAACCGGGGTTTTGGGTGGCCACGCGCAATGTGGCTTTTTCCGGGCGCATGAGCCACGCGGCAGCTATGAGACCGTGGATAAGGACGTGCAATTGCGGGGTGACCGGGAAGCGATTGGCATTTGGGGCGACTATGAAAGCGTATCTTGCCGCGCTGTCTGCCTTGGTTGGCGCGCTCGTTGTGCCGCTGGCCGCTGCGCCAGCACAGAGAGCGTTGCTCATCGGCATCAACACGTATCAGCCCGCGGGCACCAAGGCGGAGCATCCCGCCGGCTGCATCTACGGCCGCTGCGAGCTGGGCGCTTTCCAGAATCTCGATGGCTCGGTGAACGATGCGCAGGCCATGGCGGACCTCCTAACCAGTCCTAAGTTCGGTTTCCCGGCCGGCCAGGTAGTTCTGCTCACTAATCCTGCCCCGCCCCAGCCGCGGCCCGGGGTCGTGGTTCTGCCTGCCGGCCAGACCACGCACGACGGCATTCTCGCGGCCATGCAGAAATATCTCGTCGATCTGCCGCAAAAGGGCGACACCGTCGTCTTTTTCGACGCCAGCCACGGCTCCCTGCGCGTCAACAGCAAGGGCAACAAACTCACGGTGCTTGTGAACGGCCAGTATGTGCACGCGGATAGCACTCTGGTGCCCTCCGACGCCTACAAGGGCGGTTACGACGTGCGCGACCACGAGATGAGCCGCATCTTCAATGCCGCTCTCGACAAGGGCATCCATCTCAGTGTCATCTTCGATAGTTGCCATTCCGGCGGCATCAGCCGCGGCATCGGCCCCAAATATCGGGAGCGGGCCCTGGCCTTCGACCCGCGCGACATTAACGAAGTTCCTGACGCGCGCCCCGTACCGACCGAACGGCAAGACAATCCCGCGCTGGTCTTCTCGGCGGCGCAGCAGGATCAAACGGCCAAGGAGATGCCGCTCACCGGCGGCGCAACCGAGGCGCACGGGGCTTTCACGGCAGCATTGATCGAGACGCTGCAGGCACTGCCGGCCGACACGCCCGCTACGTTCGTCTACGAACGCGTAAAGGCCGTGCTTGAGGGAAGCAGCGTGCCCGATCAGGACCCGGATCTCGACGCCATCGAGGCGCGCCGCCAGCAACCTCTCTTCGGAGGAACGGCGGCAAAATCCAGCAAGGTCCGCACGGCGGCCCTCGGGACCACAGACGACGGCAACGTGTTGCTCGACATCGGGAGCGTCGCCGGCGTGGGCGTCGGCACTGAATTTACGTCGGAAAATCCGGGCAGCGACGGCAAGCCGGTTCTGCTTCGCATCACAGACCTCAACGGCATCGCGCGCTCTAGTGCGGAAGTAATCCCGGCAGGCGCAAAGGTGAAGCCGGGCGAGTTTTTCGATTTGACAAAATGGGTTCCGGCTGATTCGCCGGCGTTGCGCGTCTGGCTTTGGCCCTCCAATCTTTCTCAGGACGAAATCCTGGCCGCGGCCATGCAGGTGCAGGCCTCGGGCGCTACTCTGGTCTCCGATCCCGCCGAGCAGCAGTGGACCCACTTCCTAAGCTGGGACGGGAAAAACTGGACACTTCAGCAGACCGGCTCGTCTTCGACCGTCAGCCTGGGTGCGACGCTCACCGCCGACGCTCTCAAGCAGCATCTTCCCGCCGGAGCGAAACTCTGGGTCAACCTTCCGCCATCGCGCGAGTTAGCCCAAAAACTCGCGCCCACAGGCAGTGACAGCGCCGTCCAATCCGCTGACAATCTTGCCACTGCGCAGTACGCGCTCGCCGGCGTGCTCGCCGAGGACGGCCCCGCCTATGCCTGGTACCGCAAAAGCGAGCTCGCGGCTGGCCCTCCCGCGCCCAACGCGCCCGCGCACAGTCCGGGCTGTTCCGCCACCTCGCAGTATCCGGTGCGCAGCGATTGGGTGCCGACAGGCAATGCCGCCGCCATCGACTCCGCCAGCGCCAAGCTGAACAACTATTCCCTGCTCCTTGCCAAAGTGCACGGCTGGCTCGAACTCGCCAATAACCCATCCGACGCTTCCAGCGGCGCGTACTACTCGCTCGCTCTCATCCCCTCTTCCGGCGGTAATCCGCTCACCGCCGATCAGACCACGCACCAGGGCGACGAACTCAAGATGGCTCTGGCGTCTACCGGCCGTGTCGTCGAGCGGCGCTGGGTTTATGTGCTCGACATCGATTGCCACGGCCGGGGGACTGTTCTTTACCCCGGCAACTACACCGGAAATGAGTATCCAAACGACGCCGACACTGGCCGCCAGTTCCTGCTCCGGGGCGCGCCCGTCCTGCGCATCGGCAAACCCTATGGGGTAGATACGCTCATTCTGCTCTCGACGGAGCAGCCGCTCCCCGATCCATATGCGCTCAACTTCGATGGCGTCGCCGCGCGCGGCGCACGCGGCGTCACGTCGCCCCTGGAGAAGTTGCTATACCAAACCAGCGGGGGAACCCGTGGGATCAGTGAAGCTGTTCCCACCAACTGGGGCATTGGACTCATGACCGTCCACAGTGCCCCAAAGGATGTGGCAAAGTAGGCTTTACGGATCGATTGAACGGCCGGCGGCCCGTTGGAAGTGGTTCACCCGGCGACCATGGAGGTAGTACGATGTCAGTTTCTCGACGCAATTTCCTTACCGACGCTTCCGTCTTCGGCCTGCTCACCGCGCTTCTGCCGGAGTTTGCTGCAGCTCAGGCAGCTTCTCCGCAGGCGTCCACTGAGGACCTGCCACACGATTCCTACGATTTCTGGAACGGGTTCTTCGACGCCGTGAATCCCAACAGTCCGAATTACGGCAACAAGGCGGCCTCGCGCGGGCAGGAGGATCAGCTTCCCGACCCCGAGGCCCAAACGCAGTACCTGCACTACAACACCGAAAAGAAACTCCTCCGCTATGCCTCGGACATCGATAAGAGCGAGTTGCTCGACCACGGCGGCGACGTAGCGGTCAGCGTCGGACTCTCGCAGTTTCACCCCGGAAACAGGGAAGCCAATCTGCATACCTCGCAACTGCGCGTTGACACCACCCAGATTCACCCCTTCATGAACATCATGGCTCCGCTGGCCTGGACCGCCATTGCGTCGGTTGCCCCGAACAAAGTAGGAAAGGTTTCGATGGATTCCCTGGGATTCAAGTCGCCACAGGCGGCGCACAGCACCGGCAAGATTTTGCTCACCCAGGGAACGGGAAAGATGGCGGTCAACATATCCAGGGCCGCGCAAACTTCCTTTTTCGTGAAGGCTCTGAACGTGATGATGGCGGGGACCAAGGGAGCAGTCCCGCTGGTCAGCCTTCCAGCCGTCAGCGTGCCCGCGCTCAGCGCGTTCACTTCGGTGCTGAGTTACTGGGAAGACCGCACCCGCTTCGTGATGGCTAGTAACCTGACCACTGCCGTGGCCACGCAGCAGGCCTTGAACGATCCCGATCGCGAAGATCGTTACATCGGGCTGGTCTCCGGCGACTACCTCATGGTTCCGCGGAAGCATTTGGACGAGCTGCTCAAGGCATTGCCGAGCCTCGATTTGATACGGGGTTACCTGATTCCCAAGGACGCGGACCCCAATCTGCCCATTGAGCAGCGCGCTGAGGGTGCGGTTCCCGGCATCACGTACGCCTCAATGCGCGTGGGCGTGCAGCAGGTGGATGCATCCATGATGAGCAAGCCCGCGGCGCCTGGCGCCCCCGCGCCGAGAATATTCCCGCTGGGTGAAGGACCCCGCCGTTGGCAAGGCCGAGGCCCTTCGCCAGGCGCAGCTTGCCTTCTTGCACAGGAGCTGGCAACGGCCGCGTTTAAGGTAGAACTCCAATCCCAAAGCGTATAACGATGCCCTGGAACACACCGCAGCAAAACTAAAGGCGGCGTTTGGGGATTGATGGCCGCGAACCATTGCCGCAGCGCTTAGGCAAGCAGTTGCTTTGCGACCTTGATATAGAGTTCGACCGCTTCCAGCAGTTCCTTCTTCGCCAGCTTTTCCTTGGGCGTGTGGGCCACGTGGATGTTGCCTGGACCGAGCAACAGCGGTTCGCCCCAGTTGATCAATAGCGGAATGTCGGTCGTGAACTTCGCGATCATGGTGGGCATCCCTTCCACGGCGCGCAGCCTGACAAACGGGATTTCGAGCGTGAAATCAACCTCCGCCAGGCCGGCCGCAGCCGCAACCAGCGCGGCGCGCACCGAGCCGAGTCGCCCACCAGCCGCACCAGCACCTGCGCCTCGGCTTTGTCCGCGATCACGTTGGGCGCGTGGCCGCCGTGAATCTGGCCGATATTGAGCGTGCTAGGGCCGACATCTTCCGTCACCGGAAGCTCCAGCGCCAACAGCTTGCCCAAAACCTGGACTAATTTATGCACTGCGCTCTCGCCCAACTCGGGATAGGCGGAGTGGGCCATCTTACCCGTGGAGCGGAAGACGGCGCGCAAGGTGCCTTTCGACGCCAGCGCCAGGCGATTGTCTGTCGGTTCGCCATTGATCAGGTACCGGCTGCCCTTCGGCTTCAGGTTGGCCGCTTTGGCGCCGGCAGAGTCGCGCTCTTCTCCGCTCACAAACAACAACCCAATCCGCAATCCTGCCGCGCGCAGCGCCTCAGCCGCCGTAACCTGGGCGGCGATGATGCCCTTGGCGTCGGAAACTCCGCGCCCATACATGAACTCCGCGTCCTCGCTGAACGGGATGTACGGCGGAACGGTGTCCATGTGCGTGGAAAACACCAGGTCGGGGGTCTGCCCCGGCGTGACCGCATAAACGTTCCAGCGTGGTCCGGCGTTTGCGCTCTCAGGCGGCTGCGCGACCGGAGTTTTCTCCACCTCCCAACCGCGCCCCAAAAGAAAACGGCCGAGAAAATCGCCCACTGCTCCCTCATGGTAGGTAGTGGATTCAATCTCGCATAACTGCCGGGTCAGCCCGACGGGGTCAAGTGAAGGAATCTCCAAACGGTCTTTCATGATGTTGCCAGAATACCGCAGCGGGCGATTCTGCCTCGGATTTCGCTGACTTGTCTTCCCGCGAAGGCAATCGGCGAACTGTGCGTCATCGCCGGCACATAGCCTCGCGCCTGCAGCACATGGCCCAATGAGCGTAAAATGAAGAGTGGCATGAACCCCACACCCGCCCCAGAGCAAGTTGAGCCGCGCGCCGGTTGCGAATGCGCCGCGTCAGGCGCAATTCGCAGCATTACGCTCAACGGTCCGGCCGGCCGCCTGGAGGCGGTTCTAAATCCGGGAGCGCCTGACGCTCCGTTCGCCGCGCTCGTCTGCCATCCCCATCCCATGTTTGGCGGCAATCTCCACAACAAGGTCGTGTACCACGCCATGAAGGTTCTCAGCGACCCTGCTTGGGGCCTGGGCTGGCCTGTGCTGCGCTTCAACTTTCGCGGCGCCGGTCTGAGCGATGGAGTGCACCATGGCGAGGCTGAAGTTGGCGATGTTCTTGCAGCTCTCGACTGGCTCGAACAGGAGTTTGAGCGTCCGCTGATTGTCGCCGGATACAGCTTTGGCGCGGCCATGGCCCTGCAGGCTTGTTGCGCCCTCAGTCAAACGCGCGGCGACGGTTCGCCGAGAACTCCAAATGTGCGGGCGCTCATCGCCCTGGGGTTGCCCACGCAGGCCGAAGGTCCCGCTTACCGCTATTCCTTCCCGCGTAACCTGGCGATCCCCAAGCTCTTCCTCGGCGGAGACTGCGACGAGTTTGCGCCCGCCGCACAGTTGGTCGAGGTGGCCGCGTCCGCCGCCGAACCGAAGCGGCTCATACTCCTTAATGGCGCCGATCACTTCTTTACGGGTCAACTAGCTCCGATGCAACGGGTGATCGCCGAATGGCTGAAGGAGCAACTGCCATGACTCAAGCCAGCGACATCTCGCTCGAATCTTTGCACGCCGCGGCCACTGAGATCTTTACCGGCGCGGTCAAAGCATGCAATATTGCGTCGGCCTTCGACCGGCGTCTGCGCTTTGAGGGCAATACCCTCCACAGGCTGATGCCCGACGGCAGTGGGCCCGCAGCCATCGATCTCTCTGCGTACAAGCGCGTGTTTGTGATCGCGCTGGGAAAAGCTGCCGGGCCCATGCTCGAGATCCTGCTGGAGCGCATGAAGCGCCGCAAGGGACTACGCGGCATCTGCTGCTCCAACCAGTTACCTCTCAAACGCAATTGGCGTTTCCGCTATTTTGAAAGCGGCCATCCTTTGCCCAACGAGGATTCCTTCGCCGCCGCGCGCGCTGCGCTGGCCATGCTGCGCAAGGCGCGCAAGGATACACTCATCTTCTTCCTCATCTCCGGCGGCGGTTCGGCCATGTTCGATCTGCCTCTCGACCCGCAGATTACCCTGAAGGAGACGATTGCTTTTCACCAGTTGCTGCTTGCCTCGGGCGCGCCGATCAACGAGATCAATACGCTGCGCAAGCACTTCTCCGCTGTCAAAGGCGGCCGGCTGGCGATGGCCGCTCCTGAAGCCGCCAAGGTGAGCCTGTTGCTTCCCGACGTGCCGCTGCGCACGCTCGACGCGCTCTCTTCCGGACCCACGTCGCCCGACCACTCCACCGTGGCCGACGTGCGCGATCTTCTCGCCAAATACCACCTTGCAGAAAAACTTCCGCCCTCGATCCGTGCATTCTTTGAGCGCGAAGATATGCCCGAGTCGCCGGGCAACAAGAACCGGCGGGTTACGTTCCTCCCGCACAAGATGCCGTGGGCCGGTGAGCAGCCTACCCCCCGCAGCATGACGGCGGCGGCCAGCATGACCGGCGAAGAGCCGGCCTTCCGCGATTCCGTCTTTGAAATCCTGCTCTCGAGCCACGACCTGGTCGAGAATGCGCGCGCCCTGGCGCGGAACGCAGGTTACCACGTCGTAGTCGATAACAGTTGCGACGACTGGGATTATGCCGAAGCGGCCCGCTATCTGCTGGAGCGGTTCCACGCCCTGCGCGTCAGGCAGCGGCGACTCTGCCTCATCTCAGTGGGCGAGGTTACGGTCACACTCACCCGCACGCCGGGCGCCGGCGGCCGCAACCAGCAGCTTGCGCTCACCTGCGCCCTGGAACTCGCCAACCATCCCGGCGAGCGCCTTACCGTGCTCAGCGCCGGCTCCGACGGCATCGACGGCAATACGCAATCTGCCGGCGCCATCGCCGACCCCACCACCGTGGAACGCGCACGCGCATTCGGCTTTGACCCCGAGCAATCGCTCGCTGAGTTCAATGCCTGCCCCCTCTTTACTGCCATAGGCGATGCCGTGGTCACCGGCCCCACGGGCCAGAACCTGCGCGACCTGCGCCTGTTGATCTCAGAACCTGCCTAGAACCCGCAATTTCGGTGGGAAACAAAAAAACTCTTCTCTCGCACTCGATCCGTCCGCATTCGGGTCCGTTCAGGAACCGCGGAGAGATGAATTGCGTAAGTGGACGATATGAGAATCTTGGCGGGCGGACTGTGTCTTTGCCTGGCATGCTTGACCCTGCAGGCAGCCTCGCCGAAGAATCGCCAGCCGCTTCCGGCCGGCGCGTCGCTGACAGCCCCGCAGCAAACCGGTGTCCAGGTCTCGTTGATTGATCAACCCCTGCATCTGAGCGACTTTCCCAACATGGCGCCGCGCCCCGATCTCCGCTCCAAGCTTGCAATGGTTTCGGACTTCATCCAGAACGCGCCCGAAGACGGCAAACCGGCCACGGAAAAGACCGAGGTATGGATGGCGTATACGAAATCGACCATCTACTTTGTTTTCATCTGCTACGATCGTCATCCGGAGCTGATTCGCGGGCATCTGGCACGCCGCGAGAACATTCTCAACGACGACGGCGTCGCCGTGCTTCTCGACCCCTTTCGCGACCGGCGCCTGGGCGTTCTATTCAGGGTGAATCCGGCAGGCGTGCAGGCTGATGGAGCATGGAGTGAATCGAGCACACCAGCAGCAACACCGATTACAGTTACGACACCGTGTGGGATTCCGAGGGCCGCGTAACCAAAGACGGCTGGATGGCGCTCATTGCCATTCCCTTCCGCAGTCTCCGCTTCCGCAGCAATGATTCGGACTGGGGCGTCGTTGTGGCCCGCTTTCTTCCCCGCAACTCCGAAACGGATTTATGGCCGCGCGTGGCCGCCAACATCACCGGCGTCCTCAGCCAGGAGGGCATTCTGCACGGCATCGAGGGCGTCAGCGGCTCGCACAACTTCCAGTTGAATCCCTATACGCTGGCGCAAAACCAGCGCAGCCTCATCGACATCGATCCCACCAATCCATTCTTCAGCTCACGCCATTTCGAAGGCACCGATGGCGGCGAGGTCAAGATGATCCTTAAGGACAGCATCGTTCTCGATGGCACCATCAACCCCGACTTCAGCGACATCGAATCCGAGCAGCCGCAATTCACCGTCGATCAGCGCTTTCCCGTTTACTTTCCCGAACTACGGCCATTCTTCCTGGAAAACGCCAACTACTTCCTCACGCCCATCAATCTCATCTACACGCGCAACATCGTGCATCCCGAGTACGGCGTCCGCGTAACCGGAAAAATCGACCACACCAACATCGGACTTTTTGTTACCGACGATCGCCAGCCCGGCCAGGCCTTCGCTCCCGGCGATCCGCTGTGCGGCAAGCATGCCACTGTCGCGGTGGGCCGCGTCTCTGAAGATCTGGGCAAGGGATCGAGCCTGGGCGCAATCTACACCGGCGAGGAATTTGGCCAGGGCTGGAACCGCACCGGCGGCATCGACTTTACCGCGCGAATCGACCAGCACTGGACTGCATGGGGACAGATGGTGGAAAGCTCCACGATGGGCGACGAAGACAGCGGCACGCCGCCAACTTATAGCGCCGGCCCCGCGAGCTCTTTCCAATTGCAGCGCTCCGGCCATGCCTTCAACCTGAACGACAGTTACCAGGACATCAGCACCGGCTTTCAAACGCAGTTAGGTTTCATTCAATCCTCCAACTTCCGCAACAACCATTTGCACGCCACCTACCAGTGGTTTCCCAGGAAGAAGTTCTATCAGAGCTTCGGCCTCGAGACCGATCAGAACATCGCCTTCAATCATCAGGGCAACCGTGTCTTTCACTACTCCACTTTTGATCCCTTTTGGCTGCTGCCGCGCAATCTCGTTATCGCGCCCCTCTTTGGCGAGAACTCTGACACCGTGAGCCCGCTCAACTATGCGGGCCTAGCGAACTTCAAAAACTTTACTGAAAACTTCGGCGGCTTCGTGATGCGCGGCGCGCCCTGGTCGCAGTTTAACTTCAACCTGCAGGTCTTTCGCAGCGGCAACGTGAATTACAACCCGGTCACGGGCCAGATACCTTCGCTGCTCAATCAGGAAACCTTGCAACTGCTCTTCACCGTGCAGCCGGTTCGCCAGCTGACCGCCGACAACACCTACCTGCTCGACCGCGACCACGCAGTGTCCAACGGCGCATTCGTCTACGAGGCGCAGACCATGCGCAGCGTACTGAACTACCAGTTCACCCGCTCCATTTCGGCACGCATGATTGTGGAGTACGACTCCACGCTGGCCAACCCTGCGCAAACTTCGCTCTTGCGCACAAAGCAGGTGCCCACGCAGGCGCTGCTCACGTGGCTGCCGCATCCGGGCACTGCGATCTATATCGGCTACAGCGACGATCTGCAAAATCTCGATCGCGGCCTTTGCAATCGGCTTTCCAGCGGCGCCTGCGATCCGAACAATACCGCCCCGCCGCGCGCCGGACCGCTGCTGAACGACGGCCGGCAGGTCTTCATCAAGGCTTCGTACCTGTTCCGATTCTGAGCGGGCTAGTGGCCGGCTGCAAATACGCGACCAAGCCGATCTCTCCTTCAGTGCGTCTAATGATTGCAATTCGACGAGACGCCGCATCAAAATAGATGGCGCTCAGCGGAGTCTTCTTGAGGCCCCGCCTTCCCCGGAGGCAACTCCTTGACCACTGCCTATCTCAACCGCATCGCTACTGCGGTCCCTCCCTACGACATGCATCGAGCTTTCGTTGGATTTGCCGAGAGCATGCTGCCCGATGGCACAAAGCGGAATCTCTTTCGCCGCATGGCGCGCCTTTCGGCAATCGAGCACCGTTATTCCTTCCTCCAACCCATCGCGACCGCGGATGGCTCTTGGAGCGACGCGGATGGGCTCTATGTAAAGGGCAACTTTCCCGGCACGGCTCGCCGCATGAAGGCATTTGAGCAGTTTGCGCCAAAGTTGGCGCGAACTGCCCTGGACAAGCTGGCGCTGACGGAAGAGGAGCGGCAAGGCATCACCCACATCGTCGTAACTTCATGCACCGGGCTCTACGCGCCGGGGCTCGACTACGAGGCCGTCGATTATCTCAAGCTCAATCCTTCGGTCGAACGCACCATGATCGGCTTTATGGGCTGCTACGCCGCCATCAACGCGCTGAAATCCGCCCGTCACATTGTTCGCTCCGAGCCGGATGCCCGGGTTCTTCTGTTGAGCCTCGAGCTTTGCTCGTTGCATATGCAGGAAACCCAGGATCTGGAGCAGTTGCTCGCCTTCCTGGTTTTTGCCGACGGTTGCGCCGCCTATCTGGTCACCGCGCAACCTGTGGGCTTGGCGCTCGACAGCTTTCTTGCCGTGAATCTCTCCGGCACCAATCACCTCATCACGTGGCGCATCGGCGAGCAGGGCTTCGACATGCAGCTCTCCGGCAAGCTTCCGGCTGAGTTGCGCAATGCGGTTGCGGCAGCCGGCTCCCAAATCACGCGCGCCATCGATCCATCGTCAATTGAATTGTGGGCGGTGCATCCCGGCGGCCGTACCATTCTCGACGCCGTCGAGCAGGGCATGGGATTGCGCACCCACGCGCTCTGTGACTCGCGCTGCATTCTGCTGAACTATGGCAACATGTCCTCCGCGACAGTGATGTTCGTTCTCGAACAGGTAATGCAGCACGCTCACTCAGGACAGCAGGGATGCGCCATGTCCTTTGGGCCAGGTGTGACAGCGGAGACCATGCTCTTCCATGCCATCTAGCGTCCCCGATTTCCGCCAGCGCGCGCAGCTAACTGAACGCATGGATGAGCCCTGCAGCCGCGACGAATTGCGCGCCTGTCTCCGCCACTTGGCTCTGCTCAACCGGTTGTCCTTGGGCTATCGCCCGCAGCTCCATTGGCTCAACACATTTGTCCCGCATCCCAGCGCGCAGCCGATCCACATTCTCGACGTAGGTTGCGGTTACGGCGACGGATTGCGGCGTATTGAGCGCTGGGCGCATGCGCGCGGCATTGCGGTGGAACTTACGGGGATCGACATCAATCCGGATACAGTAGCCATCGCCGCGGAGGCCACTTCGCCTGCACGCCTCATCCATTGGGTCGCCGCGGACGTATTCGCGTACACGCCTCACAACCCGGTCCACCTCATCGTCAGCTCACTCTTCACTCATCACTTGAGCGAGCAAAACGTGATCCGCTTCCTGCGATGGATGGAGCGGCATGCGCAACTTGGCTGGTTCATCAACGATCTTTCCCGCGCCGCCATGCCCTATCGTCTTCTCCAGTTCTTCTCAAAACTGGCGCGCCTCCATCCCTTCGTGCAGCATGACGGTCCCGTCTCCATCGCGCGCTCCTTTGTGCCGCGGGACTGGCAGAGAATGTGCGCAGCCTGCAGGCCTCGACGCAAGCGCCGTCTCCATTCAAGCATTCAAGCCGGCGCGACTTATGCGTCAGCCGGAGAAAGCCGCAATGAGCGCCGCACCTCGCAGCGTCGATCACCTGGTCATCGGCGGTGGCCCCGCCGGCGCCATGGTTGCCCTGCGCCTCGCCGCTGCCGGGCGCCAGGTCATGCTGCTGGAAAAGGAACCTGGGGCCCATCACAAGGTCTGCGGCGAGTTTCTCAGCCCCGAAGCCATCGGCTATCTCCGACAGGCCGGCATTTTGCCGCAACAGCTTGGCGCTGCCGTCATTCGCAGCCTGCGCCTTTCCTCGGGCGACGCAGTCTTTGAAGCTTCCCTTCCCTTTCAGGCGCTTTCGCTTTCGCGTTGCGTTCTGGATGCCGCCTTGCTGGCTCGCGCCGAGGCAAAAGGCTGCCAAGTCTTACGTGGCATCGCCGTGGAATCGCTCACAGCTGACGGCGGCGCCACCCTGGACGGCCATTGGAATGCCGCAGTCAGCAAAAGTGAGCCAGTGCGCGCAAAGACCGTTTTTCTCGCCACCGGCAAGCATGACCTGCGCGGCTTTGGGCGCGGCCCCGCCAAGCAAGGCGATCTCGTTGGCTTCAAGATGCATTGGAGATTGGCGCCGGAGCGAATCGACGCGCTACGCAATTGCATGCAGCTTTTTCTTTTCCAGGGCGGCTACGGAGGGCTGTCACTCATCGAGCAAGACGTCGCCAACCTTTGCCTCGTGGTGCGGCGCTCAACATTTCGCGAGCTTGGCGGATGGACCGAGCTTTTCGATGCGATCCAGCGTGAAAATCGACACATGCGGCAGATTTTCGCGGGCGGCAGTGCCTTGTGGGCGCGCCCATTGGCTATCTCACCCATTCCTTACGGGTATTTGGCCGGGCAGGAGCGCGGCTTATGGTGCGTCGGCGATCAGGCGGCAGTGATCCCATCCTTCACCGGAGACGGCATCTCTATCGCCCTGCACAGCGCGGTGCTGGCTGCGGAGATGCACCTGGCCGGGATGAGCGCCGCCGAATACCTCAGCGCCCTGCGCGCGCAGTTGCGTCGCAGCATGGCGCTCGCAACCTGGCTCTCCCGTGCCGCGGTCACTCCTGTGGGCCGCAGTGTGTCGCTTGCGCTCTTCCTGCTCTTTCCCAATGTCCTGCGATGGATCGCTGCGTCCACGCGGATCCCGCAAGCGTCGCTTGTTCTCGATGAAGGTGTGCTCGGAGCGGCAGAAGCTACCGCCCGGCGGGTCGGCTGAGGGTTTCAGCCGGCCAACTGCATCGCTATAGCACTTGCTTCGCGCCACGCGGCAATCTCCGCGTGGGTCTGGTCCGCAGCCACGCGGCGGTCGGAATAAATCCGCTGCTCGCCGAAATGGAGCCGGGCAGAGAATCCGGCAACGCCCAGCACCTTCCAGAGGTGCGTGAGGAATTCCTCATCGCCGTACCAGCAAAGCTCCCGCTCCTTTACCCCGCCTTCGATCACATATCGGATGCCCGCGGCGGTGATGGGAGCGCCTGCCGCCGTCGCTGGGTCGATCAGGCGGGAGTGAAAGCGCAGGAGCTGTGCCCCGTCGGTACTGGTGCCCTCCGGAAACAGCAGCACGGGAACCGGAATCGGCAAACTGAGCCGCTCTGAGATTTGCTCGGCTACCGACTTGGCGCTGGCTTGGCTCGATCGGTCGAGAAAAATCGTCCCGCCCGTCCGCGCTGCCTTGCCGAAGAAGGGCCAGACATTGACCTCTGCTTTGGAAACAAAAAAGCAGGGCATGGCCGCACTGATGATGATGACGTCAAGATAGCTGAGGTGATTTGAAACCACCAGCCCGCGGGTGGGCGGATGGCCCTCTACCTCGTATTGAATGTCCAGACAACTCAGAGTGCTTCTTGCGCTCCGTTGCACCCACAGGGCGCGGCGCTCCAGCGTCATGGGTCCGCGCAAGCGAGCCAGCCAGAAGCGAAGAATGCAAAACGCGAGAACGAATACCAGCGCCACAGCGTGCCGGATCCGGCGCAGCATCATTGCGTAAGCGGGGCCAGAAAGCGGTTGCGGGCCGCGGCCGAGAGCAACTTGAGATCCAGAAGCGTCAGAAAATCGATGGTGCGAAACTCGCGGTCCCAGGCCGGCGGCGCGGCAATGCGCGCACCAATAGCCAGATAGGTTCTCAATAGCTTGGGAACTTTGACGGGAGTCTTGGCGGGCGCAGGAGAATCCTCATCCGGCAACGATCGATCGGACTGGCAGAACGGTGGCTGTGCGTGCAGGCCCTGCTGAACCAAATCGTAGCTTCCTGGGGGGCACGCGTAAGCTGGCGTAGGCGCCGTTTCAAACTCCGGAGGAACCCGGAAATTCTCAAGCTGGCTATACATCTGCCAGCCCTCCGCCGGGTCGTTGGAGTTCAGAGAAGAGCAACCAAGCAAGTAACGAAGCCCCATGTCAGTAGCATACTGCGCGATTCCCCTCCACAACAACATGAGCACCTCTGGCGTGCGGTGCTCGCGGTCGATCGACGCCCGGCCAAGTTCCAGAATGCCCGGCCGGAGCGGCTCATAGGGAGCCAGGTTGAACTCCTGCCCGGAGTAGTAGCCCTGATGGCGCGCTGCCGTCTCGCCGGACTGCATGCGATAGGTGCCCACCACGCGGCGGCTCAGTTTGTCTTCCACAAGCAGGTGCTCGCAGACGGCATCGAAGCGGTCGGTGTCGAGCCCGGTCTCGTACGAACTCTCCAGACCCTCGCCCAGTTCGATATTGAAGACCCTGAACCGCAGGCGGCAGGCGGCTTCGCGGTCTTCAGCGCCCTCCGCAAGCCGCAGGCGATAACGCCCCACATCGGCATGAACACGCGGAACAGCCGTGGCTGCGGGCGACGATGGAGCGCCCGTAGGAAACGCTATCTCTGCGATGGAATTGGAATCCAGGTTGAGTTTGAGCGGGACTTTCTGACCGATAAGCGAAGTCACGCAAGCAGTATCCCGCCCGCTTGTCAAAGGAAGGTTAAACCAATGCAAGAACCGTGCAAATTTCTTCGGACTGTAATGCGTCCTTCATAAAGCCGCGCGGCGCGTGCTGATTCGGGTCCGCGAAAAACAAACGGCCGGGAGCAGAGCTGCCAGATTCGCAGTCCCGCCCCGGCCGCCTTCCGCGCCGGAGTTTACCGGCGCACCCCCGCTCGTGCGTAACCCATTCCGCCACGCGCCGCCATCATATTGCCGGGTGACGCGTAGCCGCCCGCCGCAACCGCTCCGCGGCCCGCGTAGCCATAGCCGTAGCCATAAGCCCGCACACCGGGCGCATACGCACGCACCATTGGCCCTCCTGGATACACTCTCGGGCCGTACGCATAGAACCCCAGCCGCGCCCCGATCACGACGCCCCCATACCCATAGCCATAGGCGAAGCCGGCCGGATACGGCGCCACCACAACGGGCGGAGCGTAGTAGGGCATCGGCATCGGGTAGGGAACGGGCACGGGCGTCGCGTAAGCCACAACCGGAGGAGGCGCCGGCGGTTCCTCGGGAGCAGCATAAGCCGATTCGGGAGCCGAGTCCGGTTGCTGCTCAGGCGGCGGAGGCTGAGGCGCATACGCGTCAGGCTGGCGCTGGTAGAGCCCATACGGATCGCGCTGGGGTTCAGGAACCTGTGGAACCTGGATGTCTTCCATCACGCGCAGCGTCAGTGCCGTCTCAGCCTTGAGCGTCGGCTTTGGGCCCCGCCGGGGCAGGTTGATGAGATCGATCGGCCACAGAACAGGGATCATCCACTCCACGGTGTCGCGCACGGCATGGCCTTTGCCCAGAATGCGCCCCTGGGCGTCAATTTTGTAGCCCGGCACGTCCACAACTTTGGCATCGATTGGGAAAACCGTGCTGCCCACGTAAAGCCGGTCGAAGTCGAGTTGCATCCAGCCTTTACCCACAAAATGGCCGGGATTCTTATACTCGGAGAACTCTCCGCCCAGGTAACTGCCATAGGGGAGCATGAAATCGCCCCGGCGATGCCCAACTTTGCACAGCACGGGATCGCCGACGGCGGTTGTTTTTGAGGAGATTCTGGCGTCACCGGTCGTGCACGAAACAAGTGAACCGGCAGGAATTAGTTGCTGGCCCGCGTCCGCAAACAGAGGCGGCGCCAACAGCATGGAGAGCACAACGAGGAAGGTGCATTTCATAGTCGTCTCCAGGTCAAATCGTCTGATTGTGTGCGACAGCGGAACCAGAGTAGGATGCATCCCGGATGCACGTCAGCCAAGTGGCTTTTTCCTCAAGAAAAAGCCACTTCCACGAAATTAGGCGAAGATACGTTTACTCTGGTTCCGCTCTGATGCGTCTCGCGAGATCAACCTTCCCCAAGGTTGAATGGATTGGATTTCCCCCGAGCTAGGTGCATGAACCCTGGCCGCCCGGGAAAGTTTCGTACGAGTTTCGGATTTATTTTTGCCGGGAGACCCGGAGGCCGCTCACACAACTACGGAATCGGCCGGCGGGGATGAGACCATGAGGCCGCCGGTGGCTCATGCAAGCCCCGCAGCGAATCTCTTCGTTTGCGGCGCTGGTCCGTTCCCGATTTGGGACCGCGGAAAGCTATTCTCCCGGCTCGTAGTTCAGATTCGGGCCCAGCCAGCGCTCCACCTCTGCCACGCTCATCCCTTTGCGCCGGGCATAGTCGGCCACCTGGTCGCGGCCGATCTTTCCCAAACTGAAGTAGCGCGCTGCCGGGTGCGCGAAGTAAAGCCCGCTCACGCTTGAGCCGGGCCACATCGCAAACGACTCGGTAATCAGCATACCCGTCTTTGATTCCACATCGAGCAGCCGCCACAGCGTGCCCTTTTCGGTGTGATCCGGGCACGCCGGGTAACCAGGCGCGGGCCGGATGCCCCGATACTTCTCATGGATCAGGTCATCGCTGTTCAGGTTCTCGCCGCGCCCGTACCCCCACTCGTCCCGTACCCGTTTGTGCAGGCATTCGGCAAAGGCTTCCGCAAGACGATCCGCGAGGGCCTCCGCCATGATTGCGTTGTAGTCGTCGTGCGCGGCACGGAACTTGTCGCACAGTTCCTTGAGGCCGATCCCGCTCGTTACCGCGAAAGCGCCGATGTGATCGGCCAGCCCCGTTACCTGCGGCGCGATGAAGTCGGCCAGCGATCGGCAGGGTTCTTTCCCTTCCCAATCGGCCTGCTGGCGCAGGAAGCAGAAACGCTCGATCACCTTATTGCGGGCCTCGTCCGCGTACAGCTCCACGTCGTCGCCCGTTGCATTGGCGGCAAAGAAGCCATACACGCCGCGCGCCGTCAGCAGCTTCTCCTCGACGATACGATCCAGCAAACCATTCCCTTCGCTGAAGACCTGGCGCGCCTGTTCACCGTACTCCGGATGATCGAAGATGCGCGGATACACGCCCTTCAACTCCCAGGTGTGGAAGAACGGCGTCCAGTCAATGAATGCGCGCAACGTCGCCAGCGGGAAATCGTCCAGCACACGCACGCCGGTAAACTCGGGTACGGGCAGGTCCTCGGCGCGCCACTCGATCGGAGTGCGCCGTGCGCGGGCTGCCTCAAGCGGGAGGAGCTTCTGGCGCGACGCGGAGTGGGCTTTGCGCAGCGCCTCGTATTCTGCGCGATGCAGCGCCACGAACTCCGGCTTGCCCGCGTCGCTCAAAAGGACACTTGTCACGGGCACCGCACGGCTGGCATCGAGCACATGGACCACCGGCTCGCTGTACTGCGGCGCAATCTTCACTGCCGTGTGCGCCCGGCTGGTGGTTGCCCCGCCGATGAGCAGAGGCAACTTGAAACCCTGGCGCTCCATCTCGCGGGCCACGTGCACCATCTCGTCGAGAGACGGCGTGATCAGGCCGCTGACGCCGATCAGGTCGGCCTTCTCCTCTTTGGCCCGCTCCAAGAGCTTTTCGCAGGGGACCATTACTCCCAGGTCGATCACCTCGTAGTTGTTGCAGGCCAGAACCACGCCCACGATGTTCTTGCCGATGTCGTGAACGTCGCCCTTGGCGGTCGCGAGCACGATCTTTCCCTGCGCCTTGACTGTTTCTCCGCTCGCAAACCTCTCTGCCTTTTCGGCCTCCATGAACGGCGTCAAATGCGCTACGGCTTTCTTCATCACACGCGCGGACTTCACCACCTGGGGCAGAAACATTTTGCCGGCCCCGAACAGATCGCCCACCACGCCCATGCCGTCCATCAACGGGCCTTCAATCACAGCTAAAGGCCGGCCCAGCTTTACGCGCGCTTCCTCGGCGTCGGCCTCGATGTAAGCGTCGATCCCCTTCACCAACGCGTGAGAAAGACGCTCCTCCACGGTGCCGTTGCGCCATTCTTCGGTCTTCTTTTCGCTCACCGCCTCGCCGGCGCCTTTTAGCTTTTCGCCAAATTCCACCAGCCGCTCAGTCGCGTCAGCGCGGCGATTCAGCAGCACGTCCTCAACCAGCGTCTTCAGCTCCGGCTCAATCTCCTCATACACCTCCAGCATTCCCGCGTTCACGATGCCCATGTCCATGCCCGCCGCAATGGCGTGATAAAGAAACGCGGAGTGCATCGCTTCGCGCACCTTGTTGTTGCCGCGAAAGCTGAACGAAATATTCGACACACCGCCGCTCACCTTGGCGTGCGGCAGGTTGGCCTTGATCCAGCGCGTGGCGTTCATATAATCCAGCGCGTAGTTGTTGTGCTCCTCCATGCCGGTTGCGACAGTGAGGATATTGGGGTCGAAAATGATGTCTTCGGGGGGAAAGCCAACCTCATCGACGAGAATCCTGTAAGCCCGCTCGCAGATCCGAATCCTGTCTGCGTAGGTCGCGGCCTGACCCTGCTCGTCAAAGGCCATCACCACCGCCGCCGCGCCATATTTCAGCACCGCCGCGGCGTTGCGGCGAAATTTCTCCTCGCCCTCTTTCAGCGAGATCGAATTCACGATGCCCTTGCCCTGCAGGCACTTCAGCCCGGCTTCGATCACCTCCCACTTCGAGGAATCCACCATGAACGGCACTTTGGCCACTTCTGGCTCGCTGCCCAGCAATTGCAGAAAGCGCGTCATGGCCGCGACGCCGTCGATCATGCCCTCGTCCATGCAAATATCGAGGACATTTGCCCCATTCTCCACCTGCTGCCGCGCCACGCTCACCGCTTCTTCGTATTTGCCTTCCTTGATCAGCTTGGCGAACTTCGGCGATCCGGCCACATTGGTCCGCTCGCCGATCATGATGTAGACGCCCGGCTGCTGGACGAACGGCTGCGACCCGGAAAGACGCAGAGGCCTTGTCTCCGCCGCTTCAGTCTCTGCTGCGCTCACGCTTTTCGCGTCTGTTGTCATCGTGCCGCCCTCAGTTGCCGCGGAGGTATGCCTTCGAGAGCTTTTGCGATGGCCGCAATGTGCTCCGGCGTGTTGCCGCAGCACCCGCCGGCGATGTTAATCAGCCCGGCGCGCGCAAAGTCGCCCAGAAAACGCGCCATGTCCTCAGGTCCCAAATCGAACCCGGTCGGCGAAAGAGGATTCGGCAAACCCGCGTTCGGATAGCACGAGATGGCCACATCCGCCTTCTCAGAGAGCTCGCTCAGGAACGGATACATCGGCTCGGGACCGAGTGAGCAGTTAAGCCCGATCGACAGCGGTTTCACATGCTCCATCGCAATCCAGAACGCCCCAATGGTCTGCGCGGAGATCATCGTCTCGCCGCCGCGCCCCACCGCCGCCGAGATCATAACCGGCAGCTTTTTCCGCTCCGCCTCGAACACCTCGCGGATGGCGACCAACGCCGCCTTCGCGTTCAGCGAGTCGAAGATCGTCTCCACCAGAAGCACATCTACGCCGCCGGACATCAACGCGCGCGCCTGCTCGGCGTAGGCCGCCTTCACCTGATCGAACGTGACCACGCGGAAGCCCGCATCGTCGGCGTCGGGCGAGTTCGAGAGGGACACGGTCAACGGCCCGATCGCTCCCGCCACGAATCGTTGACTTCCCGTCGCGCTCCCCACGCGATCGGCCCACTCACGGCACTGCCGCGCCGATTGCTCGTTGATCTCCCAGGCCAGGTCGTTGAGGAACTTGTCTTCCACGACCTTCTGGTAGAACTCCGGATCCTTGCGGCCGCCGTGCTCCCGCGGATCGTCCACAAAAAATTCGCTCTGTGCGATGCTGGTCGCGCCAAAGGTGTTGGTCTCGATGATGTCGGCCCCAGCCTCCAGAAACCGGCGATGGATGTCGCCAACCATCTCCGGCTGCGTCAGGCTGAACAAATCCCCATTGTTGACCAAGTCCTTCTTCGCGTCCTTGAATCGCTCCCCGCGGATGTCCGCTTCCTTCATTCCGTAAGTGCGCAGCGTCGTGCCCATCGCCCCGTCGATGATGGCGATCCGGCTTTCGAGAAGCTTTTCTAAGGGATGTGGGTGAGCTTTCGTCATTTCTTCCTGAGGCTCGCTGGAAAAAGGGAAACGGTCTCATATAAAGCATATCGGACTTCGCGCCGTACCCAACGGTAGTGGGTCAGTTTGAAGCTGTTTTGAAAGGGCACGAGCGGGGCACCCACTGGGTCGCGTGCCGTAAGCGCAACCAAATCAAGGAGGCCTTTAGAACTTATCCGTAAATTAGCTCTCGAAGTAGCGCCGGCCTCCCGGCCGGCTGTACTGGCGGCGTCCACGCCGCCAGAAGCGACCCATGGGCCAGCAAACCCGTATGAAAGCCGGCACGGGAGCCCACGGCACCTATTTACAGATAAGTTCTTAGCCCCTGAGGGATGTCTTTGGACTCTCGGCCGCAAATCTAGCCTTTTTCCGCAACCTGTTTAGCCCCTGAGAGAACGTTTCCATCAAACTGACCCACTACCTACCCGACCGTAATCCGCACCCCCGATTAAACTGAGAAAGATGATCACCACTCTTTTTGGCAGCGAAGAACCCAAAAAGCCTGCCGATTCGGCCGAGGCATTGCCCGCTGAATCGCGAGCCGGCTTCTTCGACCGCATGAAGCAGGCCGTCTCGCGGACCCGCGAGACATTTTCCGCCAAAATCGCGGACATTGCTGCGCTTACCCGCACGGTGGACGAAAGCGCCCTCGAAGAGCTTGAAACCGTGCTGCTCACAAGCGACCTTGGCGTGCAAACCACCACGGCAATCCTCGACGCCCTGCGCGATCGCGCCCGCCATCAGGCGATTGAAGGTGGCGCCGAGCTGCGCGAGCTCCTGAAGGAGCAAATGGTCGCAATCCTCCGCGCCCCGCAAGGAGCGGCTGCCGCACCGCAAGTACCGCCAAGAGTCACCTTCCTCGTGGGCGTCAACGGCACCGGCAAAACCACCTCGAGCGGCAAGCTGGCCGCCTGGTCCCGCGCCCAGGGCCACTCCGTACTTTTATGCGCCGCGGACACCTTTCGTGCGGCTGCCATCGAGCAGCTTGAAGTCTGGGCCTCGCGCTCCGGCGTGGAAATGATCAAGACCAAGCACGGTGGCGATCCCGCGGCCGTACTCTACGACGCAATTGCCGCGGCAAAGGCCCGCAAAATCGACGAGCTGTATGTCGATACCGCCGGCCGCCTGCACACCAAAACCGGCCTCATGGACGAGCTCGACAAGATGCGCCGCACCGCAGCCCGCCTCGTCCCCGATGCGCCCCACGAAGTTCTGCTCGTCATGGACGCCACCACGGGGCAAAATGGATTGCAGCAGGCGCGGCAGTTCACTCAGTATGCCGGAGCTACCGGCATTCTGCTCACCAAGCTCGATGGCACCGCCAAGGGCGGCATCGCGGTCGCCATCGCGCGCGAACTGAATCTGCCCGTGCGCTACGTTGGCGTGGGCGAAAAGATGAGCGATCTCCTGGAATTCTCACCCGAAGCCTTCGTCGATTCGCTGCTGGGGTAAGGCAAAATACAATCAGATTGCCATGCCTCGCCCGGCCAAACCCAAGCGGAAGCCTCCGCACGCCTTCGTCCTCGAGGCGCTTGCGCCGCTTGATCCCGAGGTGCGGCCGATGTTTTCCGGCTTCAACGTCTACATCGGTGACCGCCTCGTCTGCATGCTCCGCGACCACCCCCAATCGCCGCGGGACAACGGCCTCTGGCTGGTGCTGTCCGAAACCACGAATCCCGCCGATCGCCAACTCCGCCGCGAGTTCCCCTCGCTCCGGCGCATTGAATTGCTCGGGGGCATGATCGGGCATTGGCTCCTGGTTCCCAGTGACGGCCCCGATTTTGAAAAGGAAGCCCTCCACGCCTGCGATCTGCTGCTCCGGCACGATCCCCGCCTCGGCCGCGTCCCAAAATCGCGCCGTTAGCGGCCGGATCGCCGGAGCGAGTTGCCACCGGGCGCGCCCCGTTTCGCCGGCAGAGTTTGTGGAGTCGCTGCTGTAATAGTCGTGACGCGCTACGCGTCAGTTTACGTCGTCTGTTTCCCACTCATCCCAGACAAATCACGCCTGATTGGCAAAATGACGGCAACGCCAGATAATGCTAAGCCCTTCGGGTAAAGAGGATTGGGTGCACCGAATGCCTATCGAACGATGTTGAGGAGCCGGAGCAGGCGCTAAAGCCCAAGGGCTTTCGCTAAGTCAGGCTCCTTTTCTGGGTTTGTCTCCAGCGTCTCGAAATAGGGTTTTAGCTCTGAGCTGATCTGCGTCTTCGGATGTGCTTTCCAATACCAATACTCCCCAGCCGGCCAAAGGTATCCGTCTAAATCCGCACAACTGCATTGCAGCCCCGCCACTCTTTTAAGTGTTTCGATATCTTCAGCAAACCTTAGATACCGCTTCGGGTTCTTGGATTGCATCGACCGGCCAAGATGCAGACCAACCATCCATTCTGCGTACCAATCCAAAATCGGCAGCGACGAATCTATGAAGAAGTGGGCATATTTTGCGGCAAAACTGTGGTTGTTTTGCTTGGTAACCGGCCATATTTCAGTGACCAGCTCTTCAACTAATTCGGATCCTGTTGGATGGCTTCTTTTAAGAACCTGTTCGACGCAATCGGCGACTTTCTGAATTGCAATGATATTGGTACTGTAAAGTTCATTGAGAACGATCGCCTTTATGGTGACGGCTTCGGCAAGATTTGGGAACGCCTTTCTTATCTGGGAAAATGGGTCCAAACCGTCGGGAGTCTCCGCGCTGCCCTTCTTCTTCCAAAAATCGACGGCCGCATCTATTTGGCTTTGGCTGAGGGGTACCGCCAATTGCTGAATTTCGCTCATTTCAACACCTCCCGATTCCGGTTCGATTGGCTCGAACTGAAGTCCTCGCTAAATTAGGAAACGAGTACATTATAGGCCCAGATTTCTGGTACCCCGCGCCCATTAAAGTGGGAATCGGCTTCCCTGAATCGCCTCCATTTTCCCTCAAGGCCCCACCGAAAATCCCCGCAGACGTTAAGCTGGCCAAGTGGGCGGGAAGCGCCAGGTTCGGGGAAGTTGCTGCGCGGCATTGCGCGGTCGGTGGTAAACTTATTTGCCATGAAAAGAGTCACAGCTTTTCTATATGCGGGCAGGACGTATATTGTTTTGGGGTTGATTGAGACAATGGCGTCGCTCACCAGACGGAAAAGGAAGATCCCGACGAAAATGACATTGGCTGCATTCCTCGGGCTTTTGATTCTCGTAGCTCCATGCATGGCAAAGGACAAGGAATACCACACGGGCACGCTCACCAAAGTACCTTTGCATGTGGAGAATGAACAGTACTTAGGCTTTACAGATACCACGAGTTGCGCGTCGGGGCTGGCAAGCACTCACTGTACTGGAGGCATCACCGACGATTACAAAGGGAAGTTGATCGCAACGATGTCGGACGGTCACTTGGTGGTTATCCGGGATTGCTACACCGGATCGGCTTTCGTTTCATGCTCGCAGCCTTGGGTCTTTGTTTTGACCGAAGAGGACGGGACCACGACATTCTTAGAGCATGTGCAATTCGGCTCGGGTGAGGACAAATTCGGAGACAAGTTTGGCGATAGTGCCAAGGTGATCTACCGAGTTGAACACAAGCCGGGTGTAACGTTCATCCTCATTCCTGACCCGACCGACCCCAAGAAAGAGGGCAGCTACACCCGCATGAAGCTGCCGAAGCAGCCTACAGGGCAGGATGTACCTGCACAGGCGTCCGACAACATCTCCGCTATGTGTGCATCCGGCAAGCTATCACCGGAGCAGCAAGCAAAGCTCTGCACGCCGAAGACGACCGAGGATAAAAAGCCTTAAGCGGACCTTACTCCGGGTGCACCAGGGTCTCGCCTTTGAGACCTGGGAACCACCGATACCGGCCCTGCTTTTTACAGACCATTTTCTCCCGTCCGTTACTTTGAAAATCGTCCCGCCGCTGCCAATCCCACGCAGAAAATTTCGAGGTTATTTCTCATCATGCGGCCAATCGCGCAATTTTGACGCGCCGCTTGCGCATGGCTTTTGCCAGATCGTAATTGGCCTGCAGCCTGATCCACACTTCAGGAGAGGTTCCGAATGCCTCGGAAAGACGCACGGCCATCTCGGCCGATACGCCGGTCTTGCCGTGGATCATCCGCGACAGATTGGCCCGCGTGATCTTCAGGTGCGCGGCCAGGGCGGAAACAGTCAAACCAAGACCTTCCATGTGCTCCTGAATGATCTCGCCCGGATGTGCGGGTTTATGCATCATATGGTTTTCTCCCTCAGTGATAATTCCGATAGTCGACTAAAATCGCGTCTTCGGCCTCAAATTTGAACGTGATGCGCCAATTGCCGCTGACACGCACAGACCAACAGACCAATGGTCTTTCAACTTTCCCTTGAGCGGATGCAAATGCCAACCCGGCACATTCATGTCTTTGGGCGACGCGCTGGCGTCAAGCAATGTCAGTTGCCGGCGGAGCTTCGTCGCGTGCGCCGGCTGATCCCCGCTTTGCTATCGGTGCGGTAAAAATTCTCCAGGCCAGCGTGCCGGAAACCTTGATCATCTGTATAGTGTATTGACACGATATACATACGTCAAGCATTCCTTCGACGCGAGCTTTTTCATCCAACGGCCAACTGTCAAAACTCAAACTGTCTCACCCAAGGGGTGCACCCCAACCCTTTCGGCAAGCCCTCCCGCCCCATTTTCCCCGCAACCCCTTCAAAACACGCCGCAAATTCCGCCCGACGAATTGCAGGGAATTCAGCGCATCCGGCGCACAATGTAAGAAACAGGGGACAGGGAACAGGGATCGGAGATCAGCGGACCGGGGCCGTGAATCCCGAACCACGGTCCACGGTCTCCTGACCACTAACCACTGCCCCTAAACCCTTTGGATGGACGACTCTACGAAATAACCCATTTGTTATTAACGGGTTGGAGCGGGTGATCGGGGCCGTTTCGTTGAAAACAAATCGCTTAACCCCAAAATAGGGGGGGCACCCCCTGTACCTGGCGGGGTACGGACCGGCCGCATCCCCGACGACGAAATAAACCGGCCGCAAAGCCGCCGTGCCCACAAGCTGCGCAAGTCCGCACTCCTCTCGCGGTAAACTTCTTTTTGATGGCCACTCGACAAAAATCCGCGCCCGCCGTCGCCCTTCCCTACTTCCGCCCGGAAGCTCTCACGTTTCTGCGCAACCTGGCAAAGCACAATGACCGCGCGTGGTTCACGCCGCGCAAGGCGCAGTTTGAGGCCGAGCTGAAGGAGCCGATGCTGGCCATTGTGCGCAGGATTACCGATGCGATGGTGGACTTTGCGCCCAACCACGTGCGGCCGGCGGAGAAGTCGCTTTTCCGCATCTATCGCGACACGCGCTTCTCGAGCGACAAGCGGCCCTACAAGACGCATGTGGCGGCGTGGTGGTCGCATCGGGGTCTCGAAAAAACTTCGGGCGCGGGCTACTACTTCCACGTCAGCGCCAAAGAGGTGACCATCGCAGCCGGCTCCTATATGCCCGACAAGGATCAACTGGCGGCGATTCGCCATTGGCTGCTCGAACATCACGCGGAGTTCCGCGACCCTGCTGAAGAAGCCGGCGGTGCGGAAGATGTATGGCGGCTTCGAAGGCAACGCGCTGACCCGCCCGCCGAAGGGCTTCCCGTGCGAGCATCCGGGGATGGACCTGATCCGCTGCCGCCAGTGGGGATTGGCTGCGGAGCTGCCCGGCGAAGGCCGCTCTCAAGCGGGACATTGCGGACGTGGTGATCCGTTACTTCAAGGTTGCGGCGCCTGTGGTGGACGCGCTGAATACGCCCCTCGCAGCGGCCCTTGCGCCGAAGAGAAAGGTGCTCTTCGGGCTGAAATAAAGCGGGTCTGAGCAGGATCGCGCTCGGCAAACCCGCTCCAATTGCGGGTTTTTGCAGGCCGACAGGCATGAATACCGGCAAATATGGGCAAAATAAGCATAAAGCCCAAAGAAAACTGTGGAAAACAGGGATTTTCCCATTGACTTTGCCTACTCCAAAGCCGCATTGTAACCATCGGCAGGGTTCTCCGTACCCGCATGAATACAGGGTTTTCCGGCAGAAGCTGTAGCGATCGTCCTTTGTTCATGCGGCAAGCGTTTCGCGGCGAAGCCTCGCCACCCGGCAGCCCTGAGGGCTCGCCCAGAAGGAGAACATCACATGGCAACTGGAATGACCAAGACCGCTTTGATCCGCCACATGGCCGAGAAGCTGGAAATCACCAACAAGCAAGCTGCTGCCGGCCTGGATCTGCTGGCGGAGACCGCTATCAAGGAGACCAAGAAGAACGGCGTCTTCGTAATCCCCGGCATCGGCCGCCTGGTAAAGGCAGAGCGCAAGGCCCGCATCGGCCGCAACCCGCAGACCGGCGAGGCCATCAAGATCAAGGCCAAGACCGTGGTCAAGTTCCGCGTGGCCAAGTCCGCCAAGGACGTGATCGCGCCCCCGAAGAAGTAGCTTTTGCCCTCGGACTGCACACAGCGAACCGGAAAAGGGAGAGCCTCGCGTTCTCCCTTTTTCTGCACTGTGTTTTTGTGCGTAATCGCCACACTTGCCCTGCAATACATGATCGTGCGGGCCATCAATGACAAGCGGGAGGATGGGGAGGGTGCTTTCAGCGGGCCTGATTACGTTGTTTTGACCCCGCCGTTCGTCTTGCTCCTGGCGAACCCTCGCATGACCAGCGAGATGCCGAAGCTGATCACAACAACTTTGATCATCAGCAGGTTGTTGTAGGTCCATGACAAGAAAGCCATCGCGATGAAGACGGCGATCGGGTTCAACTCCGTGACGACTGCGGTGAGCCATTGCGGCTGTGCGGCGGAGGCAGGCAGACCGGATCGCAGACGGGGCACCAGCCGCGGCACCGCGCGCAAATACTCGGCGTAGGGCTCGCCAAGCTGCGCAGCGAGGAAGGCCTCTTCACCCAGAATGAGGCGCAGGTAAAAGATCGTAATCAGGACCATGGTGAACAGCGCGCCGCTGGGTGGCATCAGCAGTGAGATAGCGATCATCATGAACCAGCCGCCCAGGTAGAGGGGATTGCGCACATAGCGGTAAGGCCCGTCGGCCATTACTCCGCCTCCCTGCATCTGCCCGTGATGCACAACGTTGTATCCCAGGTATGCTGCGCCCCATACGCGCAATACCGCGCCAACCGCGGCCGCGAGAGCGCCCAGAACAATCACGATCGGCGTGGCGACGGTAAAGCGGATAATGCCCAGGCGACTGATCTCAAGCGCCAGCCACTCCAGGGTCCCGATGCGGCGGCCCATATCGAAGGTTCCAAGCCAGGGCGCCCAAAAGCCAAGAAAAACGATGACGATTTGAATAACCATCCGCAGACGAAACTCGATCGCGCTTGCTTTCATGCCGTTCTCCGCCGCGAGGTATTTTCCTTGTCAAGACTACGCGATTTGGGTAACGCGCGTGCCGGTGGCCCGGCTTGATCGCACATTCATTGGAAGTGGGAGTAGAATTCAGAGCAATCCGCAACTTCGGCTCAGGGATCGTAACGCCCAATAACAGTCGCGGCGCGCTGTTCGGGCACGCAAAAGAGAGGCGATGATGACAATCCGTGCGGCACTTCTGATGGTTCTTTTCGGCGGCGTGGCGGCAGCTGGCCAGACCGGCGCAAATCCCCAGGAAACCGCGCTGCTCAATGCAGCATACGGCGGTGAGATCGGACCCGTGCAGCAGCTCCTTGCCCAGGGCGCCAACATCGACGCCCGCGATCGGAACGGAGTTACCGTGCTCGACTACGCCATACAGAGCGCAAATGAGGACTTGGTTGAGCTGCTGGTGAATCAGGGCGCTAACGTCGAGCAGGCCGACAACAATGGCGCCACCCCGCTGATGCGAGCGGCGGGCGGCGACGAAACCGCCGCGATCGTTCTCATGCTGCAAAAGGGCGCCAAGATCGATGACAAGGACAGTGATGGCCGCACCGCACTGATGCGGGAGGTGATTGGCGGCGGCAAAGAAATGGCGCCGTTTCTGCTCGCCGGAGGCGCCAACATCGAGGCCAAAGACAACGACGGCCGCACCGCGCTGATGCTGGCCGCCGGATACAACCTGCCCGACATGACCGCGCTGCTGCTCCAGAAAGGCGCGCAGATCGAAGCCAAAGACTCGAACGGCGAGACAGCGCTGATCCTCGCGGCGATGAACGGAAGCGTGGGAGCGGCCAGGGTTCTTCTTGAGACTCCCGCCAACATCGATGCCGCGGACAACGAGGGCGAGACAGCGTTGATGCGCGCGGCCGGAAAGCAAGTGGTCCAGAAGTATCTCGCGCAGGCTAACCCATCGTCGGGCCGCTCTGGAATTACGAATGATCTGCGCAATGCGCAAACCGGCGCGGCAGAGCTCGTAGCACTGTTGCTCGCGCATGGCGCCAACATTGAAGCCAAGGACAAGGACGGCGATACGGCGCTCATCCTCGCAGCCGGAGTTGGAAATGCCGAAGCCGTGAAGCTACTGCTGGCGAAAGGCGCCAATCTCGAAGCTATAGGAAAATTCATGCAAACAGCCCTGATCCGCGCCGTCGCCTACGGCCAGTTCGAGTGCGTCCGGCGATTACTCGAGAAAGGCGCGAATCTGGAGGCGCATGACGAAACGAATTGGACTCCGCTGATGTGGGCCGCAGGCACAGGTCAGACTGCAATTGTGGAACTGCTGCTCCAGAAGGGCGCCAACATCGAGGGTGTCGATAGCGCACAATTTGCAGACACGCCGCTCATGTGGGCTGCCGACATGCAACAGGCGGACGCGGTGCACGTGCTGCTGCAGCATCATGCCAGCGTAGAGGCGCGGAACGATGACGGCTGGACGCCGTTGATCTGGGCGGCGGCGTCGGGCTCGGGAGACGTCATCAAGCTGCTGCTGGCCGCGGGCGCAAAGCCGGACGACGTGACCAACCCCTCGACTCTCACGGACACGAACCGTCCGCCCTACAGCGCCACCGCGTTGACTGAGGCTGCCTTGTACGGCCAAAGCGGGGCCTCAGAGGCTCTGCTCGATGGCGGCGCCAAAGTCGACCCACGTGACAGTATGGGCTGGACGCCGCTGATCTGGGCCTCGTACCAGGGCCATATCGATGTCGTGAAACAACTGCTGGCCAAGGGCGCGGACATCGAGGCCAAGGCCACGAAAGGCCAAACGGCGCTGCACGAAGCCGGCTACATGGGCCACACCGAAGTTGTGCTGTTGCTGCTTTCCAAAGGTGCTACCGTCTCATTCAGCGACAAGGAGAAGTGGCCGGCCTTGCCTGAAGCGGCCAGCCAGGGCAACATCGACGCCGTAAATCTGCTGCTCCAGAAAGGCGTCAGCGTCGATTCCAAAGACGACGAAAGCGGATACACCGGTCTCATCGGCGCGGCAAAGGCTGGCCAAACCGCGATGGTGAAGCTGCTGCTCCAGAAGAAGGCTGGCATCGAGGCCACCGGCAAGGCCGGCGCGACGGCGCTCATTGTGGCTGCCGCCGCCGGGAACACCGATGTAGTCCAGGCGCTGCTGGACGCGGGCGCCAACGTGGAAGCCGAGGCGAGAGAGTATCCCAATGCGGGAGCGACCGCGCTGATGGAGGCCGCTGCACACGGCAACCTCGACGTAATGAAGTTGCTGCTGGCCAAGGGCGCCGACATTGAAGCCGCCGACGCGCAGAAATGGACGGCGCTCATGTGGGCAGCCGACAAGGGGCAGGCCGATGCGGCGCAACTGCTGGTTGCGGACGGCGCCAACGTGAATGCCAAGGGTGAAAGAGACTTGACCGCACTGAGCCTGGCCCAAATGGAGGGCCATCCCACTGTGGCCAAGCTGCTCCAGGACGATGGAGAAAAACAATGAAGCAAACGATTCAAACGGGCACAAAGGCATCAAGGGAGGAGAGTATGTCGAAGATTCTGCCGGCAATTGCGGTTGCCATCGTGCTGTTATCTTTCGGTGCTGGCGCGGTAGCCCAGGCCGCCGGGCCCGCCCTGGACGACCGGTTGTTCGCGGCCGTGGGGAGCGGCGACATCGCGGCCGCCACACAACTGCTCGCGCAGGGAGCGCATGTGGACGCACAAGACCCGGGCGGCGACACTCCGCTCATGGTCGCGGCATCTATGGCAAACGTGGGTTTGGTGAAGCTGCTGCTCGAACGGGAAGCGAACGTCGCGCTCCACGACAAAACCGGCATGACCGCTCTGCATTTTGCCGTCACGACCGGAAACATCGAGGAAGTCACTCTTCTGTTGGCGAAGAATGCGCCCGTGAACGTGAAAGACGATGGAGGGGTCACGCCGTTGATGGACAGCGTGGTCTCGCAAAAACTGGAACTGGTGAACCTGCTGCTCGATCACGGCGCCGACGCAGGGGCCCGCGACGCCCACGGCCTTACGTCGTTGATGGCGGCCTCAGGCGGCGGACTCATCGGCATCGTGAAGACGCTTCTCGACCACGGCGCAGGCGTCAACGACAAAAGCGACGACGGAAGCACGGCGCTAATTCTTGCCACCAAAAACAAGTACAAAGACATTGCAAAATTGCTGCGCGCGCGGGGCGCGCAATAGCATGCGGCTGCGCGGTCGGTGAAGGCCGCGCTAGAGCATTTCCCGAATTTACGGCCCTCTTGAGGTCTTAGAAAGGCGGCTTTTTCTTAGGGGAAAAGCCGTCCGAGGGCGTGCCATCAGGTACAGCTATTCTGGTTCTGCTATAGGCGCTACTATAGGCATGGCGCTCGCTCGTGGGATGCGGCTTGAAACAAAAGAATGGTCTACAGAGAATATGGTTCGCGCGTAGGAGATAGATATGAGGAAGGCCTTGTCGGCGTTCGTTCTTTTCGCCGCTGTTTTCTCGTTAAGTGCACTGGCGCCGGGCCAGGCGGGCGCGCCAAATCTTGACGATCAACTTTTTGACGCCGCGCAGAAGGGGAACGCCGCGGCCGCAGGGCAATTGCTCAATCAGGGCGCAAATGCCAACGCCCAAGGCTCAACAGGCGAGACGCCGTTGATTATCGCCTCTGCAATGGGCCACGCAGACGTGGTCAAGCTGCTGCTCGACAAGGGCGCCAAAATCGACACCGTGGACAACCGCGGCGAAACGGCGCTGCACTATGCGGTGATGACCGCCAATATCGAGGAGGCGAAGCTGCTGCTCGGCAGGGGCGCGAACATCGACGTCAAAGATGGGGACGGCTTCACGCCGCTCATGCGGAGCATCGTGTCCGGCTCGCCTGAGCTGGTGAATTTGGTGCTGGACCATGGAGCCAACGTCGAAGCCAAGGACAGCAATGGGTTCACGTCGCTGATGGCGGCCTCGGGCGGCGGCCGGCTTGAGATGGTGAAGGCGCTTCTCGATCACGGCGCCAACGTAAACGACAAAAGCAGCGACGGAACCACCGCTTTGAGTCTGGCCATCGGCCAGAAGCACCCTGACGTGGAAGCGCTGCTTCGCGCCAAAGGCGCGCAATAAGACACTTCTCCTTAAGACACTTGCCCTTCAACCGCGCTATTTCAGGTTCCGAATCTGGGTCCCCTGGGGAATATCCACGTCGAACTGTTTGGAGGGAAGATCCACATTCTCCTCGACCCTTTCGACCGTCAGTACGAGCTGAATACCCGCCTGAGGGCACTTGATGGTCACCTTGGATGGATACTTGCCGGCGCTGAAATCCGCGTAGTTGCCGTAGGAGATTTGCGTTTCCAGATTTCCCTGGCTGTCGTAGATATCCTGGTCATAGGGCAGCATGTCATCGCGATGGAACGTGATCACGCGCTCCGCCTGTATCTCCCTACCCGCCTTTGGATGCATGACGTTCAGGATATATTCCGGCATGGTGTACAAGTGTTTCTTCGCGGCGTCTTCAACCGTCTCTGTATCGTTAGTCATCATGTACTCGTTATCCGGGCTCAGGCCGCGCACGACGAGCGCGTTCAGAAAAAAGTTCGGCCGCAGGTTCTCCAGCGGGTTTGCCGATTTCTCGGTGACCGTATTCGGGCCTTCGATGACCGTGTTCTTGGTCGGCATCACCAGTGTGAAGTGACTGCCGTTGCTGGTCATGTCAAAGATCTTCACGCCAAAATACGTGCCAACAACGCGCAGCATTTTGGGTTTGCGCACCAGGATGAATCCGCGGCAGGAAGGAAAATCCTTCTCCAGGCCTTCCGAAGTTTTGAGCTCCGTGGCCGAAATCTCAACGGTAGCAGTCAACGTATTCAACGCATCCCAACGCTGGTTGAGCTGCCTGACCAGTTCCTCCGGGGTTGCCGTTTGGACAAGAGGCGGCGCCTTGGGCACGGGCAGATGCCGCGTGGTGGGGAGGATATTGCAACCCGCAAACAGGAGCGGAAGCGCCAGGGCCGCGGCGCAGACAAGACGATCGGCGGATCTCATCGCTGACCTGCCTTTTTCTGCGCGCGCCTGTAGCCGGCGACGTTGCGGTTGTGCTCATCCAAAGTGGCGGCAAAGAGCGAATGGCCCTGAGGGTCGGTTCCGGCGGCCACAAAGTAAAGATAATTCGTTTTGGCCGGATTCATGGCCGCGCGCAACGACGGGATGCCGGGATTGGCCACCGGGCCCGGCGGCAAGCCGGTATGCAGATAGGTGTTGTAGGGGGTATCGCGGGCCAAATCGCTCTGGTGAATGACGCCGCGCCACTGGCCAGTCAGCTCCAACCCGTAGATAACCGCGGGATCGGTATTCAGCGGCATCTTTTTGGCAAGTCGATTCTCAATGACGCTGGCCACGAGCGGGCGCTCCGCATCCACCGCCGTCTCGCGCTCGACCAGCGAGGCCAATGTGACCACCTGATGCACGTTCTCGTTCAATCCCAGTTGCGCGGCCACCACGCGAAACCGCCGCACCATGGCAGCAGCAATCTCCGCCGCGGTGACCGTCGGCGAAAAGCGGTAGGTATCCGGAAACAGGTAGCCCTCCAGACTTTTCGCTCCGGGGTCAAAATTTGCCACCAGGTTCGTCTGGCTCACTGCTGCGTCAAGAAAACTCTGGCGTGTGCCCAGCCCTGCCTGTTCGACGCGCATTGCAATGTCGAAGATGTTCGCTCCCTCCGGCACGGTCAAGCTGAGCGTAAAGACGTCGCCGCGCGCAATCCGCGCATACACTTCAGTGGCTGGCGCTGGGTGGTCGAAGCGGTAGAGGCCGGCCTCGAGCGTTCCATGCCGGAACAAGCGCAACAGGTCGAAGCCATATCGGCTGCGCACCACGCCCGCTGCTTCCAGCTTGCGGCCAATGGCCATTGCGGAAGAACCAGGCGCCACATTGACGAATGTCTCCGTCTCAGGCCCGTAGGGCTTAAGCACCAGCCACGCCGCCGCGCCTGCAGCGAGCAAGGCCAGCAGAAACAACCCCAGCAGGAAGCCGCCAACGCCGGAACCCCTCTTCCTCCTCCTCTTTCTTTTGCGGCTTGCCATTCCGTTATTCTTTACCCTTCAATCCCTTAGGACGCGCATCCCCTTGGGAACCCTCTATCTTCGATTGTATCGGGCGCAAACTGGCTGCGGACGCTCGGGACCCGGTACGGACCGTAAGCTGAATGGAAGGAGCAGCACAATGGAAGCGAGCGCACCTTTGCGCTACCTGGGCCTCGACGTCGGCAGCCGCCGCATCGGCGTGGCCGTGTCAGACGAATTGGGGCTGACGGCGCAGCCGGTGCTGACGTTGGAGCGGAGGAGCAGCCGGCGCCCCATTTCGAGAGACGACCTGCGCTCACTGGCGCGGCTGGCGCGGCGGTTTGGCGTGGCGGGGATCGTGGTGGGCAATCCCGTGCATCTCTCCGGCGAGCCGAGCCCGCAGGCGGCCAGGACACAGGCCTTTGCCGCGGCGCTGGGCGAATTGACCGGTTTGCCTGTTCATCTTTGGGATGAACGGCTGACGACGCGCGAGGCCCACCAGATTCTGTATGAGGCCGGACACGAGCGGCAGAAACACCGCAAAGTGGTGGACCAGGTGGCGGCGACGCTGATACTGCAATCGTTTCTGGATGAAAGACAGAGATCGGAGGACTGAGATCAGAGACCAGCACGCGAACCTTGATGCATTCAGTCTCTGTTCCCGGTTCCCTGGCCTCTGATCCTGCCCCCTGTCTTATAATGAAGAGTCAGGCAAGTTTAATTTTGCGGCTGGAGCACCCTAGCCCCCGCCACCGGACCACGGATGCCCGAGCACATCAAAAAAAAGCTTCTCGAAGAGATCCAGCAGCTTGAGTACGAGCTGACCTCCGAGCTTCCAGCCGAGATCAAGAAGGCCCGGGCCATGGGAGATCTGTCGGAGAATGCCGAGTATCACATGGCCAAGCAGCGGCAGGAGTTTGTGAATGCCCGGCTGGGCCAGCTCAAGAGGCGGATGGCGGAGCTTTCGCTCGTCAATCTGACAAACATTCCCAGAGACAAAGCCGGATTCGGATCGACGGTGGTGGTTTACGACTCCACCAAGGACGAAGAGATTGTCTACCGCCTGGTAACCAGCGAGGAATCCGACATTTCGAAGGGGCTGATTTCCACCACTTCGCCCATTGGCCGGGGGATCCTCGGCAAGAAGGTAGGCGACGTGGCCAATATCGTGACGCCCAACGGCAAACGCCAACTGGAAATCCTGAAACTCACCACGGTCCACGACGAAGCCGGCGACGACGCGAATGAAGCCGCGCCCGGCGCAGCAAACTAGCAAGGAAGATTAGAGAATGACCTGGACAAGCGCCTTTGGCCGTGCATGCGGATGGCTTCTGGACCGCATCGTGCATGGGCTGGCGCTTACGCGCATCTCTCCCAACGTCCTCACCTTCCTCGGGCTGGTCATCAACATCGCCGCCGCGTTTCTGTTTGGCCACGCCAACGCTAACAATGGCGACCGCATGTTTTTTCTCGCGGGACTGGTTATTTTCGGCGCCGGCATCTTTGACATGGTGGACGGCCGCGTGGCGCGGCGCACGAATATGGTAACGGTTTTCGGCTCGTTTTTCGATTCGGTGATCGACCGCTACTCCGACGTGGTGCTGTTCTTCGGGCTGCTGGTTTACTACGGGCGCATCAATCGCTTCCGCTACGTGGTGCTGGTGGCGTTCGTGATGGTCACCTCGCTGATGGTCAGCTATACGCGCGCCAAGGCCGAGTCGCTCATCGGGCAGTGCAAGGTGGGCTTCATGGAGCGGCCGGAGCGCATCGTGCTCATTCTTCTGGGCGCACTCTTCAACCACTGGGGTGTGATGGCTCCAGTGTTGTGGGTACTGGCCGTGCTCTCGACCTTCACCGTCATTCACCGCATCGTTTATACGTACCAAAACACCAAGCACCTGGCGCCGCTGACGTGAAGCAGCTTCTAGCCGCTAGCTCCTAGCCATTACGTCTTTTCTTGCCAAGGCCGGGCCTCCTCGACCTCAGCAAGATGGAGCTAAACGCTAGAAGCCGGAAGCTGCTTTTGTGCATCTTAATTGCTTATGAGCCTGGAAAAAGCAACCTTCGGAGCAGGCTGTTTTTGGGGCGTGGAGGCGGCGTTTGCGGCCATCCCCGGCGTCACGGCAACCGCCGTAGGCTATGAAGGCGGCGCGCTCGATCGGCCCAGCTACAAGGACGTGTGCACGGACGAGACCGGCCACGCCGAGGTAGTGGAGCTCGACTTCGACCCTGAAAAGGTGAGCTACGAAAAGTTGCTCGAGGCGTTTTTCTCGTTCCATGACCCCACGACACTCAACCGGCAGGGACCGGACTGGGGCACGCAGTACCGCTCCGCGATTTTCTTCCACTCGCCCGAGCAGGAGGCGCAGGCACGCGCCAAGATCGAACAACTGACCGCTGAGGGCCGGTTCAAGCCCAGGCGGATTGTGACCAAGGTGGAACCGGCGCAAACCTTCTGGCGCGCCGAGGAGTATCACCAGCGGTATCTGGAAAAGCGCGGGCTGGCGAGCTGTCATATCTAACCCAGGGAACAAGGGAGCGAGGGAACAAATGGGGCCCAAGAAATGGGCCCCGCGGCCCCAGGTCCCTCGCCTTTGGGGACCTGGGATAGCACGAACCTCAACCATCTCGCTGACCTGCTGACTCGCTAACTCGCTGACTTGCTGTCCACGGCTGGCGCAGCTTCCTCCGGAGCGGCGGCGGCTTTCGAGCCCGGCTCATCAAACCAGAGGCATGCAATCCACCACACCAGCGCGGCCAGGAAGACGACACTGTCGGCATTGGCGAACTTTTCCTGCAGGCCGATGACACGCTGATATTCCTGCTGGCTGTGGACGGTTGTGTGCAGCGCAATCACCTGCCAGATGCCGCGCACGCCCAACTGCGCGATTGCCGCCGTGGAGAGGCCGATCGTAATTTGCTGCACGTGGCTGCGCCAGCCGGCATGGAAACGGCGGCCGAAAAGCACCACAAGGATGCCGAGTTGGATAACGAGCAGGTCGGCGAGCACCTCGGCCTTTTGCGCGATTAACTGCGCGAGCCGCAGAAAACCGAGCGTCGAGCTGGCGAAGAGCGTCTTTGCGGAGGGCCACGGGCCCCACAAGACCAACACCACCCCGCCTACCGCCAGCAGAACCAGCGTTGCGGTCATCCACGCCACGCGGCTCGCGCTCGAGAAAGCGCGCCGCGCCATCTCCACCACCACCAGCAAAGCGACAATAGCAGCCACCACGGCCAGTGCAAGGAAGATTTCGCTGGAAACGATGGGCGCCATCTTGCCATAGAGAAGGCGGCTGGCCACCATGCGCAGGGCCATCACGGCCATGCTCGCCGTAAACCAGGGAAAACGCCGCGCTCTGTCGCGCCCGAGCAGCACCACCAGGAGCACCAGCAACGCCGCAAACGTGAGCGTCCAAAGAACCTGGACGGTCGAAAAATCCGAAATTCAAGTGCATTGGAACCTTGTCCGGGCTCGGCTCTGTTTTTGCACGCCGGCCCTCCATCAGTCTAATTGGGCGGCCCCTCCTGCCATAATTCCATCATGCTGGTTCTCGCATCCGCCTCGCCGCGCCGCCGCGAACTGCTCGCACAGGCGGGTTACCGGTTTCAGGTGCATCCGGCACACATCCCCGAGGATCCGCTGCCGGACGAGGAACCCATCGCCTACGTCACGCGGCTGGCCCGCGAAAAAGCCGAGACTGTGTTTCGTGAACTCGCCGCAAGCAACGGCCCTGAAAAAGAGAGCCTCAACGGCAAGTCCTCCCTGGTGGTGCTGGGAGCCGACACTACCGTGGCCCTTGACAACACCATCCTGGGCAAGCCGCAGGATGCAGCCGACGCCGCGCGCATGTTGCGCCTGCTCTCGGGCCACACCCATCGCGTCATCACGGGCGTGGCTATGGTGACACACAGAGGCACGGAAGTGGCCGCTGAAGCCACGGCGGTGCGCTTCCTCACTTTATCCGAAGCAGAAATCGCCGGTTATGTGGCGGGCGGCGAACCCATGGACAAGGCCGGAGCCTACGCCATCCAGGGCCGTGCAGCGCGATGGATTCCGCGCATCGAGGGCTGCTACTTCAACGTGATGGGCCTGCCCCTGGCGTTGGTTTGCTCACTGCTGGAGTCGGGCAGTGGCATTTGAAAGGAGGTCTCTCAATGAAATATTGCCGTTTTATGTTTGGCGGGCTCACCCAGTACGGCAGGGTTGAGAAGCATAGCGGTGCGTTGCAGATCACCGCCCTTACCCCGGCGCCGGAAGAGGCTTTGCAATTCAAGCTGGAGACGATGGGCGCCACCGCGTGGGGCCTGGAATTCGAGCGCACGCCGTTAAGCGCGGCAGGGCTGCTTCCGCCGGTCACGCCCTCGAAGATTATTTGCGTGGGGCGCAACTATCGCGAGCACGTGCGCGAGATGGGCAGCGAGATGCCCACCGAGCCGCTAATCTTCTTCAAGCCGCCCTCGTCGCTGTTGCGCCCGGGCGGAGCCGTGCGCTTGCCCGCACTGTCTCAGCACGTGGACTTTGAGGGCGAGCTGGCGCTGGTGATCGGCCGCCGCGCATACAAGATGAGCCCCGAACAGAATTGGCGCGAGGTGGTGCGCGGATTCACCATCGCCAATGACATCTCCGCGCGCGACTTGCAACAGAAAGACTCGCAATGGACGCGCGCCAAGGGATTCGACACGTTTTGTCCCGTGGGGCCGCTGGTGAGCGACGAACTGGACCTCGGTGCCGGCGTGACCATCGAGACGCGGGTCAACGGCGAGGTGCGCCAGCACGCATCGACGTTGGATTTCATCTTTCCCGTTCCCGTGCTGCTCAGCTACATCACCTCGGTGCTCACGCTTGTGCCGGGTGACTTGATTCTCACCGGAACCCCCTCCGGCGTAGGACCCCTCAAGGCCGGCGACACAGTGGAAGTGAGTATCACCGGGCTCGGCGCGCTGGCAAACACCGTGGAAGCGGAGTGATTCTCGACCGAAGAGGCCGAAGCCGCGTCAGCCCGTCTTCTGCCCATCCTGTAGACCCGCAGATACCCTGCTCAAAAACTCCGCCGGCAAGTTACCGCGGCAATGCTTTTCAATCTCTGACATGAATCGCGACCGGTCTGGCAGTCGATCTGAAAAGTTGATTTTTGTTCCGTCCGACGCGGTAATTACCAGAGGTCCGGGTTTCCCGTGTTCTTTGATCTCTTCGATTTCTCCCCATCGAATCCGCTTCTCGCTTCGCAACCAGAAATGCTGCTCGATTGCGTCGTGGAAAACCATTATCGTTCCCGGAAACGAAAACATCTCTGCTGCTGCAAGGACGATTATTAGCACCGGCCCCAAGAGCTGCCACCACTCGCCGGAGCCCCGCCGAAGTTCATTGAAGGCTGCCCACACCGGCAAAAGGACAATCAGCGGCCAGGCGAGGTATGTGAGCGGGTCCGGAGAGAATTCCACCGTTCCGTCGCCAAGGTCCTTGGCGGGGCGTGCGCGGCCGTGCCCCCGCAAGTGCATCCACGCAAGGAGGAGCACGGAAACGAAGTTAGCCGTTTTTAGCCAGGGCTTCCAGATCATTGAAACCATCTCATCTCGGGCGGGAGATCGCAGATGGCTGGCGGGGGTTTCCTCGTCTCGTCCGCAGCGCACCCGCCGCATATTCAGCGCATCCTAAAGAAGTGGAGTTAAATTGGTGGCGCATAGGACGCCAATCGGAACCTCGCATTTTCCCGAGGAGGAATCATGCCGCAGAATCTATTGGAACAGTTGCGCAAGTACACCGTGGTGGTGGCCGACACCGGCGACATGGAGGCGATGGAGCAGTTTCATCCCCAGGACGCGACCACCAACCCCTCGCTGATTACCGCGGCGTCGCAGATGCCGCAGTATCAGCCCATTGTGGACGGCGTGCTGCGCGACGCGCGCAACGAACTGGGCGAGGGCGCAACCGATCAGGCTGTGGCCAACCTGGCCTTCCAGCGGCTGGCCGTCGCCTTCGGCAAAAAGATTCTGGCCATCGTGCCGGGCCGCGTCTCTACTGAAGTGGATGCCCGCCTGTCGTTCGACACCGAGGCAACCATTGCGCAGGCGCGCAGCATCATTGCCCAATACGACGAGGCGGGCATCGGGCGCGATCACGTGCTGATCAAGATCGCCTCCACGTGGGAAGGCATTCGCGCCGCCAAAGTACTTGAGGGCGAAGGCATCCACTGCAACCTGACGCTGCTTTTTGGGTTGCATCAGGCCATTGCCGCGGCCGACGCGGGAGCCACGCTGATCTCGCCCTTCGTGGGCCGCATTCTCGATTGGTACAAAAAGGACACAGGCAAGGACTACAAAGGCACCGACGATCCCGGCGTACAATCGGTCACGCGCATCTACAACTACCTTAAAAAGTTCGGATACAAAACCGTCGTCATGGGCGCGAGCTTCCGCAACATCGGCGAAATTTGCGAGCTTGCCGGCTGCGATCTGCTCACCATTTCGCCGCAACTGCTGGCCGAGCTCGAATCCACCCAGGGCGACCTGCCGCGCAAGCTCGACCCGCAGGCCGCTACGTCGCTTCCGATTGAACGAATCGTCGTGGACAAGGCCGTCTTCGACCGCATGCACGCCGCTGACCGGATGGCCAGCGACAAGCTGAAGGAAGGCATCGAGGGCTTCTCCGCCGCGCTGGTCAAGCTGGAAACGCTGCTCGCCAGGCGGCTGGCCGAGCTGGAATCGCGCGCGCCCGCGGCGGTGTGAAAAAGGCAGTTTTCAGTTGACCGTTCTCGGTTGTCAGCGATTCGGGCATCGGTCCTGCGCGATCCGCGAAGTCAATCAGCGTGGATGAACTCGGGAAGGGGCAGCCCGCGCGGGCTGCCTGCTTGCTTATCAGGCGGCATTCGCAATCGCCACGCCGCACTGCTAACTAAGTTGGCTCTCCCCCTGATCAAAACCGCAACAAATACGATAGTCTTTGTGTTACACAAATATGAATAAGCGGCTGTCCGCGCACAGCCGGAACGGCATCTGGGTAAGTAGCCGCCTTCGCAGGGAGGGCTCGTTTGGAGGATCTCCTGCACAGGCGCACTTTCTCTGGATTCGTTTATGGGGGGTGTGTATGTCAGCTCAGGCTCATCCACTCGAACCATTCTTCCAGCAGGCGGTCCGCAACAGTTACGAAGGCAAGTTAGGCCTGCACGATCCCGATGTGACCGGCTATGTGGCGCATCTGCTGTGCGAGTTCGCCGAGGCCGGGAATCTCTACAAAGTGCGCGACGAGGCCGGGCGGCCCATCGAGGAGCTGGACGAGATGATGCGCGCCGCCGACCCCGTGAATGGCACGGCAGCTTCGTTCGACGAGGAGCGCGCGCTACGCAAGCACATCGGCGACTACGCGCTGTTTGTGGGCGGCATGTATCCCGAGGCTACGGGTTCCGAGCACCGGCTTCGTTTGCACCATCCCAGCCTCGACGAGCTGATTCGCGCCGGCAAAGAAAGCTATTACATCGTCAGCCAGTTCAACCTGTTCGAGTACGAGCAGGAGGCGGCGCTGTTTGCGCGCCTCTCCGACCGCTTCGAACGCTGCATCCTGGGCCTGACGCTAGTCCGCGAGGAGTTTGCGCAGCGCAAGCCGCAGACGCTACCGCCGCGGGCGAATTAGAGACTGTACCTGCCCGGAGACTGTACCTGCCCGTCACCGCAGCTTGAGGACCGGCTTGATGAACCTTTTCGCCGCATAGATACTGGAAGCAGCGAGGAGGTCAAACAATGAGTGAATATGTAAAGTTACGCGCGGCAGACGGGCATGGATTCAGCGCGTATGTCGCGCGCCCCCAGGGTGAGCCAATCGCAGGGCTTGTGGTGGTGCAGGAGATCTTCGGAGTCAATCCCCACATCCGCTCGGTAGCCGATGGCTACGCGAAGGACGGCTTTCTGGCCGTGGCGCCTGCGCTCTTCGACCGCATACGGCCCGGCATCGAGCTCGGCTACGAAGGCGCCGACATGGAAACTGCAATGAGCCTTATCCCCAAGCTCGATGCGGAAAAGGCAATGGCCGACATCGCGGCGGCCTATGAATACGCCGCCAAAACGACAGGCAAGAAAGTGGGCGTCGTCGGCTATTGTTTTGGTGGCACGCTGGCCTGGGTGGCCGCGGCGCGGCTCCATCCAGGGGCGGCCGTGGGCTACTACGGCGGGCGCATCGGCAACTACATTCGACGAAAAGCCCACCGCGCCCGTCATGCTTCACTTCGGCAAGCAGGATGCGCACATTCCCGCCGAGGAAGTCGAGAAAGTTCACGCCGCGCATCCCGAAGTCGAAATTTATTGGTACGATGCCGGCCACGGCTTCAACTGCGATGCACGCTCCAGTTACAACGCCGCGGCGGCTAAAGAGGCACGCCAGCGCTCACTGGCATTTCTCAAAGAACATCTGGCGTGATCCAACCTGCTCTTTCACGGCGTAAACAGGTACATGAGGTTCGTGCTATCCCAGGTCCCCAAAATCGGGACCTGGGGCGCCCCGCTCGTTCCCTTGGTCCCCTTGTTCCCTGTCTTTTCACCGCCCGAATTGCAGTGCAACCCCGCCCATGATCGTTCGCGGCGGCATGTTCACGCCGCTGATCTCCTGGTATCCGGTATTGCTCAGATTCGTCGCCCGCAGATACGGCCGCAGCTTGCCAGTGTCGTGCGTCAGCGTGGCGTTCCACACCGGGTACACCGTCTGCTGGTAGCGCTCGGCGATCTGCACCGCATTCGTAAGCACAATGTCGTGGCCCAGCGCCCAAGTCCACGAGGCATGAATGTTCTGGACCGGATAGTTGAAGACATACTCCGACGTGAGTCCATGCAGAGCGGTCTGCGCGCCATGCAGCCCGGTCCACGCAATGCTCACCTTCTGCGATTTCCTGGGGATCCAAGTCAGTGTGGATTCGACACCGGCAAAGCGCAGGCCGTTCAGATTGTCCGCACACCACACATTCGCAGGGCAGCCGGCCGGAAGATACTCGTTCGGGGCCGTCGCGCTCTGCACGTAATCGATGGTGTCGTGCTGGTGCGAGTAGAAGCCCGTCGCCGAAAGCACGAGCTTCGCCGAGGGCGTCCAATCCGCGCCCGCGTCGCCGCTCCAGGCCGACTCCGGCTTGAGGTTGGGATTGCCGAGCGTGGATGGATCGGAGTAGTAGAGGTCGGTGTAGGTCGGAATCCTGAATCCGTACCCGCCGCTCGCGCGCAGCTTCAAACTGTTCGCCGCGCGAAAGCTGCCCGCCAGCTCCGGAGAAAACACCGCTTGCGCACCGCCTGAAAAAATCTCCTCGCGCGCGCCCGCAGATAAGCTCCAGCGCTTCTTCGCCGGCAGCAGATCCAGGTCCACATAGCCCGCGCCGCGATTGCGAGCGTGGATGCCAAGCGCAAACGAAGTGACGCCTCCGGAAAAGTTGAAGCTTCGGATGCTGTCGCCATCCGCCTCCAGCCCCACGAGCAACAGCAAGCCGGCGGGTAATTTCTCCGTGCGCCGCAGCGACGCCTGCCACGAGCCATCAATATGATTGTTTTCGTAGATCGACGGGGTCGTCGCGTAAGAGCACAAACTCGTCGGTGTGGCGCCGGTAGCCGAAGGCCGCCACGGTCTGGCTGCCCAACTCCTGCCGCATCGAGCCAAACCATCCCTTGGTCCGCTCCCACGAAGGGTAGGGCCCGTAAAACTGGTTGGCGCCAAACGAGCGGTCGCTACCGGCAAACAGCAGATCGGTGACGCCGAGCCGCGAGCCTATCCAGCCTTCGGTGGAGGCGTCCTCATTGCGATAGTCACGGTCGGTCATGAATCCAGTGGAAAAATTGCGCTCCGCGGTCATGCGGCCGCTCAAGTTGCCGCGCGTAGCGCCCGCCAGCAACGTTTCTTCGTTGGACTCGAAGCTGCCCTCGCCCGCGCGCAGAAAGACCGAATCGTGATCCGGCGCCGCGGTCGAGAAAGTCCACCACGCCGCTCAGCGCGTCTACGCCGTGCAGCGTGGAACCCGATCCCTCAAGCACCTGAATCGAGTCCATGGCCTCCAGCGGAACGGGCAAGTCGAGATTGTGGTGTGAGGTTTGGGAGTCGTTGATGCGGAAGCCGTTGAGCAGCACCAGCGTTTGCTCGAAGCTACCGCCGCGCAGCACCACATCGGCCTGTCCACCGCCTGCTCCGCGTTCCTCCAGAAAGACAGACGAATCCTGGCGTAGAAAATCCTGCGGCGACTCAGCGGCCAGCGATTCTCCCTTGACGGGCAGAATCTCCACGGAGCGCTGCGACTCGGCCAGCGGCACTGGCGTGGCCGAGCCCAGCACAACCATGGTCTCCGCAGGGCCCTTGACCTGAACGGGCGGCGGGGCCATTGCATCCTGCGCAAATGCCTTGACTATGGAGGATGAGAGAAGCAGAAGTCCCGCGTTCGCGATGAGACGTGTGCAATGCATAGACAGTCTGCATGCAAGCATGGCCGGGCGCGTGCCGCCGCGCAAGGATGATTTTGTTTTGAAGTAAATAGTTTAAGTGATAAACTACTTTCCGAAAGCCATGCGCATCGACGCCTTTCTCCATGAGAGCCCCATGTTCGCCGTCAACCGGGCGGCGCGCCGCTTTGAATCGCTAACTGCGCGCGCGCTTTCCGCCGACAGCCTCGGATTTCTAGAAGCGCTGGTTCTTGCGGCGCTGTTCTTTGAGGCGCCGCGGCGGGTCAAGCCGTCGCACCTGGCTGAAACTTTCGCCACCACGCGCGGAAACCTCAGCCATTGCGTCTCGTCGCTTGAAGCCAAGGGGCTGTTACAGCGCAAGATCGATCCCGAAGATGCGCGCGCCTACCTGCTCACGCTGAAGCCGCAGGGCAAGCGTTGCGCGCTGCGCGTCATCGCCGCGCTCGACCGTTTGCAAAAGGAGTTTGAGGGTGAGATCGGCAAAACGGCGCTGGCCGAGATGCTACGGTCGATTCGCAAGCTGGAAGCGCGCGCGGCGCGATAGCAGCGCGGTTTCCCAACCACCGGACCCCGATAAAGGGGGGAAGAACGTGCCCGGATCTGCCGCGCCCACGAGGTTTTGATGGACGCTTCGAGCATCGCGGCCTTCGTGAGCGACAGAACGGATCGCAATTCACGAGAACACAATCAATGTGGAGCGGCCGTCGTGAGGCTTTGGACTGGCGCGGTAAGTAAGTCTCTTACGGTTCTGGCGGTATTTTCCAGAAAATCAAAAGCCGCTTCCAGCTTGTCCTTTTCGTCTGCCGGCAGTGGCAGTTCCACCACTTCTGCTCCGCTGCGGCCGATCCTGGCTGGTACGCCTGCGCTGAATCCGCGCCGTCCGTATTCGCCGCTAAGGTTGACTGAGCAGGGGAAAATCTCTTTCGTATCCAGAACCACTGCCGCAACCATATCCGCGATTCCAACCCCAGAGATCCAGCCGGCGGTGCGGCCGCTGTGCAGGCCCTCGTACTCACGCAGGAACTGCTGGCATTCGGCTACAACCCATTCGCGCAACTCCGGCGGCGTGGGAAGCGGTTTGCCGTCGAGTTTCATCGTGCTCCATAGCGGCACCTGGTTGGGGCCGTGCTCGCCGGCCACAAGCGCCTCGATGCGGGTGGCGCTAACCCCAAGCTTGATGGCGGTATTCATACGCAGGCGGTAAGTATCGTTTATCGAATAGCCAATCAGCTTCTTAGGATCCATCGCAGTGATGAACTGGAACGCATAGTTTAGAGGATCCACCGGATTGGACGCGTTGATCACGACCGCTTGAGGACAGTGTTTACCGATTCCGGAGGCGATGAATTGCGCAATTCGAAGGTTATCAGACAGCAATTCCATGCGGTTTGCTATCTCGCGCGGGGCAGCTCCCGCGGTGTTCACGACCACATCGCAGCCGGCAAAATCCGCATAATCCCCGGCTACGTGGACGCTCATCTGGCCCATTACCGAGGCCGCGATCCGCAAATCCAGGTAGTGGGCGAGGAGCAGGTTACGCTTCACATCAAACAGCCACAACTCTCCCGGAAGCTTCTTTTCCAAAATAGCAAAGGCCGCGCACGACCCCAGAGTTCCCGCCGCTCCAATTAAGCCGATTTTCATATCAATATCCTTTCTCTTCTGCCGCGAAAGAACGAAAAACGCATATTGAGAGGTGGTACACGCTCAGCGACAAAAGCCGCTTCCTTTTGAGAGCCGGCATTGTTTCACGCCGGCTCCGATAGGGCGCGTCTCAGATGGAATAGCCCAGCTTGGCTCCCTCACGAACGGCGTCGACGATCAGCCCAGGCTCGCGGGAACTGCCAATGTTGTAGACCTCGGGCGCCGTCCCCTTCAGGCTATTCAGCAGATCAAGATTGGGCGCCAACTCCTGTGTCGTGAGTATACTATCCACGTTGAAGGTCTGTGTTTTGCCGTCTTTCGTCGTGATCGTCAGACCCTTGTCCGTTACCCGGTCGTACTTGACGTCAGTGTAGACCGGGACGTCCTTCTTGCTCAGCCAGGGCCAAAGATTTGTTAGATCGTCCACGGTCATGCCTTTGCCCAATTCCGACTGGGGTCCATTGTGGACCATGACGACCTTGCGTTTGCGCTTGGCCAAAAACTCGGTAACTTCGGCGCCATGCAGTGTGCCGCCGACCACTGCCGCGCTCTTGCCCACGGGCATGTAGTAGTGGGTCAATTTTTGCAGTTGCAAGGGAGTAAGGTACTTGAGCAGCCACTTGAGCTGCTTATGCAGCTTGGCCGCCGGAATTACCTTCTTGTTATCGCCTCCCGGGACGGAAAATTCAGAGTAGGCGTTGCCGGTGGCAACTACCACCGCATCCGGCTTCTCTTTCCGGACGATGTCGGCATTGACTTCGGTCTTCATGTGGACCGTAACGCCTTCCTTCTTGAGTTGCTTCTCCTGGTAGCGGAGGTACTTCATCAGATCTTCGGTTTCCTTATCTTTGACGATCGCTGCCATGGGAATCAATCCGCCGAGATGGGAACCCTTCTCGTACAACACCACTTCGTGACCGCGTTGCGCAGCCACGCGCGCTGCTTCCATCCCGGCCGGCCCTCCGCCGACGACCAGTACCTTCTTCTTTTTCTCCACCGGAGTAAAGGTGTATTCGGGTTCGATTTCCCGCCCCAGGTTCGCATTGATCCGGCATTCGAGCCTCAGGTTCTTGTTGCGGCAATCGAAGCAGTGGAGGCAGCCATGGCACCAGCGGATGTCGTCCAACTCTCCGGCGGCCACCTTATTGGGCAAATCCGGATCGGCCAACAGAGCGCGTGTCATGCCCACAAAATCCAGACTCCCCTTGCGCAGATACTCTTCGCCCATCCACGGGTCTATGCGGCAGGCTGTCCATACAGGAATATTCTTAACCTTCTCTTTAACGGCTACACAGAGCGGCACCGCGGCGCCTCTGCCGCCATTGCTCCAATCCATACCCTCAGGCAGGTTATCGGGCGGCTCCGGATACAGCAGCTTATCGGGTTGAATCAGACCACCGCGATGACCGTAACTGTGAGCGCGGCAGCTAAGGCCGTCGGCGCCCGAGTCGGCCACCAGTTTCGCCATTTCCACGCCTTCATGTATAGGGTAAGCATTTGGGATGCGATATTCTGCGATGTCCATCAGCACGCCCACAGCAAATTTACCGTGGCTGCGCTCTTTGACTCCCTCCACAATCCGGCGCAAAAAGCGGGTGCGGTTTTCAAAGCTCTGCGCGCCAAACTCGTCGGTGCGGTGATTCCAGAATTTGGACAGAAAGGTCGCGCCCTGATGGCAGGTGCCATGATTAATCTCAACCCCATCGAAACCCGCCCTCCATACCCGAAGGGCAGCGCTGATCCAGATCTCAATCATGGCCTCGACTTCGTCGTGAGTCATGGCCCGGCACTCGCTGAAGTCGGGGCCGGGAAACTCCCCTTTTTTGAAAGCAGAGGCAATGGCGGTGTCGCGCTTGGGCAGCAGGCCAGTGGGGTTCCAGGCGCCCGCATGCTGCAGTTGCACCGCGCACGGGCAGCCATGTTTATGGGCAGCATCGGCAATCCTGGCGAAAGCGGGGATGTACTGGTCGTGATCCAGGTGCAACTGCACGCCCCCAAGCAGCTTGTCACCGTCATAGTGAACGTGCTGAATTCCCTCCGGGTATTGCACACCGCAGGATTCGACTATGAGGTAACCCACGCCGCCTTTGGCCAGCCGTTCATAGTAGGCAACCATCCGGTCGCCCGGTCCCTGCGTCTCAAAATCCATGAACGAGGTTCCATTGGCCGTCTTAATGATCCGGTTCCTGGTCTTCACCGGCCCAATCTGACCTGGCGACATTAATCTTGCAAATTGCTGTGACATAAAACATCCCCTCTGAACGAAGTATCCTGTCCCAAATCAATAATGCTCTAGATCCGCGCCAACAATCTTAACATGTGGGGTGTCGATCAGCTTGTGGACGGGTCATACTACGTCTACAAGCTGCAGTCTCGACGGTAGGCATACTGTTGCGGCGGTGGATCGGCCTCGAAAACGGGGCCGAACACCGCCATCATTGCTGCTCTGTCTCGGGTAGCGGGCGCGCCTAAGGCGGCCCTGGTTAAGCTTCTGCTCGTTTCAGCAGCATCGCATAGTCTTTATCCACCCGCTGCTGGAAAACGCCGATTTCCTCCTCCGTCATCTTGGAGAAGCGGCCCTGCGGTTTCATGTAGTCGCTCACCGGCTTAGGACGGGAGATTTTTTGCGTGATGCGATATTCGGTCCCGTCCACGATCTCATACAGCGGCCAGAACTGGGTTTGCACCGCCAGACGCGCCAGTTCGATGGATTGGCCCGAGTCATAGAACCAGCCGGTAGGGCAGGGCGCCAGGAAGTACAGAAAGGCCGTGCCGCCGCAAGTCATGGCGCGTTCTACCTTTTTCTTCATGTCTTCCACGTGGGCAATCGAACAGGTCGCGGCATAGGGGATACGGTGCGCGGCCACGATCTGCATAAAGTCCTTGCGATAGGTCGGCTTGCCGCCCGGCGTGGTGGTGGTTACACCCGCATAAGGCGTGGAACCGCTAGCCTGGATGCCGGTGTTCATGTAGGCTTCGTTGTCGTAGCAGCAATAGATGATGCGGTCGCCGCGTTCCATCACCCCGGACAAGGCCTGCAGGCCGATATCGATGGTTGCGCCGTCGCCCGCCCAAGCCAGCACGTTCACGTCGGTACGGCCAAGCATGTCCAGGCCGGCGCGGATACCGGCAGCCGAAGCGGCCGCGTTTTCCAGGTTGCACTGATAACCGGGAATCTGCACACAGGTTTCCGCGCCCACCCCGGAAAACGTCGCCGAACAGCCGGGAGGAATGATCACGATGGTCTTGGGGCCGAGCACGTTTACCACCGTGCGGAAGGCATTTTCCAAGCCGCATCCCTGGCAGGTGCTGACGCCCCAGGAAGCTATGTCATGATGTTCTTTCAACTCTTCTATTTGCATTAGACTAATACCTCCCGATTCACAAACTCCCGGATTTCCATGGCCTCCGGCCGGACATCCACCCAAGTGGGCTGATTCTCAGGCTCCGCCGTGCGCAAGAGATCGAAGACCTTTTTGAAGGTGGTGGGGGTCACGTCGCGTCCACCCAGCCCAGCCACAAAGCCGCTAACGGCGATGGGCAGATTGGCCAGCGTCGAGCGGACCTCGCACAACACCGGGCCGCCCGCCGAGCCTATGCTAGTGGCGCGCTCCAAGACGGCGATGCGCGGCACGTGGGTCAGACGCTCCCGCAGCTGGCGATAGGGGAACGGCCGGAAAGACACGATCTTGACGGCGCCCACTTTGTGGCCCTCCGCGCGCATCTGGTCCACGGTGTAGACCGCGGTGCCGGACATGGAGCCCATCGTCACGACTACTTCTTCGGCATCCTCACAACGGTAGAATTGCACCCGTTGATACGTCCTGCCAAACTTCTTGCCGAACTCCTCCAGCACCTCTTCCAGCACCGGCTCGGAATTCGCCATGCCCACATTATGCTGGTACTTGAGTTCAGTGTATTCGTTGCTCATGGTCAGCGGGTTGACGAACATGGGCTCGTCGGGATCCAGTTTCAAATTCGCTGCCACGTAGGGGCCGACGAATTCGTCTACCAGCTTCTGCTCCGGCACCGAGACGGCGCAGCCGGTGTGGGAAACGAAAAAACCATCCTGGCAAACCATCATGGGCAGCAGCACGCTGGGATGTTCGGCCACACGGTAGCCGATCAGCGTCATGTCGAGCACCTCCTGCGGGTCCTCGGCGTACAGTTGCATCCAGCCGGTGTCGCGCTCCGCCATGGTATCGCTATGGTCGCACCACAAGCTCCAGGGCGCCACCAGGGCGCGGTTCACCACGCCCATCACTATGGGCAAGCGCAAGCCGGATGCCACGCCCAGCATCTCGTGCATCAGGGCCAGCCCTACCGAGGCAGTGGCCGTGCAGACACGCACCCCAGCCAGGCAAGCGCCGATGCAGCACGACATGGCGGTGTGTTCCGACTCCACGCGAATGTACTTGGCGTTCAGCGTTCCCTTGGCCACGAACTTGGCTAAGTCCTCGGCGATGGGACTTTGCGGGGTGATCGGATAAGCGGCTACTACCTGAACCCGGGCCAGCCGAAACGCTTCCGCGGCCGCCGCGTTCCCGTCCATGAAAGCTCTTTTTATTGTCATGAAAAATCCCTTTCCGGCTGCATGGTGATGGAGTGCTGCGCGCAGACGTTCATGCAAACGCCGCACCCTTTGCAATACTCCAGGTCAAAGGTAACATGGTGATCGGCCTTGTTAACCGCCACCAGGCCGGCCGGGCAGTACTTAGCGCACAAGCCGCAAGCGCTGCACTTTTCCAGATCTTGTACGGGGCGCTCCACCCGCCAGCTGCCTGTCTTGGCCGCGCTAAAGGTTACTCCGACGGGCCCCAAAAGATAGCGTCGTTTTTCAGTGACTTCGAGTTTCTGCATAGGCTCTCCGAGCTGCGTCCGCATTGGCCGGACCTTTGGCTCCAAACTTCTTAATGATGGTGGCGGTTACGGCCTCGAGATCGACCAGTCCGGCGGCCGCCATGGCGCCCAGCATGGGCGCGTTGGGCACGTCGTTGCCGGTGGCCTCCAAGGCAATACCCAGAGCATCGACGCTCAACACCTTGCGTCCCGCGAAGGGCATACTGGGATCAACTCCCGTCGCGTTGACGATAAAGAGCGTGTCCGCATGGGTGTTCTTCATCACGTCCACGCCGTGCGCCAGCACCCCGGTGCCAAACAGCACCACGATGTCCGGCTCAAAAACAAAACACTTGGGCTTGATCGGCTGGTCGGCGGCGAAGACATCGGCCGAGACCGGCGCCCCGCGGCGCTCGTGGCCATAAGCGGGCGTGGTCTGGGCGTACGTGCCCTGAGTTACCACCGCTTCAGAGAACAGCTTGGCGCCAGTGACCACCCCCTGGCCGCCCAGCCCTAAAAACCTGATTTGTTTCATGAATGCCCCTTAAGAAACGTTGTCAGTTTAGATTTCCAAATAAGCATCTTGCAGTGATGTAGATCACATAAAAGCGATGTAAATCACCACAACGTGCTGGTCCCCTTCCGCGCCGGCCGCTAACGAACAGCCGCTGCGGTGGCAAGGGACTCAGTGCGGTTCAGCATGATCCGGCAGTCCAGGATTGCCAAACCTTGTGGGTAGACACGTACCGGATTCAGATCGAGTTCGCGAATATCATCATAGCACTCGGCAAGCTCTGAAATCTTGACCAAGAGTTTTGCCAAGGATTCTATGTCCGCCGGTTGCTGGCCTCTAACGCCCGCTAAGATATTGGCCGCCTTGGTCTCGCCGATCATGTCGAGAGCAACGTCGATGCCGAAAGGCGCCACACGAAAACTGACATCCTTCAGAACTTCTACGAAGATTCCTCCAAGACCTACCATTACCACCGGGCCGAACTGTGGATCCCTGAACATGCCAACGATTAGTTCCGTTCCCTCGTCAGCACAAGGGGCAACCAGGATGCCTTTGATGGCCGCTTCGGGTACAGCTTGCTTCACATTCGCCACGATTTGCCGGTATGCGTTGCCGACCGCTTCGTCTCCCGCGACATTGACCTTGACTCCGCCCACATCGCTCTTATGAATGACTTGTGGCGAGACAATTTTCAGCACGACCGGGCCACCAATGGCACGAGCAGCAGTAATCGCCTGTTCCGCGTTCTCCGCAACATGGAAATGCGCGACCTGGATCCCGTAATCCCTCAAAAGCTCCATGGCCTCAGGCTCAAGCAGGTTTCTATCCTCCGCCAGTGCTTTCTTAATGAGCTTATGGCTGGCCGGAACATGCGCTTTTTGGGGTTGAGGGCTTTTTACCAGGCTTGCCCGTGTTAGCGCAGCCAAAGCCGTAGCCGCGCGCTCCGGAGTCTCAAAGGTGGCCACTCCGTGCTCCTCGAGGTATTTACGGGATTCCGCCACCGCTTCTCCGTCCAGCGTGCAAATCAGCACCGGCTTCTTGGACTCTTCAATGACAGGCGCTATGCCGACAGGCATTTCCATCTGGGGCATAAAACTTGGCGGGAGAACGACAAGAATGACTGAGTCCACTCCTGGATCTGCGACTGCGGTGCTCAGGGCATCGCGAAACTGTTGGGTCGAAGCCGCGGCGGTTAGATCGACATACCCGTCCGGCTTGCCTACCACTGCCATGCGGGGAAGAATACCGACAAGCTTTTCTTTTGTCTCCTCACTGAAAGAGGCAAGATGCAACACCCCATCGCGGGAAATCTGGTCGATGCAAATAATTCCCATCCCCCCGGTTTGCGTGAGGACAGCAACGCGGTTGCCCACAACCCGGGGAAGCACCGAGAGGGCCTTGGCGCTGTCGACGACCTCTTCCATGGTATTCACGCGGACAATTCCGCATTGCTTGAAGGCCCCGTCGTAAATGGCATCCGAGCCGGCCAGGGTAGCGGTGTGGGACATGGTTGCAACCGCCCCGGCCTCCGTGCGGCCCACTTTGAATAGCACAATGGGTTTTTGGGGAGTGATTCGGGAAGCGGTTTCCATAAGCCTTCTGCCGTCGTGCACTCCCTCCAGGTACAAAACGATGACATCGATTGAAGGATCGGAACCGTACATCTCGATCAGTTCTACGTTCGACACGTCACACATGTTGCCGATGTGAGCCCACTTGGAGTAGCCGAGCGGCTTGGGCTGCTTGGCGGCCATCATCAACAAAGCGCCGCCTGTTGCCCCACTCTGCGAGATGTAACCGAGCTTTCCGCTGGTAAAAGTGAGCCCCGGAGCAAAACTCGTGGAGAGGTGAGCTTCACAACCGATAATGCCATTGCAATTCGGGCCGATGACGCGGATTCCGGACGACCTGGCCATCTGCGCCAACTTGGCCTCCGCTTCCACCCACTCGGGAACCGCGGTCTCAGCGAACCCTGCCGAGACTACCACTGCTCCTTTGACGTCTCCCCGCTGAACGGCCTGCGCCATCACGGTGAGTACCTGCGGCGCCGGCACGGTGATGACCAGCAGATCGATCGGGCTGGGAATGTCCAAGATCGACGAATGACAGGCAACCCCGAGAATCTCCCGCTCCTTTGGGTTTATCGCATAGATTTGTCCGCGGAATTTGTGGACGAGCAAAGATTTGAGGATTTGATGCCCCGATTTGCCGGGGTCGAGTGGAAGCCCCCACCACCGCAACCGATTTTGCGTCAAAAATTTCCGCCAACGCGTTTTCGCTTTGATTTGAAACTGCGAGTGATTTTTCCATTCGCCCTTTCCCCAGATTTTGCCGCCGGATCGGCGATCTGCGCTGCGTCGACCAATGCCTAATTTCGATCAATCAATACGAGAGGGAATATCATGGCGGAAGAATGTAAGCCCCAAAACGCAGGGCGCCTGGCTAGGGCATGCCCAGAACGCAGGCGAGGAGCAGCTCCGAGGCGCCAGCTCCCACATTTTGCTTGCGCCTCAGGAACCACGATGGGCGGCACAGGCTGTGACGCAGCAAAAGTGCCTACACTGGTTTATCTCCTGCCCGCTCATTGAGACGCGACTGGAGACCCGCAAGCCACCATCAGGATAGTCCTGCGACCTGCGCCAGTCTTTCGCTATAGAGAACAACGGAATTTAGTAAGAAAGAACAGGCGGGCAGATGCTCGGGTCTCTTTTCGACTGCAATGATCATATTATATCGCCACCCAAGTAGAGCACGCGACATGAGAAAATGTGATCACGGTCACATTTCAGCTTGACATCGCTTCACGGCGGGCGTAGAGTTTGCGACATAATACAGCCGAGATCGACTTGTCAGCAAGTGCGTTCCACAGATCCAGCGCGGGTTCGTGGTAGCGCGAAAAGGTTGGAACCCTTCTGCGATTCGGTCCCCTCCCGTGTCGGCCTACTTGGTTATTTCACAGACGATCAGGAGTCGCGAGTTGGGGTTCGCAGCTACGTTCTTGCGTACAGATTACGACTCGAATCGCCAACTGTGTTTGAAAGACCAAGGCTGATTCGACGGATGGCAATTTGAACCGCCTGCACTCGACGCCGGTCGGGCGACCGCACGGCCAAGGCTCTAAGAAGAATCCACTCGAGCAGAGAGGTTTGCTACATGGGGGCTCTACAGTTGGTTTCGACAGCGGGTGTCCGGCCATCGGAAAGGGCCGTCCTTTTCAAGGACACGCTGCAGAATTTATTAGGACGGCTAGAGATTCAAACCTTTCCTCACAAGCCTTTCACGGCGGAATTTCGCTTCGCCAAATTTGACGATGCATCCCTCTGCTGGTTGCGGGCCGACGGGCATCGGGTGGAACGAATCAGTGGAGGGCACAGCGAAGGCCGATTGCACATTAGCTTCCAGATCAAACAGACCGTGCGCTTCATCTACGAGCGGGGTTCGCAGGTCCTCCGGCCCGGCCAGTGGATCCTGTCCGATACTTGCAAGCCCGGCACGGTCTTCGCGCCCGAAGGCACGGAGACTCTGGTGCTGTTGCTGCCGCGGGAAAAGGTGCTCAGCAAGTGCTACAACATCGATAAACTAATCATGCGGCCGTTTTTCGGAATCGCCGGAGTCGGCAAGCTTGCCTCGCAATTTGGCAACTCGGTATTCACCGAGCTCCCGAAGTTGGATGCCGGCTCCGTACCCGACATGATTGACACCCTTTGCCATCTGATCCGGCTTACGATGATGGAGTTCTCTGGGGAGGAACCCGCGGTTTCAGCGTGCGAGATTCTCAACGAGCGCATCAGGTCCTACATACAGGTCCATCTGCGCGATCCCGAGCTCAGCCTGGAGAGCATCGCCAGCGCCTTGAAGTGTACAAAAAGGTACTTGCACAAAGCATTCGAGGCAGAAGGGATCTCCATTTGGAAATATATATGGCAATTGCGTTTGGAACGGTGCCGGGAAGAGTTGCTGAATCCGCACTGCCACCGCAAGTCGATCACCGATATCGCGTATTCCTGGGGTTTCACCAGCTCGGCCCATTTCAGCACCACCTTTCGGCAACACTTTGATGCGACGCCACGGTCTTACCGTAAGGAAGAAGGACAGAGGAAACTCCCCGAGGCCCGTCCGGGCATGATTGCCGCCGACATCCCGGCGTAGCCGCCTGCACCGTGCCGCCACACCAGCCGGGGCGATGCCGCAAGAACCCACACCGTCCTTCCAGGACGGGGCCAGTCCCCCACCGCAGCAAGCCAAGCTCCGGGCTTGCTGGGGTCCGGCGCCGCCACACCCGGCGCTTCTGACGCCGCGCCTTCGTCAGTTCTCCTGTTCGCTCTCACTAAAAATCGCTGTTCTCCGTTACGAAAGACTGGCGCAGGCCGCAGCGCCTATAGTTCCCCCAAGTTCTCCTACTTTCTGTTCCAGCTTGTTGAAAGCTTGGGGTGCAGGGCCATGGAGAAAAAGGAGAAGTTATGAAAAAGACAGTGTGTTTGCGGGTCCTGTTTGCTTCACTGCTCGTTACTTGGCTGGCCATAATGTTGGGGACATCGCCCCTTCTGGCCCAGTCGGCGGGCACGGGAGCACTCACCGGAACCGTGACCGATCCTACGGGCGCCGTGGTTGTGAATGCGACGGTGCTCGCGACTAATGTTGCAAACAACGAAAGCCGTACGGCGACCACAGGCGCGGACGGCAGCTACAAGTTCTCGCTGCTGCCCCCCGGCGTGTACAAGGTGAGCTTTGCTGCCTCAGGCTTCAAAACCGTCCAAGTCCCGGCGGTCACAATCGCCACTACCGAAACCTCGGTCCGGAACCAGAAACTGCAAGTCGGGTCGGCCTCGGAAAACGTTGAGGTTACAGCCGGAGGCGAAATCCTGCAGACCGCGACCTCTACCCTGGGTAGCTTAATAGGCGCGACGACGATGACCGCGCTGCCCCTTACCAGCCGCAATTTCACGCAAATCCTCGGTCTCTCCGCCGGAGCCGTCGGGAGCGTGAATAACGCGGCCGCGATCGGAAGAGGCACCACCGACGTCAGCACGAACGGCGTCAGCACCGCGGGAACCAATATCCAGCTGGATGGTGTGTCAGACAACAATTGGGCCCGCGCAGCCACCTCGAACGACCAAAATATTTATGGCGGCTCGTCCATTCCCAACGCGGATGCTATTCAAGAGTTCGTGGTGCAGACCTCCACCTACGACGCGAGCTATGGAAGGGACCCGGGTGCCAACATCAACGTGGTCACCAAAAGCGGCACCAACCAACTCCATGGGACGGCGTTCGAGTTCATCCGCAATTCTGCGCTCAACGCCAGTGAGTATTTTTCCAAGTCGTCCCTTTTGAACCAGAATCAGTTTGGAGGGACGGTCGGCGGCCCTATCAAGAAAGACAAGGTCTTCTTCTTTGCCAGCTATCAGGGAACGCGACAGACGAACGGAATTTCGTCGGCTGCCAGTTACACTCCGTGGCTGCCGGGATTGACGAATGATCGCACTGCGGCCGGAATAGCAACAGCTACAGACCCGTCGTCGGGACTTGAGTATTGCCAGGAGACAGCCGGCATCGGTTGCGACGGCACCGGAGTCGATCCGGTGGCGCTGAAGATCCTCCAAATACCGGGCTACAATGGCATGTGGGGCAAGTATTTCTTCCCGGCCGGTTCCGGGCCGACCTCCTTCGACATACCCGCTACCTTCACCGAGGACCAGGTGCTCGGCAATCTGGATTACGTGATCTCGCCGAAACACACGTTGTCGTGGCGCGAGATGTTCAGCCGCGATCCACAGACCGACCCCATGACGTGGAATGGATTTACCTTGGGCGATCCTTCCGTTGACTTCTACCGCAATTTCAACGAGGTAGCCAGGCTCACTTCGGTATTGAGCAACACGTTTACGAACGAGGTACGGATATCGGGCCAACGGATGCTTGCCGACCTTACCGACAACCCTCCGCCCGGAGCCACCCCGGCAGACTTGGGCATGACCGCGGTCAATCCCGAGGAACAGTATGCGCCCAGCCTTACATTTCTGACCGGGCTGCAAATATTCAACGACTTCACTCCGGTCAATAGTCCCGTAAACTCGTATCAGGTTGCCGATCAGATTGCCTGGTCACATGGAAAGCACACCATCCGCGCCGGATTTGAAGTGGAAAAAGTCCAGCATAACCTCCTCTATACAGGTTTCGAACGTGGCTGGGTTTTCTTTACTGGCCTCGGTGAGTTCCTTCAGGGATCGCCATTTATGTGCCCTCTCTGCGTGGACGGTCCGCCTGAAGGGGTAGTGCACGGCTACCGAATCAATGACCTGGATGGGTATGCCCAGGACGATTGGAAGGTCAGCCAGCGGGTAACAGTGAACCTGGGGTTGCGCTGGGAGTATTTTGGGTTTCCCACCGACAAATACGGGAATCTTACCAATATCGATCCCGACCTGATGAGCACAGCAGCTACACAGACCGGTCCGATGAATTCGGGTCCGGGGCTGATCGGCTACATTGTGCCCGACAATTACATGAAATGGCCTGGGCGCACCGCCCCTCCCGCTGGGGTAATAATGTCGAGCACGGGCTATTCCTTCGGGAATCCTCCGAGGACTGGCTTCTCTCCGCGTATCGGATTTTCCTGGCAGGCCGCGCCGAAGGTGGTGGTGCGGGGAGGATTCGGCTTATTCAACGACCTGATTGGCGAAGATGGGATGATCCACGGCGTCGAACAGGGTCCTCCTTATTCGGCGACCCTCAGTTACGGACCCGGTTCGGGCCACACCTTGGAGAATCCGTTTGCATCTTCCTTTACGCTGGGACAGTTTCCCTCTCGTTGGTCGAACATGGCGTGCGATCCTTTGGGCGTCACCTGTACGGGCGCCACTTCCGGATTGAGTGCACCGTTTATTCCCCCTCAGCTGAAAATACCTGTGACGAGGCAGTACGACCTGAATGTCCAGTATGAGTTCGCGCCCAGCTGGATGCTGCAGTTGGCCTACGTCGGATCCAGCGGCATCAATCTGTTCGACGAGTACCGCGATGAAAACGTCGCCCAGATCGCCAGCCCGAGCAATCCGATCAATGGTCAAATTGCCAACACGATGGCCAACATCCCGCTCCGGGTGCCGATCCTCGGCTACCAATCGGGCGGTTTACAAGCCTCGAGTTTCGACGGCATTACCCGTTACAACAGCCTGCAAGTCACGCTGAAGAAGGACTTCTCCCACGGCCTGCAGATGCAAGCTGCCTATACCTGGAGCAAGGATCTCACCGACTTGCAGCAGAGTGGGCAAGTGCCGGGAGAATATGTCGCCAACACCAATAACCCCGACAATATACTTGCGCAATACGGGCCGGCGGTGTGGGAGCGTCCGCAACGCTTGTCGGTCTACTATCTCTATAATTTGCCATTCACCAACTACCCCGGAGCTCTGGGAAAACTCGTGAATGACTGGACCCTATCCGGAACTACTATCGCCCAGGACGGGAGTCCGCTGACAATGTACGACAGCGCCGGCGGAAGCATTTACGGCCTCAGCACTTCCACGGCAGAACTGTGTCCTGGGATGAAGGCTTCCCAGATGCTTGCACACGTCAGCCACCAGCAAGCGGCGCTCACGGGCTTTTTCAACGCCGCCGCGTTCTGTAATGAACCAACCATCGGGAATGGCACCGGTTTCGGCAATTCGCCTATCGGTGCCGTGCTTGGCCCCGGCCAATTCAATTGGGATGCCGCCCTGCAAAAGAACTTCAAGATAACAGAGCGACAAGCGTTTGAGTTCCGCGCCGAGTTCTACAACTTCCCGAATCACACGCAATTTAACAATCCGATAGCTGGAAACGAACAACAGGTTAGCTTGGCGCGGCTGCCCAATGGCAATGTCGCACCGACGGACCAGTCGCCACTTTCCAGCACGTCGGTAAACCCGCGCCTGATCCAGTTTGGCTTGAAGTATTCCTTCTAGTCAGTCGAACAGGTTGCACCTTGAACCCCGCCCCGCAGCTTTGGCCGCGGGCGCGGGGTTCACCACCAGTCTTCCTCTGGCGCTCAGGCAAGAAGTTTCTTAGGCGAGAGGCCCACGATACTTCTGGACCGGAAGCTTTCGATGAGGACACTTTCGGGGTCCGATGCAGGTTGGCAGTGCACTGGAGCCCGCTGTCACTCATCTCTGCCGCTGCCGCCAGGTGCCGGGGATGAAGGGATGAGCGCGTTGCTGGGTCCGGAGACGTCTCGAGAAGCCACCGGCGGAGTACACACGATGCGGAAAACCGGGTTTTACGGCTGGAAATTGCTCGCCATCCTGTGGGTGATTCTGTTCATCACCTCGGGATTTCCGATGTATGGCTCCAGCGTGATCAACGCCTATATGGCGGCGAGCCTGCACGCTGACCGAAGCGCGCTAGGCTTCGCTTACGCGCTCTTCTGCTTCATGATGGCGGTGCCGGCCCCGCTGGCCGCGATGGCCATCAACCGTAAAGGGGTGCGCTTAACTCTGGTAGTGGGAAGCGTGCTCGTCGCAGGGGGAGGCTTGGCGCTGGCGACGGTGGTGCACAATGCCGTCCAGTGGTACATATTTTTTGGAGTTGTGGTGGGATTGGGGTGCTTGGCGGGAGGGCCGCTTACAGTGCAAGCCGGTATTGCGCGCTGGTTTGTGAAGCGAAAGGCATTTGCGATCTCCCTGCTTTTGACCGGAGGCACGACTGCCGGCCTGATCGCTCCGCCGCTGTTGAATTGGATCATTGAGTTGTTTCACAGAAATTGGCGTATGGCCTGGTGGGGGATTTCTGCCGGTGGCGTTATGGCGGCCTTGCTCGTGGTCAGCTTTGTGAAGGACTGGCCGGCCGATGTAGGTCAGTTTCCTGATGGAGCGTCCGGCCCCGAAATAGAGTCCGCCGCGAGTTCGGCTGCAGCACAGAGCGTAGGTTACCAGACAAGGGAGGAGTGGACCTTTGCTGAGGCATGGCGCACCCGAACTTTCTGGCAGCTTTTTGTAGTTAGCTTGGCATACAGCGTGGGATTCTCGATCTACATGGCCCACGGCATCGTGCATCTGAGGGACCTGGGGCATACCCCGGCCGAAGCGGCTTTTTCGATGACAATCATGACGTTCGCAATGCTGAGCGGGAATCTATTGGTAGCCGGTATCGGAGACCGCTTCGAACTCCGCCTGATTCTGGCGGCTGCCATGCTGATGTTTTGCGGAGCAATGGTTCTGCTATTGCATGCGAAAGGTGCGGTCGGGCTTTACGCATATGCGATCGTGCTCGGGGGCGGTTTTGGCATGTCCTTCCCGTGCATGATGACGCTGGCCGCCAAGTACTACGGGGAGAAAGCGTTTCCTTCGTTACTAGGGTTTCTCATGTCGGTCGGGCCAGTTCTAGGCTCCGGCGCGGTCGTTGGAGCGGGATACATATACGACCGCTTTGGCAGCTACGCCGGGGCTTTCTACGGCGTGTCGGCGTTGAGCTTGGCCGGTTTTTTCCTGGTGCTCTCGATGAAGCCCCCGACGCGGCCATTGCGGCGAGCGCTGGTTACCGCAATGGCGGCCCAGTCGTAGTTCGCCTTCCCGGCGGCATAGGAAAAGGCTGTCAGTTGGCGTGTAGGACCTAGCGGCCACGCCATAAAATGGGAGCACAGGGGATGGGGAGACAATCCCAAGATTCGGGAGTAACGCGAGTTCTACGATCGGTATAGCGCAGCTCATCAAAGCCGGTGGAGGGAAGGCAGTCGAATCTGAAAGTAGGAGCGTAAAGCATGGATAATCTTGAAGGAAAAGTTGCATTTGTTACTGGCGGAGCTAGCGGTATCGGGCTGGGCATTGTGAAAGCATGTGTCCGGGCAGGCATGAAAGCCGTGATTGCCGATATCCGCCAGGACCACTTGGACGAAGCCCTGGCGTTCTTCAAACAACAGGGTCGGGAGAAGAGCGTGCATGCGATCCGGCTCGACGTCACCGACCGTCGAAGCCTTCGTGGTTGCCGCAGACGAAAGCGAGCGCGTGTTCGGCAAGGTGCACCTCCTGGTGAACAACGCCGGCATCGACATCAACTGCCCGATCAAACAAGCGGGGTTTGGCGACTGGGACTGGGGCTTGAACGTCATGATCGGCGGCGTGGTCAACGGAATCCAGATCTTTCTGCCACGCATTCTTAAGCATGGCGAGGGCGGTCACATCGTCACGACATCGTCGTCGGCCGGAGTGCTGCCGATTTCCGGTTCCTCCATCTATTCCACCGCGAAAGGTGCGGTGGTGGCTTTGTCGGAGGCGTTGCGGGGTGAACTGGCGCCGGACAATATCGTCGTCTCGGTCTTCTGTCCCGGCCCGGTATCTACCAATATTCGGGAATCCGGGCGCACTTGGCCGGACAAGTACAAACAAGACAGCGGATACGGGGAATTGGCAAAACAATTGGAGTCACGCCCCGATTTTCGCCACTGGATGAGCATTGAAGAGTGTGGCGAGCGAGTGCTGCGCGGCATCCGCAACAACGATCTCTACATTTTCACTCATCGCGAATTCAAGGGAGGGGTGGCGGAGCGCATGGCAGCAATGTTAGCCGCGTTTCCCGACGAAGAAATTAATCAGGCGCGGGCCAAGGAGAGTGCGTTTGTGACCTCGAACCCTATTTTCAAGCAAGCCGCTCTCAAGCCGGCGGGCAAGTGATTTTCCGTTTTCTGGAGACATCGATGAAAGATGTGGAGGGGAAGGTAGCATTTATTACCGGTGGGGCCAGCGGCGCCGGCTTCGGTATGGCCAAGGCGTTCTCCAAGGCCGGAATGAAAGTTGTGATTGCCGATATTCGGCAGGACAGCCTGGATCGCGCCATGGCGCAGTTGGATCAATCCAGCGTGCATCCGATCCGCCTCGACGTCACCGACCGCGCTGCCTTTGCCGAGGCGGCCGACGAAACCGACCGGGTCTTCGGCAAGGTTCACGTGGTCTGCAATAATGCCGGCATCAACCTGTTTGTGCCCATCGAAGATGTCACTTACAACGATTGGGACTGGGTAGTGGGCGTCAATTTAGGCGGTGTAATCAATGGGATCACGACCTTCATCCCTCACCTCCGCAGGCACGACGAAGGCGGCCACATCGTTAACACGGCTTCCATGGCGGCCTTCCTGCCCAGTTTCGAATCGGTCACCTACACGGCAACCAAGTTCGGGGTGCGTGGCCTCACCGAGGCTCTGCGGTATGGTCTGTACAAGTACAATATCGGCGTTTCCCTGTTCTGCCCGGGCCTCATCAACAGCGCAACCTACGAGAGCGAGAAAACGCGGCCGGCGAGGCTGGCGTCCGCAAACGTCGTCCGGAACCAACAGGTAATGGCGGGCAGTGGGGGGACCCGACTGGACGGCGGGGATGGCGCCGGAAGAAGTAGGCGAAAGGGTTCTGGCCGGCATCCGGCGGAACCGGCTCTATATTTTCAGCCATGGCGAGTTCGGGGAAGAACTCCAGGGGCTTTTCGATGAGGTTCTTGAGTCATTGCCCATCGATAAAGGACCTGAGGCTCGTCTCCAGTTCGAAGAAACACGGCGCGAGGCCCTGAAGAAAGCCCGTGCAGGGGCCAACGCCATCGGCTGACCCCGGCCAGGTGACACGGAGACCGGCTTCTTCCTCGAGGGGGAGACCGCGAAGGAATTTGCCCGTGCCAGAACTGCAGTATCAAAACTCATTCACCGTTTGGAGAGGAGACTGTCAATGGAACAAGTTGAAGGGAAGGTAGCTTTTATTACAGGCGCCGGGGGCGGTATAGGTCTGGGCATGGCCAAGGCCTTCTTGCGAGCCGGCATGAAAGTAACCATTGCCGATGTCCGGCAGGAATTGCTGGATCAGGCGCTGGCTCAGATTGGCGATAACCGGAACGTCCATGCCATCCAGCTCAACGTGACGGACCGGGAGGCCATGAAGCGCGCCGCCGATGAAGCGGAGCGCGTGTTCGGCAAGGTGCACGTGGTGTGCAACAACGCTGGTGTTCTGGCCATTGAGACCGGGGGCGATCCTACCTATGAAGATTTCGATTGGATGATGGCGGTCAACACCGGGGGGGCAATCAACGGGGTGCAAACCTTTGTCCCCAGGATCAAGAAGCATGGCGAAGGCGGCCATGTTGTGAACACCGCCTCCATGAATGCTTTCTTCGTGGGGCCGGGATCGACGGTCTACGTCACCTCCAAGTTTGCCGTGCGCGGCCTCACCGAGGCCCTCCGCTACTCCCTGTTCGAGCACAACATTGGCGTGACCATGTTATGTCCTGGGGTGGTGAAGACGGGGTTAGGAGAGAGCTACAAGACGCGGCCGGCGGAACTGGCGAAGAATAGCGCTTTCACTCAGGAGGGCTGGAATGGAGTGAAAGGCGTGATGCAGTTCGGTCAAGATCCGGTCGAGGTCGGCGAGCTGGTTCTCCAGGCTATAAAGAACAATCAGTTCTATGTGTTTACGGGCGCCGGCTTCCGGGAGGAAATGCGGGAGCTCTGCGAAGAGATCGTGCAGGCACTGCCGGAAGGCGAGGGGGACCCGCGGCTGGCGGACTTCGAAAAAGGCCGCCGCGATTTCATCGCACGGGTCAAGGCTCACACCGCCGTGGCTGGTTAAACTGCTCGGTCTTTGACAACTTGATTTTGCACCATCCGGGGTGCCCCAGGTTTCGATTTTGAGACCTGGGATACCGGGATACTTACCTGCCCGCCTGGCCGCTGTGCCGGGAGGCATATCATCGGCTTTGTAACTGATAGGAGAGGAGCAACAATATGAAATGTCTTACGATCCTGTACCCGAACGATCCAGGGGTCAAATTCGACTTCGACTACTACAAGAACCATCATATGCCTTTGATCATGAGCTTATTCGGCAACCTGATTAAGCGCATCGAGTTGCGCAAAGGCGTTATGTCACCCACTGCAGACAAGCTCCCTTACATCGCGACCCTCAACATCTGGTTCGAGGATGAAAAGGCATTCATGGAAGGTGACGAGAAGCATCGGGCCACCTTGCTCCCCGACGTCAAGAACTACACTAACGTGATTCCAACCATTCAACAGGACGATATTTTTGCCGTAACTACCACCTAGGTCCGTGACGGCTTGATTTTGCACCATATTGGGGTGCCCCAGGTCTCGATTTTGAGACCTGGGAACCACGAAGCTGATGAAACGAATTCATGCGGTCAGAAGCCTACGGCGAATCATTCATGAGATATGCTCTGAGCTGGCGTCGATTGCTTGCATTCACCAGCTCGAAGGCCGGCGCTCTCACCCGTCGGGCGCGCTAAATTGGCAACACGCACAAGAAAGGGAACGGACATGCAGCTCAAAGGAAAAGTAGCTCTCATTACCGGTGCCGGCACAGGGATTGGCCGGGCATTAGCAGAGCGGTTTGTCACGGAAGGAGCCAAGGTCTGTATCGTGGGCCGGCGCCAAGCCGTACTGGACAAGGTGGTGCAGTCAGCGCCAACGGGCGCTATGTTGGCATGCGCCGGCGACGTCACGAACATTGCGGATACGCAGCGCATGGCTGCTGCCACTGTAGCCTGGGGCGGCAAAATCGATGTGGTCGTCAATTGCGCTGCTATCGACCCCGGCGGCGCGGTAGCGGATGTAGACCCGGCTGTCTTTCGCAAGGTGCTTGAGGTCAATGTGATCGGGCCCTTTCAGGTGATGCAGGCAACCATCCCGCACATGGTCAATGGTGGAGGCGGGTCGATTATCAATATCTCGTCGCTGGGAGGGCTGCGCTGTCTTCCCACGATGGCGCCGTACTGCACTTCCAAAGCGGCGCTGAACATGCTGACCCAGCAAGCCGCTTTGGATTACGGTCCCAAAAAAGTGCGCTGCAATGTGGTCTGTCCGGGCGCCACATTGACCGAATCGTTCGGCGACGCGGTTGGTCCGCTGACGAAGGCGCTCAATACCGATCTTAATGGCGTAGTAGCGCGCCTCATGGCTAGCGTGCCCCTGCGTCGGGCGGCCAAACCTGAGGAAATGACCGGCGCTTGCGTGTACCTGGCCAGTGACGATTCGTCGTTCATGACCGGCTGCATTCTCATGGTTGACGGCGGCGCTGCTATCGTGGATGTTTCAGGCGCAGCGATGAGCACCCAGGGCGTCAACTGGGGAGCGGCGGAGTAAAACAGAGCGTGGCGCTCCACCGCCAATCCAGCTCGGGAGTTCTTCCTGGAGGTGGCTGAGATGGCAACAAGCAGTCTCTACAATGAATACGGGTGCTATCTGGAAACGGCGCTGCACTTGCGTACTTCCCCGATTGCGATCAAATTCCTGGTGAGAGAAGAAGACGCTCCCGGAGAAGCCACCCGGCCGAGGCGAGACAAAGGCATGCACTTGGCCGTGTGTCAGGCTTTCGCCATGGCGCGGCGGCAGAAACTGACACTGGCAATGTTCAAGGATGATCATTGGTGCTGGGCGCCTTTGATCGGCTACGGCCTGGTCAAGTGCGACGAGGGAGAACCCGGCTTCTACGAGATCTGCCGCTTTCTGATGATGGAGAATGCAGAGGCGGCCAGGAAGCATCTGGCCACAGTCTTTCCCCGTCTGGAATACGGCAAGTACGCCGGTTTTGTGTGCGGACCTTTGTGCACGGCCGGTTTTGACCCCGATTTGGTGCTTATCTATTCCAATACAGCGCAGTTGCGGCACATGCTTCTGGCCGTGAAATACAAGTGCGGATCGCTCATCGCCTCCGAGTTCGATCCCATCGATTCTTGCGTGTATTCAGTGGTCCCGGTCCTCCAGGGCGGCGGCTACCGCATTACACTGCCCGACCCCGGCGAATATGAACGCGCCATGGCAGGAGAAGGCGAGATTATCTTCTCCGTGCACAAAGACAAACTGGAAGAAGTGATCGAGGGTCTCAAGCACTTCGAGGAGAACGGCCGGGGATACTCCAGGTTTGCTCCGCAAATGACGCCCGATTTTCCCAGGCCTCCGTTCTACAACGAGTTGTATAGGCTGTGGGGGCTGGAAACCACCAAGTGAGACGTGTTGTAGGGCAGACACGGAAATGACGCGGCCTTCATGGGGCCGAATTATCCCTATAAAGCCGCCAGGCCGCATCTGATAGGTCCGCCACCCCAGCAAGCCAAACCCCAGGCTTGCTGGGAATCCGGTGTCATCACGCTGCACACGGCGTTGAAACGCACCGCTTTCGTCACCGTCCTCCCCTCAGGAGGGCCCAGGGTCGCCCTCCAGTTCTCTCTCACGAAAGTCCGTTGTTCTCTATAGAGAAAGACTGGCGCAGGTCGCGACACTATTCTGACGTCTGTTGCATGCTGGGTTTCTGCGGCCCAGGGCCCGATGTAAGGCCCAGTCCGCGCAGGCGCCGGATGGAATTGGCTTATCCGAACTTACACAGAAGTGCAGAGGAGATATTGATGGAACAAGTTGAAGGGAAAGTAGCTTTTATCACAGGCGCCGGGGGCGGTATAGGTCTGGGCATGGCCAAGGCCTTCTTGCGAGCCGGCATGAAAGTAACCATTGCCGATGTCCGGCAGGAATTGCTGGATCAGGCGCTGGCTCAGATTGGCGATAACCGGAACGTCCATGCCATCCAGCTCAACGTGACGGACCGGGAGGCCATGAAGCGCGCCGCCGATGAAGCGGAGCGCGTGTTCGGCAAGGTGCACGTGGTGTGCAACAACGCTGGTGTTCTGGCCATTGAGACCGGGGGCGATCCTACCTATGAAGATTTCGATTGGATGATGGCGGTCAACACCGGGGGGGCAATCAACGGGGTGCAAACCTTTGTCCCCAGGATCAAGAAGCATGGCGAAGGCGGCCATGTTGTGAACACCGCCTCCATGAATGCTTTCTTCGTGGGGCCGGGATCGACGGTTTACGTCACCTCCAAGTTTGCCGTGCGCGGCCTCACCGAGGCCCTCCGCTACTCCCTGTTCGAGCACAACATTGGCGTGACCATGTTATGTCCTGGGGTGGTGAAGACGGGGTTAGGAGAGAGCTACAAGACGCGGCCGGCGGAACTGGCGAAGAATAGCGCTTTCACTCAGGAGGGCTGGAATGGAGTGAAAGGCGTGATGCAGTTCGGTCAAGATCCGGTCGAGGTCGGCGAGCTGGTTCTCCAGGCTATAGAGAACAATCAGTTCTATGTGTTTACGGGCGCCGGCTTCCGGGAGGAAATGCGGGAGCTCTGCGAAGAGATCGTGCAGGCACTGCCGGAAGGCGAGGGGGACCCGCGGCTGGCGGACTTCGAAAAAGGCCGCCGCGATTTCATCGCACGGGTCAAGGCTCACACCGCCGTGGCTGGTTAAACTGCTCGGTCTTTGACAACTTGATTTTGCACCATCCTGGGGTGCCCCAGGTCCGGGGTCCCCACGGACAGGTCTTCGTCCGTGGGGTGGAGATCTCGATTTTGAGACCTGGGATACCGGGATACCAATGTACGAATTCATGTTGTCAGAGACCTCGGGGGGAACTCGAAAACTTACCTGTCCGCCTGGCCGCTGTGCCGGGCGGCATATCATCAGCTTTAGTAGCTGATAGGAGAGGAACAACAATATGAAATGTCTTACGATCCTGTACCCGAACGATCCAGGGGTCAAATTCGACTTCGACTACTACAAGAACCATCATATGCCTTTGATCATGAGCTTATTCGGCAACCTGATTAAGCGCATCGAGTTGCGCAAAGGCGTTATGTCACCCACTGCAGACAAGCTCCCTTACATCGCGACCCTCAACATCTGGTTCGAGGATGAAAAGGCATTCATGGAAGGTGACGAGAAGCATCGGGCCACCTTGCTCCCCGACGTCAAGAACTACACTAACGTGATTCCAACCATTCAACAGGACGATATTTTTGCGGTAACTACCACCTAGCCAACTATTAGTCCTGTGTCACAAAGGCCATGCAAGCATCGGGCCTGTCAGAAAAAACGCGGGCACATCCCGATGAGGATGTGCCCGCGTGACTTTGGGAGCAGAGCGAAGGGCGCGGAAAACCGCTGCCCCTAGGCAGCCTGTTCGCCGCCCTCGGTTTCCTCTTCCTTTTTCTGCTCTTCGAGCTGTTTTTCGAGCTCGGCGCGCTTCTTGGCCTTGATGTCGGCGCGCTTCTGGCGCTTGACTTCAAGCTGCTTTTCGGCGCCGAGCAGCTCGATGAACGCCTTGTCGGCGCCGTCGCCCTGCTGGAAGCCGGTGCGCACGATGCGCAGATAGCCGCCGTTGCGGTCGCCGTAGCGCGGAGCCACGACGTCAAACAGCCGCTTGACGGCCGTATCGGTTTGGAGGAATCCGAGCGCCTGACGGCGCGCGTGCAGATCGCCCTTCTTGCCCAGGGTGATCATTTTTTCGATGTGCGGACGGACAGCCTTGGCCTTGGCCACGGTCGTCTCCACGCGATCTTCCACGATGACGGACGTCACCAGGTTGCGCAAGAGAGCGCGGCGATGGCTGGTATTGCGTCCGAGCTTGAATCCAGCATTGCGATGGCGCATGATGAAAAACTCTCTTTCAGCTTGAGCTTTTGCTCTTAGCTTGTAGCTCTTAGCTTTTAGCCCCATCGCGGGAGAACCAACCTCATCGCCCACGAACGAAGCTAAAAGCTAATGGCTAAGAGCTAAAAGCTGTCTTTCAAAAATTCTCAGTTTCGGTGGGCAACTGTAGATCCACCGAGTCGAGCGGTTCGTCTTCCTCGTCGTAGTGGCCATATCCCGCGGCCAGCGCCGCCTGCGGCGGAATGCTGGTGGGTCCGGGCACCGCGTTGCCGCTGGCGTCGATCTTCATTCCCAGTGACAGACCCATCTGCGCCAGGATCTCCTTGATCTCGTTCAGGCTCTTGCGGCCGAAGTTCTTGGTCTTCAGCATCTCGGCTTCGGTCTTCTGCACCAGCTCGCTGATGGTCTGGATGTTGGCGTTCTTCAGGCAGTTGTAGCTGCGCACCGACAGCTCCAGTTCTTCCACGCTGCGGTTGAGATTGTCGTTGGGGAAGAGGATGCGGCCTTCCTCGCCGCGCGCTTCGGTTTCGATCTCCTCTTCGAAGTTGATGAAGATGTTCATGTGGTCTTTGAGCAGCTTGGCGGCGAGACCGACTGCGTCGGCAGGCAGCACGGCGCCGTTGGTCCACACTTCCATCGTCAGCTTGTCGTAGTCGGTGATCTGTCCCAGGCGGGCAGCGTCGACCGCATAGTTCACGCGGCGCACCGGCGAGTGGACCGAATCCACGGGAATGAAGCCGAGCCCGAGGTCCGCGTCAAAATTCTTGTCGGCGGCGATATAACCGCGGCCGCGCTTGAGGCGCATCTCCATATCGAGCTTGCCGCCTTCTGAAAGTGTGGCCAGATAGACGTCCTTGTCGAGGATTTCGACATCGCCGTCGGCCTCGATCATGCCGCTGGTGACCGCACCGGGATGGTCGGCGCGCAGATACAACGCCTTGGGGCCCTCGCCCGCGAGCTTGAAGGGAACCTGCTTGAGATTCAGGATGATGTCGGTCGCGTCTTCGACCACGCCGGTGATGGATTGGAACTCGTGCAGTACGCCCTCGATGCGAACCGCGGTGACCGCCGCTCCCTCGATAGAGCTGAGCAGCGTGCGCCGCAAGGCGTTGCCGATGGTGGTGCCAAAACCCCGCTCAAATGGTTGGGCGCTGAACTTTCCGAAAGTGTCGGTAAGCGTCTCGGCATCGACCGCAAGGCGCTTCGGCTTCTGAAATCCTGTCCACAACATATTTGTCTCTCGTTTCCCGCGCGGCATGTACGTCGCGATGCATTTTGCGGCGGCCGCGCAAGTGCTCCTTTTTTGAGTTGTCAGTGATCAGTGGTCAGTGGTCAGTTACATTCCGCCCCAACAGGCGCTAACAACTAACCACTGATATCCTCTCACTGCATTTCTTGCATCGTTCCATCCGGTCCTCAAACCAGCAGCCGGCCCAACCTGATTCTGCCAGCGACCAGTACCATTAAACTGATCACTGACCACTACTTCGAGTACAACTCCACGATCAACTGTTCGTTAATCGGCAGGTTGACGTCCACGCGCCTGGGCAAATGGAGTACACGCCCGGAAATATTCTCAAAGTTGACTTCCAACCAGGCGGGAACGGGGTTTTGCGCGGCAAACTGCGTGCCTTGCTCCACGATCAGCAGTTTTTTGGCGCTCTCGCGGATGGCGATCTCGTCGCCTACGCCTACCTGGTAAGAGGGGATGTTGACCTTACGGCCGTTCACCGTAACATGCCCGTGGCGAACCACCTGCCGGGCCTGGCGGCGCGAGATAGCGAAGCCCAGCCGGAAGGCCACATTGTCCAGGCGCCGCTCCAGTTGCTGGATGAGCAGCTCGCCGGTGACGCCTGTGGCGCGGTTGGCTTTCTCATAGTATTCGCGGAATTGGCCTTCGAGCGTGAAGTACATGCGCTTGGCCTTCTGCTTTTCGTGCAGTTGCAGGCCGTAGCCCACGATCTTGGCCCTGCGGTCCTTGCCATGCTGTCCCGGCGGAAAGTTACGCTTCTCCACCGGACAGCGGTCCGAGGTGCACTTGGTGCCCTTCAAAAATAACTTGGTGCCTTCGCGGCGGCAAAGGCGGCAAACTGCTCCGGTATAACGTGCCATTTCTTCTCCTGACTTCAGATGACGGCCGGTTTACGTCCGATGCGGCGGACTTCATCCCGGCCCGGTTGTTCTAGTGATCAATAATCAGTAGTCAGTGGTCAGTCTTCCCTGCCTATTCAAGAGGCCTCAACTGATCCAGACTTTCGTTCACCAGTCTCCAATCGCCTTTCGATCCGGTTGGTTCATGCAAGAACCAACTGATCACTGACCACTGTCCACTGACAACTGTCTTTACACGCGCCGCCGCTTTGGCGGACGGCAGCCGTTGTGCGGCACCGGCGTCACGTCGCGGATAGTGCGGACTTCAATGCCCGCGGCTGCGAGAGCCCGTATGGCCGACTCGCGGCCCGAACCCGGACCTGCAACCCGAACCTCAACTGCGCGCACGCCGTGATCGCGCGCCATACCGGCAGCGTTCGACGCCGCCTGCTGTGCCGCGAAGGGCGTGCCCTTGCGCGATCCGCGGAATCCCAACGACCCCGAGCTCTTCCAGCTCAACGTATTGCCCATCTGGTCGGTGATGGTGACGATGGTGTTGTTGAACGAAGCCTGAATGTACGCAATGCCGAAGGGCACATTCTTGCGCTCGCGCTTTTTGAACTTCTTGGTCTTACCCTTCTTGCCGGAGTCGGCCTTCTGTTCTGGTTTCGCCATTAGGTCTTCGCCGTCGCTTTCTTCTTGCTGGCAACCGTGCCCTTGCGCGGGCCCTTGCGAGTGCGGGCATTGGTGTGGGTGCGCTGGCCGCGCACAGGCAAGGAGCGCCGGTGCCGCGTGCCGCGATAACTCTGGATGTCGATGAGGCGCTTGATGTGCATCGAGACGTCTTTGCGCAGGTCGCCCTCGACGTCTCCTTCGTCCTCGATCACCTGACGGATGCGGTTGACCTCTTCCTCGCCCAGATCCTGGATTTTTTTGAAGGCATCGACGTTCGCCTTGTCCAGAATCTTGCGGGCGCGGGGCTGACCGATCCCGAAGATGTAAGTGAGCGCGATCCGGGCCTGCTTGTTGCGGGGCAGATCGACGCCAGCAATACGAGCCATTTGAATTCCTTTGCTGCCTTCAGGTTGTGTGCCTCCGGCCCCAACCGGTTCGCACTGTTATGCGGAATACTTCCAGAGGTTCATCGCAAGCCTTTGTTCCAGCTAACTAGCCTCGTTGAAAGTTCGCAGTTCTTAGTTCACAGTTCTCAGTTAAGGTTTGCTATGAACTGAGAACTACGAACTGTGAACTGCACGTGGAAGTTCCGCTCCAAGCCAAGTCCAACTATCCCTGGCGCTGCTTGTGCTTTGCGTTCTCGCAGATCACACGCACCACACCGCGGCGCGTAATGACCTTGCACTTGACGCAAATCTTTTTTACCGATGCCCGGACCTTCATTTCCTTTGCTACCCTTCTCCGAGAACAGTTCTCAGTTCTCAGGTTTCAGTTGTCAGCCAATCGTGCCAGCCAGCGCCACTTGCTTTGCGGCGAACAAACTGACCACTGATCACTGACATCACTGACCACTGTTCACTTGTACCGGTACACAATCCGTCCGCGATTCAGGTCGTATGGACTCAGCTCCACGGCCACGCGGTCGCCGGGCAAAATCCGGATGAAATTCTTGCGCATCCTTCCCGAGACATGAGTCAACACCTCATGATTGTTCTCGAGCTTGACCTTGAACATGGCGTTGGGCAACGTCTCCATGACCGTTGCCATTACCTCAATCGCATCTTCCTTCGACAATCTGTGTCCACTTCTGCCGGGCTCTCGCTCGCGCGCTCCCGGCCTTTTTTGGACCGAATAGTCCTATTCGGTCAAAATTCTCGCTCCGTTCGCAGTCACCGCAACCGTGTGCTCAAAATGAGCGCTCATACTTCCATCGATAGAAACAGCAGTCCAACCGTCATCCAGCACTTTCACATCGGGCTTGCCGGCATTCACCATGGGCTCGATCGCGATCACCATGCCCGCCTTCAGTTTCATGCCCTGGCCTGCTTCGCCAAAGTTCGGCACCTGCGGATCCTCGTGCATGTTGACGCCAATACCGTGGCCCACAAAATCCCGCACCACCGAGAACCCTTCACCTTCAACCACTCCCTGCACCGCAGCGCCCACATCGCCCAGGGTCGCCCCCGGCCGAACCACCGCAATGCCTGCCCGCAGCGACGCTTCAGTAGCCTTGAGCAGCCGCGCCGCCTTCGCGTCGATGGCGCCCACCGGTACGGTGATGGCCGCATCGCCGAAATAGCCGTCCATCACCACGCCAAAGTCCACCGAAACAATGTCCCCTTCTCTCAGCACCCGCTTCCGAGAAGGAATCCCGTGCACCACCTCGCTGTTGATTGAGGTGCACAGAACGCAGGGAAACCCGTGGTAGCCCTTGAAAGCGGCCTTCACACCCAGTTCGGCGAGCCGCGCTTCGGCAGCTTTCTCGAGATCGTAGGTCGTGGCGCCAGCCTTCACATGGCTGCGCACCAATTCCAGCACCTCGCGGACCACCTGTCCCGCCCGGCGCATTTTCTCGATTTCGTTCGACGTCTTCAGTACGACGGCCACAAAAACTCAGTTCTCAGTTCGCAGTTCCACAAGGCGCAACCGCTCGACGGCGGCAACAATTCCGGCCGCTATTGCTGCAATCGGCCCGTCTCCATCCACTTCCGCGAATCGCCCCATGTCCCTGTAGTGATCGACGACAGGCGCGGTGAGTTCCGTGTAAGCGCGCATGCGCTCCTTGAAAACCTCTTCCGTGTCATCGGCTCGCTGGGTCAGCGCTGCGCCTTCTACATCGCAGAATCCATCCTTTTTAGGCGGATTCATATAGACGTTGTAGATGGTCTGGCAGACGGGGCAATTCCGGCGCCCGGTAATCCGGCGCAATAGCTGATTATAGTTCACTTGGATGCTGACGGCAACCACCGGCAGTGATCCGATTTGCGCCGCCAGGCGCTCGTCGAGCCAACTGGCCTGCCCCAGCGTGCGCGGGAAGCCGTCGAGGATGTACCCCCGGGCGGTGTCGGGCTCCAGCAGCCGGGCCGCCACCATTTCGTTGACCAGCGAATCGGGCACCAGTTCTCCGCGCCCCATGATCTCTTTGGCTGTTTTTCCCAGCGGCGTTCCCTGGGCGACATTGCCGCGCAGCAGATCGCCGGTTGAAATCTGCGGGATGCCCCACAGCTTCACGAGCTCCTTGGCTTGGGTTCCTTTGCCCACTCCCGGCGCTCCCAATAAGAGAATCGGGCCGGGAACGGTGTTCGATTCCGTCACCCGGCCATTTTCCGCTGAACTTACAGATGAAGGCATTACCAGGTTTTCCTTCCGCGGATGCGACCGGAGCGCGGGGAAAAGCCGTCATAATGACGCATGATCAGCTGCGATTCGATCTGGTTGACCGTATCCATGGCCACACCCACCACAATGAGCAGCGAGGTGCCGCCAAAGTAGAAGTTCACGTTCATGCCGTGAATCATGAACGTGGGCAGATTTTCAAAGAACCTCCCGATAAGCCAAATCTTGTCGAATCGGATGCCCGAGATGAGAAATGTGGGCACCATCTGCACCAGGATGAGGTAAAGCGCACCCACAAGCGTGATGCGGGTGAGAATGTCGTTAATAAAGTCGGATGTGCGTTTGCCAGGCCGGATGCCGGGAATAAAAGACCCCGATTTGCGGAAGTTGTCGGCAATGTCATCTGGTCTCATCACAATCGAAACATAGAAGTAGGCGAAGAAGATGATGGCCAGCATGTCGAGGAACTCGTACCACGGGTAGCCGGGCTGAAGCGCCTGCATAATGGGCTGCAGGAGATGGTTGTTCTGCACCCACTCCGTCTGGCCGAAGAGCAGCGGCGCCGAAAGAATGGAGCTGGCGAAGATAATCGGCATTACGCCGCCGGAGTTCACCTTCAAAGGCAGGTGGCTCGACTGGCCGCCCATCATGCGCCGGCCCACGATGCGCCGCGCGCTTTGGATGGGAATGCGCCGCTCACTGCGTTCGACAAAGACGATGAAGGCCACCACCACCGCCATGCCAGCCACCAGCAACAGTACTACGAGGAAAGTCATCGATCCCCAGGCGCCGGTCTGGACCTTCTGGATCAGGTCGCCCACGCCGCGCGGCAGGCCGGCAACAATGCCGGCGAAGATCAGCAGGCTCATGCCGTTGCCGATGCCGCGGTCGGTGATCTGCTCGCCCAGCCACATGATGAATGACGTACCCGCGGTGAGGGTCAGGACGGTCAAAAGGATGAAGCCGGGCCCCGGATGCAGCGCCAACCCCTGCTTGGTGAGAATGGCCGCGATGCCGATGGATTGCAGCGCGCCCAGAACGACCGTCATGTAGCGCGTCCACTGCGTGATCTTGCGCCGTCCCAACTCGCCTTCCTTCTGGATGCGCGCCAGCGGCTCGTAGACCACGGTGAGAAGCTGAAAAATGATGGACGCGGTGATGTAGGGCATGATGCCCAACGCGAAGATGGTCATGCGGCGCAGCGTTCCGCCGCTGAACATATCCATCAAGCCAAGAGCCGACCCGCCCAGCCCGTTGAACATCAGCTCGAGCTGGTGGGTGTTTACGCCCGGCGTGGGAATCCATGCGCCCAGCCGGTACACGGCCAGTATTCCCAGCATGAACAGCACCCGCTTGCGCAGGTCGGGAATCCGGAAGATATTGAGAAACTTCTCAAGCATATTGGTTTTTCCGCTTCAGGCGTCTGCCGCCCTTTAAATCCTTACCCTTCATCTTAGAGCAATCTCCGGTTCGCCATCAGGCTCTCGAAACCAGGAAGCTCTGCCAATGCGCGACGTCACAGGTAATAATCAACCGCCCCACCTGGGCGCATTCTGGGCGCCGCGTCTTTGTTTTTGCGGCCAGGTGGTCCATGACCGCTTGATTTTGCGCCTAGGCCGCAGCCGGAGCCGCTTCGCCGCCCACAACTACTGCCTTGCCGCCGGCCTTCTCAATCTTCTCGGCAGCCGACTTAGAAAACTTGTGCGCGTGAATCGTCACGGCCTTGCTCAGCTCGCCGGAGCCGAGAATCTTGATCAGCGCCTTCTTTTTGGACGACAGCCCAAGCTTCATGTAGTCATCGAGACCGATCTCGGCAACGCCAAGCTCGGCGATCCGCTCCAGATTCACGATGGTGTACTCGGTGCGGAAGATGTTGGTAAAGCCGCGCTTCGGAAGCCGGCGGTGCAACGGCATCTGGCCGCCCTCAAAGCCGCGCATCAAGCTGAAGCCGGAGCGCGAACCCTGGCCCTTGTGGCCGCGAGTTGCAGTCTTGCCCATGCCGGATCCCATGCCCCGGCCCACGCGCTTGCGCCCGGTATTGGCCTTCCGCGGCGCGCGCAAATTCGATAGATTCTTTGCCATATTCTCCTCGCTATGACGCCGGCAGAGTTTTTTTGAAACGTTCCGCCGACTCGCGTTGTTACCAGAGATCAGTGGACCTAGGTCAGAGATCAAAATGCCCGCCGCTTTGGCGTCCCTGCTGATCTCTGTTCTCTGATCTCTGTTCTTTGATCTCTGTTCTCTAGTCTTCCAAAATGCGGACTAAATGCGGAACGGCCTTCACCATTCCTCGCACCGAGTCAGTGTCTTCGCGCTCGACGATCTGATTGAGCCGTGTAAAGCCCAGGCCCTTGACCACGGCCTTGTGCTTGGCGGGCGTGGAGTTCTTCGAACGGAAATACTGAATGCGAATCTTCTTCGTTGCCGCCATGGTTTAGAGCTCCTCCACGGTCTTGCCGCGCATCGTCGCTACCTCGGCCCTGTCGCGCAACTGCACCAGCGCGTCAAATGTCGCCTTGACCACGTTGTGCGGATTGGGCGAGCCAATGCTCTTGGTCAGCACGTTCTGCACGCCGACCGAGGTCATTACCGCGCGCACCGCGCCGCCGGCAATCACGCCCGTGCCTTCCGGCGCCGGCTTCAGCAGCACCTGGCCGGAGCCGTAGCGGCCCAGCACCTGGTGCGGAATCGTCGTCTCGGTCAGGTTCACGCGAACCAGGTTCTTCTTGGCCGACTCGATTCCCTTGCGAATGGCCTGGGGAACCTCCTTGGCCTTGCCCGAGCCGTAGCCCACTACGCCCGAAGCGGCGTCGCCTACCACGACCAGCGCGGCAAACGACATGTTTTTGCCGCCCTTCACCACCTTGGTCACGCGATTGATGGCCACCACCTGATCTTTCAGGTTGTACTGGTTGGCGTCGAGTTTCTTTGTCAACATCGTCATTGCTTTCTCCAGTGGACAGTGGTAGCGGACAGTGATCAGTTTGATCTCCGCCACATCAGCACCAGCAAACTGTCCACTGTTCACTGTGCACTGTGCACTGCCGTTAAAACTCCAGCCCCGCTTCGCGCGCGGCATCAGCCAGCGCCTTGACACGACCGTGATACAGATAGCCTCCGCGATCGAAGACCACGTGCTTGATCCCCTTGGCGACGGCCTTTTCCGCCACCGCCTTGCCAATCTCTTTCGCCGCCGCCACATTGCCGCCGGTTTTCAGTTTGATCGACGAGGCCGCAACCAGCGTCTCGCCCTTCTGGTCGTCGATGACCTGCGCGTAGATGTGGTTCAGCGAGCGGTATACGTTCAGGCGCGGCCGCTCCGCCGTACCCGCGAGCTTTTGGCGGATGCGCGCGTGAATACGCTGCCGGATCGAGTTCCTCTTGTTCTGCGTAATCATGTCTTCTCTCACCTATCGGCGGAGCCGCCCCGCGGCCCCGTTCGGATTTTTTCAGTGGACAGTGCACAGTGGTCAGTGATCAGAAAAAACCATATCCAGCACGAACAAACTGCCACTGATCACTGACAACTGATCACTGTTTTACTTCGCTCCCGTCTTGCCTGCCTTCTTCTTCAGCTTCTCGTTCGAGTAGCGCACGCCCTTGTTCTTGTACGGGTCCGGCTTGCGCAGCGAGCGCATGTCGGCCGCCACCTGGCCCACCTTTTGCCGGTCGACGCCGGTGATGGTCAAATGCGTCTGCTTGGGGTCGATGGCCGCCTCGATGCCCGTGGGCAGCGGAAACTCGATGAGATGCGAATAACCCAGGGTGAACACGACCGTGCCCTTGCCCTTCAACTCTGCGCGGTAGCCGATGCCGACAATATCCAGCTCGCGCTTCCAGCCCTTGGTGACGCCTTCGACCGCGTTGTTCACCAGCGCGCGGGTCAGTCCGTGCAGCGCGGCTTTGTCTTCGCTCGCGCGCTCCACCTCGATATGCCCATCGGCCGTCTTCAGCGAGATCCCTTCCGCGATCAACGCCGAAACCTTGCCCTTGGGGCCTTCCACCAGCACGGTGTTGCCCTCGACCTTGTACTTAACGCCCGCCGGCAGCGGGATCGGCTTCCTTCCAATGCGCGACATTCTTAAAAATCCTTCTCTTGGCTTGCGAGTCCCGAAAAAGCAGTTGTCAGTGATCAGTGTTCAGTGATCAGTTTCAGCGCGCCTTCGTTCCACTGCAGCCGGAAAAACCAGCCTTTAGCTGTTAGCCATTAGCTTTTAGCCAATCTAGCTTGACGCACGCCCCATCGAGTCAGCACGACGGAGCTAATAGCTAAGAGCCAATAGCTAACGGCTGTCTTACCAAACCTCGCACAACAACTCCCCGCCCACGCCCTCGCGGCGAGCCTGGCGGCCTGTCATCACGCCCTTGGGCGTGGTCAAAATGGAGATGCCCAGCCCGCCCTGTACGCGTTTAATCTCGTCTCGGCCGATATACACGCGGCAGCCGGGACGCGAGATGCGCGCCAGGTCGCGGATGGCCGCCTCGGTGGCGCCGTACTTCAGGTACACGCGGAGCACCAGCTTGCCGTCCTCTTCCTGGGTCTTGTAGTTCGAGATGTAGCCCTCTTCTTTAAGAATGCGGGCAATCTCGGTCTTCAGCTTCGAAGCGGGAACATCCAGCTTCTGATGACGCGCCCGGATCGCATTTCGAATGCGCGCCAGAAAATCCGCTACTGGATCGGTCAGACTCATTCCTTCTCCTTCATCCCCCGTTCGCCCACCGCTCGTTTGGCGGGAACCAGCGGGAATGGCTTATGAGTTCACAGTTCTTAGTTCACAGTTCACAATTGGCGATTCACGCTGATCGAAGCTGTGAACTACGAACTCTGAACTGCGAACTGTCTTTTCACCAGCTCGACTTGTTGACGCCGGGAATCTCGCCCTTGAGCGCCAGCGCCCGGAAACACAAACGGCAGATGCCGAACTTGCGCAGGAATCCCCGCGGCCGGCCGCACAGCTTGCAGCGGTTGTGCTTGCGGCTGCTGAACTTCGGCTTCCGCGCGTCCTTCACTCTTTTTGCAGTGGTTGCCATAAAACCTCTTCAAAAGCAGCTGTTAGCTCTTAGCTTTTAGCTTTTAGCTGTCAGCTTGTTTCGTGCCGAACCAACGGCTGAACAAGCACTGAAATCTGTTCCGCCTCGGAAGCTGACCAGCCTCAACCGAAGCTAAAAGCTAATAGCTAACAGCTAATAGCCGTCTTTACGCCCCCTGCCGGAACGGCATGCCAAAGTGCTTCAACAGCGCGCGCGCCTGGTTGTCGTCCCTCGCCGATGTCACGATGGTGATGTTCATGCCCTTCAGCTTTTCCACCTTCGCGTAGTCGATCTCCGGAAAGATCAGTTGATCGCGCAGGCCCAGTGTGTAATTGCCGCGGCCGTCAAAACTCTTCGTCGACAGGCCGCGGAAGTCGCGCACGCGGGGCAGAGCGATTGAGATCAGCCGGTCAAGAAACTCGTACGCCCTGTCGGAGCGTAGCGTAACCATTGCCCCGATTGCATTGCCGGTGCGCACCTTGAAGGCCGCAATCGACTTCTTGGCCTTCGTGGTCACCGGCTTCTGCCCGGCGATCTGCGCCAAGTCCGCCACTAGCGGGTCAAGCAGCTTGGTGTTCTGCGTGGCCTCGCCTAGCCCCATGTTGATCACGATCTTATCCAGGCGCGGAACAGCCATCGCGTTCTCCAGCCCCAACTCTTTCTGGAGCGCCTGCTTGATCTCTTTGTGATACTTCTCTCTCAGCCTTGCCGCCATTTCCCTGCTCTCTTTCTTCCAGCCCTCGGAGTGGGTCACGCCCGTTTACCGTTGCGGAAGGACTTAAAACCAGTGGTCAGTGATCGGTGATCAGAAAAAGCCGATCGATTTCATTCCAGAAGCCAGATCCACCTCGAACAAACTGACCACTGACAACTGATTCACTGAACACTGTCTTTCTCACTTCTTGGTCGGCAACTCCGACCCGCACTTCTTGCAGATCCGCACACGCGATTCGCCCTCGACCTTGAATCCCACGCGAGCGGGGCCGCAGTTCGGGCACACCAGCACCACGTTCGAAACGTTGATGGGCGATTCCTGATCGGCGATGCCGCCCTGGGTCCGGCGGCCAGTCTTGCTCGAGACCGTCTTTTTGACCACGCGCACGTGCTCCACCAGAACCGTGCCCTTGTCAGGAAAAACGCGCAGCACGCGGCCCGACTTGCCCCGGTCCGCGCCCGTCAGCACCTGGACCGTATCGTTGCGATGAATACTTAAACCCGCCATCTCTTCTCCATACAGTGAACAGTTGTCAGTGATCGGTGTTCAGTTCTCCGTGCCGCAATAAAAATCTCGATTGAATACGACCGAATCTGCCAACCAATCTCACCACCAGAAAACTGACCACTGACAACTGATCACTGACCCCTGTTCTTACACCACTTCCGGCGCCAGCGAAGCAATCTTCAAAAACTTCTTCTCGCGCAGTTCGCGGGCCACCGGCCCGAAGACGCGCGTTCCCACCGGCTCATGATCGTCGCCGATCACCACCGCCGCATTCTCATCGAAGCGGATGTACGTTCCGTCGCGCCGCCGGTGCTCCTTGCGGGTGCGCACGATCACCGCCTTCACCACCTTGCCTTTTTTCACTGTGCCGTCGGGCGAAGCTTCCTTTACCGCCGCGGTCACAATGTCGCCGAGACCGGCATTCGTGCCCAGTCCGCCACCGAGAGGCAGAATCACCTGCAGCTTGCGCGCGCCGGAGTTGTCGGCCACCGCGAGCATCGTTCTCATTTGCACAGCCATGGTTTTGCTCTCCTCTCGCTCGGCTTACTTCTCCGCGGGCGTGGTTTCGCCCGGCAAAGCGGCGTCTTCGATCTGGCCCAGCGAGGACCGCCGCACAATCTCTTCGAGCGACCAACGCTTCAGCTT
>CAWHUK010000031.1:0-89382 GCA_963832535.1 uncultured Acidobacteriota bacterium
TAACCTGATTTTCCACTGCAAGGCCTAGCTTCTCTGCCGCATCAAGCGAAGAAATTCCTGCGTCATCATGGTACGCAGGCGGCGGGCGGTACGCGAATCGCAGATAGACGGGGTTTCCCGGCACCTCTCAATCACGCCGCGGAGATCCTTGATGAATGCGACGCAGGCGGGACATGCTTCGATGTGAGCGCGCATCTTTTCGCAACTAGCGGGCTCCATACGGCCATCCAGGAACTCGGACAAGTCGGCAAATATCTCGCGGCACTCTTCGGGCCGATGGAGGGGCTTCTTTGCGGAGGCCGGCGCCCTCTCTGGCATTCCCTGCAGCACGCGCGCCATCTCCTTGCGGAGCGCCAGGCGCGCTCTATGGAGCCGAACGCGAACGGTCCCGGTCTGCAGCCCGAGGATACGCGTGACCTCTTCGGTTGTGAGTTCTTCCATATCGTGCAATACCAGGACAAGACGCAGAGCCGGGGGAAGCCTCAGGACAGCTTCATGCAGATGGTTATGTTGTTCCGCTCGAAGCACGTCCCTTTCGGGATTCTCAGAGGCTAGTAAAAGCTGCTGCAGCTCGGCCTGATCGGGAATTAGTTCATCGAGAGTGATACGTTTGGCTTCGGCCCTGGCGTGACCGCGCCGCATGCGCCTGCAACGGTTTCTGGTTACGGTGTAAAGCCAGGCGGCCAATTCTCCCGGGTCTTGGAGCTTCGCCAGATGCTTCAGAGAGCCGAAGAGAACGTCCTGCATCGTATCTTCGGCATCTTCGCGATGGCCGCAGACCCTCATGCTGAATGAGAAGACGGTGTTCTGCAGCAGGCCAATCGCCTCCTCGATCGACTCGGGAGTTCCGCGACGAAGCAGTTGAGAGGCTTGAGTGAGTTCAGGACGCATTTTCAGCCAAGGATTCCGCTCTAGTATAGACGCGCGGAGAGACGCGGCGCATGGTTCTTTGGCGGCTGACGGCTATCGTGAGCTGGCAAGACATTCGCTATAGCTATTCAGAGCCTCTTCAATCATCTTCAAGCCGACCGGACAAATCTCCCTGAGCCAATTTCCGAAGTCTTCCCGGCCGGCCAGCCGTTGTGAAGCTACGATCACCCGCAGCAAGGCCAGAGCCAGGCCCATCTCCGAGCCCGGCTGCTGAGCTTCCAGACGGTACATTTCGCGATAGACGGCATCCTTCAACCGGTTTATGGCCCTTGAAGTTGCTGGTCCGGATGGCGACAATGCACCGGCATTTGCCTTTGGTCCTCTGCGACAACCTGAACGAGCCATAAAAAAACCTGCCAAAATGCGATGAGATCCGCATCCGGGTGAAATTACTTTGCTGCCACGCTGCGGCGGGGTCCGTTTTCCTTGAGCCCCATGGCGCGAAAGATCGTCATCGCCGGGCACCAGTTGGTGAAGGCGGACTGCAGCAGGTTGAGACCGACAAAGGCGGTGAGCCAGAGCCAGTAATGGGAAACATAATGGGCGAGGGCCAGCGAGATAAGAACGACTATGCCGGCCATGAGGCGCAAAGCGCGTTCAACGGTCATTGATATACTCCTTCGCGTTCTTCGGTTTCAACCGCGCAGGTGATCGGCTGATGCCGGTTGCGATGCACCATGTAGTAAAGGATGGGGATGGTTGGCCACGACAGGAAGGTGGAGGCAATGGCGCCGGCGATCAGCGACAGAGCGAGGCCCTGGAAGATCGGGTCAGTGAGAATTACGCTCGCGCCCACGACCACCGCAGCGGCAGTAAGCAGCATGGGCCGGAAGCGGATCGCGCCCGCGTCAATAACAGCCTCGCGAGCGGCGCTCCCTGGCGGAGGCGCAACTCGATGAAATCGACGAGGATGATCGAGTTGCGCACGATGATTCCCGCGCCGGCGATGAAGCCGATCATCGAAGTCGCGGTGAAGAAGGCTCCCAAGAGTGCGTGAGCCGGCAGGATTCCGACCAGCGTCAGCGGAATCGGAGCCATGATGATGAGCGGCACCACGAACGAGCGGAACCAGCCGACGACGAGCACATAGATCAGCACGAGAACCGCCGCGAAGGCCAGCCCGAGATCGCGGAAGACCTCAATGGTGATCTGCCATTCGCCATCCCACTTCATCGAGTAGTGATCGGTCGACTCGGGCATGGTTGCGTTGTAGCGCTTGAGAGTGTAGCCGGCCGGCAGCTTCAGCTTGTCCAGCTGCTTATTCATTTTGAGGATGGCGTAGACCGGGCTTTCCTCCGCGCCGGCCACATCGCCCGTCACATAGACCACGCGATTCAGATTCTTGTGGTAGATGCTGCTGCTCGATTGGTTCCCATGCTCGATGGTCACCAACTCCTGCAGCGGAACCATGGCGCCGTTGGGAGCCGGCAGATGGATGTTTTCGAGAGCCTGGTTGCCGGACCGGTCCGCGCGCGTGAACTGCACCATCGTCGGTATCGGCTCTCGTGCAGTTGGGGTCGTGAAGGAGCCCGACTTCGGCGCCCGATGTGGCCAGGGCCAGCGCCCTGGCTACGTCGGCGACGGCGATGCCGTCTTGCGCGGCCTTCACGGCATCGACGCGGATCGGATGTCATGCGGCTGCGGATCTTCGACGTACCAGTCCGTATCGACCACGCCCGGCGTGTGCTGGAAGATGGACTTGATCTGCTGCGCAACCTTGGTCTGGCCGTCGAGATCGGGGCCGTAGACCTCGGCCACCAGCGTTTGAATCACCGGCGGTCCCGGCGGGACTTCGCTGACCTGAATGCGCGCTCCATACTGGCGGCCAATCTCGGTCGAGCAGCGGGCGAAGCTCTTGGCGATGGCATGGCTTTGCTCGTGACGCTGTCCTTTTCCGGCACAAGGTTGACCTGGATGTCGGCCTGGTTGGGCATGCGCCGCATGTAATAGTGGCGCACCAGGCCATTGAAGTTGTACGGGCCGGAGGTTCCGGCATAGAGCTGGTAGTTGAGCACGTCGGGTTGGTGCGCCAGCGCATCGCCCAGCGCCTGCGTTACGCGCAGCGTCTGCTCCAGAGGCGTGCCGTCGGGCATGTTCACGATCACCTGCACTTCGCTCTTGTTGTCGAAGGGCAGCATTTTCACGCGCACCAGGCCGGCCGGCACCAGCATAACGGAGATCAGCAGGAGCACGATCACGCCGGCGAAGAACAGCAGACGGTTGCGGCCTGAGGCGATCAGCGGCGTCATCACCTTGCGGTAAAGCCGCGTCCGCCAGTTTTCGTGCTCCGGCTCCAGCATGTGCGCGCTGCCCAGATGTTTGCCCAGCAGGCGCATTGCCGCCCACGGCGAAACCACGAAAGCCACCATCAGCGAGAAGAGCATCGCCGCCGAAGCGCCGACCGGAATGGGACGCATGTAGGGTCCCATGAGCCCGCGCACAAACGCCATGGGCAGCACAGCAGCAATCACGGCGAAAGTGGCAAGAATCGTAGGATTGCCAACTTCGGCCACGGCTTCGACCGTGACGTCGGAACAGGAGCGATGCTGATTGCTCGGGCAGCCGGAAGTGGCGGACGATATTCTCGACCACAACGATGGCGTCGTCGACAAGAATGCCGATGGAGAAGATGAGCGCGAAAAGCGTAACGCGGTTGATGGTGTAGCCGAGGAAGTAGAAAGTCGACATGGTGAGCGCGAGCGTGACAGGGATAGCGAGCAGAACCACGCCGGACTCGCGCCAGCCGAGAAACAAGGCAACCAGGAAAGTGACCGAAAGCGTGGCGAGCAGCAGGTGCTCGAGCAGTTCGTCGATCTTGGCCTTGGCCGTGTCGCCATAGTTGCGGGTCGTGGTCACGTGCACGTCGGCGGGGATCGCACCGATCCCTTCATCTCATCGATCTGCTTGAGAACGGCGTTGGCGATATCGGTCGCGTTGGTGCCCTTGCGCTTGGCGACGGTGATGGTGACGCCCGGATACTGGCGAGGGATATTACCGCTGCCGGCGCTGGTCTGAGTGGTGCCGAACAGGACGTAGTTGGCCGGCTCGGCGGGGCCATCGATAATCTGATCGGCCACATCGCGCAGATAAATGGGACGGCTTTCGCGCACGCCCACCACGACCGATTCAAGATCCTTGCGTCGAGGTAAAGAGGTTTCCCGCGTCGACGCGGACTTCGCGGTTGTCCTCGGCAAAGCTTCCCGCCTGCAGGCTGGCGTTTGCCGCCTGCAACTTGCCGACAACAGCCAGCGGCGAAAGCCCGTAGGCATTGAGCTTGCTTGCGCTCAACATCACGCGCATGGTGCGCGGCAGTCCGCCGATAACCGTGCTCTCGCTGACATCGGGAACCTGCTCGATGCTGTGCTGGATCTCATCGGCGATGGCGCGCAGTTGATAACCACCGTAGTGTTCGCCCCAGAGGGTCAGTGACAGGATGGGCACATCGTCGATTGAGCGGGCCTTGATGATCGGCCGCGTGATGCCTGGAGGAATCCGGTCGAAGTTCGAATAGAGCTTCGTGTAGACCTTGATCAGAGCATCTTCCTGCGGCGTGCCCACAAGAAAGCGCACGATCACAAGGCTCTGTCCGGGGCTGGAAGTTGAGTAGACATACTCCACGCCGGAGATCTGATGGACCAGCGTCTCGATGGGCAGCGTGACTTGTTCTTCGACCTCGGCCGCGGATGCGCCCGGCATGGCGGTCGTGATGTCGAGCATCGGCACCAGGATCTGCGGGTCTTCTTCGCGGGGAATGATGGCGACCGCGAAAATTCCCAGCGCCAGCGAAGCCACGATGAACAGCGGCGTCAGCTTTGAGTTCAGAAAGGCGTGCGCCAGCCGTCCGGCCAGGCCCAGGCCACGCGGTTGTGTGTTCTCTGTCATGGCTGAACCTCGATGCGTTTGCCGGCCAAGTCGCGGTCCGCAGGGTTATCGACGAGTTTCTCGCCGCCATTCAGACCGGAGAGTACCTCCACCTTGTCTGCCTGCACGTCTCCCAGAGTGACGTAACGAAGTTGCGCGATGCCGCTGCCGTCGAGTACCAGGGCCGTGGCCAGAGATCCGCGCATAACGATGGCTGAGCGAGGCGCCAGCACGGCTTGTTTCGCGCCGGCGGGAATGGAGACGCTGGCAGAGAGGCCTGCGCGCAATTTTGTTGAAGAGGGCAACCTGATTTTGACAAGAAAACTGTGCGTGGCGGGATCGGCGGCGGGCACGATGTCGGCGACGGAGCCCGGAAAGGATTGGCCATTCAGACTGTCGACCGTAACGTCGAGCTTCATGCCATTGTGCAAGTCCCCGATGGCGGACTCGGGCACGGTGGTCTGCAGTTCGAGCGGTCCGGCGCTTTCAATCTGCAGCAGCGGCACACCCGGAGCGGCCATCGCGCCGGGATCGATCATGCGCGCCGTCAAGGCGCCGGCGAAAGGCGCGACGATGCGGCTGTAGCCAAGCATGGCACTGGCGCCGGCCTGCTGGGCGCGAGTCGCATTCACCTGCGATTTGAGAGCGGCAACCTCGGCGGCGGCGGCCTCCGCGCGGCGCGTGACCTCGTCCATCTCCTGCGGACTAACGCTCTTCTGCGCCTCCAGTTGACGGTAACGCGCCAGAGTGCTGGCGGCGAGATCGGCGTTGGCCTGCGCGGCGGCCTCCTGTTGCTCGACCGCGCTCACGGAGGATTCGGCCTGATCGGCCGACGAACGAAGCGTGGCATCGTCCAGAACCACGAGCGTTTGACCCGCATGAACCACATCGCCCTCCCGCACCAACACCTGTTCCACGCGGCCCGTCACCTGCGCCGAAAGGGTGGACGACTCGTGCGCATGCAATGTGCCTGTCGAGCGCAGCGTGGCCGGCATTTCGACTTGTTCGGCGGCGACGACGCGCGCCTGTGCCGACTCTTGAGCGTCTGCAGAAACCGGCGACTGCGATTTGCAGCCCGCAAACGCCAGCATTGCCAGAGATCCAATCCACAACCAGGAAACGAGTTTCATTGCAGGTCCTCCGCCGCTTCGGGAGTCAATGTCCCGGTCGCGAAAAGTAGTTGGGCATAAGCTACTGTGTTGCCGTAGACAGCGCGCCAGTAATTGGTCCTGGCTCTGTTTCTCGGCGTCCTCGGCACGCAACAAATCGGTGATCGTCGCCAGGCCGGCATCGTAGCGATTACGGACGATGCGCAGACCCTCGGTAGCCTGTTCGATGGCCGCGTGCGCGGTTTCCATCGATTGCTGCGCGGTGGCGCGCATGGTATGCGCCTGGCTGACCTGCATTCTCACGAGCTGGCGATATTCGTCCAGTTGCGCATCCGCCCGCGCCTTGGCCGCTTTCTGCTGCTCCAGTTGCGCGCGCTTCGTCATGGGCTGCAGATCGATTCCGATCTGCACACCGGCCACCCAGCTCGTACCGCCTGATGCACCAAAGGAGTCGCGGTCATTTTCCCAGTCGCCGTAGGCGTTCACGTGGGGTCCGAAGCCGAGCCGCGCCGAGCTGACCGCCGTGCTTTGCGCCTGGTCCGCCTGGTTCAGCGCGTCAAGATCCTTGCGGTTTTTGGCTGCCGTCGCCAGATCCTCTTCCAGATTGGTGGCCGGGAAGGCACGCGCCTGGAGCGGCGCCAGCGGGGTTGCTGCAAATTCCGGAGCGCCCATTGCCAGCCTCAGTCCTGCCCAAGCCAGTTCGCGGTCGCCCTGCGCGGCGATTAGCGACTGCTTCATGGCAGCCAGATTCACTTCGGCTGCCATGCGGTCGGACACAACCGCCAGTCCGGACTTCACATGATCGTCGGCGGACTTCAACAGCGCTTCGGCTGTCTCAACCTCATGCTGCGCCGTATCGACCTCGCGTTCGGCGTACAGCACCTGCTGGTACGCGGTCACCACCCCAAAGACGATCTTCTGGTCGACCGCACCCGACTGCGAAGCTGCGCTTTCCTCCCTCAGCTTTGCACCGCGCATCTGCCGCTCGGTGCGCAGCGAATCGAAAAGCTGCCATTCGCCGGAGATACGCGTGGAAGCGTTGCCGATCGGGCCGGGACTGTTCAGTGAAGGGACAGCGAAATCGTCCTCTGTGAACCGCTGCTGCCGCAGCCGCGTGCCAAAGGCGTACACCGGGTCGTCGCCTTCGGAAATGTCCTCGGTAAAGCCGACCTGCGGCAACAAAGCCGATCGCGCCAGATCGTCTCCGGAGCGGGCGTCGTCAACGCCAGCGCGTGCGACTGCGGCCTCCGGGTTCTGCTTGAGAGCCCGTTCGATCGCCTGCCGCAGCGTGAGCGGCTGCTGGGCGAAGGCGCCGAGACCCGTCAAACTCGCATATAGAACAAGGCAAACGGCTTCGTAGAAAACGCGTTTCATCATCTACTGTTTCCCCATTTGGTTCGTCTGTAAGAAGAAAGGCAGGGAACGTCCAAATCGTTACAGGGTCGGGGAATTCTCTGAATGACCATCTTTGTGGCGGACTAAACTGGTCTCTGACAACTTGATTTTGCACCATCCTGGGTGCCCCATGTCTCGATTTTGAGACCTGGGATACCGGGATACCAATGTACGAATTCATGTTGCAGAGACCGAGCGAGGGCCTAGCGTGATTGGGGTCACTGCTCCAGCCTGCGGCTGGGTCTTCAATCACGGCGGGGCTCGTGGTTTGGATGTTCCTGTTTCGTGCATCGCATGTTTACTCCCGGCTGAGGACTTAGGCAAGTGAAAACGCTGCTTATTTCGGTCATGGACGATTCGGGGAAGGCCGCTGCTCCGTTGCCGGTCGGTCTGGGGTACGTTGGTGCTGCTACCGAGAGAGCCGGCCATAGCGTGCGGCTTTTGGTCTTGACAGCGAGCGGCGAGCAAGAATCCCGGATCGCAGATACGCTTCTCCAGTTCCGCCCGGACGTCATCGGTATTTCGGTCAGGAATATCGATGACCAGAACATGCAATATCCACGCTTCTTGCTGGATTCGCTAAAGGAAACCGTGGCCGCTTGCCGCCGCGTTTCCTCAATGCCTATCGTTCTGGGCGGAGCCGGCTATAGCATCTTTCCCAAACCGGCGCTTACATACCTGCAAGCAGATATGGGCATCATGGGCGAGGGCGAGATGGCATTCCCTGCCCTACTGGACTGGATTGAGCAAGGTGCACATGGACCCCCGCCCCCCGGCGCGTTTCTGCGCAACGGGACCACTACGCCCTCTTCCCTTGCGTGGAACCTCGATGACTTTCCGCTACCTGAGCCGGAATACTGCCCACGATCTCTTAGCACCCAAACACGGATTCCTGTACAAAGCAGGCGTGGATGCCCGCTCGACTGCATTTACTGTTCAACTGGCGCCGTCGAGGGTAAACCAGTCCGGAAGAGGTCGCCGGAAGTTGTCGTTCGCTGGCTATCGCAGATGTGCGAACAGGGGTTTCGCAGTTTCTACTTCGTCGACAGCACCTTTAACTTCCCGCCCGCTTATGCAAAGGAGCTTTGCCGTAGGCTGATCCAGGCAAAGATCGACATCGATTGGTGGGCGATCGTCTATCCGAAATGGGTAGACGAGGAATTAGCACAGTTGATGGCGCAGGCGGGTTGTACAGAGGTGAGCCTGGGCTTTGAAAGTGGCTCGGAGACCATTCTGAAACAGCTCAACAAGAGATTCAGCTGTGCCGAGGTGGACGCCATTTCCGAAATGTTCTCTAAGGCGGGCATAAAACGGAACGGGTTCTTGTTGCTTGGAGGACCGGGTGAAACAAGGAAAACGGTAGAGGAGAGTTTGACGTTTGCCGACTCGCTGCATCTCGACGCGTTGAAAATCACAGCCGGATTGCGGATCTACCCTGACACAGCTCTCCACTCCATCGCAGTTTCCGAAGGGGTGGTAAATGCAGACGACGACCTGCTTTTTCCGCGCTTTTATTTGGCCGCCGGGATGCGGGAGTGGCTCCTGGAACGAATAACCGGCTACAATCTTCCCGCTCCGGTGACTGGCAAGACCGGGGTGGTTGGCAGGTGAACCGCAAGAGACTTGAACTGTTCAAAAGGCTAACTGAACTGTTACACTGATCGACGACAGAACGTGGGCGTAGTTCCTGTCATGCGGGAGGGCTAAATGGCGACTCACATACTTTCCAGAGAAGTAGCAGTGCTAAATCCTGAGGCCGAGCTTAGGCCGAGTTCAGAAGGCAAGATCTCCAATATGCCGGCGTCGTTTCTGGCGCCGCGCTTGGATACTTTGAGCGGCAAGACCGTATACCTGGTGAATCAGGGCTTCGGCGGTAGCGCACTTTTTATGGAGCAGGTGGCTGGCTGGCTGGCCGAGCATATCCCGACGGCAAAGGTCATTCAAAAACGCAAGACGGGTTTCATATTTCGCGACGATACCTCTGATTTATGGCAGGAGATCAAAGAGAAAGGCGGCGACGCGGTTATCTTCGGCGTGGCCGGTTGACCGGGCTGCGTATCGGCGGTCGCCGATTGCTGTCGCACACTCGAACAGAAGTACGGAATTCCTACCGCACCTATTTCCACGGTTGCTTTCGAGAGTTTTTGGAATGACGATCGGGATTATTATGGAACAGCCCTGCGCTTCATCTTCACTCCTCATCCGGTAGTGTCCATGCCGTCGTCCGCCCTGCGTGGATATCTGGAGGGCAATGATCCCACCACAGGCAAGCGAGTCATCGACGAGATTGTAGAGGCGCTCACCAGGCCAGTGACCCCGGAAGAGAACCGGTATGCCGCTGTCGACGTTCCGCAACCCGGCACGCGTCACCGATTGTTGGCGCCCGATACCGAAGACAACCTGCAGCGGCTATTTGCCCAGCGCGGGTGGACAGAGGGCTTGCCGATCATTCTGCCGACCGAGGAGCGCGTTGCAGAGATGCTTACCGGCACCTGCCATGCACCGGACAAAGTGGTTCGCAAATCCTACCTCCACGACGGCAAACAGGACATGCGGTGCACGGTTGAGAATGTGGCCATCGCTGCCGTGATGGCGGGCGCGCGCCCGGAGCATCTGCCCGTGCTGCTTGCCATTGCTTCCACGGGTGAGCCGGCAACTCAGCCGTCGACGTTGCCCTTTGCCTCGGCGGTGGTGGTCAATGGGCCCATTCGGAATGAAATCGGCATGAACTCCGGTATGGGCGCGCTGGGCCCCTTCAGCCCCGTCAATGCGGTGATCGGGCGCGGCTGGACCTTGCTGTCCAAGTTGAGCGGATGGGCGCAGCGCAAGAAGACCGTCTGGACTTCACAGGGCAACAGCTACGGCTACACGAATCTTTGCATGGCGGAGAACGAGGAGCGTAGCGTCTGGGAGCCGTTCCATGTGCAGAAGGGCCATAAGAAAGAAGAGAGCGTCGTCAGCCTATTCCGGGGATGGAACCTGCTGAACAGCGTAGGCGCCGCCTCGAAACACTCGTTCGGTGAAGCACTTAAGCTCCAGTTGCAAGCGCTTCCCGCGCTGTATGGCGCTGCCACTTTGATTCTGGATCCCCTGGTCGCCAGGAGTCTGAAGGAAATCGAAGGCTTCCAGACCCCGCTCGACGTGGGTCAGTGGATTTCGGAAAACTACAAGATCCCTGCCCGCCAGTTCTGGAACGACGACATCATCGACATGCTGGTGAAGCCCTTGGCGCTGCACGGCGTTAAGCCCTACGCCGACTGGCTCACAGGTCCCAGACGATGCCATGATTGCGCCGTACAACCGGGCGGACAAGATCAGCATTATCGTGGTGGGAGGCGAGACGAGCCCGCTATGGAAGGTAGCCGACCTCGGCTTTTCGGTCAGTGCATCGGTCGACAAGTGGCGGCCCAAAGCGGCTGATGAAATTGCCAGCGATCGGCCGGCGCAAGAAGCCCAGCATGCGTACGAATCACCGCGCGGCTAAGCTCTACAGCTCAAGCCATGACCCGTGTTTGGGCGTAAAGGTGAAGGCAAAACAGTTGGGCAGGGCGGCGAGAAATGCCCGCGTCTGCTTGGAAATGTGCGCAGACGCAGCGTAATTTATCGAGTTTCTGAAACTCGCCGACGCCCACATTGCAATGTTATTTAGGAATCACCCTACGATCACATGAGAGTTACTTCCTCTCCGGCGATAAAAATCATCGGGAGCGCGGGCGCGGCGATGAAGTAAGCAAGCTCGCGGTAGTCGGCGAACTCGTGAATAAGAAGATCGGCCTGCTTGCCAAGCTCAAGAGAACCGGCGCAGTGGCCAAGGCCCAGGCTCCATGCGGCGTTCACGGTGACAGCGGTGAGCGCTTCAGCAGGGGTTAGCGCCATGTGCAGGCACGCCAGCGAGAGGATGAACGCCATGGAGCAAATGGGCGACGAGCCAGGGTTGAAATCGGTTGCCAGCACGATCGCCAGACCTCGCTCCACCATGGCGCGGGCAGGCGGATAGGCAGTACGCGCAAGCGCAAACACTGAGCCGGGAAGCAACACAGGCTGCACCTGGGCGGTGCGTAGCGCGTCGAGCGTCTCCGTGGTTGCGGTTTCAAGATGATCCGCGGTACGCGCGTGCAACTCAGCGGCCAGTGCGGCCCCGGTGCCGGGGCGAAACTGCTCGGCGTGCAGGCGCAAATCCATCCCGTGAGCGCGGGCGGCGGCAAGCACAATGCGTGCTTCCTCCACGGTAAAGGCGTGGTCATCGCAGAAGGCGTCGCAAAAGCGCGCAAGCTTCAAGGCCGCAACCTCGGGGATCAACTCTTCGGCGATCCAGCGTACGTATTCCGCTCGTCGTTCGGCAAATTCCGGCGGCACCGTGTGCGCCGCGAGCAGCGTGGGGACGATTCGGCCGCAGGCGCTGCGCATAGGGCCCTCGGCATTGAGTCGAGCCATCACGCGCAACATGCGCAGCTCCGTTTCGCGCTCCAGTCCATAGCCTGACTTGGCTTCTGCAGTTGTTGTGCCGGAGCGAAGCATCCAATCACGATGACGGCGCGACTCGGCCAGTAATTCCTCTTCAGAAGCGGCGCGCGTTGCCCTCACCGTGCTCAGAATGCCGCCGCCTGCCGCGGCGATCTGCTGATAACTGGCGCCGGCAATGCGCGTCTCGAACTCGGCGGCGCGGTTGCCGGCGAAAACCAAGTGCGTATGCGCATCCACAAAACCCGGCGTCACGCACCGGCCCTGCGCATCGACCACTGCGTGGGGCAGCCCTTTGGATTTGATCTCCTGATAGGGTCCGGCCGCAACGATGCGGCCGTCTTCAATCAGAATTGCCGCGTTGGGAATAATGCCCAGCTCGCTGAGTTCCCTGCCCACGCGCGGGCGCGCGGGCCCCGCAAGCGTGACGAGCTGCCCGATGTTGACGATTGCGAGCGATCCGGTCACGGTAACTTTTCCGCCATGGGAATTCTGATTCCCCGCTCACGCGCTGTCTGTGCGGCGAGCTCGTAGCCCGCGTCGGCATGGCGCGCGACACCCAGGCCAGGGTCATTGTTCAGCACGCGCGCGATCTTGCGCGCGGCCATTTCCGTGCCGTCGGCCACGGTCACCTGCCCGGCGTGCAGCGAATAGCCCATCCCCACGCCGCCGCCGTGGTGGAAGCTCACCCACGTCGCTCCCGATGCGGTGTTGAGCAGTGCATTCAGAATCGGCCAGTCCGCAACCGCGTCCGAGCCGTCCAGCATCTTTTCCGTCTCGCGATAGGGGCTGGCCACCGAGCCGGTGTCAAGATGGTCGCGGCCCATGGCGATGGGCGCCGAGATCTCGCCCTTGCGCACGAGTTCGTTGATCGCCTCGCCCATGCGTGCACGCTCGCCGTAGCCGAGCCAGCAGATGCGCGCCGGCAATCCCTGGAACGCGAATCGGCCTCGCGCCAGCTTGAGCCAGCGCGTAAGAATCTCGTTGCCGGGGAAGAGTTCGAGCGCCAGTTCGTCGGTACGGTCGATGTCGCGCGGATCGCCCGATAGCGCCACCCAGCGAAACGGACCTTGTCCGGTGCAGAAGAGCGGGCGAATGTATTCGGGCACAAACCCTGGGATGAGAAACGCGTCTCGGCAGCCGGCATCGAAGGCGAAGCGCCGAATATTGTTTCCGTAGTCGAATGCGATTGCCCCGGCGCGCTGCATGGCGAGCATTGCATCCACGTGAATGACCATGGTGGCCGTGGCGCGGCGCACATACTCATCGGGATCGCGCCTGCGCAGCTCCGAAGCTTCGCTCAGCGTGAGTCCGCTTGGGATGTAGCCATTCAGCGGATCGTGCGCGCTGGTCTGGTCGGTCACCACGTCCACCTCGACGCCGCGGCTCACCATCTCCGGCAGCACGTCGCCGCAGTTGCCCACCAGTCCCACGGAGAGAGCTCGGCCTTGGCGCCGCGCCTCTTCGCAAAAGCGCAGCGCCTCGTCCAGGTCTTCCGCAATGCAGTCGCAATAGCGTGTCGCCACGCGACGCTCGATGCGGCTGCGGTCGACCTCGACAACCAGCACCACGCCCCCGTTCAGCGTGACAGAAAGCGGCTGCGCGCCGCCCATGCCGCCCATGCCGCCCGTCACCACAAGCTTGCCCTTCAGTGAAGCCGGTCCGCCCGCTTGGGCAAAGTGCCGCTCCGCAAGCGCGGCGAAGGTCTGGAAAGTTCCCTGCAAAATGCCCTGCGTGCCGATGTAAATCCAGCTTCCCGCGGTCATCTGGCCATACATCATCAGGCCCTTGCGGTCGAGCTCGTTGAAGTGCTCCCAGTTGGCCCACTTGCCCACAAGGTTGGAGTTGGCGATCAACACGCGCGGCGCCATCTCATGCGTGGGAAACACGGCGACCGGCTTGCCCGACTGCACCAGCAGCGTTTCCTCGCCTCCCAGCCGCTCCAGTTCGCGCACAATGGCGTGGTAGCACTCCCAGTTGCGCGCCGCCTTGCCGATGCCGCCGTAAACGACGAGATCGGCGGGCCGCTCGGCATTTTCCGGATCGAGGTTGTTCATCAGGCAGCGCAGCGCCGCCTCCTGCTGCCATCCCTTGCAGCGCAGTGCAGTGCCGTGCGGCGCGCGAATCATGGGAGCTGCTGTGGTTGCCATACGATCCTTCCCTGGGAGGCCACGCGAGAACGGTAACGGTTCCGTTTCGCCATGGTCTCGAAGACTGATCCACAGGATACTCCCGGCGGACGGGCGAATGCTGGAGAGCAGATGGCCTGCCGCCGCCGACCCGCTGACTTGCTGACTCGCAGAGTAGCTCTTTATCCTTCTACCGTGGCCCACACTTTAGTCGAATGCGTACCGAACTTCTCTGAAGGCCGCGACGCAGCTAAGGTCGATGCCATTGTCGAAGCCATGAAGCTGCCCGGCGTCTATATCCTCGGCCGCGAGATGGATGCCGATCATAACCGCTCGGTGATCACGCTGGCAGGCGAGCGCGAGGCGATTCAGGAGGCGGCGATTCGCGGCGTTGGCAAGGCCGCCGAATTGATCGACCTTACGCGGCACCAGGGCGCGCACCCGCGCCTGGGAGCAGCCGATGTGGTTCCCTTCATTCCCATCGACGGCGTCACGCTGGAGGATTGCGTGGCCATGGCCCGGCACGCCGGCGCGGAAATCTGGAGGCGCTACCAGGTCCCTGTCTATCTTTACGAAGCCGCCGCTACCACGCCCGAGCGCCGGAATCTCGAAAACATCCGCCGCGGCCAGTTTGAAGGGGTGCGCGACGAGATCGCAACCGACGCGGCGCGCAAGCCCGACTTCGGCGAGGCGCGCCTGCATCCCACGGCTGGAGCGACCGTTGTCGGCGCGCGCAAGTTTCTGATCGCCTATAACATTTTTCTCAATACGCCCGACGTGGCTATCGCCAAAAGCATCGCCAGGGCGGTGCGGTTTTCCTCGGGCGGGATGCGCTTTGTGAAGGCATCGGGTTTTCTGGTGCGCGGCTTGGCGCAGGTTTCAATGAACCTGACCGATTTTGAGCGGACGCCGCTGCATCGCGTGTTTGAGCTTGTGAAGCGCGAGGCTGAGCGCTATGGCGTGTTGCCTGTTTCGAGCGAGATTGTCGGCCTGATTCCAAAGCGGGCCGTGGAGCAGGCCGCCGCGTGGTTTCTTCAGTTGGAGAATTTCGATTCTTCGCTCATCCTTGAGAACCGGCTGGCTGCGGTGGTCAGCGGCAAGATGGCCGTTGGCGGGTTGCGCGCGGGTCCGAGCGCCGGAGTTGCTCCGTTCATCGAGCAACTGGCCGCGCCCACCGCGGTTCCCGGCGGAGGCAGCGCCGCTGCCGCCAGCGCCGCCATGGCCGCGGGCCTAGCCAGCATGGTTGCGTCTATGTCGCGCGGCAAGAAGGCGTACGCGCAATACGAGAGCCAGTTGAGCGATGCGCTCGCCCGGCTTGCGGTGCTGCGCGAGGAGCTGAAGTCGGCAATTGACGCAGACGCCGAAGCGTACAACGCGGTCGTGAAGGCGTACAAATTGGCTAAGGAGTCTGCCGACGGCCCTTACCGGATTGCTGCCGCGTTGCAGCAGGCAGCCGCAGTGCCTCTTGGCGTGGCCGAAAGAGCCGCCGAAGTGGCGCGCATCGCCACTGCGCTGAAACCGATCACCAATCCCAACATGAAATCCGACCTGACGACCGCAGCCGCGCTGGCGAAAGCAGCCATCGCGGGAGCGATCGCCAATGTCGAGATCAATCTTGTATCGATTAAGCCCGACTCGGTCGAGGGCGAAGCGTTTGTTATGATGGCGCGGGGCCGCGCTGCTGCGCTGAAGGCGGATGCCGCACTATGAATTCCTCATCGCCGCTTTTGCTCTCAGGGAAAAATCTCTCGCTCGAAGAGATCGATACCGTGGCTCGCGGCATGCGAAAAGTGGGCCTCGATCCATCCTCTCTGGCGCGCGTTGATGCTGCCCGCCAGACGATCGAGAATATCCTCGATAAAGAAGTTGCCGTCTACGGCGTCAATACCGGCTTCGGCAAACTCTCTGACGTTCGCATTCCGGCTAACCGTCTTTGCGACCTTCAGGTGAATTTGGTGCGAAGTCATTCGAGCGGCCTTGGCAAGCCCCTTTCGGACGCCGAAGTGCGGGCCATGCTCCTGCTGCGCGCAAACGTCCTCGCTAAGGGTTTCAGCGGAGTGCGCCGGGAAACCATCGAGATGTTGATCGCCCTGCTCAACGCAGGCATTCACCCCGTCGTGCCGGAAAAGGGTTCTGTGGGCGCGAGCGGCGATCTTGCGCCGCTGGCTCATCTCGCGCTGGTTCTCATTGGAGAAGGGGAAGCGTTTTATAGCGGAGAACGGATGGGCGGCAGCGAGGCGCTGCGCCGTGCCGGGCTTGCTCCGCTGCGTCTCCAAGCGAAAGAAGGCCTTGCGCTCCTGAACGGGACGCAGGCGATGACTGCCGTTGCTTCGCTGGCGCTCTACGATGCACAGCGTCTTGTGCGCCTGGCGGATGTTTCCGGCGCGATGTCGCTGGAGGCGCTGCGCGGCACTCCCGTGGCCTTCGATTCCCGCATTCAAGATGCGCGGCCTCATCGCGGACAGGCAGCCGCGGCCCGGCATCTGACGGCGTTGCTTGAGCGCAGCGAGATCCGCGAATCGCACCTCGCCGACGACGCGCGGATTCAGGACGCCTACTGTTTGCGCTGTATGCCGCAGGTGCATGGCGCGGTGCGCGACGTGCTTGACCACGTAACCGCAATTGTGGCGACCGAAACCGGCTCAGCAACCGACAATCCCCTCGTCTTTGTGGCCAGCGAGGAGGTGCTTTCCGGCGGCAATTTCCATGGGGCGCCGCTTTCCTATGCCTTCGACTATGCCGCCATCGCGCTCACCGACCTCGCGGGCATCTGCGAACGCCGCATCGACCGGCTCATCAATCCCGACATCAACGAAGGCTTGCCGCCATTTTTGTCGAGCGAAGCCGGCCTGTCCTCGGGTTACATGATCGCGCACGTCGCCGCCGCCGCGCTGCTGAACGAATGCAAGGTGCTGGCGCATCCGGCCAGCGTTGACAGCGTGCCTACTTCGGGCGGTAAGGAAGACCACGTTTCGATGGGAATGACCGCCGCGCTCAAGCTGAGGCAGATTGTCGAGAACCTGGAACAGATTCTCGCCATCGAACTCCTCTGCGCCGCACAGGGGTTGGACTACCGCAAACCGCTGCGGCCTGGCCGGCAGATTGAACAGGCCCTCGCTTCAATTCGTGCGATCGTCCCGCCGCTCGAAGCGGATCGCCCTCCGGCAAACGATATCAACCGCCTGGTTCTGGCAATCCATGAGGGCAAGTTCAGCGGACTAATTGAGCCATAGAAATCGGCGCATCTGCAGCCGGCGAGCCTTGAAGAAAGAGAAATTGACGGAAACCGGCCAGGTTCTCCACGCTGCCTTTCTCAAATCGCGCAAAATAACGCGCTTCTCAGAGCCCGTGCTCGGTACGCGCAATTACCTCGTCCTGCATGGGACGATTGAGCTGGGTGAAATACGCGCTGTAGCCGGCCACGCGCACCACAAGGTTGCGGTATTTTTCCGGCTCGGACTGCGCCGCTCTTAGCGTCTCCCCCGTTACCACGTTGAACTGTATATGCTTGCCCCCGCGGCTGAAGTAGGCGCGCAGCAGCCCCGACATCTTTTCGAGGTCGCTCGCCGAGGCCAGCGCCGTGGGATGAAACTTCAGGTTCATCAGCGTGGCCTGGTAGGGGTCCTGGTCGATCTTCAGCGCGCTGCGCAGAACCGCCGTCGGCCCGTGCGTGTCGCGTCCCTGCATCGGAGAAACTGTCCCGTCGGCGCAGATCTCGTGGGCCAGTCGCCCATCTGGCGTAGCTCCGGTCAGCGCGCCTCCCGGCTGGTGCGAAGTGATGGAAATGGCGGTCGCCTTGTGCGTACTGCCGAATGAGGTCGGCAGTTCGTCGGCCGTCTTCACCCAGAAGGCGTAAAGGTCGCGCGCAATCGAGTCCACGCTCTCGTCCCCGTTCCCGTATTTCGGCGCCGCCAGGCAAAGTTTGCGCAGATCTTCAAATCCCTCCCAGTTCGCCTCCAGCGCTTCGGCCAGTTCGCGCATTGAAATCTTCTTCTGCTCGAAGACAAGCTGCCGGATCGCCTCCAGCGAGTCCGCCACATTGATCATGCCCACGGGATTCAGCACCGCGCCGTTTTCGAACGGCAGCTTGCGGTCCAGCACGTCCCGGCCGCAGCCTACGCCATCCTCCATCAGCGATGAGCGGAAGGGATCGGGAAAAAGTTCCCGCTCAACCAGCAGCTCGACGTTGTCCTTCTCGGCCGCCAGTTCCATGAAGTGGCGGAGTTGTTTGAGGAAGGCCGCATAAAACTCTTCGTAGGTCGCGAAGTCCTCCCAGTTCGCCGTCTTCAGGCCCACTTCCATTCCGGTATTGGGATCCATTCCATTGTGGCGGAAGATATCGAGGACCAGCGGCACGATGAACATGCCAATGGCCGAAACGCGCGATCTGCCGGGCAAGTTCGCATCCAGGCAGCCGGTCATCACGTACTCCCGCGCATCCTTTTCCGGGATTCCGTGGCGCGTGAAGAACTCAATATAACTCCGGTCGCCGATGAATGCCGGCATTCCAATGCCCAGCCGAACCACTTCCAGCGCCTTCATCAACAGCGCCTGCGGCGTGCCCTCGTGCACGCGCAGCGTCAACGTATGATGCGGCGTTGCGGTCTCCCGCGCCGCTTCCAGCAGCAGGTAAGTCAGTTCGTTGGTGGCATCGCGGCCGTCGCGGGTCACGCCGCCGATCGTCCAGTTGTGCCACTTCGCCATGCCCGCATTCTTCTTGCGATTGTTCTTGCCCGACGTCCGGTTGATCTGCATGTCTTTCAACCGCAGGCACTCCAGCAGCTCCAGCACCTCGTCGTCCGTAATGCGGCCGGCATCTTTGTCGGCACGATAGAACGGATACATGTATTGATCGAAGCGTCCGGCCGACGTGGTCGGCGAGGGCGAAATCATCAGAAAGATGAACCAGAACGACTGCAGCGCCTCGAAAAACGTGCGCGCTGGGAACTCGGGGACCCGCCGGCAGGTCTCGGCGATGCGCTTGAGCTCCAGCCGGCGTTCCGGGCGGCTCTCCGCTGCGGCCATCTGTTCGGCCAGTTCGGCGTAGCGGTGCGCGAATTGAATCGCCGCGCGATGAACAAGGATCACCGAGCGCAGGTAGGTTGCCCGCTTGACCGAATCCTCCGAATCGTAGCGCAGACGCCTGAGCGCCTCTTCGGCTTCATTCACGATGGCCCTGAGCCCGCCATTGAGTGCGCGGGGAAAATCGATACACATCAGAAAAAACCCCGGCCCCAGCCCCAGTCCCGATTGTGCGTAGCCGCCGCCCGACCCCTCTTTCGCGCTCTTCCACGGCGGCAGCAGCACCCCGGATCGCATAAACGGCCACAGCCGTTCGTGGTCGCCGACCATCTCGCTCATGCCTTGAACCAGCGTCTTGGGCCGGCGTCCGGAGTTCAACAGCTGCAACTCGCGCTCGTCCTCTGGCGTAATCGTGAAATTCTCCGCCTTCAGCGCATCCACCTCGTCCTGGGTCCAGATGCCATACTCCGGATCGATCTCCAGGCCCATCGGCTTGCTGGCGCCCTGACCCACGATCAGCTCGTCTTCTTGAATACAAATCGGAATCCGTTCGAGCACCGCGGCTAGCGTCCTGGCCCGCCGGAGCATCATCGGCTGGCCGTCGGTGGCGGCATACACGTCGCAGGCGATCCGCAGCTTCTCAATGCAGATCGGATAGCTCTCCACCTGCACTGCCCGCGCCAGTCTTTCCACCCGTTCTGTCATGGCTCACACTCCCGGCTGAACAGCCGTCCTTTCGGGTGTACTTTGCGTTCAAATTGTATACCCGGGAACAACTCCTTGGCTTATGATGGGTAAGGCAGGAATGCACGGGTTCGTTCTCGTTCCGATTCCAGTTCTTATAAAGGTACTCATGATCGCGACAGAGATTCAGAATCCCGTGCAGGATCAGACATCGAAAGCTTGGCTTCTGCCTTACATCATCACGCTGCTTGCCGCGCTGACCATGATGATGTCGATCATGGGCTATGCGCCGCTGACGCCCCAGATCGTGCAGGAATTCAAGCTCTCCTACACTCAGCTTGGACTTTTCGCCGGGGCTTACGGCCTTATGTCGATCACGCTCAGTGTGCCGGCCGGCATGGCGGTTCACCGGTTCAGTGAAAAGCGGGTGCTGTTTCTGGGGTTGGTCGTTTCCTGCATTGGAATCGCGCTGTTAAGCCGGGCGACCGGATTCATCACGGCATTCGGGTCTCTGATCGTCTGGTATGCCGGCTTTCGCTTTGCGTTTGTCGGCGTCCTCGCGGCCCTCACATTCACCTGCCCGCCGGCCTGGCGCGGGCGCTCGTTTGGCATCCTCGGCGCCATGTCGTCGATCGGAGTCATCATCGGAGCACCCTTCGGCGGCTATGTCGGAAGGGCCCTCGGCTGGAGACCGGCGATGATCGGCTTCGCATGTGTCGCCTGTGTCGCCGCCATCTGTTTCCAGTTCCTCTATCACCGTGCAGTCGATGAACCCAGCACGCCGGCTGAAGCCAAGGCCGCCGACAAGCGCGCGCAGAAGAGCCCCTTCCGCATGCCGCGCGCCTGGGGACTGGCTTGCGTCGTGGGCATGCTCGGCTTGCCTGCGTTCGCCATCACCTTCTTCGCTCCCTCGGCCGGAAAGATGCTCTTCCATCTGGATAGCGTCACCATCGGACTGATGCTCAGCTTTGGATACGTTTGCGCGGTCATCGTCAACCTGATCGGCGGCTATCTGATGGATCGCTTCGATAAGATGCTTGTGCTCTTTTTTATCGAGGTGCTGATGATTCCCGCCGCGCTGGTCATGAACCTGCATTCGCTGCTGGCGTTTTACGTCTCGGCTGCGCTGATCATCGCTCTCAGCTTCACGGCCACCAACCTCGGCTACGGGCTCTGCGGCGAGTTGCGCGGTTCGCAAACCGCAAACGTGGTGGGCATGGTTAGCCTCGGAGCAGGCTTCTTCGGCTATGTGGGGCCGCAGGTGCTTGGCGTGCTCAGAGACGTTAGCGGTTCCTTTACGGCGGGATGGTACTTCATCGCATTCATCTCTGCCGCAACTGCCATTGGAGCGATTCTTCTCAGAAGAGTGCGCTGGGACGTGACCGGCACTGCTACCATCGAGGCCGCGAAATGACCGCTCCGCACGATTCCTGGCGCGCCGTAACTGGCACGATCTTCAACGTCCAGCCTTATTCGATTCACGACGGGCCGGGAATTCGTACCACGATCTTTCTCAAAGGCTGCCCCCTTAATTGCTGGTGGTGCCAAAATCCTGAAGCCCGTGCCTGCCGACCGCAATTGTTCTTCGACGCGCAAAAATGCGCGGGTTGCGGCGCATGCGTGGATGTCTGCCCTGTGCATGCGATCTCGCTCCAGGACGCCCGCTCGCGCACCGACCGCGCTCTGTGCAACGGCTCCGGCCATTGCGTCGAAGTCTGCCCGCACCAGGCGCGGACCCTCATGGGCCGTGAGATTACCGCGGGCGATGCATTTGACGAAGCCTCTGCCGACGTCATCTTTTTCTCTGAATCCGGCGGAGGCATCACCCTCAGCGGAGGCGAGCCGCTGCGCCAGCCCGAATTCGCCCAGCGCTCCTCGAGCTCTGCCGCAATGAAAGAATCCACACCGCCGTCGATACCTGCGGCCACGCGCCCTGGCCGGTTGTCCGCGAGGTCCTCGGACGCGCCGATCTTGTGCTCTATGACCTCAAACACATGGACCCGGCCGCGCACCTGGCCGCAACCGGCGTCTCCAACGACCTGATCCTCGAAAACGCCCGCAAAATTCATCGCGATCTGCGCATCCCCATGCGCATCCGCGTCCCGGTCATTCCAGGCGCTAATGACTCGATCGAAAACATCGAAGCCACAGCGCGATTCGTTTGCGAAGATCTGGGCGGTGCGGCGCCCGTGCACCTGATTCCCTATCACCGGTTCGGCGTTTCCAAGTACCAGTTGCTGGAGATCGATAGCGGGAGCGAAACCGCCCCGCCAACACCCGAGCGCATGGAGGAACTCCGCGCCCGCATAGCCTCCTTCGGGCTCGAAACGGTGATGGGCGGGTAGCGTACCCCGGGTGCGCCGCCTTGCGCGGCATCGCCGCATCTGGCTCCGGCAGGAGAGCGTGATGAAGTGCTTTCTCGAAGAATAGAATCTGATTATGCAGAATGAAGATCAAGTTCCCCACCCGCTGGAAGATGTGACTGTCCTTGACCTGACGACCGCTTTGGCAGGGCCATTTGCGACTTTTTTGTTGGCTGGACTCGGCGCGCGGGTGATCAAGATCGAAAATCCGCTGGGGCCCGACACTTGCCGAGCCAACGCGCCCTATCTCGGTCAGCAGGGTCCACGCCTGACGAAGGAGGGCCCGGATGACATCTCGGTTTCCGCGCTGAACCGGCTGCGGAACAAGGAGGCAATTACCCTCAACCTGAAGCATCCTGAGGCGCGAGAGATCTTTGCCGACCTGGTTCGTAAAGCCGATATGGTGGTTGAGAATTTCAGCCGCGGCACGCTCGACCGGATTGGCGCCGGATATAGCTTTGCCAGCGAAATCAACCCGAGAATCATCTATTGCTCAATCACGGGCTTCGGCAGCGATGGTGAGCCAGGCGGTGGCAAGGCAATGGATGCCATCATCCAGGCGCTCAGCGGAGTCATGATGACCTCCGGTGCACCCGATGATCCACCGGTGCGCGTAGGGGTCCCCTTCGCCGATCTGAATGCTCCACTGTTTGGGGTCATAGGGTTGCTTGCGGCGTTGCATCAGGCTCAGCGGACCGGGCGGGGCCAGCACGTGGACGTTTCCATGTTGGGCGTGATGACGTCTATGGTGGCTTGCGAACCTTTCGATTTGCTGGAACGCTGCGGCGTACCCCAACGCACCGGGCAGACCGTTCCCCGGCTTGCGCCCTTCGGCATCTATCCGACCAGTGACGGATATGTCGCTATATGCGCGCCAACGGAATCCTTTGCAGCAGGCCTGTTTACCGCCATGGAAAGGTCCGACTTAGGCGCCGACCCGCGCTTTCAAACCCGCGACGACCGCGTAAAAAATGTCGAAGAACTCAACCAGATCATCTCCGCATTTACGCGTGCGATGGACAGCGTGGCTCTCATCGCCATACTCGATACAGCCGGCGTGCCCGCGGCCGAGGTACGCACTCCGGAAGCCGCGTTTCGCGACCCGCGGGTACTTGGCCGGGGCGAAACCGTTCGGCTATCTCACCCCAAGTACGGCGACGTGGGCGACGTGTTCGGCATGGGCATGCCGATCCGCTTTTCCGGTTCGAAGGCAGGATTCGACCAACCGGCTCCCGCTGTCGGGCAACACAATGAGGAAATCTATCGAGGATTGCTCGGATATACCGCGGAGAAACTTCAGCAACTGAAGGCCGGCAAAGTCATCTGACCAGTATCAGCGACTCAACATCAACTTGATGGTCTCGCTCAATCGCCGCAAACTAAACTATTTTGTTTCTGTGCATTTCGTGGCACGCAGCGAAGAGATATACCCCGGATTCGCGACAAAAGCAAGCCTTCCGCATCACAATCCGCATCACAAAGAGCAGGAGGGATGCGATGAAACCGCCCCAAATGGCGATCGTTTTAGCGGGAACGATTGTTTGTGCGCTTGCAACGACAGCTTTGATTGCCGGCTGCCAATCGAGCGCGAAAGAAAAAGGCGCGTTCCGGGCCGCGCTTACCAGCTATTACGCGAACAAACCCGAATGCCTGTGGCCGAGTCCGATCAGACTGCCGGAATCGGCAGATGCCGTGCATGGAGATCAGGCGAAGATGTTCGCCGCATTGGTAGACGACGGACTGCTGCAGCTCGGAGACAATTACCAGCTATCGGATATGGGCCGATTGGTCTGGACAGCCGATCCGGCCCGGAAGGGTTACGGGAACTTTTGCTTCAACCATGCACATGCGATCGCGATTGAAAGCTATTCGCCTGTGCGCGGCGCAAAAGCCGATGAGTTCGCTGTGAGCTACCGCGATTCAGTGAATCTTCCGGCATGGTGGGTGAACGTACCGCCGGTCGAGAAGGCGTTTCCGGCAGTTACCGCGCTCGAAAGCGGCGTCACCAAAACCGCAACGATCGTCAAGAGCGACAACGGCTGGAAGGTACTGAAAACGCAAGAGGCACGCAGCGGAGCAGCGGCAGGTTAGTGCCCGGCAGCAAACCGCCCTTGTGCCCCGCAAACCAATATTTCACTGCGGCTCCTGCGAATTGGGCTGGCTCAAAGACGAGGGGTTGTCGGCGTCTCTGAGATTGCGGACGTGCACGCTGGCTTCGGTTTCTGGGATGGTGCCGTCGTTGGCCTGGACCTGGGTGGGGCGGCCCTGGATGAGGATGCGCTGGGTGGCTTTGCCGCGCGCGGGAACGAGGACGCGCTGGGTGACGGAAGTGTCGGCGTTGCGCACGGTGACGGGAACCTCGGCGGCGGCGTAGCCGGAGTTGGAGAGATTGACGGTGACGAGCCAGCCATTGGCTTCAGGGCCGGAGGTGGTTGGCTTTTCCCCCGGTGCGAGTGAAGCCGTGGACGAAGGAGCTCCGGATTCGACAAGGGTGGGGAAGACGCTGTCGATGGCGATGTCGGGCAGGCCCTTGTCGGCATCGACCCAATCGGAGAAAAACCAGGAGAGATCGCGGCGCAGGCCGGCCTGTTCGAGAAGCTTTTCGAAGTAATCGGAGCCGGCATTTCGGTCCGAGGCCATGTGCGGCGTCCTCGGCAGCGGGATCGTAGGCGCGCAGAGCGGCGGAGAGAGCGGGATCGCCGGCGAGATCGCGGAGCATCCAGAAAACGTAAGTGGCCTTGGTGCGGTAGTAGACGGGCGCGATGGCCTGGGCGAGCGGCTGGCCGGGGCTTTCGCCGGGGCTGGAGGGCTCGGCCAGCGCGAGGGCGGTGCGGCCGGATTCGAGCGCTTCGAGGGCTTTCTGGCGGCCGCTCTGTTTTTCAAGCCAGAGAGTTCCCATGAAGTGAGCGACGCCTTCGCTGAGCCAGGCGCGGGGCGACTGCATCCAGGCGTGGGTGAGGGCGTGGGCGAGGACGCCGGTGAGCTGATCGGGCGCGGCCTGGCGAATGGCGGTGACGAGCAGCGCGCCGGTTTCAAAGGGCGCGTCTTCGGGGTCGGGCAGATCGAGGATGGTGAGCTGGGAGCGGGGCGCCTGGCCCAGCCAGCCTTGCAGAAACGGCGTGACGGTGGCGGCGGCTGAGGCCCAGTCGTGCGACGGCGGGTTCGTCTGGCGGGGAGAGTCCAGAGCGTGGTGTTGGCGGCGGCTTTGGGCTGCGCGGATGGCGACAAAGAGGCTGGGAGCTTCAAAGCCGAGGGTCGCGCTCGTCGAGGCTGGCTGTGGCGACGCCGGAGACTTCGCCGCCGCCGGTGTCGGGCTCAGTGACGGTGAGCGGCGCGGGATGGCCGTTGATGAGCGCGACGGTGGGCGCGTGGCCGTGAGGAAATTCGACGGTGAGGCGCAGGCGGAAGTGCGCGCCGGCCATGCGCAGCTTGTGCTCGCCCATCTCGTCGAAGACGCGCGCGCCGTCGCCGAGGATGACGGGAACGCTGGAGACCGGGTACCAGACGACGTTGCCGAAGCCGCGCAGGCCGGTGAAGTCGACACCGATCGCAGTCCCAGTCGGAGTGGAGGGCGACGTCGTCGGGGGTTCCGATGGCGAGGAGGCGCTGCGCCGATTGCGCGATGAGCGCCGGAGTAGGTGACGTCGAGCTGGAGGGTTGCGCCGGGGGCGAGCGGCTGGGCGAGCGGGACGGCGGCCTCGTGGAGCTGGCCGGTGTGGTCGACGTCGGAGTTGAGCGTGGCGACGGTGATAGGCGGCGTCGTGGTCGGCGATGCGAATGCGCTCCCAGTTGAGCGAGGAGGAGATTTGCAGCGGGATGTGCGCGAGCGGGGATTTGCCGTCGTTGCGCACGGTGACGAGGGCGCGGACGGCGATTTGCTGCTCGGCGGGGTGCAGGTGCACGTCCATGTCGAAGGCGGTGAAAGTGACGGCCTGGCGCTCAGCGTCGGTGGCGGTGGGCGCGGTGACGGCTTGGCCGCCCGGTTGTGGCGCGGCGGGGCCGGCGGTGGTGGTGGTCTGGCCGTTTTCGTCGGTGGAGCGGGAGAAGATGACCTGGCCGTGCGGGTTGGGGAGTTTGGTCGGCGGGCGGCGCGGGCGTGGTTTGGGATGAGGCGGGAATTGCGAGCAGGAAGGTGGAGAACGCCGCGCAAAGAGCCAGTGCTGTGCGCGCGAGGCGCGGGGAACTGAAGCGTTTCCATCAGGGGCCAGACAGGCTGCGGAAGAACTCAATGCTTTGAAAGGGCGCGACTTTAGTCGTGCCGCAAAGCCAACAGAATCAACGTGGCCTTTAGGCCCTGAGGGATGCTTCGGGAGTCGATCAAACGGGCCATTTCCGCAGCCTTGACGCCCTCGCCGTTTTGCTGCGTTTGCGGCACGACTAAGCCACCCCAGCGACGAAGACCTGTCGCCGGGGACCCCGGGAGTCGTGCGCTTTCAAAACGGCAAGATCTAGCGCTAGCCGAGCGAGGCGGACGAGATCGAGCTTCATGAACCAAGGCCTTTCTGTTTTTTTGGTTCGGCAGCACTGCGTGGGGCACCACTGCGTGGGGCAGACTTTTGGACGGGTGCGGCGGGTGAATCGCAGCAGCGCGGCGCTGGCGGGCGGCTTCGTAGAGGACGACGGCTCCGGCGGCCGAGACGTTGAGCGAGCTGACGCCGCCGGCCATGGGAATGCGCAGCAGGTGGTCGCAGGTGCGGCGGACGAGATCGTGCAGGCCCGCGCCCTCGCGGCCGAGGACGATGACGAGATCGCCGGTGAGGTCGAACTGGTCGTAGTCGGTTGCGCCGCGTTCGTCGAGTCCGACGATCCAGAGGTTGTGGCGCTTGAGATCTTCGAGGGCGCGGACGAGATTGACGACGCGGGCGATGCGGAGGTGCTCGGCTGCGCCGGCGCTGGCTTTGACGGCCGCGGGGCTGAGGGGAGCGGAGCGGCGCTCGGTGAGGAGGACGCCGTCGACACCGGCGCCATCGGCCACGCGCAGCAGCGCGCCGAGGTTTTGCGGATCTTCGACGCCATCGAGGGCGAGGATGAGGCGGGCGGCGCGGGCTTGCGCCGGCGGGGCAAACAGATCTTCGATGGAGAGGAATTCCTGCGGGCGGACGAAGGCGACGACGCCCTGGTGCGCGGGAGTTTTGGCGGCGAGGGTGAGTTGCTCGCGCGGCTGCTCCAGGACGCGGACGCCGGCCTCGCGGCATTGGGCGACGAGGCTGGCCAGACGGGGATCCTGGCGCTCGCGGGCGACCAGGACGTGATCGAAGCGCCGCTTGCCGGCCTTGAGCGCTTCCTCGACCGGGTGCAGGCCGTAGAGAACTTCCATGAGGGATAGTTTAGTTGGCGTGGGCGCTACGCGGACAGCTTGGCGCTGGCGAGGCGGTTCAGGCTAATACCCTGCTCTGCTGCTTGAACCGCTAACGAGCGATGTACCTGGGGAGGAATGCGAACGCGAAATTGGCCACTGTAATGCTTCACAGCCAGAGGGACGGGCACGGTCTCTTCGGCAGCCTCCATGTCCTTCACTGCCGCCCTCACGACTCTGCGAATCCCAGCGAGCGCATCTTCTGGCGTGTGCGCCAGCCAGGAGAGGGAGGGAAACTCTGCACAGAGACCGACGTGTTCCCCATCCTCTGCCGACCACGTGACGCGGTAGGTGAAGTGATCAGCCTTTGGATTCCGTCTTGTGGTTTGTTTCATTTTGGATTCCTCTGAGTTTGTCGATTGCCGCCAGCACCTCGTGGGCAACGGCGCAGCTTCGAGAAGCTTCTTCGAAGTTGCCATGCTTTTAATATGGTATCACTATTGGAACCATTGTGCCATCCTGCAATGGCCCAATTTTTGAGGCCAGCGCTGGACACGAAAGGCGCCGCCCGGTGATGCGGCGGCGCCCTGTTGATAGCTGAAAATTCGCGATCCTCAGACGAAGTTGCCGAGGTTCCGCTCGCGCCACTGCTCCATCTGACGCTCGAACTGTTTCATGTTTTGCTGGAACTGTTTCATCTGGTCCTGGTTGAAACTTTTGCGAAACTGTTCCATTTGCTGGCGGAGCTGCTCCATCTGCTCGGGGTCGATCTTGAAATCCTTCATGCTCTCGCGCAGAGCGTCGGCCTGGGCAGAAAGCGCGTTCGCGAATTCCGGATCGAGAAGTGGAGAGATCTCGGCAATAATCGCGTCGCTGTCCGGTCCGAAGAGATCTTCATATTCCACAGCGCCGCGGTGCTTCGAGTCCACCTGGAGGGTGAGGGTCTGCTGCTTTTTGTCGCGCAGAATGGTGACCTGCACGGGCTTGCCAACGTTGGAGCGGAGCGCGCGGTCCCAATCGGCGGAGGTCATGATGGAATCGGAGCCGACCTTGAGAATCACGTCGAAGGCTTTGAAGCCGGCGGCCGCGGCCTGGCTTTTGCGCGCCACCTGCTTGACCATGAGGCCGCCCTGGACGCCCATGTACTCGGCCATCTGCGAGGTAAGCGGCTCAACCAGCGCGCCCACGTTGAGGCTGCCGGTGAAGATGGACATGTGAAGACCGCCGGGCGGCACGGGCGCGTCACCACCGGCCATGATGCCCATTGCCGGCAACGGCGGAACGGGTGAAATGCCCCCGGCATCGATGCCGATCTTGTCCCAAACGTCGTGCTCCATGACCTTGCGGTCGGCCAGTTGCACGGCCAGGGTCTGGATGTTGCCGTCGCGGCTGATTTCGAGGCTGATCTGGCGGCCGGGCGGAATTTCGCGGAGCATGCGCCGCAACTGCTCGGCGCCCTCGACGTTCTGGCCGTCGAGCGCGAGCACAACGTCATTGACTTTGAGCCCGATTTGGCCGGCGGGCGCGTCGTGATCGATGAGCGTGATGAGGGCGCCGCGTACTTCTTTGAGCTTGAGCGCCTGCGCTTTGTCGGCATCGACATCGGCGACATCGACGCCCAGGTAACCCACGGCAGCGGCGTGGGCAGCGAAGGGGCTGGGATCTGAAAAGATTGGCGCCAGTTCTTGCGCCTGCGCGTGGGCTGCGGGCGGTGCGACGAACAGAAAGGCTGATACAGCGGCTAATGCGGCAAAACCAAGATTGAACTGGAAATTACGGTATGGCCTCAAAAGATGCTTTCATGGTTGTCTTCCCCCGGTTGTTTTTTTTATCCGCTCTACCACCCCAGCAAGCCAATAGCGGGCTTGCCGTGGACCCCGCTCTGCGCTCTTTAAGACGGTGCAGCGGCCGGAAAGTCATGCGCGCTTATTGAATCTCCGGTAACCGGCTTAAGACCTGCCGGGAAACATTCCGGATTTGTGGACTATCGTCCGAGTTGGAAACCGAATAGAGCACCTGCCGGACACTGGTATCGGCCTCGACGGGCTCCAACAAGTTGATGGCCGCGGTGCGGATCGCCGGATCGCTGTCATTGAGCAGAGCTTCAAGAACGGAGTCGCGCACGCGCACGTCCTGGGCCACGTAGGGTTCAAGGCCCTCAAGCGCCTTCTTACGCACCTTGGCGCTTTTGTCGTAGCGCAGCGCGGCCATGAGCGCTTCGCGGATGCCCGCGGGCTGGCAACTGTGCCCGGCGCGGCACTCGGCGGCGAGCAGCGCCACGGAGTCGTCGCGCACTCCTGGCGAGGCCGTATCCTGGCTGGCCAGCATGAGCAACTGGCGGATGGCCGGGTCGTCGAGCGAGCCCTCGATTTGACGCGGAACGAGCTGGTTGTACCTAACATCGACAATTCCGGAGTTGGGATGGCGCACGATGCCGGAGATGCCGGCTACGTCAGCCAATTCGGGCAACGCAGCCGCGGCTTGCGCCGATGCCTCATGCGCCGCCCGGTTCTGCGCGTACTCATAGCCGCCCAGAACGCCCGCTCCAGCTCCGGCGGCCAGCAGGAGCAGCGCCGCGGCGGGCGCAGCCTGCAGACTGGCGAAGTTATTGAGAATGCGCTGGCCCAACTGCTCATACCAGCGCTTGGGCGGCAACGTGTCGAGCGCTTCGTCAAGGCGCAGCCGGGCGCGGGTGATGAGATTTGGATCCGGCTCCACGACGGGATGCGCATCGGCGAGCACTTTGACCGCCAGCACCTGCTCCAGCTCCTCCTGGCATTCCCCGCAGCCGGCCACATGCCGCTCGAGCTCGTGCATTTGCTCGTCAGCGAGCTCCCCGTACGCCGCCGTTACGATTCGTTCGTGTGCAAGTTCGCAATTCATAGCTACGTCCTCTTAGCCTCAAATAAAACAGTTCACACTTTGCAGTTCACAGCTATTTCAACTCCGCCAGTTGCGCCCTCAATTTCTTGGTGGCGCGGAAGAGGGTATTTTTGGCGGTCTCTTCCGTGGTGTTCAACATCTCGCCGATAGTGCGCAGGCGCAGTCCCTGGTAGTGCTTGAGCTCGAAGACCATGCGCTCGCGCGGCGTAAGCTTGTCCAGCGCCCTCTGAATCTTTTCGCCGAGCTGCTTGCGGTCCAGCTCCCGGGCGGGGTTGGAAAACGACCGGTTGTCGGAGACGGATGCGAGCACATCGATCTCGTCTCCTGTGCGGTCAAGAACCACCGCGTGATCCTCGCGGCGGGTCTTGCGCCGGCGCAACTGGTCCAGGCAGAGGTTGGTTACGATGCGGTAGATCCACGTATAGAACGAACACTCGAAGCGGAAGTTGCCGATGTACCGGTAGGCTTTCAGAAAGGCATCCTGGTAAATGTCTTCGGCGTCGTGCTCCGAGCCGGTAAGGTGCAGGGCCAGCCGCAGAACCTGGTGCTCGTACTGACGCACGAGAGCGTCAAATGCAGCGCGGGACCCAGCCTGCGCCTCGCGAATCAGTTCCGCCTCGTGGGCACGGGCTTGCACACGCCCCTGAGTCCGGCTTGCTTCGTCCTCGTTCCGCCGGCTTGACCCGCCCATTGCCCTCGTCGCAGGCATACCTGGGTAAAATTGTACGCTTCGCCCAGTTGGCCGGGCCAAAACTCCCGCCGCGTGGACCGGGACAACGGGAAAACCGATTGCGTCTGCTTCCATTGGCTCTGCTCCCGGAAGATAAAGCCTGCGCGTATAGAAATGGACGCAGAATAAAGGGTTTGGTCAACGGAAAAGATGGTGAAGAGGAAACAATGGCACCAGAAGGCAGGGGCTTAGGGCTGGAAGGCGTGGATTTGGCAGGCCGCGGGTACACTGGGAAGGTGATGAGCGGGAATCTGTTTGATGGCGCACGGGATGAGCGGGCGGAGGCGGCAGGCGGGTGGTTCACGGCCCATTGCGACGGCGGGTCACGCGGGAATCCAGGGCCGGCGGGTTATGGAGCGGTGATCGAAGACCCCGAGGGGCATGTCGTGGCGCGGCTAAGTGAGTATTTAGGCCGGCAGACCAATAATTATGCCGAGTACAAGGGGCTGCTGGCGGTGCTGGAGTGGGCGCTCAAGCATGGGGTGAGGCGGTTGAGAGTGGTTTCGGACTCGGAGCTGATGGTGCGGCAGATGAAGCGCGTCTACCGAGTGAAAAATGCCGGATTGCTGCCGCTATGGGATGAGGCGCAGCGGCTGGCTGTGCGGCTGGAGGGGTTTGAGATGCGGCACACGCTGAGAGGTGGCAATAAAGTGGCGGACAAGCTAGCCAACGACGCGATGGACGGAGGACAGGGGGCAGAGATCAGGGGTCAGGGATCGGGAGGCTAGCCCAAAGTTAGCCCAGCATTTGTCGTAGGTTAATTGCAGTTGGAGTGACGAAAAATGCCAAGCCATCCGCGAGTGGACGAGGCGCCTGCCAAAGCGATTGGGCGCGGTTGGATCAGGCGGTCGAACCCGCCGCGGAAATGAATGGATGTCTCCTCACATGACGATCAACGACGATAATTCTCAAGGCCCGGCTTGATGCTCTTCTCATCGAGGAACTGCTTCAGGCCCTTCTCGCGGCCTTTCTCGGGATCGCGCAGTGTCGCCTGGTCGACCTTGGCGTAGAGGTAGTCCTCACTCTGCTCCCACGTCAGTTCCCGGCAACGCTTGAATCCGTGCTTTGCTGCACGCAACGCAACGGGATTCTTCGAAGCCAATTTGCGGGCAAGCGTCACCGTCTCTTCGCGCAGCCTTTCAAGAGGCACTGCGTGATTTACCAGGCCCATCTCAGCGGCTTGGCGCCCGGTGAATGTCTCCCCGGTCATGATGTATTCAAGCGCCTTTCGATGTCCAACAGTGTCGGCAAGTGCCTTGCTTACAACGTTGCCAGGGGGGATGCCCCAGTTGATCTCCGACAGGCCAAAGACCGCGGTCTCTGACGCTATAGCCAGATCGCATGCCACTAGAGGCGTGAATCCGCCGCCGAAGCACCACCCGTTCACCATCGCGATGGTTGGTTTCGCATACATCCGCAGAAGCTTCCATTGCCATGCTGATCCGTCGCGGCGGATCTTCTCCTGAACGAACTCCGGCGCCTGATCTACCTCGCGGAAGTATTCTTTAAGGTCCATGCCCGCCGTCCAGGATTCCCCCGCGCCGGTAAGAACAAGCACTTTCACCGCCTCGTCCAGCTCGAGTGTCTCCAGAACTTCGCGCATTTCGCGATTGAGGGTGGGACTCATCGCATTGCGCTTTTCCGGGCGATTGAAGATCACCCACCCTATGCCTTCTTCGACCTCGACGCGGACTGTATGCCAGCGTCCTTCATAGACCGACATCTCAAGTCATCCTTTCTGTTAATCAGCCGGGAGTCTGCTCGCTGCTTCGATAGAAGCAACGAGCCATTTTCTGCAATCTCAGTTGAGCGGCAAGCCCATGCGTCTGCCCTGGGGTAGCTGCCTGAGTATAGTACACTCTACACGTAGTTTTTTCCGATCCGCCGCCTGCGCAGAAAAGAAGGCAAAACCAAACCACGGAAAGGGGTGCAGAAAATGCCGCTAAAGTACAAAGTGTTTCAGCATGGAGTTCACAGCGACAACGGCGCAAAGCCGAATTTCAGCGGGACTTCAACCGTGTTCTATGGAGAAACGGACGCCGTCCTGATCGATGCAGCGATGCTTTTAAGCGATGCACATCGGCTCGCCGCCAATCTGATTGAAATGGAAAAGAACCTTACCCATATCTATATTTCGCACTTCCATCCGGACCATCACTTTGGCGTTTGGGTGTTGCGCTATGCATTCCCGGATGCAAAGGTTGTGGCCCTGCCCAGCGTGGTGAAAGACATCGCGGTCACCGCCGAGAACAAAGTAAATGAATGGGGCCCCGTTCACGGCAAGAATGTACCTGACCGGATCATGGTCCCCGAGTCTCTTTCCGAAGACCACATCATGCTCGAAGGCGAACGCATCGAATTTTCAGACGACTGGGATGGCGACAGCGCCAACAACACAATGATCTGGGTTCCGTCGCTACGCGTCGCCTGCGGTACCGATGTCGTATTTAACGATTGTCACTTGTTCACGATCGAGTCGGATGCTGCGCGCCGCGTCAAGATGAGGAACTCGCTCAAGAAGTTGAAGGCCATGAACCCCCGGGTTGTGATTCCCGGTCATTGCAGCCCCGCGAAACTCCATCTTGAGGATGCCTCCGCCATCGACTTCTGCCTGCAGTACCTGGATGCATACGAAGAAGCACTGGCCAAGGCAACAACCGGGGTTGAGCTCGTCAAAGCGATCGATGCACGGTATCCGGGAATGAAGACCATGCGCTATGTCGTTGACTGGCAGGCATGGGTGCTCTTCCCGGATAGCTGCACAGAAGACATGTACAAGCTGCCTATCCAATTCATAGACGCGAGTGGAAACGAGATGGTGAGTGAGTTTGAAAAGGATCCTGTCAAGGCCTAGTCAGCCACATAGGCGCGACAAGCCTTCCGGCGCCGGGCCCGTGCCAGTTGGGCTTGTTCCGGACTTAGATACCGGGACGGGGTCTTGCCCGCTAGAGTGAGGCAGGATGAAGGCAAAACCAAACTACGGAAAGGGGTGCAAAAAATGCCGCTAAAGTACAAAGTATTTCAGCATGGAGCTGACAGGGACACCGGCGCAAAGCCGAATTTCAGCGGGACTTCAACCGTGTTCTATGGAGAGAAGGACGCCGTCCTGATCGATGCAGCGATGCTCTTAAGCGATGCTCATCGGCTCGCCGCCAATCTGCTTGAACTGGAAAGGAACCTTACCCATATCTATATTTCGCACTACCATCCGGATCATCACTTTGGCGCTTGGGTGTTGCGCTATGCATTCCCGAATGTAAAGATCGTGGCCCTGCCCAGCGTGGTGAAAGAAATCGCGGTCACCGCCGAGGTCAAGGTGAATGAATGGGGCCGCGTTTTCGGCAAGAACGTACCTGACCGGATCATGGTCCCCGAACCTCTTAACGAAGACCACATCATGCTCGAAGGCGAACGCATCGAATTTTCAGACGACTGGGATGGCGACAGCGCCAACAATACGATGATCTGGGTTCCGTCGCTACGCGTCGCTTGCGGCACCGACGTCGTATTTAACGAGTGTCATTTGTTCACGCTCGAGTCGGATGCTGCCCGCCGCGTCAAGATGAGGAACTCGCTCAAAAAGTTGAAGGCAATGAACCCCCGGGTTGTGATTCCCGGTCATTGCAGCCCCGCGAAACTCCATGTTGAGGATGCCTCCGGCATCGACTTCTGCCTGCAGTACCTGGATGTATTCGAAGAATCGCTGGCCAAGGCAAAGACCGGGGTTGAGCTCGTCAAGGCGGTCGATGCACGGTATCCAGGAATGAAGACCATGCGTTATGTCCTTGACTGGCAGGCACGGGTGGCCTTCCCGAATAGCTGCACGGAAGACATGTCCAGGCTGCCCATCCTTTTCTTAGACCCGAGCGGACACAATATGGGTGAGCAAGCTGGGTGAATTTGACAAGGATTTTGTCAAGGCCGAGTCAGCCACATAGGCGCGGCCTGTCTTCTGGCTCCGCGCCTATCGTCATGCGTTGGAATAGATCGGCACGAATAATCAATTTTCCAAGCACGCGCACTTGCTTCTTGAGAGACGCTCCGTGAGTAGTGTCACAGGCGTATTACGAGACCCGGTGAGATAGGAGCCGGCATGACCAGACTTGATATTTTCAATCACATTTTTCCGAAGGGCTATTACGAGAAGATGCTGGAGGTTGCCCCCAAGGGTAAGGACATGCATATGCGCGTGCGCGCGATTCCATGCATAGTGGACCTGGATGAGCGCTTCCGTATCATGGACCGCATCGTCGAGCGCTATGGCGACTATGCCCAGGTTATCTGTCTGGCCGCGCCCCCCATCGAGGTTTTCGGCCCCCCGCCGGTATCTACCGGCATGGCGAAGCTAGCAAACGACGGTATGGCTGAGATGGTGGCCAAGTATCCCGAGCGCTTTCCCGGCTTCATCGCCTCGCTACCCATGAACGACCCGGAGGGCCTGCTGGCGGAAGCTGCGCGGGCCATTAACAACTTAGGGGCAGTGGGCGTGCAGGTGTTCACCAATGTGCTGGGCCGGCCCCTCACCGCCCCTGAGAACCTGCCCCTCTTCGACCTGATGGCCGAAATGGATCGCCCCATCTGGATGCACCCGGCCCGCGGCGCCGATTTCGCCGATTACAAGGGGGAGAAGAAGAGCCATTACGAGATCTGGTGGACCCTCGGCTGGCCCTACGAGACCAGCGTAGCCATGGCTCACATCGTGTTTGCGGGCCTGTTCGATAAGTACCCGAACCTCAAGATCATCACCCATCACATGGGCGGCATGATCCCCTACTTCGAAGGCCGCGTCGGCCCGGGCTGGGACCAGCTCGGTACCCGCACCTCCGACGAGGACTACACGGTGCTGTTGAAGTCGCTGAAGAAGCGGCCGCTGGATTACTTCCGCATGTTCTACTGCGACACCGCGCTGTTTGGCGCCAGTGACGCCACCATGCTGGGCCTTAAGTTTTTCGGCGCCGAGAGGGTCCTGTTCGCGTCAGACAGTCCCTTCGATCCTGAGCAGGGCTCAGCTTACATCCGCTGGACTATTGATATCATCGACAAGCTCGATATCACGCCGGCACAGCGCTATGCCATTTACGAGGGCAATGCCCGCAAGCTGCTTAAGCTGGACTAGCCGCCAAAACGCTTGCAGCGGGCGTGCCAGAGTTCGAGACTTACATTTCGTAACAATCAGGAATCGATCTTGAATTACGGCGAGCGATACCGAACAGGGGAAGCAATGCACACTGGACGCAACGGGGGGCGCACCTACCATTGCAGACCCGAACCAAGGTCTTGTATAACGAACTGGAAGCAGCATTTCGGTGCTGGTATCCATTGTTCCGAGTCCACGCGAAAGCCGCGTGCCCCCCAGGGTTCCTTCTGCTCTCGCATTCACCAGCCCGAAGGCGGGCGCTTCTACCCGTCAAGCGCGCCAAATCGGCAACACGCACAAGAAAGGAAACGGACATGCAGCTCAATGGAAAAGTAGCCCTCATTACCGGTGGCGGCTCAGGGATTGGCCGGGCACTGGCACAGCGGTTTGTCACCGAAGGAGCCAAGGTCTGCATCGTGGGCCGGCGCCAAGCCGCATTGGACAAGGTGGTGCAGTCGGCGCCAACGGGCGCTATGATGGCATGCGCCGGCGACGTCACGAACATCGCGGATACGCAGCGCATGGCTGCCGCCACTTTAGCCTGGGGCGGCAAAATCGATGTACTCGTCAATTGCGCCGGTATAGACCCCCCTGGCGCGGTAGCGCAGGTAGACCCGGCCCTCTTTCGCAAGGTGCTGGAGATCAATGTGATCGGTCCCTTTCTGATGATGCAGGCAACCATCCCGCACATGATCAAAGCGGGGGGCGGGTCGATTATCAATATCTCGTCGCTGGGAGCGCTGCGCTGTCTTCCCACGATGGCGCCGTACTGCACTTCAAAAGCGGCGCTGAATATGCTGACCCAGCAAGCCGCTTTGGATTACGGCCCCAAGAAGATCCGCTGCAACGTAGTTTGTCCGGGCGGCACTAAAACCGAAATGCTCATCAACGCCGTTGGTCCGATGGTGAAGATGCTCAATACCGATTTCGAAGGCGTAGTCGGGGTGCTCGCGGCTAACTTGCCCCTGCGCCGGTTGGCCGAACCTGAGGAAATGGCCGGCGTTTGCGTGTTCCTGGCGAGTGACGATTCGTCGTTCATGACCGGCGCCGTTCTCATGGTTGACGGCGGCGCGAATATCGTGGATGTTTCAGGCGCAGCGGCGAGCAGCCAAGGCGTCAACTGGGGAGCGGCGGAGTAAGGCAGAGCGTGGCGCCCCATCGCCGGCACGTTCTCATCCCTGAACTCGTCGGCCAACACCAACCCCGTCTCCACTCAGACCGCCAGCATCGGGTCCCCGGCGACAGTTCTTTGTCGCTGGGGTGGAGCATCGGCTGGTCCCCTTGGTAGGTGCGCAGCGCTGTCGCAGGACGCATTCAATGGCGCGTAACAATTCGCGGCTCAGAAAATCCAACGCACTTCGAGCCTTACTTGATCCAGGAACGCTGACCCGGATCCCTATCTGTTACTTGCGCCCCAGCTCGTTGCGCCAGGCGCGGCCGTCTCTTTCGAGCAGGTGGTCGGAGCACTCGGGGCCCCAGGAGCCGGCAAAGTAATTGGGAAAGACTTCAGGATTCTTTCCGGCCCAGGCCTGGAGGATGGGCGTGTAGAGCGCCCAATTGGTTTCGACGCCGTCACGGTGCGCAAAAAGCGTCTGGTCGCCGAGCATGGCGTCAAGGAGCAGGCGCTCATAACCGTTGGCGCTGGACTTGCCGAAGGCCGCTTCGTAGTCGAAGTCCATGTCGACGGGGCAGACGGCCATCTCAGGGCTGGTGGGCACCTTGGCGCCGAAGCGCAGGGCGATGCCCTCGTCGGGCTGAATACGAATCGTGAGCAGGTTGGGCTGAATATCGCTGCAAGGGCCGGCCGAGGCCATACGGTTGAAGATCAGCAGCGGCGGCTGCTTAAACTGGATGCCGATCTCGGTGGCGCGCTTCTTCATACGCTTGCCGGCGCGGAGATAGAAGGGTACGCCGGCCCAGCGCCAGTTTTCGATTTCAAGGCGGAGCGCCGCGTAGGTCTCGGTGCCGGACTCGGGATTGACCCGGTCTTCGTCGCGGTAGCCGGCGACATGCTTGCCGGCGACGATGCCGGGGCCGTACTGGCCGCGCACCGCATTCAGGATGGGGATGGGGGGAATGGCTTGCCAGACCTTGAGTTTTTCGCGGCGCACGCTCTCGGCATCAAAGCTCGACGGCGGCTCGAGCGCGACCAGAGCGAGTAGCTCCATCATGTGGTTCTGCACCACGTCGCGCAGCGCGCCGGCCTTCTCGTAGAACGGGCCGCGGCCTTCCACGCCGAGCGTTTCCGACACCGTGATCTGCACATGGTCGATGTAGTTGCGTTTCCAGATAGGCTCGAAGATGCCGTTGGCGAAGCGAAAGACCAACAGGTTCTGGACGGTCTCTTTGCCGAGGTAGTGGTCGATGCGGAAGACCTGGCTCTCCTGGAAAACGGCGTTCACCTGATGGTTGAGCTCGCGGGCGGAATCGAGATCGTGGCCGAAGGGCTTTTCGATGACGACGGCAACGCGGCCTGGGGCGCCCTCTGGGCCCGGCTGCGCCATTTGCTGCGCGCCGAGGTTTTCAATGATGCCGGCGAAGAATTCGGGAGCGGTCGCCAGGTAGAAAAGCCGGTTCGGGCCGATTGCCTTCTCTTTAGCAATGCGGTCAAGCTCAGTGTTCAGGGCTGCGTAGTGGGAGGGATCGTCGAAGTTGAGGGGGAAGTAGCCGATGTGCGAGACAAAGCTGTCGAGCCTAGGGTCGGTGGCGTCGACACCGCCAAACTCGACAATGCCCTGACGCATGTCGGCAGCGAACTCATCGCCCAGCGGGCGGCGCGCCACGCCGACGATGGCGAATTGGCGTGGCAAGAGATTGGCCTGAAAGAGATGAAAGAACGCGGGCAGCAGCTTGCGCTTGGTGAGATCGCCCGAGGCGCCGAAGATGACGAGTACGCCGGGATCGGGAATGCGCTCTGCGCCCCTGGGGAGCTGGTAAAGATCCTCGGGGCGCACACGCATTTGCATGGTGGCCATGTTTGGTTGAACCTCCGGCGGGGTTTGAAGACAGCTTCTACGTGCTGGCTCCTGGCTTCGAGCCCATCATGCGGGAAGCGTGGCGCATTACTCACGGCCGAGGAGCTGAGAGCTGAAAGCTAAGAGCCGACCAGTTGCCTCTGGCCTTTGGTGGCTTTGGCGAAGCGCTTGCTGACTTCTGCCCAGTTGACGACGTTCCACCAGGCCGCGAGGTAGTCTGCGCGGCGGTTCTGGTACTTGAGGTAGTAGGCGTGTTCCCACACGTCGTTGCCGAGGATGGGATAAAGCCCCTGCGAAAGCGGCGAGTCCTGGTTTGCTGTGGTGATCACCTTGAGCTTGCCGCCGGTGAAGACCAGCCAGCCCCAGCCGGAGCCGAACTGCTTGGCTGTGGTCTCGTTGAAGGTCTTCTTGAAGGTCTCGAAGTCGCCGAAGTCGGCTGAGATTTGCTTGGCGATGTCGGCGGTGGGGTTGCCGCCGATGCCGGTGGAATTGGCCTCACCCATGATGTTCCAGAACATGGTGTGGTTCGAGTGGCCTCCACCGTTGTTGCGGACAGTGCCGCGGATGTCTTCGGGGACAGCAGCCAGATCGCTGATGAGGTCGTCGACCGACTTAGCGGCCAGCGCAGGATGGTTGGCGAGGGCGGCGTTCACATTGTTGATGTAGGCCTGGTGGTGCTTGTCGTGGTGCAGCTTCATCGTCTCTGTGTCGATGAAGGGTTCGAGCGCGCTGTAGTCGTAGGGAAGCGGTGCTAATTCGTATGCCATAGGGAAGTTCTCCTTTGTTCAGATTGTACTTTGCGAAACGTGACAGGGGCTAATAAAAACAGGAACTTAGGGTCTGAGGGACAGGGAGTATCGCCAAACAGCGGGATCATTGCTCGTGGCAGTCAGGCCGTATGTTTTGATGCGGAAAATGGTGACCGGGGTGCGGGAAAGTTTACGGATTGGGCGTGGCGGGCAGGGCGGGATGCAGGCTTCCCTCGGCGTGGGATCGGGATGTGGATGCGAGGAGGGGAAACCATGTCTCAGAGCCGGACGGCAGGCGCGTGGGCGGCGCGAACGGGGGGCGCGCTTCGAAGATTTCAAGAACGGGGATTTCAATGGCGCGGATTTCGAGGTTGTCGGCGGCGGCAGCTTCAACCACGAGTGCGATGCGGTGTTGCATGTGGTCAAGGAGGCAAAAACGCCAGAGGGAGGGGTTCAAGTCTACGCCGGGGTCGACTTCGAGACGGATTCCCTGCGATTCGCCAAAGAGGAAAGAGACGCTGCGCAGCGGAAGCGCAAGCCCGATGCCGCGCGCCTTGATATAGGCCTCTTTGAGGGTCCATAGAGACAGCGCGCGATGGGGGCGCTCGGCGGCGGGCAAGGCGTTGAGTTGAGCTTGCTCGGCGGGAGAAAAAACCTTGGGCGCGAGCGGGACGATCTCCTCCGCGCGGCTGAAAGCTTCTACGTCCACACCGACCTCGGGGCCGGCTTTCGTCTCGTTTTCAATTCCATGGGTCGCGACAAGGCAAACAGCGAGCTCCACGCTGTTCGACTGATTGAAGCGAAGGCCGCACTCCGGAAGGGGCGACGGCTTGCCGTAGGCGTTGACGGAGTAGTTCCAGGCATGCGGCGGCAAGGGATGGGCATGCGAGAGCGCGGTGCGCGCCAAGGCATGTGAAGCCAGATATTCACGGCGATGGCGGTCGAAGCGGAAGCGGGCGGCACGCTCGCGCTCGGCGTCGTTCAGCAGCGCCGCACAGGCTGCTTCAACGCCCGCTTCGGAGAGATCGGCGGGCCACGCGTACCAAAGCTGGAGGGCGGCGCCACCTGTCGTGTTTTGCCGGCTCTCCGGTTCCATTGCACCCTTGCGTTCAAGGATAAAGCTCTCGGGCAAGGTCCCGCTGGTGCTCTGGTTGGAGCTTTGTGGCGCCGGCGTTAACGACCCGAATGAAGCCGGAAAAACATTCTCAAAATAGCTCGCGGCGTTGTGCTCCGCAATGCAAAATCGCGGGGCGCACGGCGCAAAACGGGCTTCGGGGAGGCAATCGACAGGCGGAAAGGCCGGCGAAGCGGGGCCAGTTCTTTGAGCTGGGCCTTTAGCACTGCCCGGTTCACGGGTATCTCCTGCAGCAGCAGCTCGGCCGATCTGATAAGAGGATGGGCGTGAAACCATCGCTGAACGATATTGCCGCGCAGCAGATTCACGATGGCCAGCAGCGACATTCCCTGGTGATGCGCCATCCATTGCCGGGTAAGCTCGGGAGCGCGCAAGGAACCGGTAAAGTCGGCCGACTCGTAGAATCCGAATGTCCCCACCCATCGCTCTCGGTCCATGCGGCGCAAATTGCGCAGCGCTGCCAAAGGATCGACGGGCAGCGCGAGGAAGCTGGAGTAGGGTGAGATCACGGGGCCGGCTGCAGCCTCGAACCAGAGCGCAAGGCGCGGGATGCCGTAAGCGAAATAGCGATAATCTCCCGACTCGTTTTTGCGCGCCGAACCGGATTCGGAGATGCCCCAGGGAATCCGCAGGCCGCGCGTAAATGCTCTCTGCGCATGAACGGCGGCCTTCTGTGTCTGATCGATCATCGTGCCCGGATAACTGCGCATCCATAGCGCGGGCATGAGGTACTCAAACATGGTTCCGGACCAGGAAAGAAGAAGAAACCGGCCGTAGGCGCAGGTATGGTCGCGGCCCAGCTTGTACCAGCCTTGCTGGGGCAGATCGCCGCGGGCGATGGCCAGGAAGGTGGCGAGGCGAGCCTCAGAGGCCACCATGTCGTAGCACGCTTCGTGCAACTGTCCTTTACCCGCCTCATAGCCGATGGAAAGAACCTGGCGGTGAGGATTCACCAGGAATGAAAACTCTGTTTCCTGCGCAAGACGCTCCGCAGTCTCCTCGATGCCGCGCAACTGTGCGGCCAGTTTGCGCAGGTTCTGAATCGCATCGGGGAGCAGCGTAAGCAGCTCTTGGGCGAGCACGGTGAGATCGCCTTTGCCGTTCAGTGAGTGCGGAGCGGCGCTCAGAGCGATTTCGAATCTCTCCGCAAAGATCAAAGCGGAGCCGCAGGTGAGCGAGGCGGAATCTCGATTGAGCGCGATTTGAGGCAACGCGCGCAGCGATGCGAATTGAGGCAACTCCCAGGGGAGATAGCTCTTCAACAGAATGAGGATTGCCTCGATGCGGCGCAGCGTCTCAGCCCGCCACCAGCCGTCGCGCTGCCGCGCTAACGTCGCAGCGCCGGCCGTGCCCAGTATGGCATGTGCAGCAGTCAACCAGTCGATCCATTCGGCGGCCGCGTCGTTGAGGTCCGGCAATGGCAATCGTGAGAGCCCAGGCGAGAGCGATCTTTCTTTCCGCAACAGACGCATATGTGTGCGAATCCCGAAGAACAGTTGCCGGCCGAGCAAGGGCTGCCTGGCAAAAGAGCGCACCCCGGCGTGGAGCGTGTAAAGGGACGCGGCAAAGTTGCCGCTATCGACCGAAGAGACAAAGGGAGCGTCGCTCAGGGGTTGAAGTGTCTCGGTGTCATACCAGTTGTAAAGGTGACCGCGGAATTTTTTGAGGCGCTCGACTGTGGCGAGCGTGCGCATAGTCGAGTCGACGCACTCAGGAATGGTCAAAAAGCCAAGCTCGCACGCCGCTTGGCGGCTATTGAGCAGCAAACCGATGTTGGTGGGTGAGACGCGTGCGGCTTCGCGCAGGCCCTCGTCCACCACATTGTCGGGGATGAGGTAGTTGTGGCGCTCTGAGCTGAACTGATGAAAGTAGCGCCAGATGAGGAGCCCGTGCGCAGCCAGAAAATTCTCATCGGAGGGAGTGAGGCGCAGGCGCGCGTGGGGCGCGCGATTGAGCCACAAGGTCATGGGATTGGCAAGGGCCCAGAGCACCAGGATGGGCGCAGCGCAAGCCATAGCGGACTTTTGCGGCACCGCGAACCAGAGTATTGCGGCCAGCAAAAAAATTGCGGCGGGCAGGATGGCGAGATAGCGGTCGATCGCCGCGCTATTGGAGGATTGTATCTCGGTTTGGGCTGCGGTTTCCCATTCCAACAGGCGCTCGCCGGTAATGAATCGCCGCACCAGGGAGCGCACAATGGCATCGAAGGCAAGCAAGGTTTCGTGAGGCAGAAAAACCAGGCGGAGCAAGGCCACCAGAGCCGCACGCCAGAATCCTGACACGGCTTCACCGACCTGGCCATTGCGTGCGCTGGACAAGGCGCGCCCCAGCCCGAATCCGAATTGCACCAGGGCGGGAAAGATCAGCAGCAGCAGCGAAACGATGGTCCAGTAAAACGGCCCTCCGGGAAGGCCAAGCCAGCCCGCTACGAAGAGCAGAAAGAGAAACGGATCGACCAGGGACCGACGCAGATTATCGAAGATTTTCCAGCGCGAAATGCTGGAAATCGGATTGGCAACCCACCGGCCCGATTCATCGGGCACGCGCGAAAACATCCACTGCGCAATCTGCCAGTCACCGCGGACCCAGCGATGTTTGCGGCGGATGTAAGCGCTGTAATGCGAGGGGTAGTCGTCAACGAGCTCGATATCGCTGGCCAGGCCCGCGCGCGCGTAGGCGCCCTCGATCAGGTCGTGGCTCAATAGGGAGTTGCGCGGAAACCGGCGGTCGAGGACGGCATGAAGTGTTGCGACTTCATAAATGCCCTTCCCGGTGAAGATGCCTTCGTCAAAGAGATCCTGGTAGGCATCGGAGATGGCGCGCGTATAGATATCGAAGCCGTTCTGGCCGGAGTAGATGGACGCCAGCCAGGAGCGCGTTGCGGACGGGACAGCAACCCCGATGCGCGGCTGCAGAATACCGAAGCCCGATGTTACGATGCGCAGCTTGGGATCGATGATCGCCTGATTAAGCGGATGCGCAATGGCCCCGGCCAGTCGAGCTGCAGTGCCATGGGGGAGTTGCGTGTCGGCGTCGAGGGTCAGAACATAGCGAATTTGAGGAAGTACTTCGAGGCGGCCGGTCTTGATGGGAAATGCGTCGAAGGAGCCGGAAAGCAGCTTATTCAAGTCGAGCAGCTTTCCTCGCTTGCGCTCCCAGCCCATCCACACGCCCTGCCGCGTGTTGAAGATCCGATGCCGGTGCAGCAGCATGAAACCTCCCATTCCAAGCGGCTGATATTTGGCATTCAACTCGCCTACGAGCCGGATTGCCAGATCGACGAGAGGATGCGAGTCGTTATCGCGCGGTTTCGCCACGGAGTCGGCAAGATCGGTGAGCAGCGCAAAATGCAGGTTGCGATCGCGATTGGCCAAGAAACGGACTTCGAGATCGTTTACCAGTTTGTGCACTTGCTTTTCGTTCAGGAGCAGCGAGGGCACGGCTACCAGAGTGGCGCAGACCGCGGGAATTCCATGGCTGAAGTCCAGTTTGGGCAGCGGCTCAGGATCGAAGAAGGCCGTAATGGCGCTGTTCACCAGGTCCACCGCAGCCTGCATGGCAGGGAAAAAGAGAAGAATGATGGATATCACCAGTGCCGGGAGTCTTGAGAAGGCGGGAAGAGCGGGAAAGAGCGCAGCGGCGATCAAGAAAAGCGTAGAGAGTTGAATGCCGCTGAGAAAGAGGTCCTCGCCATTAGCGCGGACAAATGCACGCGCGCGCCAAGCCGCGGTAGGATGAAAACCTACGCGCGCGGCAAGTTGGGAAAATCCCTTGTCGAGCAGGTAATAACCAACGTGCATGCGCTTGCGCTGCAACCGCGCGTCAAGTGACGGGAGCTGCCCACCTTTCTGCGCAAGCTCCAGCGCAGCTTGCGCCACTTGTACTTCGGTGCAGTCGGAGCGGCGGGCAACCAGCGCAATCCGCTTGCGGTACCGCTCGCGGCTCTCGAAGTCCATTTGCTCGAAGGTTTCCGCCGGATCCTGGCGCAGGTAAACGTCGAAGGCGATGAGCGGCTCGATGAGGAAGGGCCAATCGGCGTTGGAAATGGAGCGTAGGCTCTTCAGATGTGCGAGCAGCAGAGGCGCAGGCTCTCCGCGAGAATCCAGCAGATTGTGGGCTTCGTCCAGGGTTGTTTCCAGCAATGCGAACCTGAAAAAGGGGCCCACGCTCCACAACTCGTTGACGTTGAGCGGTTCGTGGGCCTGCAGGGCGTGAATGAAGGCTTTGAAGGTGGGTGCGGAGAATTTTCCATTCACGGCGCTGAAATAGGCGCGGGCGATGGCAGCCACGCGCGGCTCGTCCTGCCTTGAGGCAAGGACCAGACGAGGCAGACGGGCAATCTCGCGAGGCCGGTCGGAGACGGCGGTAATGGCTGTCCGCAGCAAGCGATAGCTGGCGCCAAGCTCCAGGAGCGCAGAGCGCCGCGACACCAGGTCGGGGTCGCTGGGAACGTCCGCAACGGACTGCCGGGCAAGAATTCTCTCCAATCGCTCGAGCGCTGTGCGGGCGGCTTCTACGCGTTTCGGAAAGTGTCCGGCTGCCCGCGGGCGATGGATCACTTCCCACGATGCGGCGGCGTCCGCGGCCATGCGCAGGCGCTGCATCGTTTCGTTGTCCTGCGCGTCCGGCTCATCGGAGATTGTTGCAGCCTGGCTCATCGAATCATCAAATCCTCAGCGGCAGTTAGTCCTCAACGGTAGCTTGCGGCTTGCATCTCAAACATGGCGGCGTAGCGGCCTCCCAGCGCCGTCAACTGATCGTGGCTGCCCTCTTCCACCAGGCGGCCATTTTCAAGCACCACGATGCGGTCGGCCATGCGCACGGTGGAAAAGCGATGCGAAATCAGGAGGGCCATCTTGCCATAGGTAAGCTCGGCAAAGCGGGCAAAAACTTCGAACTCGCTGCGCGCATCGAGTGACGCAGTCGGCTCGTCCAGAATGAGCAGTTGCGCATCGCGCAGATAAGCGCGGGCCAGCGCCAGTTTCTGCCATTCGCCGCCGGACAAATCGACGCCGCCCTCGAAGCGCCGGCCCAGCATCTGATCGTAGCCGCCTGGAAGTCTTGCCACCACGCCGCTCGCCATGCTGCGATCGGCCGCGTACTCGATCTCTTCCGGAGCGTGTTTCACCTCGACGCGCCCCACCGCGATATTTTCGCGGGCGGTCATTTCGTAGCGCATGAAGTCCTGAAAAATCACGCCGATTTCAGAGTGCAGATCGCCCAGGTCGTACTCGCGCAGGTCGACGCCGTCGAGCAGAATCTGGCCTTCCGTAGGATCGTAAAGCCGCGTAATGAGCTTGACGATGGTAGTTTTGCCCTGGCCATTCTCGCCAATCAAGGCCACGCGCTCTCCGGGGCCAAGCGTGAAATTGAAGTGCTCGAGAACGCGGCGGCTGGTTCCCGGATAGGCGAATGAAACATTGCGAAATTCGAATCCACTGCCGATCGGACGCGGCGCACGCATACCTCCGGGCTTCGACTTCACGGCCGGCTTCATTTCGAAGAATGCCAGCAGATCGGTAAGGAACAAGGCCTGGTCGGCGACCCCTGAAGCGGTGGAGAATGCCTGCTGGATGTTGCCCATGGCCTGCATAATGGCTGTTGTGATCAGGGTCAGGTCTCCAATACTGTAGTGCCCCTGAATGGTCCGCAGAATGCTATAAGCGTAGGCCCCGTAGTAGCCCACCTGACCCAGAATGGAAAGCACCGCGCCCCAGAAAAACCGGCGCCGATTCAGGCTCACGTTTTCTTCGTAGATCCGTTGCGACAGCCCGGTGAAGCGATGGGTTAAAAACTCGCTCAGGTTGAAGAGCTTGAGTTCTTTCGCCGCCTCCTTGCTGCCGCCCACCTGGCGCAGGTAATCCATTTGTCTGCGGATCGGAGTTTGCCTGAAGTTCTTTGCGTAGGTGAGAAAGGCGAAGTGGCTCTCGCCCAGAAACGCCGGAACGATGCCGGCAATCAGCAGGAAGAGCAGGAGCGGCGAATAAAAAAGAAGCACGGCCGAGAACGCGGCGGCGGTGACGGTTTGCTGGATCAGGCGGCCCATCTGCTGGATCATCGCGAGCCGGTCGGTGGCTTGCACGCGCGCGCGTTCCAGGCGATCGTAGAAAACCGGATCTTCATACACCGTGAGGTCGAGAGCGGCGGCCTGGCGCATCACCTCCACGCTTACGTGGTGGGTGTAACGGTCGGCAAGCAGGTTGTCGCAATAGTCCACCGCGCGAGAGAGCATGCCGGTGAGCACCGCCAATCCCGCCTCCGCCACAACCAGCCACCAGAAATGCTGCGGCAGCGGCTGATGAAAGCGGATGCGATTGACGCCGTCGATAATGAATCGGGCGATGATCCCGATGCCTACAGGCAGGAACGCAACAGCAATGCGAAGGACCAGGTTCCATGACACCACCGCCGGCCCCGACTCCCATACAAAATGAAGTACCGGTGGAATGTTCTTAAGTGCAAGCAAGCGATCTTTCCAAGCGCTGTCGGCATTCCCTTGCGGCTCGGACTGCTGTTTTTGAGGATCGCTGTCCGGCTGTTTTGGCTCCGTGGTGAAAGGCATCGCTTCCTTCGTGGCTGCCGTCTGTTCACGTGCAGTGCACTCGATTTCAGAACCAGGGAGCCGCGCTTGGGTTTCAGCGCCGGCCTAAGTCTCCGTCGAATGCGCAGTCTTTTCTCTCTGGATTAAGATGCGAGGCGGGCGAGGAGTGTTGTTTTGATTGAAGCAACTCGTCGATATCCTGCAAGATTTCGCTCCCCTCGGCCTCACACGCGAAAACCTGGCTGCGCGGGCCGGAACAGTCGATAGCGGCAACCGGGTAGCATCGGATCGCGATCCGCCATTCGGGGAAGGCGGGTTGGCGCGTCAACTGGTTGAATAGATGACCTCGTCCTCTTGCGACGGGTTCGTCGGGCTCGAATCCGGCCTTGTCCATGCCTCGTTGGGCTTCGGGGTTCTTCATGAACGTCTCCCACACGAATCCCGTGCGCGCATTCTCCGCCATCAGCATGGTGATGCCGGTGTCGATGCCGATCACGTCGGTGTCGTACCAGCCGGTCAGGGGATTGAACGCATCCACAAAACCGTAGCGGCACCAGGCATTCGGATAATGGTCGTGAATGGTTCTCAGGACCCGCATGGTGGCGCTGGGCAAGAACGGCAGCGAGCCTCCCGCCGCGCCGGGAACGATGGTGCCGTCGATCGGACCCATTGCCGGCGGCCCGCCCCACACCACATAGCCGTGGACTGAATCCGATGCGGTAATCCCCCACAGCGCGTTGCTATAGTCGGGGAACTGCACGTTCAGCGAGAGGCAGAAGAGGCGGTGCACATCGGTTGCGACGACGGAGTTTTGAAAGTAATTTGCAAAGCGGTCGTGCTTGTGGCGAAAGTCGAACCATGCTTGCGAGTATTGATTGACAAAAAGCGGCGCGAAGGAGCCGATGTAACGCAGGCCGTCGTACTCGAAGATGGTTCGTTTCCAGGCCAGCCATGCCCCGCTATCCAGCGGATGGGAGGACGAGCCCATCCCCAGCAGGTACATCATCATCAGTTCGCTGTAAAGATCCCAGCGCGAGGGAATAAATCCGAACTCCGGTGTCCAGCCGTGAGACAGCAGGCTCGTATCCTCCGACAGCCAGCTCCAATCCACGCGGTCGAAGATGGCGTGCGCCAGATCGCCGATTTCTTTATCAACGAAGTGCTGCCGGCAAGCGAGCACGCCGCAAAGCAGGAGGGACGTGTCAACCGAGGAAACTTCGGAGTCCCACATGCGCTCTCCGGTGTTGATATTCGCGAAATGATAGAAGAAACCGCGATGCGTGGGGAGCTTGTGCCACAGAAACGACAATGCTTTGACGACGCGCAGCCGTGCCTCCGCGTAGCCGATAAAGCCGCGCTTTTCGCCGATGCAGATTGCGGTGAGAGCAAAGCCTGTGGAGGCGATGCTGGCGGCCAGGCTGGTATCGTTGGCGCGCACATTGCAGCGGTCCTTCGTCAATCCGGTTTGCGGATTCGTTTGCTCCCAGAAGAAGAGAAAATTGGCGTGTTCCAGGTCGTTCAGGAGCTGGTCGTCTTCGGGCGGGATGGCGCTTGGTTGAGGAGAAGCCGCAGGGCGCGTGCGTGGTTGCACTAATGGGTTTTGTGCTTGCGCGTGAATGGGCGTCACCGCCCCCGCACTGCCCAGCGGCAGGGCTGCGGACAGGAAGGACAACTGGCGCAGGAACTCCCGGCGGGAGAAGCCGAATGGTTGCGGATGGGCAATGCTGATATTTGGCCGTATCATCGCTTCGACTTCGAAATCAACCCGGCAAAAGCACGCGAGCACACCGGCATGAGGTTCAGAGGATGCCGCAGTCATTCATTAGATGCAGGATGAGGACCACAGGTAATCCGAAGCCGGGCGGCAGATTCACGAAAACAGGCGTCCAATCAATTTGTACGTATGGGTGCGCGGGTACAACAAGTGAGCCGCAAAAAACGCATTGTGATCTGGGTCGCCGTCGCCGCGGGCGTCTTGGCAGCGGTCCTCGTCCTTGTCCGGCGCCACTACCGCCCGGCCTGGACCATCATTCAGGGCGCAGTGATTCGCAGCGATTCAGACCCGCGCAGTCGGTTGCCCGTCGCGGACGCCCTGTTGACGGCGTCGCACGGTACGTCGAGCCTGACCACTCAATCCGACGCCTCAGGGTATTTCAAAATCGCCTTTCCCGGGATCATCTGGCCGGGACAGACCCTGATGCTCAGCTTTCAGCATCCGGGTTACCAGCCGCTCAATGTCACCATTCCTATCGAGTTCCGCTCCGAAACCAGGCAGTTGGTGATTGCCGCCATGGAGCCAGTTCCCAACCAGGCCGGCAAGAGTTCGATCGGTGCGCAGGAGGTCGTTTCCAATGTCAGGGTCCGGTATACGGTGAACTCCCAGAACGCAGTCAATATAGGCAGCGCGGTCAAAGTATTCGAGGTGGTCAATCGCGGCAATGTTCCCTGCCGCCGGCAGAAACCGTGCTCTCCCGATGGCTACTGGAAGGCCTCGACCGGCTCCGCCCAACTGGACGCAGGCCAGGACAATGAGTTTCGCAACGCGCGCGCCTCCTGCATTGCCGGCCCCTGCCCGTTCACGCGCATCGATCCCAGCGGATTTGCTCACGACGCCCGCGTCATCGCCGCGTCGGCCATGGATTGGTCCAGCACAGCAACGTTTCTTCTTGAAGCCGAGGTATTTCATATTGGAAGCGTTTCCGAAGTGCGCCAGATTTATCCGGTCATCTTCGGGCGCACGCTTCAATTCAACCTTCCCCCGATGCAAGAGGGCGTAAGTTTCGAGGCCGAGATCAACGGCGTTCCCATGGTCTTTCCCCTTGAACCCGACCTCTATCTAAGCTGGGCCGCCTGCACCGTGCGGAACGGATCTGAAATTGGGAAATCCGCCGTTTATCAATGCCAACTCAAGCCAGGATTTCGCTTCTGACCCATCATCGATTTCATCATTGATTACTCTGCCACTGCTTTCGCGGTTAGGTGAAGGATGCGCCGAGACGCAACGCATCCGGCAGGGTTTGGACGAGCACCCAATCGCCGCCCTGAGCCGCGCCGCGGCCTCTCAATGAATTTCGATCACCGCCAAGCCCATGGGGGGCAGGGTAAGCGCGAGCCGGCCGCCGCGCAGGGACTCGACGTGCGGCGGGCCCATCTCGGCCGCTTTGCGTAGCGCCGCGATCTGCGCCTGCGTGGGATACTTCGGACTCCCCATCTTCTTCCACGCATCCAGCGTATCGCCATGCGCGGCGTCCACGCGGCGGATGGTGGCGTGCGCATCGGCGGCAACGTCCTTGAAAGCGAGATCGATGGTCTTGTTCGCGCCGCCGGCGCCGGGTTCCACCAGGTTCCAGGCCGCGATCGCCAGCGAGCCGTTTTTGCGGCGGGTAACCAGCACGTCATCGGCTGCCACCGGCAAGCGCTCCGTGCCCAGCGTGTGCAGCAGCTCGAAGGCATCGAAGGACGGCTTGGGAATCCCGTTCTCGGCCACCAGCCCGAAACCTCCATAGAACGGGGTCTTAATGACGCCCTGTTCTTCAAAGACGTCGGAGAAAGTCCAGTAGGACATCATCTCGGTCACGCCGTCGCACTGGCGGATGGTGTCAGCCAGCCACGGGCCCATGTAGATGGAGTCGGTGATTTCCTGCTGATTCGAGTAAGTGGCGTTAAACTCGCTCCAGATGAGCGGCAGCTGTGGACGCGCGGAGCGCTCGATCTCCTTGTGTACTTTACGAACCGCCTCGCACACCATGCCGTGCGGCGGGATGGAGCGGCTGTCGTGGAAGACGTCTTCAGCAGAGTCGTTGCCGTAGACGTGCGTGGAAACGAAGTCCAACGGCGCGTTATTCTCAATGGCGTGAGCGATCATGTCGCCAACCCACGCGGCCTGCGCCGTGGCCGGGCCGCCCACGCGAATCCGCAGATTCACCGACTTGAGCGCGCGCGACGTGTGATCGTACAGCTCAAAGTAAGTGGCCTGCTTCGGTTCGCCGGCCCAGAAATCGAGGTTCGGCTCATTCCATACCTCGAAGTACCACTGTGAAACTTCGTCGATGCCGTAGCGGTCAATCAGATGCCGGGCAAACGCCGAGATCAGCGCTTCCCACTTCGCATAATCCTTGGGCGGCGCAACGATGGGCTTGTACCAGAAGGGCTGATAGTCCATGCGCGAAGCCATCGCCTTAGGCATAAAGCTGATCTCGACAAATGGCCGTACCCCCTCGGCGAGCAGCCCGTCGTAGATCTGGTCCACATAGGACCAGTTGTAGACCGGATTGCCCTGCGCGTCCTCGCTGTAGACGCCGTTCTCGTCGTCGAAGATGGCGTGAAAGCGGACGTAGCGAAATTCGGTAATCTGCTTCACCTGGCGCATGTCGCTGCGGTAGCTCGCGCGCATCGCCAGATTCGCGCGCCCGGAACCGAACATCTGCTCCCAATAGTGCGGAAACGGCGTGGCCGCGGCATGCGCGTCAATCGCGACGTGCTCCGCGTTTGCTGTTTTCCCCCGCCCGGCCAGTTGAGCGTGCAGCGGCCAAAAAGAGGCCGCGAAGACGATCCCCGAAACAAGAACCGAGCGGATGCGAGACATTGGCATTCTCCAAAAGAGGGCGCGTGGCAACCTTTCCGGAGCTGTAGCCTTGCTGCTCTTCGGCAGGCGTCTCGCGCTCTATGGCGATTTCAATCGGTCCGCGGCCCGCACACCGCGGTTAAGTCAATGTTATACGGCGAGGAACTACTTTTCAGACATTCGCAGCAAGCGTTGCAGTAGATCCTCTTTGAATTCTGGACAAGCTTCATAGCAGTAAGTAACAGCCGGAGCGGACTTCAGACGGTCCGAAACCTGTAGATAGGGCTTCATCTCTGAGTTTGCGTCCGGGGAAACATCGTCCGGCGCGGTCACTATCTCTGCCCGAAGCTCGGAGCACTGAAGGAGCGAGGGTGAAGTCAAATATGCCACGGCAAGCGTATCGAATGGGTTGAAGCCGTCGGTCCCAATGTTTGTGTTCCACCACGCCAGCCAATCGAGCGCTGGTGGAACAAGATACCTTGCTGCCGGCCCGCCCTTGCTGAGGCGGTTCAGATCCTCCCGTGTTATCCACACCTTTGAGGATATCTCCCATGGAACCAGGACCAGTGGAATGCCGGAGTCGAGAAGGATCTGGAACCCGGCTGGGTCAAGTTCAAAATTAAAGTCTCGAAATGCGTGATCCCGCTTGGGGCTATACCAAAAGCGCTGACCAGGCCTCCTGCCCGCCACAGCGACAATGCGGATGACGTTCTTTGCGAGTTCTGGATGCAACTTCAAAACAGTTGCGATGTTGGTTACCGGCCCGATCGCGAGAACACTCAATCGCCCGGTGCGAAGCGCATGCGCCAAAGCCCGCGACGCATCTGTTTCCTTCCCCAGATCGTCGCTGCTTGCAGCGCCCCTATATGCCCACAGTCCCTTCGGCCCGAACTTCTCCACGATCTCTCTACCGATAGGCCAAGCCGTGTCCAGAGGAGCATTTCCAAAGACTACGCTCACTCCGCGAACTTCCAATTCCGGGGAATGAAATGCCTGGATCAGCGCGAAGCCGTCATCGACCTCGTGCCCACCGCGCGCCACAGAAGGATCCGTGTCGATCCAGACTGGGATCCTTGCGTCTGTCGGTTTCATGCCAGCACCATGGAAATCGCTTCTTCCATTAGCTCCCGCTTTTGTCTGAGGTCACGAGCGATCGGGAGTTGGGCCACACCTAAAAGGCGCCGCAATATCTCGACCCCTGCAAAATTGAGAATAAGCTTCCGGTCAAGCTCTTTCCATAATGCGTACTGACAACCCAGAGATTTTACTGCATGTTCCATACCGGAAAGTACGAGGTGAGCGAGCATTACTCCAAGATCGAATTCACGTGGCCCGGCGAACCCGAACTCCAGATCGATTACCCTCACGCCTGAGATGCCGTGGAGCCATGAGCCGGGAAAGTAGTCGCCATGCAAAAGGAATTCTCCTTCCGAGAGGTAGATTTCACCGAGCTTGGTGACGCATTGGACCAGCGCGTAGTTCCCTTTAATCTTGAGGCCAAGTTGTTCGAGGCCGGGAGTGATTCTGTCTAAATCCAGACCGTTGTCTGCTTGGAAGGGGTAGACGAAAATATGAAAATGATTCAACATCCTCATTTCGCGATTCGCAATGCGGCTTCGGAAACTGTGCAGCAGAAAGAGGATGTGGCACAATTGCTTCAATTCGTCCGGACTCACCCCCGCGTCTGCATAGATATGCGAGAAATCCCGAACGGCCCCGATGTCTTCCAGGCAAAGGATGCGGGACTCATCGTCTACCCAATAGAACTTCGGCATAAACAACGCTGCCGGTGTATGGCTCACCGAACGATAGAATTCGGCCTCCACCAGTGAGCGATCGAAAGGCGCCGGGATCTCAGGATATTTCTCCACCCACGGCCGGGACTGTTTGAGAATGAAAGTGCGCCGATTGGTAGCCACGCGAACGACAGAGTTCATGTTACCCTGCCCCGCAATCTCGGCGGCCACAACAAATTCTGCTTGCTTGAGCCACTGGCGTCCGCGGAGGTAGCGATCTAAACCCGCTACCTCCGTGTCCATGAAAAATGCGCCCTTGGCCGCCGCCTCGTAGAATCGATCTCGTTTGGATATCATCGATATGGCAGTCCCAATCCCCATCCCCATCAGCCTTTTGCCTAAAAACAGCCGCCACATCACTCGCCTGGTTTCCGCACCCCGCGAAAAACGCCAATCCCGCGAACACCAGTATGGTGGCTTTCCTCACGTCATCCTCCTGGCACCTATGAGACGACGCGCCAGAAAACTGATCCTGTGCCTGAATGGAATATTAAATCGCGAGAAGATGGCCGCTCTGCTTTGAATTCGTAATATCGCGGGTCTCAGAAGCGAAACCGGCGGCACCCTCGATTTGTGCTGAGTCGGGAGTGGGAAGTTGAGGGGCTGCCTCCCATCCTTGACGCGGCGAAGCTGCATCGAAGCTGTGTCAAGGATGGGGCACCCGAGGTTTGTGCTGAGTTGAAAGTGGCGAGCTGCGGTTTGCGCCGCACCCCCTGGAAGTCGGCCTCGGGGTGCGGCACTTCAAGCGCCAACCGTCGCCATTATGATTGAATCCATGCTGATCGGGTCTAGTTCGTGTAGCTGCTTTCCGCCAAATAGATTGCTTCCTGATTTGGGCTCCGAACTACGGTCAGCCCGTCCTCGCCTAACAGGAATGTGGTGCCTGTTTCCCTTCTCACCAGCGTTTTCTGGACATTTTTGACTGTGTCCAGGATGCGCGGCTCCCGCACGTTGGAGAAGTCAACGATGCGATAGTCCCGTGGCGCCTCGCTGCAGCCGGGCAAAGGCAGGGAGGTCATCAGCAGAGCATGCTCGTTGATTTCTTGCGCCTGATTCCCCTGGAGCAGGGCGCTTGGCGCGATGAGCTGGGGATTCTTAGGGTTTCTGAAGCTGAGAACGGCAAATCCGCTACGATCGCGCAGGCAGATCAGGGTTGCGGAATCCCCCAGCGGCGAGGAAAAGTCGAACACTGCCGGTGTTTCAAGGCTGACCGAGCCCACCTGCGTGATCCGGGCAGGGTTGGTCACGTCCAAAATCACGAGCCGGCCGAGTTGCTGCTGTTCGATGTAAAGGTATATTTTTCCATTACCGAGCGAATGCAGGTCCATGGATTGACCTGCAATGCGAGCCGCCTGAGGCAAGTCCTGCGGTTGCAGGACGACAATGTCCTTGGATCCTGATGCGACTTCGGCGAGTGAAACTGTCGCGGACGCCATTGCCGCCAGCAGAAGCATCTTCAAGAAGAGTTTCATGAGAGGCTCCTTTCGAGTCGGTTTTCGGTGCAGGTTGTGTGTTTCCGTTTCTCACGTCCCCGCCCGTTGGCCCCGCGACGGGGCGCGATCAATCTGCGGTATTACAATAGCGCAAAATTCACATAATTGTAATATTTGCATTGAAAGACGTTTTGATGTAGCAAATCATGCCGGCGGGATCGGGCACGGGCTTGGTTGTTGCCCAGATATTGGGCAGAACGCATGCGAGCAATAAAACGAATGCCAATCTTTTCAGCATGATTCAGCAACTGTATCCTCTGGATTTCGGATTAGGACGCAACCGCGAATTCGGATTGGCAGGGGCTGAAGCCCGACTCATTCTGCTGACTTTATCGGCCCGGCTAAAGCCGTGCCCTTGTTACAAAGCCCCTTGGGTCGAGTTTTTCCGCAGCCTGTCCTGACCGGAACTTACTGGGCGCGGCGGCGGACTTCGAGTTCGACGACGCGGAGCATTTCGGATTCGGGGGCGGGTTTGCCGATTCAGGCGGGGATTGCCAGGCGCATGACCTGTGTTTGCGGCTCGGGAATCGGCAGACCGTCCTCGCGCATTCCGGTAATGTGCAATTCGATTGCCTCGCGCAGCAATTGTTTGGTCTGAGGAAGGGTTTTGGCGGCTACGCCCAGCCCCGGAAGGTCTGGAACGTAGGCGCTCCAGCCGGTCGATGTTCTCTCGAATACAGCCGCATATTCCTTCATTTCAAACCTGCCTGTTTGAGAATGTTGCCGTAGGTTCCTTTGGCCATTTCCTGCGATGGGTGACCCGCCACGGTGACGCGGCCAATCTTCACAGGGTGCTTAAACTGGCGATGGCTGCCCTTTTGTGCCACTTGAACCCACCCGTCGTCCCGAATCAGCTCCAGCACATCGCGAACTTTCATGCGGGAAGCTCTATCCTCACAACCATGATAACGCCAATGGAAATGCGGCTTTCGCGGCTTGGCTTTCACCCCCGCCGTCGTAACTCCAGTTCGACGACGCGGAGCATTTCGTTTTCTGGGGCGGGCTTGCCGGTCCAGATTTCGAATTGGCGGGCGCCCTGCTGGACGAACATCTCGATGCCACTGATGACGGCGAGGCCGCGCGCGTGGGCCAGCTTGAGGAGCGGAGTTTCGAGCGGGGTGTAAACCAAGTCAAAGACGAGCGAGGCGTTGAGCTCGCTTTCTTTGATGGGCAGCTCCTGCTTGATGCCGGTCATTCCGCAGGGCGTGGTGTTGACGATGGCGTCGAAGCGCTGTTTGGCGAGCGCAGATTGTTTGAGAACGTGGGCCTTGGCCTTGCGGGCGAGGGCGACGGCTTTCTCGTGGGTGCGGTTGACGATAAAAACCTCAGCGCCCTGCTCGACGAGGCCGAAGACGGCGGCACGGGCCGCGCCACCCGCACCCAGGACGAGGATGCGCGCGCCGCTGAGCTTCATGCGTTTTTCCAGCGGGCGGACGACACCGGCGACATCGGTATTGAAGCCGTAGAGCTTGCCGTCAGCGCCGGTGCGCAGGGTGTTGCAGGCGCCGATGCGCGCGGTGAGCGGGTCCATATTGGCGAGGTGCGGCAGGACTTCCTGCTTGAGGGGCATGGTGACGGCGACACCGTCGAGGGGCAGGTCGCGGACGACGGTGAGCAGGTCGTCGAGGGCGCGAACCTTGAGCGGAAGCATCAGGGCGTTGACGTTTTCGCGGCGGAAGGCCGTGAGGTGCATGAGCGGCGAAAGGGAGTGGGCGATGGGATTGCCGGCCACGCCGAAGATGCGCGTGGCCTGGTCGACTTGCTCGATGCGGTAGAGGTCGAGGAGGGTGCGCGCGGAGACCTGGCCGGGGGCGGTTTCAGCGCCGTCGGCTGCGGAGGCGAAGGTGAAGGCGCCGCCGGCGCGGGGGCCGAGGACGCGGCTGATGAGGCCTTCCTCGCCCATGGCGATACCGACCACGTGGGCGCTGAGCGATTGATTCTCAATCATGTGCAGGATGGCGAGGTTGTCGGCCAGGCTGCGGGCCGTGGAGACGACTTTGACGAATTCGGGGGCGAAGGCAGCGATGCGCCTGGCGGTCTGTTCGAGGCCCTCGAGACGGAGGGTACGGGTGAAGTCGTGCGAGCTGATCAAGAGGACGGTGCCGGCGCCGCGAAGAGCGGCGCGGAACTTGGCCAACTGGGGCCGGGTGGCCTGCTCGGCCGATTCGACTTCGAGATCGACGATGTGAGCGCCAGCTTCGGCGGCTTTTTGGAGGATCTCCAGCTCGGCGTTCAAGGACCCGGTGAAGTGGCCGCCAAGGGACTTGCGGCGGCAGGTGACGATGGCCGTCACGTCGCGGCGGCGCTTGAGGAGGGCATTGAGATCGGGCAGCGCGGCGGCGGGCTTGGGCAGGAAATCGAGGCGGAACTCTAGGAAAACAGAGTCTTTAATGGCGAGCTCGGCGTGCGCAAAGAGCTCGGCAGGTGTGGCGCCCTGGACGGCCACGCACAGCTTACTTACACGCAGGCGCGGCACGGCCGCTGCCGCTGCGGGGAACGAATCCGCCGTTCTGGAGACCGCGTGGAGGCATTTCTTTCAATTGACGCATCTTAAAGGGGTTTCGCGAGCAATGCAACCGACGAATATGGGCGGCCGAGCGCTGAAGGACCATAGGGATTACCCCTCGCCGCGGCCAATGCGGGACGCGCGGGTGGGGATTTGTCACAGGCGGGCCGGGTTGTGGCGGTGGGCAGGGGAAGCCCTTTCGGAAGTCCGGCAAGCTGAACGAGATGCGCTCACAGAATCGCGCCTTGTTACTCTAGATTTTGGAGGATTTCCCCGCAATGAATACAGAAACCCTTGCCGCCGCTGCGAGCCAGCACATTCACGTGTGGGAGGCTGGCGGCGACGCGTCGGCCGAGGCGCTGACTGCATGGGTGGGCGCACGGCTGGCTGCTCATGAGAGCGCACTGGCTGCATTGCTCGCCGTGGAGGGCGAGCGCACGCCGGAAAACTCGCTGCTGCTGTTCGACAGGGCGATTCAGGAGCTGAGCCTGGCCGGAGCGCAGGCGGGGATTCTGAACTCCGTAGCCGCGGACAAGGCGGTGCGCGACCAGGCGCAGATGGAGGCGCAGCGCGTGGCGATGGCGGGGAGCGCGTTGAGCCTGAATCGCGAGGTGTATGACGCGCTGACGGCGATCAAACTGGATGGAGCGAGCGCGGCGACGAAGCATTATGTGGAGCGGACGCTGCTGGGCTACCGGCTGGCCGGCGTGGACAAGGACCAGGCGACGCGCGACCGCCTGCAGGCGCTGCACGAGAAGGCTACGATGCTTTCGCTCGAATTCAGCCGCAACATTCAGGAGGGCGGAAAGACCATTGAGGCCACGCCGGAGGAGTTGGAGGGACTGCCCGCGGATTACATTGCGCGGCATCCGGCGCAAAAAGACGTGGGCGGCGCAGCAGCGGGTGACGCTGACCACCGATCCGCCGGACATGACGCCGGTGATGACATTTGCGGCCAGCGCGGCGCTGCGCGAGCGCATGTTTCTGGCGTACAACACGCGCGCGTATCCGGCGAACCGGCAGATTCTGCTGGATCTGCTGGCCACGCGGCAGGAGATTGCGAGCGTGCTTGGCTTCCGCAGCTGGGCCGACCTGGCGACGGCCGACCAGATGATGGAGTCGGCGGCGAACGTGCGCACGTTTTTGGGCAAGCTGGATGAGGCCAGCCGCGACGGCGCGCGGCACGAGCACGAGCTGGTGCTGGAGTTTGCGCGAGGGCGGGAGCCGGGGCTGGAGGCGATCGATATCACCAGCCGCGGCTATTGGTATGAGCAGTTCCGGAGGGCGCAGTTCGACTTCGACTCGCAATCGGTGCGGCCGTATTTCCCATACGCGAAGGTTGAGGCCGGCGTGCTGGAGACGGCGGCGCGAGTTGTTCAAGGTGGAGTTCCGGCGGTCGAGGGCCGACGGCGTGGCACGAGGCGGTTTCAGTGTTTGAGGTCTTCGATGGCGGGCGGCTGGCGGGGCGATTTTATCTCGACATGCATCCGCGCGAGGGCAAGAACAAGTGGTTCTCCGCGGCGCCGGTGGTGACGGGCGTGCGCGGACGGGCGCTGCCTGAGGCGGCGTTGATCTGCAACTTTCCTGCCGGCGATGGGGACGATCCGGGGCTACTGCAATACTCCGACGTGGTGACGTTCTTCCACGAGTTCGGCCACCTGATGCACGCGATTCTCGGCGGCCACACGGAGTGGGCGGGCCTCTCGGGGTTTGCGACGGAGGGCGATTTCGTCGAGGTGCCTTCGCAGATGCTGGAAGAGTTTTTCCGCGACGAGAAGCTGCTGCAGGCGTTTGCCAGGCATTATGAGACCGGAGAGGTGCTTCCGGCCGAGCTGATCCAAAACATGAAGCGGGCGGGCGCATTCGGGCGCGCGGATTGGGTGCGGACGCAGCTCTACTACACCACGCTCTCGCTCGATCTGCACGATCAGGATCCGGCCGGGCTCGATCCCGACGTGGTGACGCGCGAGCTGTACTGCGAATTCCAGCCGTGGACGTGGCTCGAAGGCAACCGCATGTATGCGAGCTTCGGGCACCTGACCGGCTACTCGTCGAATTACTACACGTATTTGTTCGACAAGGTGATGGCTCTCGATTTCTTCGCACAGTTCGACAGGGAGGATTTGCTGGGCTGCGAGGCCGGCGCGCGCTACCGGAAGGCGGTGCTGGAACAGGGCGGGTCAAAACCGGGACGCGAGATGGTGCGCGATTTTCTGGGGCGCGACGAAGAGTTTGCGGCCTTCTCGACTTGGCTGAACGAGGAGTCTGCGAATGAGCTTTTACCCGCCAACTCCTAGCGGCACGCTTTCAGCGGTCAGGGTTCGTCGGCAAGGCAAGTTTTTGCCCCTCCACCGCGGCGAAAAAATTCGTTACCAAACAAACGCGAAAAACGCTGGATTGTGTGATGTGCGCGCTTTCCCCGCGTGCGGCCAACCGCCGCACCTGCGCCGGCATCACAGGGATAGTTCGATTAGCAAGCTGCCCATAAGCCGTCGACCTATACATAACGTGAAGATCATCCCGCGGACGGTATGGTCACGCTCAAGGGTCCCATGGCGTCGGAGGATGAGAAGCAGCAGGTGGCTTCGACAGCAGCGCAGGTGGTGGACCCGAGCCAGACTGATAATCGGCTCACCGTCAAAGGCGAATAGCGGCGCTGGTGAACCGTTTTGTTAAACAACACACAACGGGATGTGGAGGGGTCATGGAGAGTAAAAAAACGGCGGTTTATGGCATTTACAGCAATCTCACCAACGCGGACAGCGCGGTTGATCATCTGCTGACAGCAGGTTTTTCAAATTCCGATGTTTCTGTCCTGGCGGCAGACTCGGAGAGCACGCGCGAATTCGCGCACCGCAAGGCGACCAAGGCTCCAGAGGGCACAGCCACTGGTGCGACCGCCGGAGGCGTCTTCTGGGAGGAACGCTTGGTTTGCTTGTCGGAGTTGGAGTGCTCGCGATCCCCGGACTGGGGCCGTTGATCGCCGCTGGTCCTATCGTGGCCACGCTGGCCGACGTAGGCGCGGGCGGGACTCTGGGTGGACTGGTGGGGGCGCTCGTTGGCGCGGGGATTCCTGAGTACGAGGCCAAGCGGTACGAGGGCCATGTCAAGAACGGTGGCGTGTTGCTGTCGGTACATTGCGACACGGCCGCTGAGATCAAGCGCGCCAAAGATTTTCTGAAAGCGACCGGCGCCGAAGACATCTCGTCTTCGGGGGAGGCGACGGGCGAGCAGTACCACCAGGATGAAGCGAGCACCGCGCGCCGCTAGGGCGGGACGGTGCAATAGTACATGACGCGGCTGTGAGTAGCCGCGCTATTACGTCTGTTATTGGCGTTTGGTGGTTGCGCGCAGACGGAGATCGACGAAAGTTAATTTAACGAAGAAGTATCTTAATCGGGCTGGGCGCGATGCTTTGCACATCCCAACGGGCAGGTTTGACAGGTTTAGTGCCATTCTCGCTTACGATTGTTTTGGCGATCCTGAGCGGTTGCAACAGCAAAGGGGGTCGCTCCCGGCCCTAGCTCCGGCCCCAGCTCCGACCCCAGTTCGACAAGCACATTTTCCGTCACGGCCATCTCGCCAGCCTCGGCCGCAACCGGAGTAGCGACGAACGCCACCATCCAGATCACGTTCTCCGCGGCCGCCAACGCGACGACGGTGAATACCGACACTATCTTGGTTAGCGATTCCCAGTCCGCCATTTCAGGCAAGGTTACCGACGATGGCGGCGCCAATACGGCCACCTTCACGCCTCTGGCCGCGCTGGCGTCGAGCACGACATACACCGTGAAGGTGAGTGGGGTAACAAGCTCCACTGGGACCGCCTTGACCGCATTTACGTCAAGCTTTACAGCCGCTGCTTCGGCTCCGGCGGCGACGCAGTACCAGGACACGCTTCTTCCCTACAACAATGGCCCCGGCAGCGGCCAGATCACTATGGATTCCACCGGCAGCATGACAGTCCAGCTTACCGGCGTGACAGCCAGTACCGCTTTCACCTTGCAGTTCTGCCCCAGCTACTATATCTACGGTTCGTTCAGCTATAGCTGCTTCAGCGTCGGCAAGATTACTAGCGACTCCAGCGGAAACTCGAGGACCACCATGCAATTTCCGCAGGCCGGAAACTGGGCCGGCGAATTCGGACTCGAATCCGGATCGACGGAAGAATATCAAACCAACGTAGTGTCGAGTTCGTTCCCGCAATACCCGGCTTCCGCGGTCGACATGTCCACTCTGGAGCCGGAGAACACCATCAATGGCAAGGGACCCACTGGCTCCCCGTCGAGCTCGCCCGACGGCGCTTTGACCAGCGGAAACGTCTCCCTCTCGAACGGCTCGCTTATATTCACGCTCAACGGCGCATCGCCGAATACAGCCTATCAAGCCCAGGAAGCTGGAGTGTTAGGCGGCTCTAGTAACTACGAGCTCTATAACAGCTCGAACCAGAGTTCATTCACCACCAACGGTAGCGGCGATGTGACCTTTACGGTGCTGGTCACCGGCTTCGGCGGAGACATCTTCCAGGTGGATCCTCCGGTAAACAACAACAATGTCGCCGGCTGGATTGGCGGCTTCTCGGTTCCGCAATAGTTCCGGTCGGCACCGTCCATACAACACGCGTGAATTCGGCTCCGACAGTGGGAACACGGCGGACAAGTGACATTTTCCAACTTCGCCTCCTCCAGGATAGCCATATGTATTCTAGCCCCCAGGAGTGAGGGCCTTCGCGACTCTGGCCTCAGTCAAGTCACGATGCGGGAATCCGATGCTAGCGCCGGCGCAGCAGGTCAGGGCATGTCAGCTTTTCTGTGCTGCAGAACGGCAGTGGGGGCGATCTGTTTGAAGTAGATCCCTAAAACCCCAACACAGTTGGCGACGTCGGCGGATTCTCGGTTCCGTAGTAATTCCGGCCCGGTTCAGATCCTGGTGAATTCGGCTCCTGAGCGTGTTAGGCTGGCATTTCACGTTCAGGAGCACGATTTTCCATGCATTCCAGCCATCCGTTTCATTTCAATCTTGTGGCCGCGGCCCATGCCGCCATGATCGAGCACGGATTTCAGCCCGATTTCCCCGCCGGAACCGCGACCGAACTGGTGGCGATCCAGGCGCAACCCGCCGTCTCCGCCGGCAATGGCCTTGTCGACCTGCGCAACCTGCTCTGGTCTTCCATCGACAACGACACCTCCAAAGATCTCGATCAGATCGAGTGGGCCGAGCAGTTGCCCGACGGCCGCATCCGCGTGCTGGTGGGCGTGGCCGACGTGGATGCGCGCGTCCACAAGGGCACGGTGATCGACAGCCACGCGCAGAGCGAGACCACTTCGGTGTACACCGGCGTCACCGTCTTTCCCATGCTGCCCACCGAGCTTTCCGAAGGCATCACCTCGCTGAATGAGAACGAGGACCGCGCGGCCATGGTCATCGAGTTTGCCGTCGATGCCGATGGCACGGCTTCCGATGGCAAGGCCTATCGCGCGCTGGTGCGCAACCGCGCGCAACTGGCCTATAACAGCGTGGGCGCGTGGCTGGAGGGCAAGGGCCCGGCGCCGGCGAAGGTGGCCGCCAGCGCCGAACTGGCCGCGCAGCTCAAGCTGCAGGACACGGCGGCGCAGCGCATGTCGGGCAGCCGCTTCCAGCACGGCGCGCTCGATCTTGAAACCATCGAGACGCGGCCGGTGATGCTCGCCGATCAGGTCGTCGATATTGCGCGCCTCGAAAAGAATCGCGCCACGTCGCTGATTGAGGAGTTCATGGTGGCGGCCAACGGCGTGATCGCGCGCACCTTTGAGGACGCCGGCGTGGCCTCCATCCGCCGCATCGTGCGCACGCCCAAGCGCTGGGACCGCATCGTGGAACTGGCCGCGGAGAAGGGCGCAACGCTGCCCGCCGATCCCGACTCGAAAGCCCTCAACGATTTTCTGCTCGCGCAAAAGCAAAAGGATCCCGACCACTTTCCCGATCTCTCCCTGGCCGTGGTCAAGCTCATGGGGCCCGGCGAATACGTGCTGGTGAAGCCCAATCAGCCGTCGCCCGGTCACTTTGGCCTCGCCGTGCAGGACTATACCCATTCCACCGCGCCCAACCGCCGCTTCCCCGACATGGTGACGCAGCGGCTGCTCAAGGCGTGGCTTGCCCACGGGCCGCAGCCCTACTCCGAAGACACGCTCAACGCCATTGCGCAGCGATGCACCCAGATGGAAGACGCCGCGCGCAAGGTGGAGCGCGAGATGCAAAAGCGCATCGCCGCAGTCGTGCTGCGCCCCCACATCGGCCAAAGCTACCAGGCCATCGTCACCGGCGTGAACAACTACGGAACCTTCGTGCGAACCCTCGATCCCCACGTCGAAGGGATGCTTGTTCATGGCGGGAAGGGACTGGACGTGGGCGACCGGGTGACCGTCAAGCTCATCTCCACCGATCCGCAGCGTGGCTTCATCGATTTCGCGGCGTAAGGCGCTGATTATCAGCCATTTCTAATGAGAATCGAGAGGAAATCGGCCTCCAAGGCGCTCGTGTTCATCATGAGGCGGAAGATGGAAATTCCATGTGTCCGGCGGGCGCGCAAAAGCGTCTAAAATATAGAAACTGCCGATGCGCCATAAAGCCCATTTGCGCGCGGGCACTTTGGAATCGAAGCCCCGGCAGGCGGGCCAAAGCCTGGACAACTGGGATTGCCCCGAACGGTCTCCCACGGAACCGATTTGCCTCCCGTGGCAGGTCGCGCCGGCTGATGCCGGCTCTCAAATAGGTGAATGAATGCGCTTCAATCTTTGGCCGATTGCAGGACCGTTTTTTATCTGGATGACCCTCGCGGGCCTGACCGTTCCTCTTCGTTCGCAAGAGCCGGACGCGAGCGCCGCAATGGCTCGGGCCGCACTGCCCGACGCCCCCGAGCCGCAGCAGGCTACCCCGCCGTCCCAGTCCTCCAGCCCAACCCCGCCCAGCCACGGCCAGTCTGCCGAGAAGCCTGCGTCGTCCGCATCCACAAGCAACCACAAGCCCCCTCCGCAACCCAAACGCATTCTCGGCATCATGCCCAATTACCGCGCCGTGAGCGCCGGCGTCATTCCGCCCCCGCCCACGCCTCGCGAAGCATTCATGATTGCTACCAGGAATAGCTTCGACTACTCGGCCTTCGTCTTTGTGGGCATCACTTCCGTGCTTGCGGAAGGAACGAACGCGCACTCTCAATTGGGTAAAGGCGTCGGCGGCTACTGGGGTTATTACTGGCGCGGCTATCTCGATAAGACTGACGGCAACTACATGGTCGATTGGGCCATGCCCACAGTCTTTCATCAGGACGAACGCTACTACGCTATGGGCGAGGGCGGTATCTTCAAGCGCGGCATCTACGCCGCCTCGCGCGAGCTTATCACCCCCAACTATCATGGTAAAAACAGCTTCAATGCCTCCGAGATTCTCGGACGCGGTATTTCTCAGGCAGTCTCGTTAGCCTATTACCCCAGCAAGACGCAGACCGCAGGAGGCTACACTGAAAAATACGCCTACGCCGTCGGGCGCGACGCTCTTACCAACGTGTTTCGTGAATTTTGGCCCGACATTAGCGCGCACATGCACCGTCATCATTGATTCATAGCCGTGGCCTCATAATTATTCCTGGTGGAGGAATGCAACTACGTTTTCGCGGAATTTCGCCTCAAATCGAACAGGCCGCTGCCGCCAATCCGTATGTTGATTCCCAGTCCGGACGAAGCAACCGGCTACAAGCCCCGACCTTTCGCCCTCCGGCGGCCTCATGCGTCTCCAGACTCGCGCACCTTCAGCTCATTTGCGCTTCAGATCTCGCGCCTGGTCTGGCGGGAACGTCCGGCGCGGTGTGTAATAGATCGCCTTGGCCGGAACCGAGATCGTCTCGCGCTCTGGGTAGCGCAGCGCCGTCAAATGCCCGCCATACACGCACCCGGTATCGAGATTGACCGTGTTGTTGAGCCATTCGGGGGCTGACACCGGCGTGTGCCCATGCACCACGAGCGCCTTGCCGCGATATTGGGCAGCCCAATTCTTGTGCGCCGGCAAACCGGCCACGTCCCTCCCGCCCGCAAGCTCCCCGTGCAAGGCAAATGCCCGCGCCTCAGCTGAAGCGCGGCCCTGCAGCGCTTCCTTCAATCCTGCGTGCGCAATCACCAACCGGTCGTCATCCAGCAGCAGATGGCTCGGCAGCCCGTGCAGAAAACGCGCCACCTCGGCGCGAAAACTCTCCGGCTCGGCCGCCAGTTGATCCAGGGTCCGCGCCATGCCACGCGACACCTGCGCCACGCGGCCCTTCATGGCGCGCACCAGTTCCACATCGCGATTGCCGGCCACGCACAGCGTCGTGCCCGCTCGCGCCATGCCCATCACCAGCCGCAGCACGCCCGGCGCCGCCGGACCGCGGTCCACCAGGTCGCCCACAAAAGCCAGTGTCCTTCCCGGCGGCGGTGTCACCTCCATATCCTCGCTCCGCCGCTCCACGCGGTAGCCCAGAGCCGACAACAGCGCCAGCAGCTCGCCCAGGCAGCCGTGCACGTCTCCCACAATGTCGAAACACTCATGCGCATTACGCTTCAGCGGCGCGTCTTGCGTTTGCGCACGGCTACGCCATGCGGCAATCCTCCGCTCTTCCGCTCCGCGCGCATTCTTGGCGCCACCAGCCATCGCATTCCAGTGTAGGACAGTGTCTGTAACTCGGCCGCGGGTTCTGTTTGGGCGCTCGCTTGCGAGAGGGTTACGGCGCCTGCACGTTGACGGTGAAATAGACGCTCTGGCTGGTTACAACGTTATTGACGTAGGCGGTTGCCGTGACCTGGAGCGTGGAAGCGCCCAGCGGCGTGCCGTAGGGCGCGAGCGTGGCCGTGCTGGTGCAGCCCACAGCCGCGCCAACCAACCCGGCGAGCAGCATGAGGAGAACGAGGAACCGCCGCGGGCCTTCGCGGAGGAAGATGCGCGCACGGCGTCCGAAGGGGAGCAGGAAGAAGACCAGAGCGGCCAGCGCCGCGCCACCCGCCGCGCCCGGCCACAGGGACTTGGGCTTGCCTTGTTTATTAGCGTACTCCGGGCCTCCGGTCTGGTAGGTTTGCACCACGAAGGTGACTGTGGCGGTGGGCGTAGTCTGCTGCGGGCTGGTGGCGCAGGTCATGTCGTCCTGCGTGGCAACAGTGCAGTCCACCTGAACCGTGGAGGTGTAGCCGCCCACGCTGGTGACGATAAAGGACTCTGAGCCTGCCCCGCCTTGCACGATGTCAAGATTTTCGGGCGGATTGTAGGGCGAAGGCGTGAGGGTAAAGCCCTGGATGGTTATGGTGAGCGCATTCGACGTATTGGAGCCGTAATTTGTGTCCCCCTGATAGACGGCCGTGATGGAATCCAAGCCGCCGGGAAGCGTTTGTGTGGTGAAAGTGGCCGTGGAGTAGTCAGTGCCGGGCACTGCGCTCAACGTCCCGCTCCCAATCACGGCCGTGCCGTCGTAGAAGAGCACGGTTCCGGTCGGATTGGGCGTGGCGCCGTTGGAGAGAGCTGCGGTGGGAGTGACCGTGGCAGTGAACGCCTCAGCCACGCCCGGCCCGGCCGAGGTGTAGTTCGCCGTAAGAATCACGGCAGTAGTGGCCCTGCTCGCCGTAAGAGTATACGGAAGGGTCGTGGTCCCGCTGTAGTTGCTATCGCCCGGATAGGAAGCAACGATCGAGTTCGTGGCCTCGGTGACCTGGAAGCTGAACGCGGCGCTCGTAACTCCGCCCGTGGTAGAGAGCGACACCGGAGTAAGAGCCACGCCATTGACGTTGAGCGTGACCGAGCCAGTGGGCGGAACGCTGCCCGCCGGCGGACCGCTGGCGGCGACGCTTGTGGTCACGGTGACAGTGACGGTTGAGCCGAGGGCGGGCGAGTTGCTTGAAGGCGTGATCTGGAGAACAGTCGGGCTCAACTCCAATGTGACGGACAACAGCGTGGACGACTCGAAAGAGTTGTAAGTCCCGGTAGGGTCGGTGTAAAAGATGCCGAGGTTGTACGTTCTCGGGCCTGAGTAATTGTAGAAATTCGATAGCTCAAGAGTAAAGGCTGCGCTGCTTCCCGAGGCGGTGCTTCCACTGGAGATCAGCGTGGCGTCTGGCGTGAGGGTATCGTCGTTGGACAAATCGAAGATTGTTACCGTGCCCCCGGGGATGCCCGCGCCGGTGGGATCGACCACTCTCGCCGTAAAAGTGACAACCGCCGACGGATTGTAGGTGTTATTCGCCTGCACTGGCGAGACGGTGAGGGATATGTTGGGAGTGACACTCGTAACGGCAGGAGTCGCGAAGTTGTTGACCAACTGCTGCACATCGGGCACGCCCAGTCCGGTGGCGAGATCGTAGCCCGAAGCGGCTGTATAACCGATCTGGCCGGTGGCGCCGCAGCCGGGAGTTCCGGCAGCACAGGGCAGTTGCGCGGTGCCTTGCTGGACATCGTTGAAGACGCCATCTGTGCGGCTGGTGGCGTAGAGACTGGGCGCCAGATTGCCTTGCGCCCCATACCTTTGATCGATAAGAGCCGCAACGCCGGCAAAGATGGCTGCAGCCACGCCGCTGCCGCCACTGCGCACGAGGGTGCAGCCGGAGGAAGCCCCAGAGGAAACTGTCGAGTTGCTGAGACAGAAAGCCAGACCGGGATTGAAGCCCGAATCGAACGCGGCCGGGAGAGCGAGATCGGGCAGAAGACGGTTATGGGTGGCAGTTGTTGTGCCTGTGCCAAGCTGCACCGGAATGGGCTGCCAGCTTGACCTGGCGTAGAGAGCGCTGCTGCCGCCACCACCAGCATACGCCGGATCGGCCGCGTTGACGGGCGACCATGCCGCGAGCGCCGTGCTGCCTGCCGCAGGGCCGCCGGCTGCATAGCCTGCCACGCCCACAACGGTGTTCCATGGCGTGGAGGCCAGCGCGTTGACGGCAAGGCCGGTGGTGACCGGCGCGGTTTCGCCTGCCGGGGTGCAGGCCGCGGCGCCGTTATCGCCTGAAGCGGTAATTACGGAGATGCCTTCAGCGGAGGCCTGCTGGTACAGCGCGGCGTAAAACGCTTGGTGCGCGGGGCTCAGCGAGGCTTCGCACGCCGAGTAGCCGACGGCGACGACATTGGCCAAGTGCCGATCGACGATGGCGGCGAGGGAAAGGTCCACGCCGTCAGTGGCGCTGGTGTTGGCCGCAGGCGCAAGCAGGATTTGCGCGCCAGGCGCGGCTACGGTTGCCCACGAAGCCGCCAGAGTGGCTTCGGATCGGTCGTTAGCGAGGCCGGGGACGATGCCGGGGGCAAGATCGGGATCTGGGCCGTTGAGAGCGATGGCGAGCGGCGAGATAGGCAGTCCGAAGGCCGAGCGGAAGGCGGCGACGTCGGCGACGTTCACGTTGCTGCGCGAGACGATGGCGATGGTTTCGCCGGCGCCCCTGTTGTTCGTTGAGTCGGCGCTTGTGGATGTGAAATCGAGAAGCTGCGCGGCGAGCCGGGGCGTGAGCGCGGCGGCGTTGGCGGGCGAGGTGAGGGCGGCAAGATCGGCCGGGGAGACGGTGAGCGGCTGCGGCGTGGTGAGCGCGGGTGCAGAAACGGCTCCGTCAAGCGAGACGAGTCCCGCGACGAGCGGCGCGAGCGCGCCGGGAATCGAGATGCCGGTGGTGAGCGAGGGGCGCGTGCCGCCCGGTGTGGTGACGAGATGGACTTGGGCGTCAAATGCCTGCTCGACCTGCCCCACCGTTCCGGAAAATTCGATCCAGCCGAGGCCAGCCGGCAAGGGAGCGACCGTGAAGCCCTGGCTCTCTAACCAGGCCGTAACCGCAGCAACGTCGGAGGGGGAGTTCGAGTAAGCCTGGGCAAATGCCGACGGGGTGAGCCACTCATGAAAGTTGGGCGAGGATGGATCTCGCAGGTTCGCAAGCTCCGCGGTGAGCGCTTGCTGCCGGGCCGGGGAGGCCTTGAACAAGAGCAGCATCCTGCTCAAAACCTGGTCGGGGGGCGCGGCGCCCAGGTCCGATGTAGACGCGTTCATCGGCGGTTTGCTGTTGGGAATGGCGAAGGGGACAGTGCTGCGCCAATCGCCGGTGGTACGGGTGGATGCGCTCGCGGAAGGCGAGGTTTGCGCTGCTGCGATGGGAGCGGTGACAAGACTGCCTAAGAGAACAGTTGCAAGCGGCAGACCGTGGCTTCGTAGGTGCATCCTATTCCTCGCCTTACACAAACTCGGCAAGTCTCGCATCGAGCTCTACGCTCACACGATCGTCCCTGAGGCGACGTCGTTACGCCAACTGCTTTTTGGGCAGCGGCTCTCAAATGGGTTTGAGCTTGGCACTGATTGTATAGCGATCAGGAGGAATCAGATAGTGGATTACTTGACGTGGGAATCGGGAGCCGCACGCCGGGGCTTCTGCGATTCGAGCGCGGCGACAGCATGGCGCACATCCCTGAACCGATCGCTCCCCGCTTATTGTTTGCTCCCGACAACCTCCGTCTGAATGCCCAAGTCGGAGAGAACTTTGGGCTTTGATTCTTCCACAGCCAGCAGGTTGTGGCAGGCGGAGCAGTCTTGCGTGATACTGGCGCCGTCTTTGGCGACATGGTCGCCGTCGTGGCAGCGGAAGCATCCGGGATACTGCTGGTGGCCGATGTGGTTGGGATGCGTTCCCCAGGTCACCTTCATATACGGAAACACGTTCTCGTCGTAAAGCAGGACTAATTCCTGGCTTGCCTGCTTCACCAGCGCGGCTTTCTGGGTTAGCACATCGGGATTCTGCGCGCGATAGAAGGACTCAAGCTGTTGGGGAATCTTGACGCCGGCTTCTTCCTGGCTGAGGTAGGCGGCTTTAAGCAGTTCCAGGCCCTCTTTATGGACAAAGGGGAGTGAGGAGCTGATGGCGCCGCTGGCCATGGCCTGGTTGATGGCCTCTTCTGCAGTGACAAACGTATGCGCGGCGCGGTTGTGGCAGTCGATGCAATCCATGACGCGGTGCTCACCCTGAGGCTGGGCCCCGTTGAGCGCCGAAGCTACATAGGTGGTCAGAGAGCCGTCGGGGTTCCGACGCTCGACCCAGGGAATCGTAGTGCGTGTGGGATCGGTCGCGACGTACTCGATGTGACCAAGATGCACGCCGTGAATGCCGGTATAGTGCGAGAGCGAATCGACTCCGCCGAGATGCAGAATGAGCACCGTCTGCGATTCCGAGTTCTGTTCGTCGTCGGCAAAACTCGACTTGACGAGCAGCTTGTCGCCGTCAAAGCGCGTGGGCGTATGACAGGCCTCGCAAGTGTAGCGCGCCGGGCGCAGGCTGGTGACCGGCGATGGAATGGGCGTGGGATAGTTGGGGACGAGTTTGGGCGCGAGCGGAGCCAGAGGATGAAAGCTGACCTCGACGAGCTGCTTGGTGCCGTTCACCTTGGCGCTGAAGTAGGCCTCGGCCCCGTTGCCGATGTGACACTCGACGCAGGTCACGTGGGAGTGCGCGGAGATCTGGTAGGCCGTGTACTCCGGCAACATCACGTGGCAGGAGGCGCCGCAGAACTCCGCCGAGTCCATGTACGATGCGCCGCGATAGCTGGCCGTGGCCACCACCAGGAAGTTGACGACGGTGGCTACCAGCACGATGTCGAGGCCGTGACGGAAGATGCGATCGTTGAGGTCGATGCGGGGAAATACAGCGGGAATCCGTCCGGCTCTCTGCAGTTTCTTGCGCCGCACCACGATGCCGATGGGAATGAGCGCCAGTCCCAGCAGGAACAGCGCCGGCAGGATGAGGAAGAAGATAATGCCCAGATACGGGTTCCCACTCACCCGCCTGAAAACAACCTCCACCACCCAATAGCTGATCACGGTGATGCCGGAGGCAGTGGTGATGGCCCCGCCGGCCAGGCTGATGGGATTGTTACCGAAGAACAGCGCCGGACGGAGCCACTCTTCGCGGAATTTTTGTAGCAAAGACACGTTTCCCTCAGCCTTCATGCAGAGGCGGCCCACTGGAGGATAGCGGGCCTGCCTTCAAACTTCTGCGGCGATTGTACGGCCTACTTCAGGGTCTTGAAATACGCGGCTACGTCTTTCACCTGCGCGTCGGACAACCCGGCGACGGGCTTCATCTTGCCCTTGCCGTTCTTTACCGCGGCCTCGATCTGGTCCACCGTTAGGGCCTTCATTGAAGGATCGGAGACGGGCTTGATGCCCATTGCCTTGCCCATGCCCGCGCTGGGCGTGCCGGCGGGACCATGACACATGGCGCACTTGGCTTTGTAGGTAGCTGCTCCGTCTTGCGCGAAGCAGAAGACACCGGCCAGCAACACTGCCGCGGCCAGCACAATTTGGGAACGAATCAACTTAATCATGACAAAACTCCTCGGTTGTTTGCCCGCTCGTAAGCGCTATGGTGCGCTTGCCGCTGGATTTTTCCTGGATCAAAGCCTTCGGCTTCAAGCCGTTGGCGCCGCAATGGAGATGGGAACAACAGCCGCTTCACAAAAGCTGGCGCGATCGGGGGCATGGAAACCGACGACCGCGCCGCCTTGTTCTCTCTTACACTTTGGTTTGCTTCACAAACGCTTGCTCTTACTTGGCGAAGGTGCGGAAGTAGTTCACCGAATCCTTGATCTCAGCGTCGGTGAGCTTGCCTTTGTACGCCGGCATCTTACCCTTGCCGTCGGTCGTGATCGTGATCATTTGCGCCTCCGTGTCGGCCTTCACGGCCGGATCGGTGGCCGGCTTGACGCCCATGGCCTTGGCGATGCCGGGGTTCGGAACGCCCTCCGCTCCGTGACAGCTTTGACACTTGGCCTTGTAGGTCGCTTCCCCAGAGGACTGGGCAAAGCCCACAGCGCCGGCCAAAAGAACCACTGCGGCCAGCGCTACTAGAGATCGAATCGTCTTGCTCATCGTATGACTCCTTTTTGATCTGCGCGGCCGGCGCACGCTTGAAGCGCCGCCGGCCGTGTACTGCAACTTCAATTAAAACTCATAATGCACTCCGAGGACAACGTTATTCGCGTGGAAGTTCCGTGGCGCGGTAGCCCCGTATGCCGGCCCAGTCAACCCGGTATTCGGCACAGAGCTGCAAGGTACAACCGGTATAGGGCCAGTGTCGCCTACTGGAAGGGCGGGATTGACGTTGCAATACTGAGCACCGGAAGGACCGCCCTCGCCGTAACCGAAGAAGTTGTACTCGGCCTTCCAAATCAACCCAGGGTGCATGGTGTAGGCAAGATTCACAAAAGGAGACTGATAGGTTGACACCTCAAGCCCGTGGACGTCGCGCGCATCGTTGAAGAACTCGCTGCTGCTCACTGAGCTGATGCGGTAGCCGATATTGGAGTGGAGCTTGGTGACCGGGGACAGTGCCAGGGCAGCCGATCCGTACTGCGTCGGAGCGTCCAGGAAGTCCTGTGCAGGCCCGACGAAGACGGTCTGCGATCCATGACCGGCTGAGACAGCGGTACAAAGCTGACCGCTCGCGGTTGCGGCGCCAGGCCCGATGGTGCCACCCGGCAGGAGGGTAGCACCGCCTTGAAAGCAGGTGTTGGTTGACGCGTACACGCCGCTGTAGGCGTAATTGAAATCGAATCCGTAGTGCTCGTTCGGCAGCAGTTCCGCGCCCAGGCTCACGACCCGGCTGTGATCGACGTGCTCCAGCGGGCCGACATAATTGGGCCCGACGACCGCGCCTGCGTTGTTCGTGTTGTTATGGCGTTCCAGGTCGTTATATGCGCCTGTAATCGTCGCCCACGACTTTGGCTTGTAGATGGTATGCACCCTGTAGTGCTTCGTTTGCCGCGGAGCCACAGGAGTGAACGCGTTGTCGTCGTAAAGCATCTCGACGGTGCCGTTGATGTCCCAGTTGTCTGTGGGACGCAGGGCGGCGTTGAAGATGCCGCCGTCTTCGTCGATGGACACTGTTCCGCAGAAGGCCTGAGGGTTAGTAGATGCACATGTGACGTTTTGGACCGGAAGACTGATATTCCCGCCCTCGGTGATGACATGATTGCCGTGGCGATAAGTAAGCGAGAACGTGGAGCGCGGCGTAGCGTCCCAGCTCACCGTTGTGTCATTGGTCACGTACCGCTGGCCGAAGTAGCCGAAAGCAGGCGCGCCAATGCTGGGGCCGCCCTCAGAGGGACCATCGGGCGGCGCGCCGCTTGTCGCCGGGGTCGAGGTCAGTGCCGTACAGTTGATGGTTACGTTTGGAGCTGCGCAGGCTGTCGACGAGTCCGCTACTGTGGTCCCGCTCGTGAACTCGGCGGTTCCCGGCTGGTGAACATTCGAGAAGGTCAGCTGATCTTCGAGGCTGACGGTCTTGGTCGCCTGCCAGGCGATACCGTAATCGACGGCAATCACCTCCCGCTTGGCGTTCGCGTATCCCGCTTCGTTGAGCTCGCGCTTCGCTCCATCCAAGCCCTGGTAGTCCTCGTAGTAGTTTGGCAGGTTCATGTTGGAGTTGGTGTAGCGGACGTCGCCGTTCATCGAGATGTTCCTGATGCTCGTGCTTTGCAGCCGGAAGATCTCAGTGGGAAAGATCTCGCGGATTGGCTGTAAGCGGATGTAGCTGCTGATGACGTTGCACGCCGGATTGATGATCGGCAAGCCACCGGGATTTGCAGTAAGAAGCGTGGAGCCGGCAGCCATGCTGGTGGCGTTGCAGCCGGCGTTGGTAAATGCGCCGGTTGAGCTGTTATAGCCATAGGGCAAAGAGCTCTGGTAGCTCGCCAGCAGGGCGACCTTGGTCCCGTCCGGTTCCTGCACAGTAAAGTACGCGGGATCCATGGTGAAGTTGGAGTTGAGCTTGTAGTGGTCGATCTCCTCTTCGTAGGTGATCTTGGTCCCCTGCACCGGCTTCCAGTCGATTCCGCCTGTGAAATCGTCGCTGCTTTGACGCTGATATTCCTGGAGCAGAACCTCTGATCCAGCTACCGCATTGCCGCTCGGGGTCAGGCTCGGCCCCTCAAAAACGTTCTGCGAATACGCGAAGCGGAACGTCACCTTCGACAGCGGAAGCAGGGTGAGGTTGGTGTCCGTCATGCGGCGCACAGTGTTAAACAGGAACGGCGAATCGTTGACCTGCGGCCAGGCATACGAGCCGGTTGGCGCCGTGGACGGCCCAATCGGAATCGAATACCCGCTGGCGATATTCGGGTTGGCCAGCTCGTCGTAATCGAAGTATTGGCGGTCGCGGCGGAAGAGCCCAGAGAACTCGTAAAACTTGCCCTTGTCGACGTCCACTTTGGAGAAGGCGTAGGGCTCGCCCCCGTAACCACTGCTGAATGTCGAGAGGTGATCGAAGAGCGAATGCTTGTTGCCCGGAAGGGCGCGCATTTGGAAGGTTTGGCCCAACACACGCGGGCCGGACTGCAGATTGACCAGGGTGTCGTACATGGCGCCGCTGCCTGCCATTTGGGTGATGCGCCCGCCAACATCGACGCTCGAATGTGCCGAGTACCCTGCCGGGACAGACATCGCTGCGTCGGGCGCAGGGGCTGGCGAGGCCGAATTTTGGGCGGCCGCGATGCCCGTCAGCAACAGCAAAATGGCGACTCCAAAGCCCCCGGCGATGCGCCGCGCCCCTGCTGAAGAGGCCTGTTGATTGGAGAACCGAGAAAACCAGCCTATGTTCATCATATGAAGCCTCGCTTGATTAAAAAAAGTCGATCGCATTAAGACCTGAACCCATGTGCAAAATCGGTCCGGAACCTGGGCCGCGCCGACCGTTGGATCCGTGGGCGCGGCGCAGTCCAGAACTATTACCGGAGAAACGCCGCATTGATGTTGGAACCATGAATGTAGGTGTGGCAACTCGTGCATGGCACGCTATCCGCCGATGCGTTGCTGATGCCGTGCACCGTATCCGCGGCGACCAGACTATGACACTGGATGCACAACTCGTTGACGTTCGGCATATTCAGCAGCCGGGGGTTTTGCGAACCGTGCGGCGTGTGGCACGCAAGGCATCCTTGGCCCTTGACCGGCATGTGCTCAAACACGAAAGGACCACGCTTGTCCATGTGGCACTTGGTGCAGATCTGGCCCTGATCGGCCACGTTCCGCAGATTGTTGGGCAGGAAGGTGCCGTGCACGTTGTGACAGTCGGTGCACAAGACCAGGCCTTCGGGCACCGGGTGGTGCATGGGCATGTCGAAGAATGCCTTGATATCGGTATGGCACTGGTAGCACAGTGTGGGCTGGGGCGCCTTCAACAACTTTTCCCGATAGCCGGCGCCGGCAGCGATCGTGGCCTCTTCGGGCTTCAGAACTGCCTTCGCGGCTGTATGGCCGGGAAGTTGCACGTTCCCGCCGTGAATCGAGTGGCAGCTAACGCAACTCACATTCGCCTTGGCGTGGGGCGAGCGCATGAAGTTGGGGTGCGTTCCGGCGTGGCAGCTCAGGCACTTTGCGTCCACTTCATTGGCCGGGGCTTTGGCGGGGTCGAAGATCTTTGTGGCGTCTCCGCCGCCGGCCACGTGCTCGCTGCCCGCGCCGTGGCAGTTCTCGCAGGTCACACCGCTGCGATTGCCGGGCATCTCGACCATCTTGGTGTGAGGATTGCTGGCGAAATCCTTGGCCACCTGATCGTGGCAACCGGCGCAGGTGTCGGAGCCGACAAAGGTTGCCGCGGGAGCGGCTGCCTGTGCCGGAGCGGCCGCCGGCTTATCTTTCGCGGGCGGTGCTGCCAGCGCGGTGGCGCATAGAATGCTTGCGCCCAACATCAACAGAAAAACTCGCAGTCCCGGTTGCTTCCCAGGAGCCGCATTGATTGGCAATCGCGTTACCGGTCCATCATTATGCATGAAAAATACCGCCTCAAAAGATCTTATCGGCACAACTCAAAAAGAGAATACCAATTTGTTTGCAGCATTACCCCACTGAAAGTAGCGATTCCTCCGTGTGAGCGCCACCACTGCCAGAGCCCTCAGACGGTTGCTAGTTGGTGTGGAACATCACCACACGCAAGTCAGATTACGTTCTTGGTGTCTTGGCTATCGGTGACGTTCATCACAAAGGTACGGTGTCTGATTTTGCGGATGAATGCGGGTGCGGCTCCACTGGGAGTCCTTCGCATTGTTGCTCGGTGAGAGCAAGTTTCGCGAGCCAGGTCCCCTCCCCATCAACGTGAGCCCCATCACATCCAAAAGCGCAGCTCCTCAAGCAAACTCACCTTGGATGCTTCGATTCGGGGAAGTTGTAGGGCATCTCGATCTCAATCGGAGCTCGCGCAGAGTGGGATCAGGCTCGGGAAACGGCGGAGGCGACGGGCGTTGTCGGGATCGCACGGGAAGAGACGATGGCGGACACACAGACTTCGATTGCAGAGCACCCGCGGCCAAAGCACATGGCCCGGTCGTCGCCGTTGGGATGCGCAGCTTGCGCTAATCGCCGGCCCGGTTGGTTTTGCTCGCTGGGCAGCGCGGTTTTGGCGGACCTGGAGCTGGCCACTAGCACCATCTCGCTGCCCGCTCAGGCTTCTCTTTTTTCCGAGGGCGAAGAAGCCCGCTGCCTTTATCTAATCTGCAGCGGCTATTTGAAACTGACTGCCGGCCAGCACGAAGACCGCCATATGATCGTGCGCGTCGCTGGCCCGGGCTCCATGCTCGGCCTCTACGCGGTGCTGTCGCATGGCGTTTACGAAGTGAGTGCGGAGTCATTGACCCAGGCCCAGTTGCGCCCGGTGGAGCGCGAGCGCTTTCTCAACTTCCTGCGCAGCCACAAGGAAGCCCAGTTGCGCGCCGTGCAGTGCATCTGCCAGGAGTACCGTTTCGCATTGCAGGACGCGTGCCGCATCGCGCTGGCCGAAACCGTGGCCGCGCGCCTGGCGCGCCTGCTGGTGGAGCTGTCGCATCAGATCGGCGAACATACCGAGAGCGGCGAGTACAGATTCCCTCTGCTGCTGACTCACGAGGAGATGGCCTCGATGACGTGCACCACCCGCGAGACCGTCACCCGCACCCTCGGGCAATTTCGCAAAGACGGCTGGATCTCGATTGAAGAGTCCAACGTCACCATTCACAACACCGACCGGCTGCAAAACCTTCTTTAAAGACTGCTGAACAGCTCGGGCAGGGGACGGAGTCTTCCGCTCCCGTCCGGCCCGCTTGCCGAGTCCAAGGAGCTATGATGCTTTATAGGCCCCTCGGTTCCGGCTGGAGTTCAAATCGCACATGAATCGCTGGTTTTCTTGCTTTGCTTCTGTCGTTTTTTTGTGCTGCGCCGCAGCCGCTCAAAATCCGGCGCCCGAGCCGGCAGCCGCCGCCACTCCGGCTTCAGACCAACCGGGCGTAACCTCCGCGGTGAGCCCCGAAGTCGCGCAGTTCCAGAAGATTGAGGACAGTTGGGCCGACGCGGTGAACCGTCGCGATCAATATGGACTGGAACTGGTGCTCTCTCCGTTGTTCATCGACGTTTCCGCCAGCGGCGACGTGACCACGCGCAACCAGCAAGTGGTGCAGGTGATCTCGGGCGACGACAAGACGGTTTACCTTACGCAGCAGGTCATCACGGTGCGCATGCTGGGCGATATCGCTGTGGTGAACGGAACCTACTCGCTGCACCACAAAGTGAATGCAGGCCCCGTGGACCAGAAAGGCATCTTTACGCATGTTTTCGAGCGTGTGCGCGGCGGCTGGCTGTGCATCAATTCGCAGCGCACCGTTCTGCGCCAGGACGCGAGCGCCAAGCAGAAGAAGGCGTCCACGGCTGAGATGCCGTTCCACGTCCCGCTGTTTTCCAAGAGCGCCAAAGGGCCGCAGTAGGCGGGCTGGACAAAGCATATCTTTCGGTCTGCCGAAGCACTCCTCGATCCGTTTCAAAACACGTCTTCTGCATAGGGTGAATAGCGAATATCATAAAGACGTGAGACATCAAAAGACACATAAGGCTTCTGCTGAAATCTGGACTAAGACCTTTTCCCCAATCCTCAATTCACCTAAGCCGGATCCTTCGAATTTTTCGTCAACTTCCAACAACTCTCCCGATTGAAGTCGAACAATTAAACGAATCCGTGTACCGAGGTCGACGACAGCGTCCAGGCTGCCGATGATGCTGGAATTAAGAACGGATGTTGCATCGGAATCCATTTTGGCCAAGCGTGCGTTTGAAGGATGAAAGGCAATCTGACAGCGTCCATCGCTAAGAACGCCATCTTGCTGTCCAGAGACCGCGAACCAGCCAATCGGAGTCTCCATCCCCGCTCCGTTGCGCCGGCCTTCGAATACTTTCCACCCTAAGAAGGCTGCTGCGCGAGCGGTACGCGGCGAGGTGTACATGCCATGCGGCGAAGTCAGTTGCTCAATTCTTCCATCGAGCAGGAGAGCAACTCGGCTGGCGAGCGTTGCCGCTTCTTCCTGATCGTGGGTAACAAAGACCGTCGTAAGGTTTAATTTTTTCTGCAGGTTCAAAACGAAAGCCCTCATCTTGATTCTTAGGCCAGTGTCGAGCGAGGAAAACGGCTCATCCAAAAGCAGAACCCGTGGACGAGTTACCACAGCTCTGGCAAGCGAAACGCGTTGCTCCTGCCCGCCGGAGAGTTCATTCGGTCGCCGGGTTTGGTAACCTTCGAGTTCAACCAGCCGTAAGGCCTCCGCCACCCTGTGCGCGATTTCAGGCTTTGCAACCTTTCGCATTGTGAGGCCAAAAGCCACATTCTCCGCCACCGTGAGATGAGGAAAGAGCAGTGGCTTTTGAAATACGGCAGCCGCGCCGCGCATTTCCGTTGGAACATCCGTGAAGAGAGCGCCGTCGAATAACACTTCACCCGCAACAGGTCGCAGCAAACCTGCGATCACTCGCAGCAACGTCGTCTTCCCGCATCCCGAAGGCCCGAGGACCGCCAGGAACTCGCCGCCGGTGATCCGTAGTGAGATGTCGTACAAGACCGGCGAATCGGCATAGCCCGCCGAAACTCCACGAAGCTCCAGTTCTGTAGCGCCCACGTTCACTTCTCCAACACCTTCCTGATCCAGTCATCCTGCAAGCGCCGTGAATATTCGGCGTCGGGCTCTCGCAATTCATGGGACATGAGTTCGCCCGCCGATAACGTAGCCGGTCCGCGCAGCAGCGATTCCGCGCTGCGCCGTTCAGCCGGAGTTAATCGCTCCGGCGCCAAGGCAAATATGTTGTCGAGTGAGCGTGCCTGATCCAGTTCCTGTTCGGGGGACATCAGGAAGTTCGCGACAACCAGTGCTCCGGCAACATTGGTTGCATTGAAAGGAATTGCCAAAAAACTATAGTTGCCAATAGTGCCTTCATCAAAGACAAAAGTCCGGGTAGTTGGTGGAAAATCACCGCGGGCGATGTGTTCCGACGCGAAGCTTGGACCATAGCTCATGGTGAAGTCGACCTCGCCATCCGCAAAAAGGCGATTGAGGTCGCTTAGCGTCGGTGGATAAGTGTCGCCATGGCGCCAAAGATATGGTTTGATATCGTTAAGATACTCGATGGTTCGTGCCGAGGTCCTCTCGTACAATCCTTGGTCAAAACCCGATTCAAAGGGCCTCGCTCCTCCTCCGAAGTGGAGCAGAATATGACGAATAAAGACTGAACCGGTAAAGTCCGGAGGGGCTATGTAGGTGAAACGGCCAGGATGCGCTTTGATCCAACTACGCAGCGCGTCGATCGAACGCGGAGGATCGGGGACACGGGAGGAATCGTAGGCGAGCACAAACTGAGCCCGCTCCCAGGGGGCTTCGTAGCCTTCAATATCGGTGCCAAAGTCCCGTTCTCTGGCTTGTACATCGAAAAAGCGAATACTTGGCAAGTGTTCGGCAAAGGGGCCCCAAAGAATCCTCCCTTGCTTCGCCGTGTGGAAGTTCTCGCCGTTGATCCAAACCATATCGATAGAGCCTCCGGTGTTTTTGCCTCCCGCTCTTTCTGTGAGTAGCTTATTGACAGCCTCCGAGGTATCGCCAAGAGGAATGATCCGAAGCTTGATATCGAATCTTTGCTTCAGCTCGGCGGAAACCTTTTCTTGGAAATAACGGTCGCGATCTTCGTCGCCCGCCCACATGGCGAAGTTCACGGTGGTGCCGCGCGCCCGCTGCTCCAGATCTTCCCAGGGTAGGGCAGCAAATTGAGATGGAGTCGGCGTAAGTCGAGTGTCCGCTTTGTGGGCTTGGCAGCCCAACATGAAGAGGAGAACGCCCCAGACAAAAGTGGTTCGGCGATGGAGTCTTAGATTCATCGCAATTCTAGGAAATAGGCTTCAGTGATCTTGCCACGGCGACGAACACCAGCAATGCGGGCGCCAGGAAGACGAGCGAGAGGGCAGCGGTTTGCGCTGCATCTCCCCCTCGCTGAAATGCAACCAGCAATAGGGGGAGCGTGATAATGCGCCCGCCGCCGATGAAGAGAGTGACCAGATATTGGTTCCATGAGACCAGAAATGCAAAGCTGGCGGCTACGGCCATCCCAGGCGCGATGGCGGGCAAGGTCACATGCCACCAAACTGCGAGGGGCTTGCCGCCGAGTGTGCGCGCCTGCGCTTCCCAATCGGTATCGAAGTTGGCAAAGCTACCCATTAGCATAAGCGTGCAATAGGGCGCCGCTGGGATCAAGTGCACAAGCAGAACGCCCAATACCGAGTCGGTCAGGCGGAGCCGCAAGAAGAGCGCATGGAGTCCCATGGCAGAAGCCAAAGCGGGGGCGAAGACTGGCAAAAGAAGAAGGAGCACCACCAGGCGCTTCCCTCTGAACTCCTCAAGAGCGAGGGCACGAGCGGCTGGCAGCGAGACCGCGAGCGCAAGGATGGTAACACCCATGGCAATGCCAGCGCTGGTCACTAAAGCAGATAGGACGCCAGAGGACGGCTCGAAGACATAATTCCAGGCTCGGAGGCTAAGTTCTCGCGGTATTAGGTCAGGCCAGTACCAATGGCGGGCAAATGACCACAGCAAAAGGAGTGCTGGCGAAACGAGTGCAAGGCCTGCGATCCCCAAGAACGCGCACGTTCGCCCGAAGCTGATAGGTCTATGCAATAAAATCGCTGGTCGTGCAACTTGGTTCATTAGAAGATGATGGGCCTTTCCAATCCCGTGAGCGCCCTCGCAAGCCGCATATAGGCCGCGAGCAAGAAGGCGGCGATGAAGGTGATCACGAGGCCTACAGCGATGGCGTCGGGCCGCGTGGCCAGGTCAATGTTCATGAACTTCCTCTGAGCAATAACCGGCAACATTGCGGGATATTGCCGGCCGAGCAGAAGCGGAATCTCGAAGGCTCCACAAATAAACGCGAACACGACCAATGCGGATGAAATCAAAGCGGGACTGATCATAGGCATCGTGACATAGCGCAATCGTTGCCATGGCGATGCGCCCAGGGTGCGCGCCACCGAATCGTACTCTTCGCCGAGACGAACGAGCACGGCGAGAATGATCAGCGCGACAAACCAAGTTTCCTTCAACGCATAAGCAATGACGATTCCGAATCCGTAACGATCATTGACCAGCACGGGAAAATCCGAAGGAATCTTAATCAGGCCGGCAGCGTACGCCATGCGCGCAATCAATCCACCTGGAGCGATGACGTCGAGAAGAAGTAGCGCCACGACCAGATGAGGAACGGCAATGGGAATCTGCACCAGAACATTTGAGACGCGGCTCCGTTGCGCAATCTTCCTGAGGAGCAAGGCCACGAGAAGACCTGAGACCGCGGAAATCAAGGTGGAGACGCTGGCGAGCCCGAAGGTCAATAGCAGCGAAGTTCTGAACTCAGGATCGTATAGAAAGTTGAGATAGTGAACGAGGGTGAAATGGTGTTCGCCACTCGCCGGAAAAAAGCCCAGGCTCTGCACCAACGAAAGGACCATACCTCCAGCGAAGAGGCCGCCGAGGACCAGTCCCAAAGGCAACAATCGGAGCGCGCGGCGAACACGATGTGATCCGAAGCAGCGTAGAATTGAGCCCTTTTTTACCACAAATTCTTTCGATACGGCGCCACAATGATCTGCTCCCAAGGCGTGTGTTTTTTTGAAGTTGTCGCAACGTGACAGTTTCATTTAAACATCGACAAAGCACTTCAATCAAGCTATAGTTGAATTAGTTTTCAACACATTAAGGACGACATGCGGCGCGAGACTCAGTTCTCCGATCTCTTGTGTTCTCGGCGCTTGAAAGCAATCTCCGATCCCACGCGTTGGTCAGGTGATAGCGCAGCTTCTCGGTGGCGCTAAGAACGTGGGCGAGTTAAACGCGGTGCTGAAACTGGATATGACCTTCCTACCTGCGTCGGCGGGTAGCAGAATTGCCGAATAGACACGATGAAACAGAAAAGACCTCCTGAGAATCGATACTGGATCTGTTTTACCGTTCCGCAAGCAAGAGCGATGAAAACGAGATTTACTGTTAGCGTATTGCTCCTTGTGTTGTACTTCTCACTCCTCTCACATTTCGCATTCGGACAAGCCGAAGCAGGTTCGGTTGCCGGAACCGTTACAGATCAGTCCGGAGCGACGGTTACAGGAGCTACCGTAAAGGTCAAGAATCTCAGCACAAATGCCGCAAGGATCACACAAACCTCTGCTACCGGCGACTACACGGTGGTTGGTCTCGAACCGGCTACTTACGAAGTCATCGTGACCGCCAGCAAATTCAGACCCTTCATTACCAAAGTGGAAGTAACGGTGGGTAGCCACATAACGCTTACCGCCAAGCTCCCGGTTGCTGCGAGCACCACGGAAGTACATGTCGTGGCCGAGGGCGGCGCCGCGGTGAATACTCAATCGCAGGAGCTTTCGCAGATTATCGACGCCCGGCAATTGGCGCAACTGCCAAGCCTTACGCGCAATCCTTACGACTTTATCGCATTGCTAGGTGACGTCAGCAACAGCGATAACACGACATCCGATAGCGGCAGCGGGCAAAATATCCTCAATCGTGGCGTGGGCTACTCCATCAACGGGCAGCGGCAGTCAGGCACAGAGATTCTTCTAGACGGTGTAGAAAACATAAATGTGTTCAGTTTTTCAGTTGGCCAAGCAATTCCCGTCGACGCCGTGCAGGAGTATAGCATCGTTACCAATAACTATACGGCCGAATACGGGCGCGCCTCGGGCGGGGTTGTCAACGTAACCACAAAATCTGGGAGCAATGCGATCCACGGCTCTGCTTGGGAGTTCAACCGCCTTTCCGCCTATACCGCAAACACGTATAACAACCTCGTAAATGACCTTCCGAAGGGGCAATACACGCGCAATCAATTTGGCTTCCTGGGCGGCGGCCCCATCCTCAAGAGCAAACTCTTCATCTCTTTGAGCACAGAGTGGACGCTGGTGCGGAGTGAAGCCTCCGAGACCCAGGAGGTACTTGATCCGTCCTTTATTTCCATACTGCCGGCGAACGCGCAGGCATATTTCAAGGCATCTGGTACTGGCGCGTATCCCGCCGCCGGTGCCGTCACCACCGCCGGACAACTCAATGCAGCCGGCTATCCGATCAATAACGTAAACGGTACGACGGCGGTTCCTTTTGCAACCCCAGTGTTTGACACCGTGAACTTCACAGCACCGTTCGACGCCGGCGGTGATGCTCCGCAGAATACATACAGGCTGGTGGGGCGCGTCGACTTCAACCCGAGCGGCAAAACCCAGATGTTTTTTCGCGCAGCCCGTGAGAACTTGAATCAGTTCATAGGTTCCTATTTTTACAGCGCATACCCGCAATACGATATTGGCGCCACGAATCTGAATCAGAGCTATCTCTATTCGCTTTCGCACAGTTTTACGAATAACCTCTTCGCCAGCGCGAAGCTCAGCTTCGCCCGATTCAACAATGCACAGTCTTTCAATGCATCCCTTGTCAATACTCCAAATCTCGTGATAACCCCGCCGAGCGACCCGGTAACCCAGGCTTTCATTCAATTTCCTGGTTTGGCAAACACAGGCGGAGGCTCGGGCAGCGTGCCGGATGAGGGACCGCAGAATACGATTCAATTCGAGCCGAATCTTGCGTGGAACAAGGGCAAGCATCTGATGCGCTATGGAGGCCAGTCCACTTACGAGCAACTCAATGTCACATACTCCCCTTACGCGCAGGCAGAGGAGCAACTCGGCTGGGCATTGCAGGACAGCTTGAACGACTTGGTGAACGCCGCCGGAACTTCGGGGGGGAGCCAGTTGGTTTCCTACGAGGCTGGAGTGAATGCGCAGGGGAAACTGCCTTGCGTTGCAAATCCTGCCTATTGGGCGAGCGGCAGCGTTAGCGACTTGAATACGAATTCTGGTTGCGCCATGGCGCCTCCTCTTACTCCGGCATCTTACGCGCGCAGCTACCGTTACAAAGATTGGGCGCTGTACGCGCAAGATAACTTCAAGGTGTTACCGCGTCTGAGCCTCAACTTTGGCATGCGCTACGAGCATTACGGCGTGCAGCACAACGGCAACCAAAGCCTGGATTCCAATTTCTACTTTGGCGCCGGTTCCAATATTTTGGAGCGATTGCGAAGCGGCGGCATACAGATTGCCGACAAAAGCGCAATCGGGCAAATGTACGCTCCAAGCTGGGGCGCCTTCGCACCCCGAATCGGATTTGCCTATGATGTTTTCGGTGACGGGAAGACGAGCCTCCGTGGCGGCTTCGGCATCAGCTACGAACGCGACTTCGCCAGCATAAGCTATAACTCCAGCTTCAATCCTCCAGCGACCGCCGTGCTGACTTCAACGTGCCAGGCTTCGGTTAGCACTTGCAACACCTATATAACCAACACTAATTTCGGCACTTCGCAACAATATCTGCCTCCCGTTTCGGTGCAGATGCTGGACCAAAATATCAAGGTAGCGCAGACTCAGCTCTGGAGCCTTGCCTTACAGCGTGAAGTGACGCACAACTCGGTAGTTGAGCTGAGTTACAGCGGCGCGCACGGAGTTCATCTCTACGACAACGAAGAAGTAAATATGGTGGGCGCCGGTCAGTTCTATCTTGGGGATTCCCTGGCCTTACCTCTCAACCGTCCCAACGATCAATATGGAGTCATCTGGATGCATGGTAGTGAGGGAGCCAACAGCTACCAGGCTTTCAATATCAGGTTTCAGACACAAGATCTTCATCGCACCGGCATCAGCCTTGTCGCAAACTACACGTGGGCGCACTCACTCGACGACCTGAGTTCGACCGCCTCATCGGATAGCCTTCAGGGCGAGCTTATCGCTTCTTATGGATACCTGAACTTCCTCAATCCGAAACTCGATTGGGGTAACTCCGACTATGATGTGCGGCGCCGTTCTGTGGTGTCGCCGATCTGGAATACACCGTGGTTTAAGACCGGAACTCACTTCGAACGCATGGTGTTGGGTGGTTGGGCGCTGTCGGGAATCTTTACGCTCCGCAGCGGAACTCCATTTTCGATCTTTGACTTTACCAACAACTACAATGACTGTACCATTCCGCGTCTTACGCCAAGCACATCGATCGCGAGTTACCATGTCGGCTCGCCACGGCTTGCCGGTCCGAACGAATTCATGGCGTTGACCGTGCCAGTACCGGCCAGTTTCGCACCACTTGATTCCGCATTAGGCATTTCGGACTTTGGGCCATTTCCGAGCAACATGACCCATCGCAACGCATTCACAGGGCCAGGAGCGTGGCACCTCGATTCGGCGCTTAGCAAGAAGTTCAAAGTGACGGAGCGCGTCGGAATGGAATTCCGAGCTGAAGGCTTCGACGTTCTCAACCACCATAACTACTACGTCAACACGGCGAACCTGTACTACGACGGGGCAACAACAACTCCGTTGGAAGTTACGGAGCTTAAGGGCGGCCTAGGTTCGTCGGCTAGAGGCGGGAACCATGACGAGCGCCGCTTTGGGCAGTTTGCTCTGAGGGTAAGCTTTTAAATACTTCCACTACTGCATCTCTGCTTCCCCTCCCTGGCTCGTTCGTCACCCGGCCGCGCTCGCCTTCAAACAGGGCAACTGATTTAAGTCGAATAAACACCACACTCGCTGACGGCATCCATCATGGCGTATAGATGAGCAGGGGTGGTCTTGTGCACGTCGGCGCCACCAGCCAGGATGTAGCCGCCGCCCGGCCCGCAGTCTTCGATCAGCTTACGGCAGTAGTCCTTAACCTCCTGCGCAGTGCTCATGCACATCATGGAAGCAGGCACGTTGCCCGCAATACAGGCCACGTCGCCGAGAATCTTCTTGGCGCGGGCCATGTCGGTACTGTCAAACCGCCAGAGTACCGAGCTTTTGGGAAGGTCCTTTATCACTTCCAGGCGGCGATTCATCTTTCCTTCGGCAAAGAGCAGCGGGACGCATCCCTCCGCCACCAGGCCCAGAATGACTTTCTTCAGCGTAGGCCAGTAGAAAATCTCGAAATTCTTGTCGGAGATGAAGGTGTCATCCCCTTTGTGCAGTGGCATAAACACCACCGGCCGGCCAGAGGCATTAGAGCCCGAGACGCCGCCCTCAATGATCCATGGGGTAATTGTCTCCATGGCCGCAAGAACCTTTTCCGGCTGCCGATGGATGTCGGCCATGATCCCGAGAGTGCCGCGCAGCGTATCGCCCAAACAGTCGAACGGCGCATGCGCCATGCCGCCGACAAGGAGGGGGAAGCCGGCAGCCTGTCCTTCCCGGGCAATTTCGGCGCTGGCCTGCTGGAAGATGGCGTATTCTTTGCCCGCATCCACGATTGCCTGGAACGCCGCCCGTACGTCGGGCTGCCCCGCGGCGGCAAAAACCATGGGGGACATTCCGAGCGTGTACCGGAACGGAGTGAGTTTCCGCAAAGGCGCCAAGGCCGCCAGGGTGCGGGGCAAATAAACGCGCAAGAAGAAATCGCCCGGGTCCCTGAGCAGATGGTCGTACTCGTCCGCCCTCATGTACTCGCCTTCGACGTACTGATTCATCTCCGCATCGTCGGCCAAGCCATGACCGGGCCACCTCATGATCAGGCTTTGCATGATTTCATTGGCCCGGCCTGGAGAAAGCACAAAAGTAGGGGCGGCGCAGGTGTCGCTGGGGAAATCGCGCTGAAACAACCGCCACGCCCGTTTCATTTCCTCGGCGTCATACATCGCAGCGCGGGTGGTAATGCCGGCATAATGCAGGGGGAATTGCCCAACCGGCAAAATGCAGGGCACCTGATCCGGCTGTTCTAGCCGCACAGATTTAACAATTCTTGTCACCCGAGCCCGGTAAGCGGCTTGCGCCTCCGGGCTGGAGAAAGTAATTCCGGGGGCCGAGAGCCAATTCTGGAAGCGCCGCTCCCGTTTTTCCTGCCAGGACAACTCCGCCCAGGGTTTATCGGCAATAGCTTGAACGCTCAGTTGAGGACTACTCATTCTTTCACCACCTTTATTGGATATCATGAAACGTGCAGTTTGCAGCCAGAGTGCAAAGCTGCCGGGTGCCAATCGCAAAGCCTCACGGTTACGAACGCCCCAGGTTGCGGGACGAAAATCGGATGGGCAGCGACTCTCCCTAAATTAAGGTCATCCTTCTCCGGCGTCAACTATTTATCCCTTACGCCCGCGCCAAGCGCACCCCATCCGGCAATTCAGACCGACAATTTTGAAGTTTGCAGAAGATCGTAGTTCTCTTGGCCGCGCTCGCCTTCGAACAGGGCAACTGACTTAGAGTTGAATTCCTGGTGGTCGACGGTTTCCTGGAACACCAACTCAAGAATGTGGCGAATGTTGCCACTTGATTCCGCTCCCAGACGGTGAGCACAACCCATACAGTATGTTACGCAGGTGTCTGCTTTGGTGTCTCTGACCTCCTGGAGTCGTTGCTCGGCGCGCTCACGGCAAAGTTCCGGGGCAATCGTCGAAACGACGCCCCCAGATCCGCAGCAAATCGTGTTTCTACCGTGGTGGGCCATTTCGACCAATTGATGATTTTTCAGCAACGCTCGCACTTGGGCGCCGATCCGGCCTTCTCTATCACTGCAGGAGTCATGAACTGTCACTCTCCGGGCACTCGAAGCTGGCGCCTCAACGCCGGCTTCGGCCATGAGTTGAAACAGGGAAACCACAGTTACTTCACTCGCCTGTTTCGTTTCCAGCATACGCGCCTGGCAGGTAGGGCAAGCAGTGACGACTTGCCGGGCGCCGGTCCGTCGAATCTGGTCCCATAGCTGAGATGAATACCGCTCAGCCCGCTCTTCAGTTCCCATTTGGTCCAGTAACGCGCCACAACACTGCACCGATACTCCCGTGTCTTCCCCCTGGCGGGAAAGCCAATTCGCAACCAGCCTCACCAGCCGCGGTCCCTCACTGGCCAGCACGCAGCCCGGCATAAACAGGGTCGTACAGTGATCTTTGATCAAGCCCTGATAGACTTTGTCGAGACCATACTCTTTGCGAAATAGCGTAAACAGGTTCCAGTCGTGATCGACCCACAAGCTACGGTACAATTCCGGATTCACGGCCCCTTTTTCTATTAGGCAGCCCCTGGCACGCTTTATGAGATTGCTGATATCCACGCCATTGGGACAGGCCTCATTGCAGAGACCGCAAAGAGAACAGGTCGAGACAGTATCGATCACGCCTTGGGGAACATCTTCGCTCAAAACTGCTTGTGCAAGATCGGCAGGCGTAAAGGTCTCCAGCAAAGGACAGACAGCCGCGCAGAAACCAGCTCCGCAACAGTTCCCAACGGCATCCTCCAGAATGTTTGTCATCGACTGCCTTTCACTCATACAGAGTCT